>NZ_JBIVXE010000007.1:0-1184 GCF_044769125.1 Glutamicibacter sp. NPDC090743 | reverse complement strand
GGTTGTCATCACGCTTGAAGCCGCCACGGTCATCATTGCGGAAGCCACCGCCACGGTTGTCATCGCGACGCTCGCCGCGGAAACCACCACGGTCATCATTGCGGAAACCGCCACCGCGGTTGTCGTCACGCTTGAAGCCGCCACGGTCATCATTGCGGAAACCGCCGCCACGGTTGTCATCACGCTTGAAGCCACCGCCACGGTTGTCATCGCGTTTGAAGCCACCGCCACGGTTGTCATCGCGTTTGAAGCCACCACCGCGGTTGTCATCGCGTTTGAAGCCACCACCGCGGTTGTCATCACGCTTGAAGCCACCACCGCGGTTGTCATCACGCTTGAAGCCACCACCGCGGTTGTCATCGCGACGCTCGCCGCGGAAACCACCACGGTCATCATTGCGGAAACCGCCACCGCGGCTATCGTCACGCTTGAAGCCACCACCGCGGTTGTCATCACGCTTGAAGCCACCGCCACGGTTGTCATCGCGACGCTCGCCACGGAAGCCAGCACGGTCATCATTGCGGAAAACGCCACCGCGGTTGTCATCACGCTTGAAGCCACCACCACGGTTGTCGTCGCGCTTGAAGTCACCGCCGCGGTCAGCATTACGGTCACCGCGGAAGCCACCACGGTTATCGTCGGTGCGCTTGAAATCACTACGGTCGTCGCGACGCTTGAAGCCATCGCGGGAGTTGTTGCGGTTTGAATCTGAGTTCCGGAAGTCGCCTCGTCCGTTGTCGGAGTTACGGCGGAATTCGTTAGACATCTAATGTCCCCTTCAGCGGCTATCTCAATACCGCAACCTTCGTGTTTGCCTTTGCAAATCACTTCACTATTAACTATTCAGCATGCCCTCGAGGCATGTACATCTAAATTCAAGTCTACGGGAGGCACGAGTCATACCATAGGGAAACGGGTCCAATGTGGCAAGACACTCAGTGGCGGCCCTAAGGTTGCCCCCCAGCCATCGACGCATGCGTAGCCGATCGAAGCCCATTGATAGATTCAACTCTTCTAAAAGGGGTTAACGACAAAAAGGGCCCAGCATGAAACTGAACCCATAGGCTTTAGCAAGTCGATTACCAGGGGACGGGTTAAACAGGTGAGGCCCCGGCACCAAACGGTACCAGGGCCTCAAACCATCTACTCAAGTTAAGTCCGGCGGTGACCTACTCTCCCACACC
>NZ_JBIVXE010000006.1:0-341952 GCF_044769125.1 Glutamicibacter sp. NPDC090743 | reverse complement strand
GATGACTTTCAACACACAATAAAACAATATTTGAACTGATGATTTCAATGCTGTTCGCGTTCACTATGCGGTTACGAGACAACAACCTCTAGCCAGCAAATACGGATACAAGACTTTGTAGCACCGGAAAACATTGACCAGGAAACGTTTTGGTTTGTGTGCTTCGTGATTGTTACGGCGGTCATAGCGTGGGGGAAACGCCCGGTCCCATACCGAACCCGGAAGCTAAGGCCCACTGCGCCGATGGTACTGCACTCGTGAGGGTGTGGGAGAGTAGGTCACCGCCGGACTTAACTTGAGTAGATGGTTTGAGGCCCTGGTACCGTTTGGTGCCGGGGCCTCACCTGTTTAACCCGTGCAGGGGCCAGGCATGAAAGCCTGGCCCCTGCACTTGTTTAAGCACTGTTCCTGTTGGCTTGCGGCCTGCCTATTATCGAAGCATCGCAATCGCTTTGAACCGCTTCAAGCCGTCCAAGGAGTGAGAAGACTAGTGGGCTGCTTCTTCGGCTTCAATTATTGACGCGAGTGCCAGGTCTTCGATGGTGAGCATCACGGTGCTATCCGACCGGTCAAATAGCTGCAGGGTGATGCTCCGGCCATTACAGCGCCACATGCCCACCGGCTGATCTTCGTCGTCCCAAGGGCGCTCAGGAGCGCCATACAGTTGGGAAAGCTGCGCCTGCAGGGCTTCGTAGCCATACTGGGCCACCGGGTCCTGGGCGTTCAGCGATCCGTAGAGGTGGGTGCAGACGCTGAGGAATTGCTGACGGTAAGTATCCCAAAAACTCACCATTTTTCCTGGCAGGCCGAGGTCTAGGCTCATCATTTGATGTGGTGAATCGTGGTCTTCGGCATCAACGTTGTTTCCGGAAACGAATCCAAGGGCACCGAACAGGACTTCACGCTCGACTTCGGTCTTTGGCCAGGGGCCTTGGACCAGGCCCTGGACAATGGGCATGAGGTCGCGGGGACCAGGGGACAAACTTGGGGATGAGTCTGGTGGCGGCATACTGCGAGCCTACCTTTGACGCTTAGTCTCCCGGAAGATGAGCGTGAAATTGTATTTCGCTTACAGGTTCTGCATCCAACGCAGATGCTGGGCGGACATCGCCGATGCGAACGGGCCTGTCTTTGCTTTCGCACCGGTTGCCTGATGATGCATCGTCGCTGCTTGACGTGGCTGGCCGGCAACCCTACAGTCAAGGCACCGGGGACCTGGTGGTGAGGCTATAGCTACAGGAGCTTGCGATGGGACAATTGACATTCAGCATCAACGTCACGCTGGATGGCTGTGTAGATCATCGCGAAGGCATCGCCGACGACGAATTGCACGACTACTTCACACGACTGATGAATGCGCACGGAGCGATGCTCTGGGGGCGTGCCACCTACGAGCTGATGGAAGATTACTGGCCGGCCGTCGCTCATGGAGATATCGCAGCGCCACCAGCGCTGCTTCGCTGGGCGCAGCAGCTGGAGGAGAAGCCCAAGTACGTTGTCTCAAGCACCCGCACCGCGTACTCGTGGAAGAATTCGCACTTGCTAAGCGGCGACCTACGCGCCTCGGTGCAGAAGCTGAAGGACCAGTACCCCAATGGAGTGCTGCTCGGTAGCGGCAAATTGGCAACGGTTCTGGACCGGATGGAACTTATCGACGAATACCACTTCCTAGTCCATCCAGTCATCGCCGGGCATGGACCAACCCTGCATGAGGCAGGATTGCAGGATTCCCGTCACCTCCAGTTGATATCAGCGCAGCCACTGGCCAGCGGGGCAATCGCAGCCAGCTATCAGCGTGCAGGCTGATTCCCATGACGATGGCGATTTTGCCTTGGAATTCCGGGGCAGAATCAGGAAAGCGGACACCTTTTCTTGCCGGGTAACTTCGTGTTTTGCACGATGGCAGCAAGTGCTTGCATCCGCAGGCCGAAGCCACGAAAGCAGTCGAAGAAATAAGCGTCTTGGCAGAGGGCAATCTGCGTTGCCAAGGAGCGATGATCGCGTAGCGTAGGAATTATGGATACGCTTTTTTTCGCCCATCGCGGCAGCTCCCATAAATATTCGGAGAACACTCGTGCTGCCTATCTGCAGGCCATCGACGAAGGCGCCGATGGAATCGAATGCGACGTCCATCTGAGCAAAGACGGAATCGTCGTCTGCCACCACGATCCAACAGTCGACCGCACCTCTGATTCAGCCGGTCTGGTTGCCGGATTTACCTTGGCCCAGATGAAAGCCATGGACTTCACTGGAGTCGTTCCGAGCATGGTCCCGGCCGAGTACGGGGCGGAGAATGAACAGCTCCTGAGCCTCGGCGAACTTTTCGAGCTCATTGAAGCACGCGGCAAGCCAATTGGCCTGGCTATCGAAATCAAGCATCCAAGCCCCTATGGCCACCTGCTCGAAAAGGGTGTGCTGCAGGTTCTCGCAGCCCATGGCTTCGACCCGCAGACGGGCACGGCCGGCTCGCAAGGGCAGATCGCGGTGACCCTGATGAGCTTTGAGCCGAATTCCCTGCGCTATCTGGCACGCACCGTCAGCACTTCACTATTGTGCCAACTGATGACCGAGGTCAACCCGGACTATGTCCGGCAGCTCATTGATTCCGGCGACCTGGGGCGAGCAGGTGTCTACGATGTTCTTTACCGCTCCGTGCCTGAAGGAATCGAACTGATCAACGCAGGGGGAGCTGGCATCATTGGATCCGGGGTCGCCTGGACCCGAGCCAATGAGCATCTTGTGCGCCGATGGCTGGAACAAGGGCTGAAGGCGCGCATCTGGACGGTTGACCGTCCCGCGGATGCGCAATTCCTGGTGGACCTGGGTGTCGGGGAATTGACGAGCAACCGCCCGGCAGAACTGCGCAAAGAATTGGAGCTGAGCTAGGCCACATGAACACCGGAGAAATCGCACAGGTCAACCTGTACCTGCAGGACACGTACATTTTTGCTGCGGAGGCCCGAGTCATTGCGACGGGAAGCGGCGAAGACGGGCAGTGGATTGCCCTGAGCCCCAATATCTTCCATCCCCGTGGTGGAGGCCAGCCCGAAGACTCAGGCACCGTGGACGGGCTGCCTGTCTCAGTCCAGCGCGACGCGAATGCACTGGTGGTCTTGTACGGCGCCGGCGCCCGGCAGGTGGGTGATCAGGTCCTAGCTGAGATCGATGGCGAGCTGCGCCTTTCCCATGCCGCATTGCACACCGCAGGGCACGTCCTGGGCTTCGCTGGCGAAGACCGCGGCTGGCAGCACCAGGGCCACTCGCACTTCCCTGGGCAGTCGCGGCTCGACTTCGATCCGGCCAGCCTCGACCTGCCATTGGGTGATGAGAACGAACGGGCCGCCGCCAAGGCCTGGCTCCAAGGACGCGTCGATGAACTCATCGCTGGCGGCGGAGAAATCACAACGGCCACCGATGCTCAGGGCATCCGTACCGTGAGCATCGCCGGGGTGAATGCCGAACCTTGCGGTGGCACCCACGTGAAGCACCTGAACCAGCTGCAGCACGTCGAGATCGGCGACGCAAAGGTCAAGCGCGGTGTCTACAAGGTCAGGTACGATGCACGCCACGTCCGCTAGCTGGTTCACTCCGGCGACCAGGATGGGCCTTTCCATCGCGATCGCCACCGGGCTCTACGGCATTTCCTTCGGGGCCCTGTCCATTGCTGCAGGACTGGATCTGTGGCAAACCGTTGCCTTGAGCGCCTTGATGTTCACCGGCGGATCGCAGTTCGCCTTTATCGGCGTGATCTCAGGCGGAGGTGCTGCCTCGGCAGCGTTCTCCGCCGCTTCGCTGCTGGGAATCCGCAATGCCGTGTACGGGATGCAGATCAAGCAGGCATTGCGGCCTTTGGGACGGCATGTGCCCTGGATGGCCCAGGTGACCATCGATGAATCCACCGCAGTCAGCTTGGGGCAATCGGACCTGGCCGAGAAGCGCCGTGGTTTCTTCACCGCCGGGATGGGCGTCTACGTCCTGTGGAATCTATTCACCCTCGTCGGAGCCTTGCTCGGAGAACGCATGGGGGACCCCGCGGCTTGGGGGCTCGATGGCGCCGCGGTCGCCGCCTTCATCGGTTTGCTCTGGCCGCGCTTGAAGTCAGTTGAACCGGTCATGATCGCGATTGCGGCCGCAATCCTCACCGCGCTGGCTGTGCCGGTCACCGCGCCGGGCTTGCCGATTCTGGTAACCGCGGCCTGCGCTGCGATCTACGCGGTGGCCACCGGCCGCCGGACCCCGGCTGCGACCGAGCACGGCGATCTGGAAAGCATTGAGGAGGACCAGCCTTGAGCGAATTGAGCTGGTGGATTCTGGGAGCCTGCCTGATGGCCTACGCAATCAAGCTCTGCGGCTACTTTGTGCCACGCAAGGTTCTGGACTCGCCGACCATGTCCCATGTCGCGGCCACGCTGACCATTGCGTTGCTCGCCTCGTTGGTGACGGTCAACGCCTTCACCTCCGGGCAGGAACTGGTGATTGGCGCCCGTATCGGTGCGCTCGCGGCGGCGATTATCGCACTGGCTTTCAAGGCACCCTATCTTGTCGTCGTTGTCGTCGGTGCTCTGGCGGCCATCGTCTTGAGGGCGAGCGGACTAGCTGCCTAGATATTGCCTGCAAGGCGGATGACAAGCACAAGGCGTAGTGGGACAGTGGAAGCATGATTGTAGCTTTCTCCGTAGCCCCAAGTAACGACAACCCCAACGGTTCGGTCCACGATGCAGTGGCCGAAGCGGTGAAAATCGTCCGCGATTCTGGCCTCCCCAATCGCACCAGCTCCATGTTCACCGAGATCGAAGGTGAATGGGACGAAGTCATGGAGGTAGTCAAGCAAGCCACCATGGCCGTTGGCCGATTCGGTTCGCGCGTATCGCTGGTGTTGAAAGCCGATATTCGGCCCGGTTACGAAGGTGAGCTCGATGGCAAAATCCAACGCCTGGAGAAGGCTATTGAGGATAGTGAGGAGAACATGTCGTCATGATCCACCATTCTGCAGAGCACCATGCCGCAGCCGTCGATGAATATTTGGAACAGGCGCTGGGGTTGCGCGTTGATGCCTTGGAGGCAGGCCGGGAGCATTCCCATAGTGCCGGGCTTCCACGGATTGAAGTCAGTCCTGCCCAGGGAAAGTTCCTCCAGCTGCTCACCGAGATCACAGGTGCCCGGAGGGTCCTCGAGATCGGAACCCTCGGAGGCTACTCCACCAGCTGGCTCGCCCGGGGCGTCGGTGCAGCTGGTACCGTCATCAGCTGCGAATTTGAACCCCTGCATGCCTCGATTGCGCGTGAGAACTTGCAGCGGGCAGGGCTTTCAGAACGTGTTGAAATCCGGTTGGGGGCCGCTCAGGGTTCCATGGATTCGCTGATTTTCAAACGCGTTGCACCATTTGACCTGATCTTCATAGATGCCGATAAGCGCAACAACGTGCCCTACCTGGAACGCGCACTGGAGCTGGCGCATTCAGGCACCGTGCTGGTGCTCGACAACGTGGTGCGCAGCGGCGCGGTCTTGGATGACCCATCCCGGCATGGGACGCAAGAAGCCGATGTTCGCGGAATCCAGGACTCTTTGCGGTGGTTGCGCGATGACCCGCGCGTATCAGCCACGGCGCTGCAGACTATAGGCGTCAAGGGGTGGGACGGGTTCGCGCTAGCGCGAGTCCTCTAGCGCGTTGGATAGCGCTCGGGGCGCTCGAATTCGAGTTCCCCGGCTTCATCGTGCTTGAACGGCGGCGACTTCAGGATCAAGAAGTACACGCCCAATCCGCAGAGAAGACCCATCGGCGGGCCGACCCACAGGGCATAACCGGTATTGCGCACCAGCCCCGCAACTACCGGGCCAACCAGCATGGGAACGATGTAGTAGTAGTGGTCCGGTTCGGCCGGGCCCCAGAAGCGTTCGAACCTGGCCAGAATGCTGAAGCCGGCGGCTAGGAGAACGCAACCGAGCAAAATCACCCAGAAGGTCGAGGAAAGGCTGATGGTCAGGGTCAGGGAACCGACAAGGCCACCAGTCAAGGCAGCGTATTTTGTATTCCGGTTCAAGTCCGACCCCCCTTTGAGCCAAAAAGTTTACGACTACGTGAATATTTTTTCAAGCATTTGGACAGTCCGCAATACTACTTTAGTAGGAGGGGGCCTTGGTGCGTTGGAAGAAAATAGCGAAGTCACTGCCGTAGGCTAGAGAAGTGCCGCAAATGAACGACTACCGAATCCGACTGGCTACTGAACAAGACGTCCGCCCAGCGCTGCAAATGAAATTGCAAGCCTGGCGAGAAGCGTACGCCACACTTCGCGATGAGTCCTTTTTCGCCCACCATGAAGGCCAACTTGATGGCCAGACAGCCTGGTGGGAACGCGGGCTGGCATCCGGAGCGCAGTTCTTCATCGCGGAAGACCGCGATGGCCGCATCATCGGGCTAGCCGGTGGAACTCCGGTCATCGAAGAAGACCAGGATGCCGGAGTAGACGTCGAATTGGGCATGCTCTATGTCCTGGAAGAGTACTACGGTACCGGACTGGGCCAGCACCTCTTCGATGTTGTCCTTGGACAGCACGACGCCCTGGTCTGGGTCCTGCAAGGCAACGAGAGGGCCCTGGCCTTCTTCGCGAAGCAGGGATTCACGCCTGATGGAACCAGTGAAGCCCTGACTGGCAGCTGGGATGGCTTAATCGAACAACGAATGGTGCGCGCGCGTGGCTAGGGATGCCAAGGAATCAATGCTCGGAGAGTATCCGATCGACACCGGAACGGCGATCATTGAAGCTGATCCCTACGGCGCCAGCCGCTATATCCTGAAGGTCAACGGCGTGCCCTCCTCCCATGTGGACCTGGAGGACCCGGCCTACCTCGATTTCGAGTACATGCGCTGGATGGAACCGGTCTTCGCCATCGGTTTCCCGGCCGGGCAATACGACGGGCGCGCCCGCAAGCTGCGCGTGCTCCACCTTGGCGGAGGTGGCTGCTCCATGGCCCGCTGGGTCGCGGCCAGCTATGAAAACGCCCGGCAGGTCGTGGTGGAACTGGATGCCAAGCTGGCCGAGCTGGTGCGCGTCCACTTCGAGGTTCCGCGCGCTCCGCTGGTACGCCTGCGCGTGGGAGACGCAGCCCAGGTGCTGCCCACCTTGAGCGATGCGAGCCGCGATGTGATCATCCGCGATGTCTTCGCCGGGAGCACCACCCCGCGCGTGCTGACCACGGCGGACTACGCCCGCGAAGCCCAGCGCGTGCTGGATGCCGGGGGCGTCTACATCATGAATTGCGGCGATACCGCGGACCTGTCCGGCGCCAAGGCGGAAGCCGCGACGCTGCTGGAGGTCTTCGAGCATGTGGCCATGATCGCCGACCCGCCGATGCTCAAGGGCCGGCGCTACGGGAACATCGTGTTCCTGGCCAGCGACGAACCGCTCAAGCTCGGCCCTGCATTCGAACGCAGCCTGCGCACTGCGCCGTTGCCGGCGCAGCTGGTTTCAGGGGCGGCAGTGCAGCGCTTCGCCACCGGGGCCGTGCCGATTACCGGCTAGCTCCCGGGGCCCATCCGGTATCCGCTCCCGTCTGCTGCGCGCTGCAGCAGGCCGTGGTCAACCATGTAGCGGCGCAGCAGCGCGACGTCCGGGTGGAATACCCGCAGCCGTTCATTGAGCTGCTCTTCGCGCAGTTCGTCCCCGGCTCCTATCACCGCATTGCGCAGGTAGACCAGCACTTCATGGCGGTCCGCTGGTTTCGCCGGGAGGCTATGCAGCTTGTGTTCGTCGAAGAAGCGGCGGATCCCGACGCGGTCGGCCTTCGCGGCCGAGGCCGAAGCCAAGGTCTTCTCCAGCAGTTCGTCGTTCAGCGCCCAGTCGGACCCCTCTTGGCGCAGAAGCCCGATGCTGGCCCAGCGCTCCAAGTCCTTGCGTTCGGACTTATTGGCCTGCTCGGGTACCCCGTGCCCGCTCAATACGGCCCCGAGAAGCCGGCGCATCGAGGGGTTCTTCAAGCCTGCGGCCACCTGGATCCACTGCCCAGCGGTGTTCTGCTGATCGCTCATAGAGCCCATCCTAGCCAGTGCCCGCCGGACGGAGGCAAAAAACGCCCCGCCATCGCCGGAGCAATGACGGGGCGCCTGGAGGGCTTCGGGGCTATTTGACCCCGGCCCACATCTCAATCAGTCCGATGCCGAAGAACAGCACGAAAGCCGCGGAAACAACCCACATCAGCGGGTGGATTTCCTTGGCGCGGCCCTGCGTGGCGCGGATGAAGACGTAGGAGATGAAGCCGGCACCGATGCCATTGGCGATCGAGTAGGTGAACGGCATCAGGGTGAAGGTCAGGAAGGCCGGCAGCGCGATGCCCCAGTCGTTCCAATCGATCTTGGAGACCTGGGTGATCATCATGAAACCGACCACGACCAGTGCCGGCGCCACGGCTTCGAAAGGCACCAGGTAGATCAGCGGGCTCAGGAACATCGCGACGATCATCAGCAGGCCGGTGACTACCGAGGCCAGGCCGGTACGGGCGCCCTCGCCGATGCCGGCGCCGGACTCCACGAAGATCTGCGCCGAGGAGCTGGAGGTGCCGCCGCCGACGATCGCGCCGGCCGCATCCACCAGCAGGACCTTGTCCACGTTGGGGATCTGCCCGTTCTCGTCCATGGAACCAGCTTCCGAAGCCAAGCCCACCATGGTGCCCATGGCATCGAAGAAGATCGAGAGCAGGATGACGAAGGCCAGCAGCGAAGCGGCAGTGGCGCCGATCTTGCTGAAGGCGCCGAACACGCTGACCTGGCCGATCAGCGACAGGTCCGGAAGGGTCCACTCCGGCAGCGACGGAACCACCAGCGACCAGGTATTGGTCTCCATCGCGCCGATGTGGAAGACGGCTTCGAGGATGTTGGCAAGGATCGCAGAAACGACGATGCCGATCAGGATCGCGCCCTTGACCTTGCGCACCACCAGGGCCATGGTCAGCAGCAGGCCGACAACGAAGACCAGGATCGGCCAGCCCATCAGCTCTCCGTCGAAGCCCAGGCCCACCGGAACGGTGGTGTTCGCGGCATCCGGGAGGCGCTGGACGAAGCCGGCGTTGACCAGGCCGATCAGTGCGATGAACATGCCGATGCCCACCACGATGGCGGTTTTCAATCCGGCTGGAACCGCATTGAACACCGCGGTCCGGAACCCTGTGAGCACCAGGCCGAACATGACCACACCCGCAATGAGCACCAGGCCCATGACATCAGCCCAGGTCAGTTCCGGGTTGGTTGCCACGGTGATAGCGACGAAGGCGTTGACGCCCAAGCCGGTAGCCATGGCGAATGGGTGGCGGGCCCAGATGCCCATCAGGATGGTCAGGATGCCGGCGACAAATGCGGTCACCGCGGCAACGCGCTGGATGCCCAACTCGCCGCCCGAGGAATCGGCACCGGAAAGAACCAGCGGGTTGAGGACGACGATGTAGCTCATCGCGAAGAAGGTGGCGATGCCGCCGCGAACTTCGGTGGAGAACGTTGAACGCCGTTCCGAAATCTTGAAGTATCGGTCGATGCGCGCGGCCATAGCATTCCCGGACGCGGTTTGTGTGGAGGAGGACATGGAAAAATTCTATGACGTTTCGGGCGCTGATTCATATCGATCCGAGTGTCCAGTAGGCTGTACGCGAAAACTTTAGACCCAACTCACACCTAGAACTGCGGAAGCAAGTACATTGGTGGTAAGGGAAATCACATCCCGTTATATCTGAGGTAGTTGAGGAGCGAGTCTGATGAGTGACGAAGCACCAGTCGCAGCAGAGAAGATTGAAGGAATTGTCGTTGGCGTGGACGGATCCCAGCAGAGCAGATGCGCTTTGCGCTGGGCCGAACGCGAAGCGGTACGCCGCGGCAGCGTGTTGAATATCGTGTCCGCCTACACCATCCCGGTGTTCGCCGCGTCCTCCATGGACGCAGGCTACTCGACTCTGGATGACGACCTGATCCGCGGGGGAGCCGAGGACATTGTGCGCCAGGCGCGCGCAGAGCTTGAAGGCAGCACGGCGGCCATCCGCACCTATATCGAATCCGGCGACCCGTCCGGCGTGCTGCTGGACCTGAGCCAGGACGCCGAATTGGTAGTGGTCGGAACCCGTGGCCGCGGCGGCTTCGTTGGCCGCCTGCTCGGCTCGGTGTCCTCGGCACTGCCCGCGCACTCCAAGTGCCCGACCGTCGTGGTTCCGCTGGCCATGGCCAAGGAGCAGGAAGAGGCCGGTGCCGCCGCGGCGTCGAACCGCAACTGCATCGTGGTCGGCGTTGACGGTTCAGACCGCGCGCGTTCAGCGGTGCTGGCGGCCGCGGACGCGGCCATCGCCAGCGACCTGACGCTGCGCCTGATCTGCGCGGTGCCGCCGGTGGGGGCGGCGCTGGCATGGATGCCGGCGACCGTTGACCAGGAAGCCGTGCTGGAAGATGTGCGCTACCAGATGAGTGTGGGCTCCAAATGGCTGAAGTCGCACTATCCGTCGCTGAAGATGGAAACCGATGTGGTCTCCGGGCCTCCCGTCGAGGTGCTGATCCGCGAATCCGAGCATGCGGTACTGACCGTCACCGGCTCGCGGGGCCGCGGCGGCTTTACCGGGATGCTGCTTGGCTCAACCTCGCAGGGCGTCTTGCACCACTCCAAGGGCCCGGTGATGGTCGTGCCGGACTCGGATGACCCTCGCCTGGAGAACCGCAAGGACTTCGATACGCGGGCGCAGGAGCAGTGACCGCACGCCTGTAGCCAGAATGCAGGAAGGCCGCACACCCAAAAGGGTGTGCGGCCTTCGTGCTCGAGGGGTGGCGCTTAGTAGCGGGCTGCCTTCGGGTAGAGGTTGTTGACGTAGCTCAGTGGAGTCACCGAGATGCCGGCGTTCGGGTTGCGAGCGTGGACGACCTGGCCGTTGCCGATGTAGATAGCTACGTGGTAGAACGAGGAACCGCCGTTGGAAGACGAGAACACCAGGTCACCTGGGCGCAGGTTGCTCAGCGACACGTACTGCGGGGCGCTAGCGAACTGCTGGGACGAAGTACGTGGCAGGCTGATGCCGGATTTGCCGAAAGCTCGCTGCGAGAAGCTCGAGCAGTCGAAAGCATCGGGACCGTTGGCACCGTAAACGTAGTACTTGCTGGGATCATCCGCGGTCTTCAAGGCCCAGGAAAACGCTGCTGAGTAGTTGCTGCCGGACTGCGGCGCGACTTCAGGCTTCGGCTCCGGCTTAGGTTCCGGCTTTGGCTCAGGCTTAGGCGCTGGCTTCGGGGTGACCTTCGGCTTGGGCTCCGGCTTTGGCTCAGGCTTGGGTGCCGGCTTCGGGGTAGCCTTCGGCTTCGGCTCGGCCTTTTTGGTGGGTTCCGGCTTCGGTTCGGCCTTCTTGGTTGGCTTTGGCTCGGCCTTTTTGGTCGGTTCCGGCTTCGGCTCGGCCTTTTTGGTCGGTTCCGGCTTCGGCTCGGCCTTTTTGGTCGGTTCCGGCTTTGGCTCGGCCTTTTTAGTTGGCTCCGGCTTCGGCGCTACGGGAGGCTCGACAGCTTCCGGTTCCTCTTCAACCTTCTCAGGCTCCGACTCGACCGTTTCCTCTTCAGGTTCGGCCTGCTCCAGCTCACGTGGCTTTTCAACCGAGAGCGGCTGAACGGAGTCTTGCTTCGTTTCGGGAACCTTGGCGGTTTCCTCTTCGGCGATGGCGTCCGCGAGAGCTTTTTCCTGCTCCTGCGTTTCGCGCTCTTCAACCGCCTGGCGAACCTCGGCCTCTTCCTTCTGCTTCAAGGTAGCGAGGTGGCCGATCAAGTCATCGCGCAGCTGCTTCTCAGGTGCGATAGCTGCTTCGTAGGTGGACAGGGTGCTGTTCGCGGTCGCTGCGGCTGCGTCATAGTTGGCTGCAGCTTCTTCGGCGGCGTTCTGTGCCGCATCAGCATATTCCTGCCAAGCCGAAACGAGGCCTTCGGCCTCGGTGGCGGTGTTGACGGACTGGACCTTCTGTTCGCTCAACGCGTCGATGGTAGCGGCCTTGTAGAACAGGTCGCCTTCCTGGTTGTCATCAAGGAGCAGGCTCAGGGTCGAGGTGCCTGCGCCATTGCGGTAGATATCCGAAGCGATAGCACCCAGATCGTTGCGGCTCTGCTCCAGGTAAGTCTTTGCGTACTCGAGCTGTTCTACAGCCTTCTCGGCCGCAGCGGTGCGCAGATCGCGCTCTTCGCCGGCGGTGAGCAGGGATTCCTGAGCCTGAGCGGCCTCAGTTTCAACGCGCTTCAGTTCGGCGCGGCTGGAAGCCAGGGAAGCTTCGATGCGCGCGATCATCGCGTTCGTCGAAGCCTTATCCTTCTTTGCGTCCTGGACCTCTGCGTCCGAAGGTAGCGCGGAAGCGCTAGGTGCGGCAGCGATGGCCACAGACTGAGGAAGCAGAGCTGAAGTAGATGCGGAAGCGGGCAAAGCGCCTGCAATGCAGGACACCGCTAGGGCTAGGGTGCTTGCAGCAACACCGAGCGTGTGGCGAGTAGCCATATCGTTCCTCACTAAGTACTTGGATGACGCGGAGTGCGTGAGTCGTGACCTTCACCGATGAGTAGGTCACGATTCGGATAAGACTCCAAATAGCACATTAGGCCAATTAAGACACGCTTGGCAACACTGTTCACATCAGTCACATGAATCCCATTCGTGTAATTCGCCTGGGTATTCGGCGGTGATCTGCGAAGATAGTGGCATTTGGGATCTGTGTGGCTGATCAAGAGTGGCTGGGAAATTACTCAGACATATATCTCGCCTCGTTACCAAGGTATCGATTGTCATGAAGCTTGGGTAACGTGCCGGAGGGGAATGTGCGGCTGCAAAAAGGTTTGCCTTTAAAAGGGAAAGGTACTCCGGGAGGGCGCAAAGCTCTGCTTCGCTGGGTCTGCCTCGGAGGCGCCGGCTCCAATGGCGAAATCCTTTTGAGGGGGTGCGGTGCCGTGCTCCCAATCGGGATCACCTCGCTGCCCTTGGTGGCGGAGGGGCCCAGAGTCGCTGGGTGGACAAGGGCAAGGGGCATGCCAGGTTCCTCCGGCTGGCTGCACCTGATCACGCCCGGATAAAGCAGCCGCCAGCGGGGCAACGGGAAACCGACCGGCGCGCGAATCGTTGAGAGCCGGCTTTTGGGCGGCTTGCCCGCCGGTCGACTGGACCCGGATGGCGATTCCAAGCGCCATGCCTGTGCTTTGGGTCTCTTTCGACCTCGACTCGACCACTGCATTCGAGTATTTTTGTGAGGCAGATCTCAAAAGAAGATTCTGCGGATTTGGGGCTATGACCACCCTAAATCGTGCAATTTCGCGTCGTCGATTCCGAAGTGATGGGCCACTTCGTGCATCACTGTAATCCCAATTTCCCGCACTACATCTTCACGTGTTTCGCAGGCTCGAAGCGTCGGATTCTTGAAGATCGTTATGCGGTCGGGAAGTGCGCCCGTGCCCCAGTCCAGGTCCCGTTCCGTGAGTGCAATGCCCTCGTATAACCCCAGAATTTCAGGGTTTTCTGATTCTCCTGGAAGCGGCTCATACTCGTCTTCGATGAAGAAAATGACGTTGTCCATCATGGCGAATGCAGCCTCCGGAATGGCGTCGATGGCCTGCTCGACCAGGGTCTGGAATTCGTCGTCATCCATCTCAAAAAGCATGCTTCCAGACTAGGCCCGCGCACCCGATTTGGCATGGGTGAAACTCGTCCAGGTGCCGATTTTGCAAAAGCAAAAAACACTGCGTATAGTTATTGGAGTCCGCTACGGAGAAGCAAGAAACCGAAGCGAACAACTTAGGCCCCCATCGTCTAGCGGCCTAGGACACTGCCCTTTCACGGCAGCGGCACGGGTTCGAATCCCGTTGGGGGTACAAACAACCATTATGTGGTTGTCAGATGGAGAAATCCATTGGCTTGCGAAAGCAAGGCCCTGTAGCGCAGTTGGTTAGCGCGCCGCCCTGTCACGGCGGAGGTCGCGGGTTCAAGTCCCGTCAGGGTCGCTCAATTTACTATTTCAATAGTAGATTTGGTGTCCACTTAGTGGTACCAGGCTCTGTAGCTCAGTTGGTAGAGCGTTCGACTGAAAATCGAAAGGTCACCGGATCGACGCCGGTCGGAGCCACGCAGGCCCTCGGTTTATCCCGGGGGTTTTACTGTGTGACTTGAATTTATTCAAAGCACTAGGCCCTGTAGCGC
Source organism: Glutamicibacter sp. NPDC090743 (assembly GCF_044769125.1). NCBI lineage: Bacteria > Bacillati > Actinomycetota > Actinomycetes > Micrococcales > Micrococcaceae > Glutamicibacter > Glutamicibacter sp. NPDC090743. Next base: position 327,784 of record NZ_JBIVXE010000006.1, on the reverse strand, counting down.
AGTTGGTTAGCGCGCCGCCCTGTCACGGCGGAGGTCGCGGGTTCAAGTCCCGTCAGGGTCGCACACTAAACAGAAGCTCCGGATTCCGGGGCTTTTGCTGTATCCAGGGGCAGTTAGTTCGCGCGGCCAAGATGCCGCGGACCAATCCAGCGATTGCTCAGCCGGCGGTATGCGGCGGCGGCGCTAGTCATGTCCTCGTCTTCCAACGCCTGAATGCCGTGCATCAAGTCGTTCGCGGAATCATCGGGCCACACAATTTCTGCCAACAGGCCATAATCCAGTTCAATGACCGATCTGTTGTCGAAGGATTCCAGCCATCCGCCAAGGCTGCCCAGCTCCTCGAAGAGCTGCGACTGCGGCGCATGGGATGCCAGCGCTTGGACTGCCCAAGCCAGGCGGTCAATGGCCTGTTCGAAAGTGGCGTACATGCGAACCGTCTTCAGCTGCTCACCGCTGTGAACCAGCTCGTGCTCGTCGTCCTCGCGGAAGAGGGCAAACCAGCCCAGCGGGATGCCCCATGAAGAGGTCCTCGTGTGCAGATGGGTCAGGTCATTGGCCAGGCGGTCGGCATCAACGCGTTGTGCGTTAGCCTGCCGCGCTGCCGGCGGTACCAGCAGGTCGAAAACCTCGGCCCGCATGGCTTCTTCGGCTTGTTCGGCAGCGAGCAGGCTGCGTGCCTGCAATTGCCCCGGGCAATAGCGCGTGTGCTCGGCCCCTTGGTAGTCCAAGGACTTCACGCTGCGGAAGAATTCCGGCTCATTATGCGGGAACGGGTCGGAGACATGGCGCAGGGTGCGGCTCCACAGCCGCTCGTTCTCGAAGTCATCCCACTGCTCCGCGGTGCGCCGCGGGGTACGCAGGATGATGGACTGGGCCCAATCCTCGAAAGCATCCAGCGGCTCGTAGACGCGCAGGTGCGCTGTAGCTGCGGTCAGCTCTGCGGCGGGCCCAATCATCTTTGCCGCCATGACTAGTCGGCCAGCTCCACGATGACCGGGGCGTGGTCGCTGGCGCCCTTGCCCTTGCGTTCTTCGCGGTCAATGCTTGCGCCGGTTACGCGTGCGGTGAGCGCAGGCGAGGTGAGCGAGAAATCGATGCGCATGCCTTCGCCCTTCGGGAAACGCAACTGCGTGTAATCCCAGTAGGTGTATTCGCCTTCGGTGTGCGGGCGCACGACATCGGTGAAGCCCAGCTCCTCGAAGGCAGCGAAGGAGGCGCGCTCTGGCGCCGAGACGTGGGTCAACTTGTTCTCGAGGAAGAAGTCGATATCCCACACGTCTTCGTCCTTTGGCGCGATGTTCCAATCGCCCATCAAGGCAATCTGCGCCTCGGGGTTTTCCGCCAGCCATCGGGCGGATTCCTGCTTGAGCACATCCAGCCAGTTCAGCTTGTAGCCCATGTGCTCATCATCCAACGCGCGTCCGTTGGGTACATACAGGCTCCAGACACGCACTCCGCCACAGGTTGCCGCGATGGCGCGAGGCTCCTGGATCGGATTCTTGCCGGCCTTGCCGAATTCCGGCTGCCCGGGGAAGGTGCGCTCAACATCCTCGAGGCCAACGCGAGAAGCGATGGCAACGCCATTCCACTGGTTGACTCCGAAGTGCGCTACCTCGTAATCGTTGTTCTCGAACAGTTCCCAGGGGAAATTGTCGTCTTTGCACTTAGTTTCCTGGATAGCCAGGACATCTACATCGGTACGTCGCAGCCAGTCCTCAACACGGTCGGCGCGGGCTCGCAGCGAGTTCACATTCCAGGTTGCAATCTTCACTAGTTCAACCTATCAAGTTTGCTGTCTTGTGCCACTTCAATTTAGTTGGAAGTCCGAGTATATTCGACACTAGTAGGTGACCTCAATCACTCAAAGGAGAGTCTGTTGCCTGAGATTCTGACCGAACGCCGGGGGCACCTGGGGCTCATTACGCTGAACCGGCCGAAGGCCCTGAACGCCCTCAACGCGGACATGTGCCGTGACTTCCTCGACGTGCTGCTGGAATGGCGCGATGACCCGGATATCGCCCAGGTAGCGGTTATGGGCGCAGGGGAGCGCGGCCTGTGCGCCGGCGGGGATATCGTGGCGATCTACCGGGATATCTTGGACCGCAGCGGTGCTTCGGCAGACTTCTGGCGCATTGAATACCAGCTCAACGTCCTGATCGACGAGTACCCCAAGCCGTACATTGCGCTCATGGACGGAATCGTCCTAGGCGGTGGCATCGGCATCTCGGCGCATGGCAGCCATCGCATAGTTACCGAAACCAGCCGTTGCGGCATGCCGGAAGTCGGTATCGGATTCTTCCCGGACGTAGGCGGAACGCATTTGCTGGCGCGTGCCCCGCATGCGGCCGGACGATTGGCGGCATTGACTGGAATGAAATTCAGCGCGGCCGACACCATCGCTTTGGGCCTGGCCGACTCGTATGTGCCCAAGGCCCGGATCCCCGACGTGCTCGCAGACCTCGAGGCCCAGCCGGCCGCGTCGGTGCTGGCCAGCTATGCCGAGACTCCGGAGCCTGGCTTCCTGCACGAAGAATGGGTACAGGCCTTTGGCGAGGCAAGCACCCCAGCGGTCATGCGTGCACTGGAGCTGCACGACTGCCCGCAAGCCCAAGAGGTGTTGAAGGCATTGGGCGCCGCCTGCCCGAGCTCGGTGCGCTTGGCCGAAGAACTGATCCACCTGGCTGGATCGGATTTGAGAACAGACCTGCAACGAGAGTATCGGGCTGCCGTTCACCGGCTTGATGACCCCGATTTCGCCGAGGGGATTCGCGCCGCAGTCATCGACAAGGACCGCACTGCGCAATGGACGGAAGCAGTCCCGGGGCTAAGCCCGGGCCAGCGCACGCAACGGCATTTGGAGCCCCTGTTCGGGGCAGAACTAACTTTCGCACTGCTCGGTGAAGATCTAGCGGAAAAGAGCCACTCATGAACGCAAAACCAGTTATCGGATTCCTGGGCATGGGCCATATGGGATTGCCCATGGCCATCAACCTGCACAAGGCAGGCTACCGGATCAAGGGCTTCGACGTGGTTCCTGGCGCGGTGCAGGCCGCCCAAGAGGCAGGCATCGGCACTGTGGCTACCGGAGCCGAGGCGGCCGCCGGCGTGGACATCGTCATCACGATGTTCCCTTCGGGCAAGCACGTGCTCGATGCCTACCGCGAATACCTGCTCGATAGCGCCAAGCCCAATACGCTGTTCCTGGAGTGCTCCACAATCGACGTAGCGCAGGCCCGTGAAGCGGCGCAGCTTGCGGTCGCCGCGGGGCATCGAAGCGCCGACGCTCCGGTATCCGGGGGCGTGGTCGGGGCAGAAGCGGGGACTTTGACGTTCATGCTCGGTGCGCAAGCCGAAGATCTCGGAGAGATCACCCCGCTGCTGGAGCACATGGGCAAGCGGATCGTGCACTGCGGCGGGTACGGCGCAGGCCAGGCCGCCAAGGTCTGCAACAACATGCTGCTGGGCATCTCGATGATTGGCGCTGCCGAGGCCTTCGTGCTCGGAGAACGGCTGGGCTTGGAGCACCAGGCGCTCTTCGATGTCATTTCCTCCGCGTCGGGGCAATGCTGGTCGGTCACCACCAATTGCCCGGTGCCCGGACCTGTGCCTGCTTCCCCTGCCAATCGCGATTACCAGCCAGGATTTGCCGCAGCGCTGATGGCCAAGGACCTCGGCCTGGCAGCTAGCGCGCTGGAGCATACGAGTACCGATGCCCAGCTCGGCTCCCTGGCCGCAGCGCTGTACCGCAAGTTCAGCGATGAGGGCGATGCGGGAACCGATTTTTCCGGGATTATCAACGCGATCCGCGACGGATCGCTATAGGAAGTCCCCGGAGGCCTTGCGGAATCGGGCCAGGATCTCGAAAATCTCGGTGGCGTCGGTGCCGGAGAGATCGCTCTGGGCAAAGAGCTTTTCGTTCAGATCGCCGCGGGCCGCAGGCAGCACTTGCTGGCCTGCGGCCGTGAGTTCCAAAAGGCGGGTGCGGCCGTCGGTCGGGTGCGGGATGCGCCGCACCAAACCGGTGGCTTCCAGGCGGTCTACCGAGTTGGTCAGGCTGGTGGCGTGGACCTGCAGGAGCTGGCTGGCCTGGCTCATGGGCAGGGAGCCGCGCTTGGAGAAACCGAGCAAGGCGAGTACTTCGAATCGCGCAAAGGTCAGCCCGTGCGGCTTGAGGATGGCATCGGCTCGCTGCAGGTAAATCGATGCCGTGCGCATCACCGCGGTAATTGCGGCCATGGAGTCGGCCTCGGCTGACCATCCATGGGAAATCCATTGTTCCCTGGCTTGCGCGATTGGATCGCGTGAGAGCGGAGAAGTCATGTGCATACCCCCAAAAGAAGACTTAGTCCAACAATATACTTGGACATCCTATGGTTTGGAAGGAATCCCCGGATGGACCTCTTGAATGTGGCCGGAGAACTAAGTGGAACCGAACGGCAGCGACTGCTTGGAATCAGGCAGGTAGCGCAGCATCAGGTGCGCAAGCAGTCCGTTGGCTATTGGAACCGCGAAGAATTTCCGACCGAGCTGATCGGAAAACTGGCCGAACTCGGACTGGGCGGATTGCAGCTGGGGGACAGCTCGCATTTGCTGCGGGGGCTGATCCATGCAGAACTCGCCCGCGCCGATATTTCAATCTCATCCGTGGTCGGCATCCACAACGAACTGGTGCTCGGGATGATCCGCGAATTGGGGTCGGAAGAGCAGCGCGCGCAGTGGCTGGGCAAGCTCGCCGGCTTTGAAGCCTACGGCGCATTTGCGCTGACCGAACCGGAACATGGATCGGATATCGCCGGCGGCATACGGAGCACCGCGCAGCGCGACGGTGACCAGTACGTTCTGAACGGGGCCAAGCGGTGGATCGGCATGGGCACCTTCAGCGATTTCGCGCTGGTCTGGGCCAAGGACGAGGAAACTTCGCAGGTCGGGGCCTACCTCGTTGAAGCGGACCGCCCTGGATATAGCGCCTCCAAGATCGAACACAAGATCGGGCTGCGCAGCATGCAGAATGCGGATATTCGGCTGGAGAATGTGCGGATTCCCGTCGCGAATAAGCTTCCAGGGGTGACCAGCTTCGCTGCGGCAAACCAGCTATTGATGCAATCTCGCGCGTGGGTGGGGTGGCAGGCTGTCGGCGCGATGATGGCAACGCTCGACATCTGCAGCGAGTACGTCGCGCAGCGCCAGCAGTTCGGGCAGCCGCTGGCCGCTTTCCAGTTGATTCAGCAGCCCCTGGCCGAAATTGCAGGCAACCTGAGCGCCTGCCTTTCCATGATGGGCGATATTGCCCGCAAGCAAGAGCGCGCGGAATTGCACATGGTGGATGCGGCAATGGCGAAGTCGACTGCCACCCGCCTGGCGCGGGATTCGGCCGCCTTGGGCCGAGCGATGCTTGGCGGCAATGGCATTGTGAGCGATTTCGAAATGGCCAAGGTCTTCTGCGATGTCGAGATTCTCCATACCTATGAAGGCACCTATGAAATCAATTCGCTGATTGTGGGACGTGCCCTGACCGGAGTCAGTGCCTTCGTGTAGCCGGGGCATCCGTCCGTTGGAATCTTTCCAGCTAATTCATAACAAGTACTTTCCAAAGTGGAAAGTACTTGTTATGGTTGGGGAACCCGAAAGATCAAAGCCAAAGGAGCAGGACAATGAAGATGCCATTCAGCACCTGGTACACCATCATCACCGTTGCGGCAGGTCTGGCCTTCGCGGCAATGGCCATGACCGCCTATGCCACGGGCAACAACTCCCTGATCTTCATTGGCATGGGCTTCTTCATGGCAATTTGCATGACCATGACGTCCGTCTACGCACAGCGCCAGCAGAAGGCTCGCAAGGCGGCCAGCAAATGAGTTCCGGCAAGAAAATGAGCCCTGAAGAGCAACTGGCCGCCCTGGGGTCGGCGCGGCAGGGAATGCAGCGTGCCGCCGGGTACGGAGCCAAATTGCTGGGCACCTATTGCATCATCTTGGGAGTGCTCATGGGCGGCCTGGCCGCACTGCTGCAGGTCTTTCGTCCCGATGCGGATTTTATCGGCTTCATCGTCATCATGGCGTTGTTCTGCGTATCCGTTGCAGCAATGTCCTTGGCTTACGGGAAGCTCTACCGCTCGCTGCCGCGCGGGCATTCCAAGATGTATCTTCGGGGGTTCATTGCGAGCATGGTGCTTTACGCGGTGGCAGTGGCCTTGCTCGGGGCGGGACCCATGGGCTGGGGCGCCATCGCGTTGATCTGGATTATCGTTGCCGCGCCGTTGTTCCTGACCGGAATTGCGATGGTGCGCAAGTGAATGCCCATGCTCGCGAACGGCTCAACGACGACTTCTCCAACCCGGTACGGCTTTCACTGATGGGCTCCTTGCAAGCCGTGGACGAAGCCGATTTCAAATCCTTGAAAGAAGCCATCGGCATTTCGGATTCGGTGCTTTCCCGGCATCTGAGCGCACTGGAAGCCGGCGGTTACGTGCAGATCAAGAAAGGGTATGTGGGCAAAAGGCCTCGTACCTGGGCGAAGCTGACTTCAGCTGGGCAGGAGGCCTTTGCGCAACATGTCCAGGCGCTGAAGGAAATCACCGGCTTGGGGTAATCCTTAAGCGCGCCACCATTTGTCCCAGTAGGTGGCCGGTACGGTGCGCTTGTGCCGGGATCCCACGAAGCGCCTTTCGATGACCTCGGCTGCCGCAGGGTCAATCTCGCGGCCTTCGAGGTAGTCATCAATCTGCGGATAGGTCAGGCCAAGTTCCTCTTCATCTGCGCGCAGCGGCTGGCCGTCCAGCAGGTCCGCGGTAGGCTCCTTGGCCCACAGCAGCTCAGGAGCCTGCAGCTCGCGCAGCAGTGCCTGGTTCTGGCGCTTATTCAGCCCGGCCAGGGGCAGGAGGTCCGCTCCGCCATCGCCGAACTTGGTGAAGAAGCCGGTGATCGATTCGGCCGCGTGATCGGTGCCCAGGACCAGCATCCCGCGGTCCCCGGCCATGGCGTACTGCATGATCATCCGGGTGCGGGCCTTGAGGTTTCCGCGGTTGAAATCGCTCAGCGCCAGGTGGCCCGCATCGGCCAGGGCTTCATCGAAAGCGGCGACAGGCTTTTGGATGTTCACCTCGAACTGCTCGTCGGCAGCCACGAAATTCATGGCCGCTTCCGCATCGGCCGCATCCTTCTGCACGCCATGCGGCAGGCGCACCGACACGAAGCGCGCCTCGCCGCCGGATTCGCGCACCTCTTCGACGGCCAACTGGGCCAAGCGGCCAGCCAGCGTCGAATCGATGCCGCCGGAGATGCCCAGCACGAAACCCCGGGCACCGGTAGCGGCCAGATAGTCCTTGAGGAAGTCGATACGACGGCGAATTTCGTCGGCTGCGTCGATTTCCGGGCGCACGCCCAGCTCTTCAATGATCTTTGCTTGCAGTTCACGCATGCTTCTAATCCTAGGCATGAGCCCTCGCCGTGCGGTACCGCTGCACAGGCTGGGAACGAAAGTTAATCTGTTCTCAACAAATCCCGGAGGGGCTATTCGGAATCCTGGTCCGGGTCCCAGCCGAGATTGCGCGCGATCTTCTCCAAGGCTTCGACCACCGCGTCATATTCGGAACCGTCCAGATCCTGGCCGAACTGGGTGCGGATCTTTTCCACGAGCTCACTGAGCTTGAGCAACGAGGTGTGGCCCCGATCGGTGATGGAATACTCGCCGTTGATTGCCGTAACCCAGCCGGATTCGATCAACTCGGCAAGGTGCTCTCTCAATGATTGCGGTTCATCCGGCGAGGCGAAGAACGGGGAAAGCCCGGCGTCCAATTGCGCCTCGGTGGCAGGTTGCTGCTCCAGCAGGTTGAGCACCTGCCATTGCCTGCGTGTCACACCGTGCTCTTCCAAAGTCGCTGCAAACTGCTCGTCAATCAGCGAATCCACCAATTTCAGCCAGTAACCCAAGGGGCGTTTTGCGTTCATGGAATCAGCCTAGCCATGATGCCGACTAGAATCGAGGGTATGAGCGAAACCAGCGCCCGTGAGCGACTAAAAGAACTGATCCAAGAACTAGCCATTGTGCGCGGCAAGGTCACCTTGTCCTCGGGCAAGGAAGCTGATTACTACATCGATCTGCGCCGTGTAACCCTGCACCAGGAAGCCTCGGGCTTGGTTGGCGAAGTCATGCTTGGCTTGCTGGACGAGGCCAAGCTGGAATTCAGCAATGTGGGCGGCTTGACCATGGGCGCTGACCCGGTAGGCACCGCCATCATGCACACCGCCCGGGCCAAGGGCCGCGCCATCGACGCTTTCGTGGTCCGCAAGGCGCAGAAGTCCTACGGCATGGGCCGCCAGGTCGAGGGCCCGAGCGTGGAAGGCCGCGATGTCATCGTGCTCGAGGATACTTCCACCACCGGCGGTTCGGCGCTGACCGCTGTCGAGGGCGTGCGCAAGGCCGGCGGCAACGTGATTGCCGTGGCCGTGATCGTTGACCGCGACACCGGAGCCAAGGAACGCATCGAAGAAGAAGCCGGCGTTCCGTACCTGTTCGCCTACGGCAAGAACGAGCTGGGCCTGTAGCCGGCAAGCGATTCCCTGCACAGCACCTCGTTGCCCACCGGAGAATTCCCGGTGCGCGGCGGGGTGCTCTGCTTTTCCCGGCTAGCTGCTGCGCGCGGGGCCCGTGGTCTCGCGCGGGACGAGCACGGCAGGCAGGTGGCCGGGGGAGCGGACGTCCTCGCCCGCAAGCAGGCCCAGCAGCATGCTCACCGCCTGGGCGCCCATCTCATGCAGCGGCTGGCGCACGGTGCTCAGCGGGGGAGAGGACTGTGCCGCGGCCGGGATGTCATCGAAGCCGATGATCGAAAGATCGCCGGGAACCTGCAGCCCGCGCTCGCCGGCCACCTGCAAGGCGGCCAGGGCCGAGAGGTCATTGGCCGCGAAGATCGCCGTGGGCGGCTGGGGCAGGTCCAGCAGGTCATGGGCGGCCTGCACCGCGGCATCATGCTGGTAATCGCCATCGTGCGACAGCTGCCCATCGAATTCCACGCCGGCCTCTTCCAGCGCTTGGCGGTAGCCCTGCTCGCGCAGGTGCGCGGAAGCCAGGTCCCCGCGCCCGCGGATGTGCCCGATGCGGCGATGGCCCAGATCCAGCAGGTGCCGGGTGGCCGTATAGGCCCCGGAACGGTTGTCCACGTCGATGGCGATCGGCATTTCCGGACCGGCATGCGGGTCAATGGCGACGACCGGCACCGAGCTGTGCGGGACTTCCACGGTGGGGGTGACGATGATGGCGCCGTCGATCAGCGTTCCGCCCAAGCGGGACAGGGAGCGGCGTTCCCAGCCGGCATGCCCTTCGGGGGAAAGGTTGCCCGCGTAGGCCATCAAATCGTATTGGGTTCCGCGCAGGGTCGCGGAGATGCCGTTGAGCAGGCCCAGCGAGAAGGGCTCGAACTCCGCCACCAGGATGCCGATGATGTTGGTGCGGGTGCTGCGCAGCGAGGAGGCGACCAGCGAGGTCTCGTAGCCCAGTTCGCTGATGACCTGGTGGACCTTGGCGATGGTGGCCGGGGCGACCCCGTAGCGGCCGTTGACGACCTTCGAGACGGTGGAGACGGAGACCTGCGCGGCGCGCGCGACGTCGTTGATGGTCACGCGTGCGCTGGAAGGCTCGCCGGGGATCTGCGGCTGCTGGGCATTGGCGATCCCGGGGATTCCGGTCTGAGGGGTCATCACTCCACTAACAGTAGCGCAAAATACTCCGGAATTCCGTGACTTCACGGGGGCATGACGACCGATTGCGGATCTTTCGACAACGTTTTCGCAATGGATTTCGAAAACGTTATCGAAAACGATTGACATGACCTGCGTCACGGTGCAATTCTTGGTGGAGCCAATCGCCTGCCGTCCGATGCCGGCAGGTCTTCATCACAGCTGAGGAGCACGAGCATGTTATCCAAGATCCGAGGTGCGCAGATTCTGGCGCTGGCCGCCACGACTGCCCTGCTGGCCACCGGCTGCGCCGCCGATGCAGGCCAGGAAGGGACGTCGGCAGACGGAACCACCACCATCACCTGGTGGCACAACTCCAATAACGGCGACGGCAAGGCCTACTACGAACAGGTTGCAGCCGACTTCGAAGCCGCCCATGAAGGGGTGGAGGTCGAAGTCAGCGCCATGCAGCACGAGGACATGCTCACCAAGCTCGATGCGGCCTTCCAGAGCGGCGACGCCCCGGATGTCTACATGGAACGTGGTGGCGGGGAGCTCGCAGCCCACGTGGCCGCCGGGCTGACCAACGACCTGACCGAGGCGGCCTCCGAGGAAATCGCCTTCCTCGGCGAGAACGCCGGCGGCTGGCAGCTCGATGGCAAGACCTACGCCTTGCCGTTCTCGCTGGGCGGCGCGGGGTTCTGGTACAACAAGGCGCTGTTCAAGGAAGCGGGCATCGACTCGGCCCCGCAGACCTTCGATGAACTGATTGCGGCCACCGGGAAGCTGAAGCAGGCAGGCATCGACCCGATTTCCATCGGCGCCGGCGACAAATGGCCGGCAGCCCACTACTGGTACTACGCGGCAGTGCGCGAATGCTCCCAGCAGACCCTGGCCGATTCGGTCGCCAATCTCGATTTCAGCGACCAGTGCTTCACCAAGGCCGGGGAAGACGTGGACCAGCTGATCAAATCCGAGCCATTCAACCCGGGCTTCCTCTCTACCCCGGCGCAGTCCGGCCCCACCTCCGCTTCGGGCCTGCTGGCCACCGGAAAGGTAGCCATGGAATTGGCTGGCCACTGGGAGCCAGGGGTCATGCAGGGCCTGACCGAAGACGGCACTGGCATGGGGGAAGACGCCGGATGGTTCCCCTTCCCTGCCATTGAGGGCGGCCAGGGCGACCCGGCCGCGCAGCTTGGCGGAGGCGACGCCTGGGCAGTTTCCGAAGGCGCCCCCGACGCGGCGGTGGACTTCGTGAAGCACATGCTCTCCGACGAGGTCCAGCGCGGTTTCGCCGAGCTGGACATGGGCCTGCCGACCAACCCGGCGGCCAAGGACGCGATCTCGGATCCGGCATTGGCTTCGCTGATGGACGTGCGCGACAAGGCGCCATATTTCCAGCTGTACTTCGACACCTCGTTCGGTGCCTCCATTGGCGGGGCCATGAACGACGAGATCGCCCTGCTCTTCGCCGGCAAATCCGACGCGCAGAAGATCGTCGACGCCAGCCAAGATGCCGCTGACCTGGAGAAGTGATCCACGCCGTGGCCCCAGAAGTAACCTACGCAGCCAGTCCGCCAGCCAGCGGTGGCCCAGGGCTTTCCGAAAGGCGGCGTTCCACGCCAAGCGGACTGCCGCCTGCCGGTGCCAAGCGCACGCGCAAGCCCGCGCAGCGGCGCAAGAACCTGGAGATCCTGTTCTTCGTCAGCCCGGCATTGCTGCTGATCGCGGTCTTCATGCTGGTCCCCATCATCCAGGCCGTGCGCTTCTCGATGTACAACTGGAAGGGCTTCGGCCCGCTGGTGGACTTCGTGGGCTTCAAGAATTACGTCCGGGTGCTGGGCAACGAGGTGTTCACCGATGCCCTGGTCCATAACCTGGTCATCATCGGCGGCTCCATCGCCCTGCAGCTGCCGATCGGCCTGGGCATCGCCCTGCTGCTGAACCGGAAGATGAAGATCCAGTCCCTGCTGCGCACCATCATCTTCGTGCCCTACGTGCTGTCCGAAGTCATCGCCGGGGTGGTCTGGTTCCAGCTGCTGCAGCCGCAGTACGGGGTGATCGACACCATCTTGTCCAAGCTGGGAATCCAGGGGCCGGCCCAGGGCTGGCTGGGCACGCCGGAACTCGCTTTGTGGACCGTGCTGGCAGTGCTGACCTGGAAGTACCTTGGCCTGGCGGTGATCCTGTTCCTTGCCGGGCTGCAGGGGGTGCCGTCCGAGCTCTACGAAGCGGCGGAAATCGACGGCGCCTCCTGGTGGCAGATCCAGCGCAAGATCACCATCCCGCTGCTGGGCCCCACCCTGCGCACCTGGGGCTTCTTGTCCATGATCGGCTCGCTGCAGCTCTTCGACATGGTCTGGATCCTCACCGGCGGCGGACCGGCCAACGCCACCACCACGATGGCCAGCTTCCTGGTTTCGGAAGGAACCAAGCGCCAGAACTTCGGGATCGCCGCGGCCGCCTCGGTCATCTTGTTCATCGTCGCCCTGGTTCTGGCCATCTCCTACCAGCAGTTCATCCTCAAGCGGGATTCGCAGCCCGATGATGAGCGCACGAAGCGGAAGAAGGCCAAAGCATGAGCGCCACCCTGGCTACCAGGCCCCAGCACACCCCCGCCCAGGCAAAACGCGCCAAGCAGCGCAACGGCCGGCAAGGCGGAAACGTCCTGGTCTACGCCATCGCCTTGGCGGTTGTCGCGATCACCCTGGGCCCGGTCCTCTACGGGGTGCTCGGCGGGTTCCGCACCAACGCGCAGCTGGCCGAGAACCCGGCAGGCCTTCCCGAGCCGTGGGTGCTGGAGAACTACGCCGGCGTGCTGAAGAACCCGGATTTCTGGCAGTACGCGCTGAACTCCACGATGATCGCGGTGATCACCACCATCGTCGTGGTGGTCTTCGGCATCATGGCTGCCTACCCGCTGGCCCGCTACACGTTCCGCCTGCGCGAGCCGATCTTCATGGTCTTCGTGCTTGGCTTGCTGTTCCCGGCCACCGTGGCGATTGTTCCGCTGTTCATCCTGATTACCCGGGACCTGGACATGGGCAACACCTGGTGGGGCGTCGCCCTGCCGCAGGCGGCCTTCGCGCTGCCCATGACCGTGGTCATCCTGCGCCCCTTCCTGATGGCGCTGCCCCAGGAGCTGGAAGAAGCCGCCCAGCTCGATGGCGCCAGCCGCATCGGCTTCTTCTGGAGGATCCTGCTGCCATTGTCCGGGCCGGGCATGGTCACCGTCGGCGTACTGGCCTTCGTCGGCTCGTGGAACGCCTACCTGCTGCCGTTGCTGCTGCTGCAAGGGGATATGCGCACCTTGCCGCTGGGCGTCGCCGACTACTCCAGCGAGCACTCGGCCGACACCGCCGGCGTCTTCGCGTTCACCGCGCTGGCGATGATCCCGGCACTGATCTTCTTCCTGGCCATGCAGAAGCGCATCGTCAATGGACTGCAGGGCGCAGTCAAGGGCTGATCCGCCCCCGCAAGCAATCGAAATCTTTGAAGACAAGGAACTGCCATGAAAACCGTCGAGCAAACCTGGCACGACATCTCACTTCCTGCCGAACAGCGCGTCGCCGCGCTCATGGATGAAATGACCCTGGAAGAGAAAGCCGGGCAGCTGGGCTCGTTCTGGATCCGCCCGGAGGAAGAAAACCAGGACGGGGAAGGCAACGTCGCGCCGATGGCCGACACCTTCACCGCAGGCCCAAGCTTCGAAACCGCCATCAAGGACGGCTTGGGGCATATCACCCGCGCCTTCGGCACCATCCCGCTGGCCCCCGCCGAAGGCCGCGAACGCCTGGTCGAGCTGCAAGAACAGGTCATTGCCGCGAACCGCTTGGGCATCCCGGCCATCGCCCACGAGGAATGCCTGACTGGCTTCACCACCCTTGGCGCGACCTGCTACCCGGCGTCCATTGCCTGGGGCGCCACCTTCAACCCGGAACTCATTGGCGGCATGGCCCGGCGCATCGGCGCCGACATGCTGAAGATGGGAGTGCACCAGGGCCTGTCCCCGGTCTTGGACGTCACCCGCGACTACCGCTGGGGCCGGGTGGAAGAGACCATGGGCGAAGACCCCCACCTGGTTGGGGAGCTGGGTGTAGCCTACGTGCGCGGGCTGCAGGACTCGGGGGTGCACGCCACCTTGAAGCACTTCGCCGGCTACGCGGCCTCGCAAGCCGGGCGCAACCACGCGCCGGTCTCCATGGGCCCCCGGGCGCTGGAAGACACGGTGTTCCCGCCGTTCGAACGCGCGGTTCGCGAGGGTGGAGTGAAGTCCGTGATGAACTCCTATGCGGACGTGGATGGCGAAGCGCCCGCTGGCAGCCACCGGCTGCTCACCGAAGTGCTGCGGGGCCGCTGGGGCTTCGCGGGAACCGTCGTGGCGGACTACTGGTCCGTCAGCTTCCTGCACAGCATGCACGAAGTCGCAGAAGACGAGGACGCCGCGGGCCGGCTGTCCCTGGAAGCCGGCATGGACGTTGAGCTCCCGGAGACCACCGCCTTCGCCAACCTGGCCCAGGCGGTCCGCGCCGGAGCGCTGGAGCAGGAAGTCCTGGACACCGCGGTGCGCCGCGTGCTGGCCCAGAAGCTGCAGATGGGCCTGCTGGATCCGGGCTGGAACCCGCGCCAGGCCTGGCTGGGCGATGACGTGGAACTGGATTCGGCCGATAACCGTGCCCATGCCCGGAAAATGGCCGAGGAATCGATCATCCTGCTGCGCAACGAGCAGATCCTGCCCTTGGCCAGCCCGGCACGCTTGGCGGTCATCGGGCCCAGCGCCTCCCAGCCGCGCACCCACCTGGGCTGCTACTCCTTCACCAATCATGTCTACTCGCGCTTCGCCACGCAGCAGGACTACGGCGTGCCGATGGCCTCGATCCTCGAAGCCTTGCAGCAGGCTCCCGCGCTCGCCGGATCGCAGATCGAGTATGCCCGTGGCGTGGACTTCACCGATCTGGATGATTCGGGCATCGCCCAGGCGGTCCAGGCCGCCCGCAACGCCGAAGTCGCGGTGGTTGCCGTTGGCGACCTCGCCGGGCTCTTCGGCCGTGGCACCTCGGGGGAGGGCTGCGACGTCGTCGACCTGCGCCTGCCCGGGCGGCAGGGGGATCTGGTGGAAGCCGTGCTGGCCACGGGGACCCCGACGGTGCTGGTGCTGGTCACTGGGCGCCCGTATTCGCTGGGGCAATTCGCTGATCGCACCGCGGCCATCATCCAGTGCTTCATGCCCGGGGTGGAAGGCGGGCCGGCACTGGCTGGCGTGCTGACCGGCGATGTCAACCCCTCGGGCAAGCTGCCGGTGCAGATCCCCGACCATATCGGCGGGCAGCCGGGCACCTACCTGGCTTCCAAGCTGGCGTGGCATTCAGAAGGCGTAACCAACCTCGATCCGCGTCCGCTCTACCCCTTCGGCTACGGCAGCTCCTACACCAGCTTCGAGATCTCCGGGCTGGAACTGCCGGAAACTGAAATCGCTGCCGACGGCACCATTCGGGTCAGTGCCACCGTGGCCAATACCGGAGCGCGCTCCGGTGCCGAAGTGGTGCAGCTGTACATGGCTGACGCGGTGTCGCAGGTGGTGCGCCCGCGCCGCTGGCTGGCCGGCTTCGCCAAGGTGCAGCTTGAGGCAGGGGAGTCGAAGCGCGTGGCTTTCACCGTGCATGCTGACCGAACCTCGTTCACCGGGCTGTCCGGGAAGCGCATTGTGGAACCGGGCAAGTTCACCGCGCTGGTGGGAACCAGCAGCGAGGACCTGCCACTGCAGGCCGAGTTCCGGATCACCGGGAAGGTGCGCGAAGTGGCCGAGGGCCGCGTGCTGGACACCCCGGTGGACATCGCGTAGCCGCTAGGCGGTGCGCCGCCGCAGGGCAGCACCTGAAAGTGCTCGAACCGCTGCGCCAATACTAGAATGGCGCAGCGGTTTCAAACACTTAATCTAGTTGCTGTCTAGGCGTGCGACACATGTTCGAATCTGTTCCGCGAAGAGGTAGATATCTTCCAGCTCGTCAATTGGATGCCGAGTCTCCTTTTTGTCTTCGTCAAGGAGCCCGATGTATTTCTGGGCTTTTGCATTGAAGTGGAGCCGGGCGATCGTTCGTCGATTGTTATCGTCTAGCAAGATTCCAAAATATGTTTTGCTATCGCGGTGAGTCACTCGATTAGGTTTGACTTCGCTACACGCAATCGCCTTGATGATTTGGTACCCAGCAAGTTCTTCTTCGGTGGTGACTACCCCGGTCTTATCAGATTCCTCTTTTGCCTCGACGGCGTTTTCAACTGATTTGTGAACCTGTTCTGAAGTCCGTTGGCCGTCTGGAAGTGGCACCTCAATGGCGTCGCCTTCATGTAACGCGTTTTTAAGTCGTTCATGCACTTTTTCTTTCAAAAATTGCTTAGTTGCTTTACCAACTAATTCAGTGAAAAGTGCTAAGTTATCTGCGGTCGCTCGACGTTCGGTTACCTTGGTCATCAGCAATCGAACGAAATCTTTTCCTGGCTCCTTGAACTCGTTGCCAATTTCGCGTTTCAACGCTCCGACATACTTGAGCTCTTCAGCTGAGTTCAACACTGAATCTAGATTGAAAGTTTCTTTAGTGAGCTTTGTGAGTTCAGGGTAGACAATTTCGTCTACGTCTAGCAGGTCAAGTACGAGGAACGGCTTCTGATCCATGATGTTTGGAGCGTCTAGATCCGTGAAGAAATGATAGGCCTGCCCATTAGTTAACACGCCGATTCGGGCGTTGGTAACTGAAAAATACCGGAAAAGCTGCGAAGCATGCTTGACGTTGAGAGAGTCACCAACATGTTTGCACTCGATAAGAATCTGAACTTCGCCGTCTTTCATGATCGCGTAGTCAACTTTTTCCCCCTTTTTCATTCCATGGTCGGCCGTGAATTCCGGAATCACTTCGAGGGGATTAAATACGTCGTATCCCAAGACGCGCGAAATAAATGGCATAACGAATGCGTTCTTCGTTGCTTCTTCAGTCTGGATCGAATCTTTCTGCGCACGTATTTTGGCGGAAAGGTCTTCAATTCCTTCTATGATCCCCAATTCATTCCCTCACTTTTGAAATTGTATAAGCGTAAAACGACATTCTGAACTGCACGACAATTTCTGATGTTATCAGACGAGCGAGACAATAAAGCTTAGACGAGAATCTGTTCTTTCGAGTAAAATTAATGTCGCGTTCAAAGAACGTCAGGAAATGGGGCATCGGATCCAGTTAAGTCATGTCATCCAAAAATCTAAGTATTTCTAGGCGGTGCGCCGCCGCAGGGTCAGGGAACCGACGATCAGCGCGGCGGCGATCCAGGCGGCGATGACCAGCATGCTTCTTGCCGTCGCCGAATCCACTGTTCCCGCCGCGGCATCCGAGAGGGCGTCGATGGCGTGGGACAGCGGAAGCCAGTCGCCGATGGCCTCCAGCGCGCCGGGCAGCTGCTCGCGGGGCAGGATGATTCCGGACAGCAGGAACTGCGGGATGACCAGCGCCGGCATGAACTGAACCACCTGGAATTCGGTGCGTGCGAAGGCGCTGGCCATCAGGCCGAGGCTGATGCCCAGCAGCGCGTCGAGGGCGGCCACCGCGAACAGCAGCCAGAAACTGCCTTCGATCTCCAAGCCGCAAACCCAGATGGCGAAACTGACCGCGATCATGGTCTGGAGGATCGCAACCAGGGTGAACGCCAGCGCGTAGCCGAAGATGAATTCGCCCTTGGCCAGCGGCATGC
The DNA here is from genome assembly GCF_044769125.1 of Glutamicibacter sp. NPDC090743. Classification (NCBI taxonomy): domain Bacteria; kingdom Bacillati; phylum Actinomycetota; class Actinomycetes; order Micrococcales; family Micrococcaceae; genus Glutamicibacter; species Glutamicibacter sp. NPDC090743. The sequence goes on along the minus strand of NZ_JBIVXE010000006.1, from coordinate 310,376 downwards.
TCAGCAGGCGCTCAAGTGTTCCGCTGCGCCGCTCGCGCAGTGTTGCGATGCTGGTGACCAGGAACATGACCACGAATGGGAACAAGGCGATCATGGCCGGGCCGATGCGGCTGAAGGCCGGGGTGTCGGTGAAGATCCATGCGATCAGGCCGATTAGCAGGCTGGGCACGATGAGCATCAAGGCAATGGTCCGCGGGTCATGGCGCACCTGGGCCAGGACCCGCCCGGCGGTGGCGAGTGTCCGTTTCATGGCTGGTTCCTTTCGGCCTCGGCCCGATGCTTCGGTGCAGGTGCGGTGCCCCTTGGCGGCTGCCCGGTGCCGCCTGCCGCGATCAGGGCAACGAAGGCATTTTCGGGATTGTCTGCACCGGTTGACTCCATCAATGCAGCCGGGCTCATCTGGCCGAGCAGCTTCCCCTCGCGCAGCAGCAGGATTTCATCGCAACGCATGGCTTCGTCCATGACATGGCTGGAGACGACAAGGCACAGGCCGGTGGCCGCCAACTGCGGGAACATCGCCCACAGATCCGCACGCAGCACCGGGTCCAAACCCACCGTGGGTTCATCCAGGATGACAATTTCCGGCGAGCCGAGCAGCGCGATGGCCAAGGACACCCGATTGCGCTGTCCGCCGGACAGGCCCATAGCCAGCCGGCCAGCCTGGTCCGCCAGGTCCGTGGCTTCGAGGACTCGATCCACTTCGGCTGGGGGCTGGCCGAGGATCTTGGCGAAGTAGGCGATGTTCTGCCGGACACTCAAATCGTCATAGACGCTGGCTGCCTGGGTCATATAGCCGACCCGGTTGCGCAGGGACTTGTGCCCGGCGGGCTTTCCGAGAACGGAGACTGTTCCGCTGCTGATGACCTGGTTGCCCACGATGCTTCGCAGCAAGGTGCTCTTGCCGCTGCCGCTGGGGCCGAGCAAGCCGATGATCCGTCCCGGCGCGAGCTGGAATTCCACGTGGTCCAGGACCAATGCCCTTCCGCGTCTGACGTCGAGCCGCTGCACATCGACACAAGCCGTTTTATTCATCACATAATGAATTAGGGACCTCTGCCAGCAGCATGTCAATGGTTCAACGCAGGCAATTGGCCGGTGAGGTAGCGCTGGATGGTGGGGGCCACCAGCTCGATAACCTGCTCATCATCCATGGAGGCCAAAGGCTCCAAGCCAATGATGTAGCGCGCGACAATCAGGCCGACAATCTGGCTGGCCACCAGGGCTACCCTCGGCTCGGCGCTTTCTTCCGGCAAACGCGCACCCAAGCGCGAGAAGATCTGCTCTTGCAGGAATGGACGGAGGATTTTCGCCGCGCTGCTGCTGGAGACCAAGCCCCGGATCATTGCCGTTGCAGCCGTGCGGAAAGCCGGCTTGCTCCAGGTAGCGAGCAATGCGCGAGTCAGCGCCTCGCCCATCTCCTCCAACGGCGCTGTTGCCGCCTCGGCGATGATTTCCCCTGGGTTGACGGGGATGCGCATGGTCTGGACAAACAAGTCGCTCTTGTCCTTGAAATAGTGGTGAACCAGTGCTGGATCCACCCCGGCTCGGCGCGCTACCGACCGGAGGCTGGCTGCCTCGTATCCGGCACGGGAGAACTCCTTGGACGCGGCTTTGAGGATCGCCGCTCTAGTTGTCCCCGTGTTGCTGCCTTTGGGCCGTCCACGCTTCCGCGCGCTCGGGACCTCGTTCGGTACTTGCTCGGTCACGGTTTCAGCATACTTCCGGAATCTTGCGTCAACGCAGCAAGGCCGGGCAAAAGCCCGGCCTTGCTGAATCCGCTAGCTGCTACTTCTTGGCTGCAGGCGCTTCCGCTGCAGCGGTACCCTTGGCGAGTTCCGCGTGCAGATTCGCCACGGATGGGAACTGCAGGTCCGGGCGGAACGGGAAAGTGTCCATGTCCTCGCGGGCGGTGATGCCGGTGTAGACCAATGCGGTCAGCAGTCCGGCTTCCATGCCCGCAACGATATCGGTGTCCATGCGGTCGCCGATCATTGCGGTGGTTTCCGAGTGCGCATCGATTCGGTTCAGGGCAGAACGGAACATCATTGGGTTCGGCTTGCCCACCACGTATGGCTCGCGGTTGGTTGCACGCGAGATCAAAGCCGCGATCGCACCGGTGGCTGGCATAATGCCTTCGGTGGACGGCCCGGTAGCGTCCGGGTTGGTGGCGATGAACTTCGCCCCGCCTTCGATCAGGCGGATGGCCTTGGTGATGGCTTCGAAAGAGTAGGTGCGGGTTTCGCCCAGCACGACGTAGTCAGGGTTCTGGTCGGTCATGATGAACCCCGCATCATGCAGGGCAGTGGTCAAACCGGCTTCGCCAATGACGAAGGTGCGGCCGCCGGGGCGCTGGCGAGCCAGGAACTCTGCAGTGGCCATCGCGGAGGTCCAGATGTTTTCCTCCGGGACGTCCAGGCCCGAGGCCAATAAGCGGGCACGCAGATCGCGCGGGGTGTAGATGGAGTTATTGGTCAGGACCAGGAAGCGCAGGTTGTTGTCGCGCCAGTAGCTCAGCATCTCGGCGGCGCCCTTGATGGCCTGGTTCTCGTGAACCAATACGCCGTCCATGTCCGTGAGCCAGCATTTGATGTCGTGGACAGTTCGCGTACCGCGGATTGAAGTTGTCACGAGGCGTGGATCCTCCCTAGGGAAATATTTGGTGGGAGCTATCGGCACTGAAAGTATCCCGTTCTATTAAGAGATTACACAGGCGCACGCAAATGCGCCGTGAACAAGGGCGCGAACATAACGAACTAGGCTTAATACTGTGAACGAAGAAACGCATGAACCAGTTAATGACCCGAGCGCGCAGCATGTGATCGGAGTAGGCCCCTGGGAGGGGGAACTGCCAACCGACGGAAAATACGATCCCCAGTTGCTTGCCGAGGGCGACCGGCGCAACGTCGCGGACAAGTACCGCTACTGGACGATGGACGCCATCATTGCTGATCTTGACGAACGCCGCCACGATTTCCATATCGCCATTGAAAACTGGCAGCACGATATGAACATCGGCACCGTGGTACGCAGCGCAAACGCTTTCCTGGCCAAAGAAGTCCATATCATCGGCCGTCGCCGCTGGAATCGACGAGGCGCCATGGTTACTGATCGTTACCAGCACGTACGCCACCATGCAACGGTGGAGGAGTTCGTTGCCTGGGCTGAGGGCGAGGGGTTGACGATTCTGGGAATCGATATCTTCCCGGACTCCGTTCCACTGGAGACCTACGACCTGCCGAAGGACTGCGTGCTGGTCTTCGGGCAGGAAGGTCCGGGACTCAGCCCGGAAGTCCACGTTGCGGCCAAGGACACCTTGTCCATCGAGCAGTTCGGCTCGACTCGTTCAATCAACGCGGCATCCGCAGCCGGGATTGCCATGCATGCGTGGGTACGCAGGCACGTGTTTGGGCAAAAAGTAGGTTAACAAGAAATTTAATACTGACGAGTTTAGTCGAGCATCTGGATTAGTTATCATTTTCCGCCTACTCTGGGTTTTAGTTATGAAAACGTGATCTGGGAGAGGGCGGTCGTGAAACGACGTCATCAAGTAAACCGTGACTTGCTGTTGCCCGGGCTGCCTCGACGCAGAAGGCCATTGGTTATATGGTCCACTTCTATCGTCGCCGCGCTCGGACTGACGGGAGCCCTGGCGATCCCGATCATGGCTCAGGCCGGTGACTCCAGGCAGGGCGATATCCCTGTAGGCATCGATGCTGTGGCAGATCCATCAATGTTCAACGGACCGGTCTACGTCAGTGCAGATGCGCCGCTGAACTCATTTGGCGGTTCCGGCAAGGAGCTGGCTATTGACGGCCGTCCCGTTGGAATGCTTGATGGCGCTGACGCGGGCTCAGAAGCGTCCGGCAATGACAACGAATCCTCAGCTCTGCTTGCGGGCATGGTCGGCGAGCTCGGCAAATTGCCTGGCGACCTGCAACTGATGCACCCGGTCAAGACCCGCAGTATTTCCAGCCCTTATGGCTGGCGTGCCAACCCTACCGGTCCTGGCAACCAGATCCACATTGGCCAGGACTACCCTATTTCCTGCGGCTCGCCGGTCTACGCTTCTGAAGCTGGAACGGTGACCGTATCGGCATGGGCTGGGCACTCCGGCATGCGCGTGACTATCGACCACGGCAGCAATGTCCAGACTGGCTACAGCCACAATTCGAAGTTGATTGCCAAGGTGGGGCAGCGAGTCGAGCAGGGTGAACTGATCGGCCTGGCTGGCACTACCGGCAACTCGACCGGTTGCCACGTGCACTTCGAGGTCATCATCGACGGCCGTTGGCATGATCCGCGCAACTACCTGCCAACCATTCCGGGCCAGCGCCAGGCGATGATTAATTCGCAGCGGCTGACAGTCAATGCGGGCAGTGCTCCCAAGGGCAACGGCTCCCGCGTTCCTGATAAGGCTCCAAGCGGCCCGGATCCAGACGTCATTGTCCCCGAGGATGACACTCCAAGCATTCCACGGCCGAAGCCAAGCCCATCGGAATCACAGCGCCCGTCGCCGAGCGAGAGTGAAAGCCCGAGCGGTTCGCAGTCTCCAGATGGTTCACAGAGCCCGGACGGTTCGAAGAGCCCTGATAGCTCGAAGAGCCCAGATAGTTCCAAGAGCCCTGACGATTCGAAGAGTCCAGGCGCTACGGACGGACCCGAAGATCCGGATGCCACTGATGAGGTGGAGGCTCCAACTCCAGAGCCAACGAAGCCAGAAGAAGAAGCCGTTACGGATACTCCAACCGGCTCAGCTTCTGCACCAAAGACGGATTCGTCGAAGTCGGCCTCGACCGGAACTGAAACTCCGGCGGCTTCCAAGAGCTCTGCATCAGTGCCCAGCACCACGACCAAGACACAGCTAGCTCCGTCGGGAAGCACCTCTGTAAGCGCAACAACCGAATAGAGAACGTAAAAAGCCAGCGGCCAACCATAATGAGACAAGCTCTCATCTGGGTTGGCCGTTTGCTTTGCGGTAAACCGCGGAATTCCCCGTGTCACGATACGAGATTTAGGGCTTAGTTAGTGACATAGCCGATAGGATGGATGGCGAACCGCCGTCAATGGAGACGCGTAACCTCGCTAATCACCAGGAGTGAAGCATGCCTATCGCAACCCCCGATAAGTACAATGCAATGATCGATGCTGCCAAGGCAGGCGGCTACGCCTTCCCAGCAGTGAACGTGACCAGCTCGCAGACTCTGAACGCCGCAATTCGCGGCTTCGCAGAGGCTGAATCCGACGGCATCATCCAGGTCTCCACCGGCGGCGCCGCATACTGGTCTGGTGCATCCATCAAGGATATGGTTACCGGCTCGCTGGGCTTCGCGGCCTTCGCGCGCCAGGTTGCCAAGAACTACGGCGTGAACATCGCCTTGCATACCGACCACTGCCCAGCGGACAAGCTGGACGGTTTCGTGTTGCCGCTGCTGGCCGCTTCGGAGGCTGAAGTCGCTGCAGGCCGCGATCCATTCTTCAACTCCCACATGTGGGACGGCTCGGCTGAGACCCTCGAAGAGAACCTGCGTATTGCTGCTGAACTGCTGCCACGCACCGCTGCCGCGAAGCAGATCCTCGAAGTTGAAATTGGTGCCGTGGGCGGCGAAGAAGATGGCGTCGAGAACGCGATCAACGACAAGCTGTACAGCACCGTCGAAGATGCCTTGGCTACCATCGAGGCTTTGGGCGCCGGTGAAAAGGGACGCTACATCACCGCGCTGACCTTCGGCAACGTCCACGGCGTTTACAAGCCAGGCAACGTAAAGCTGCGCCCAGAGATCCTGAAGGATATCCAGGCCCAGGTTGGTGCCAAAATCGGCAAGGCTAACCCATTCGATCTCGTATTCCACGGCGGATCGGGCTCCTCCGAGCAGGAAATCGCTGACGCTGTTGCCTACGGCGTGATCAAGATGAACATCGACACCGACACCCAGTACGCATTCACCCGTCCGGTCGCAGGCCACATGCTGGGCAACTACGATGGCGTGCTGAAGATCGACGGCGAAGTTGGCAACAAGAAGACCTATGACCCGCGCGTTTGGGGCGCCAAGGCTGAAGAGTCCATGGCTGCCCGCATCGTTGAAGCTGCCCAGCAGCTAGGCTCGGCCGGAAAGTCGCTGAAGTAACCATGGTCGGAGAAAACCTGCTGGGTATCCCGGAAACCCTGCTTCCGGAAGAAACCGAAGTGCTGGCACGCTATGAAGCCGGTGATGAAGCCACGGACTTGGCGGCAAAGTTCCCTGCCTCGTCACTGGTTTGGGCGCTGCTTGCCAACGAAGCGCACAGTGAGGGCCGCATCGTGGAGTCGTACGCGTTCGCACGAGTTGGCTACCACCGAGGCTTGGACTCGCTGCGCAAAGCCGGCTGGCGCGGACAGGGCCCTGTGCCTTGGCGCCATGAGCCAAACCGAGGCTTCCTTCGCTCGCTCTATGCGCTGGGCCGTGCGGCCGCAGCCATCGGCGAGACTGAAGAAGTCGACCGCATCGGCAAGTTCCTGAACGATTCGGATTCGACGGCCAAGGCTGAAATCGAAGCTGGCAAGTAAGCGATACTCCAACAGCTAACGGCGGCTATTCTCGCAAAGAGAATAGCCGCCGTTAGCTGTTTAACGCTTCGAGGGCATGCTCAAGAAGTAAGAGAACTCGGGTGCGCGGAAGCTGAGTAAAACCAGCCAGACGGCACACTCTCCGTCAGCAGAAGGCAAACATGCAAGTCAAGACCTATTCAGTAACATGAGGGCGTTCTCATGTTGTTCTACTTTTGGACTCATTTAGTTCACCTAAAGTTCATAAAGAAGGGATCATCACTTCAAACTTTTGAAAGGGATAGCAATGTTGTCATTCTGGACGGGACTAGCCTCAAACGTCATCGGCATTACGGTTCTGGTGTACTTCGTATACTTCCGCCGCCACTTCCGCCGCGACCTCGTGCTCGCATATATCGCCTTGAGCATGGGAATCTTCGCGGTCACCTTGCTGCTTTCAGGCAGCGGCGCAGGCATGGGGCTGGGGCTGGGGCTCTTCGGCATCCTCTCAATCATTCGCCTTCGCTCAGACACGCTGACCCAGGAAGAAGTCGCCTACTACTTCATTTCGCTGGCCATTGGTTTGGTCAACGGCCTGCACCCGGACCCGGCATGGCTGGCTCCAGCGGCCACCGCGGCCCTGGTTCTGGTGATGTTCCTTGCTGACCACCCGAGCTTCGCTCCGCGCACCGAGCGCCAGACCGTGACCCTGGAACGTGCCCACCCGAAGAAGGCGGATCTGCAGGCTGCATTGGAAGAACTGCTGGATGCCAAGGTGCTGCGAACCGTAGTTGTCGAGCTGGACATGGTTCGCGATTTGACCATCGTTGATGTCCGCTTCCGTACCAACGCTGCCGGCAGCAAGTCCAATGCCAAGTCCAGCGCATCCGAGAGCTTCTCCGGCACTTATGAATTGGCGAACAGCCAGTCCGCACCGGCAGCGCAGAACGGAGCCAAGCAGGAGACGTGGTCCTGATGACTGCGCTTGCAACCAAGAGCGCGGACGTCGTTGCCTCCCAGGCGCGCGCGGCTCTTGAAGAAGCCGTCATCGGCCGGGAGCCGATCAGTCTCGAAGACGTGATCTCCGAAGCGGCGCTGCAGACCCGAGTCGACAAGAAGTTCCTGTTGGCCCCAGAGGAGTTCACGGCATTATCCGAGCGCTTGGGCGATCAATTCAAGATCATGCAGATCGATGGCCTGCGCACCTTCCGCTACGAATCGGTGTATTTCGATACCGAGGACTACGACCAGTACCGCGCCCACCGCCAGGGTCGGCGACGGCGATACAAGGTGCGCTCGCGCACTTATGCTGACACCGGGCTGTCGATGTTCGAGATCAAGACCAAGGGGCTTCGCGGCTCGACGGTGAAGCATCGCGTCGAGCAGGATCTGGACAGCGCCGGCGAGCTGACCGAAGAGAACCTCGAGTTCTTGGAATCGGTCCTGCGCAGCGAGTACGGGCAGGACGTGCCCCAACTGCAACCTGTGCTGGACAGTGACTACCGGCGTGCAACTTTCGTGAACCCCATCGATGGCGAACGGCTGACCTGCGACGTTGAACTGGAATACGCCAACGGCGATTCGAGGGTTGACGGACCGGACCTGGTTGTCGTGGAGACCAAGTCCGCTGATGGCCGGGGCGCGTCGGACCAGGCCTTGGCCGAGCTGGGCATCCGAGAGGTATCGATGTCCAAGTATTGCATCGGCATTGCACTGCTGAACCCGCAGCTGCCGGCCAATCGCTGGAGCCGTTTGCTCCAGCAGAGCTTCGTTCCGGATCCGACGTTGCGCTAGATCCCGTGCAGGATTCGGCTAGCGCTCCGAGGCGAGTCGGTAGCCGAATCCGCGTACCGTCTCAAAACGTTCCGAGCCGAGCTTGTTGCGCAGGTAGCGGACATACACATCCACCACGTTGGATCCTGGATCGAAATCATAGCCCCAGACCCGGGAAAGCAATTGCTCGCGGCTGAGCACTTGGCCGGGGTTGCGCAAGAAGGCTTCGGCCAAGGCGAATTCACGCGCGGAAAGGTCGACTTCGCGCTCATTGACCGTCACCCGGCGGCGCAGCAGGTCCATGATCAGGTCTTCGTGGGCCAGCGAGGAAACTTCAGGTGCATTGTCCTCGGCGCGCAGGCGCAAGCGCACCCGCGCCAGCAACTCATCGAAGTGGAATGGCTTGGCCATGTAGTCGTCGGCGCCGTTCTGCAGGCCGGCTACTGTGTCTTCCACGCTGCCGCGTGCGGTCAAGATGATCACCGGCGTATCGATCTGCGCGGCGCGCAGACGCCGCAATACCGAGAAGCCGTCCTCATCTGGCAGGCCGAGGTCGAGGATGATCAGCTCATGGTCACCGTCAATGGCCTGGGTGAAGCCATCATGCCCGGTTTCTGCGATGGATGAGGTCAATCCCGCAGCACGCAGCCCCTTGGCTACGAACGAACTGATTCGCGGTTCATCTTCAATGATCAGTATCTGGCTCATGCTTCCTTGCTTCCAGTCGTCAACGGCATGTCAATGTAGAACGTCGAACCCTTGCCATGTTCCGAGCTCACCCAAACGCGTCCGCCGTGGGTCTCCGCTATGGCCTGCACGATGTTCAGCCCCAGGCCGGACCCCGAAGAACGAACAGAGTTCTGGCCCCGTCCAAAGCGCTCGAAAATACGTTCAAGATCTTCAGCCTGGATGCCCACGCCCGCATCGGATACCCACCAGCGCAAGGTGGTGTTGCCATGCCCATCGCGCACGATCTCGTTGCCCAAGCCGATGCGGCTATCCGCAGCAGAGAACTTCACCGCGTTGGCGCAGAGCTGCAGCATGGCTTGGGTGGTCCGGATCGGGTCGAGAGCAACGGTGGCCTCGGTGCGGTAGTCCACGCGCCACTGGCGCGGCCCCAGGCCGCGGGCTTTGTCGAGGATGTCGTCAAGCAGCTTGCCGACTTCTGCCGGCTCCACCTGGAGAAAATCCGTGCGGTTGGACTTTGCCAGGGTGACTAGGTCATTGATGAGCAAGGACATGCGCCCGAGCTCGTCCATGGCGATATCGCGGCTCTGGGCAACGTCGTCCGGATCGTTGGGATCCATCAATTCCAGATGCCCGTTGATGATAGTCACCGGCGTGCGCAGTTCGTGCCCGACATCATCGAGCAGCTGGCGCTGGGAGCTGAGCGCGCCTTCAAGGCGATCCAGCATTTCGTTGACGGTGACCGTCAATTCGGCGAATTCGTCATTTCCGGAAACTTCAATGCGCTGGGATACGTCGGTCTCCGAGATCTGCTGCGCGGTAGTTTGCAGGCGGCGGATCGGGTCGAGCATTCGGCCAACCACAAGCCAGGCGGCCAGCGCGGCCACGAGCATGACCGAGGCGCCGACGGCACCATAGATCATGAAGTTGCGGTCGTTGGCGATGGCCTCGGCAGAGTAGTCGTAGGCCAGCACGAACGCGCCATGCTCGTGGTCTGCAGGGAGGCTAACCGGAACAACGACGGCGCGGTAGGTCGTGATGTCCGTGTCGACAGTTCCCAAGCGGATATGGTTGGCGTCCTGGACGCTTCTGGCCCATTCGAGGAATTCCGGATCATCTTCCAGGCGGGTGTTGACGATATCCGGTGCGGTCCAACGCACCTCGTCACCAACCAGGGAGAGCATGCCCTGCTTCGGGGAGGGCAGGGTGCGCTGCATTGCTATGTAGAGCAAGTCTTCAGCGTGCTTGAAGCGTTCCATGGTTCGCGGATCGACACCAGTATCGGTGAGAACTTCGAATTCCTTGACGGTGCGGGTCAATGACTCGTCGAGGCGTTCATTCAGTTCGTGGCGTTGAACCGCAAAGCTCGCGGTACCCGCTGCCAGCAAGGCCAGGCCTACCAGGAGCATCATGCCGGTCAGGACCCGTGCTCGGATGGACCAGCGGCGTTCTGGCGCTCTAGTCATCGTCGCCGTCATCGTCGTAGTCGTCGTAATCGTCATCGTCGTCGTCATCATTGTCGTACTGGGTGCCCGAGGGAGGCAGCGGAACGACGGTCTTCCTTGGCGGTGCCGGTGCTGGAGGTTTCGGCTTGGGCTTCGGTGTCGGGGTAGCGCTAGGCTTAGGCTTTTCCGAGGTTTTCGGCTTGGCGGAGGTGCTCGAGCTGGAAGACGGCTTTTGGGATCCAGTCGCTGGGGCAGAAGGCGAGGAGGAGGGACTGTTGGGGGTGCCGCTCGTCGGAGACGGAGTTGCTTCTTCGAAGATGAACCCTTCCCCGAGGTCCTGGTCCGCCGGACCTTCCAAGGCTTGGCTGATTCCGAAAGCGCCAAGAAACACGACTGCGATTACAGCGATTGTCGCAAAGACGCGGCGCAAAGCTTCCTTTCCCATGTTTTTCATTGTGGCTGAAATAAATGAGATATAGATGAGAGACGCCGTTAGATGACAAAAAGCCTGTCTCGGCTAAGCCAGGTGCTCGAAGATAATTACCGTCTGGGTGGATGAGAACGCGCGGTTGGAGCCCAAGTGCGCGGCCACGAATGCCCGTAGGTCTTCGATGCTTCGGGTAGCCACCCGAACCAGCAAATCCGGCGAGCCGCCAAGAACGAAGACTTCCTTGACCTCGGCGAGCTCTTTGAGCTGATGCGCCGAGGAGAGCAAGCGGTCTCGGGCTGTGGACGAGACCACAATAGAGATCATGGCGTTGACGGCCACGCCAAGAAGTTGCTCATTGATCGCAGCATGGTAGCCGGTGATCACCCCCGCCTTGGAGAGGGCTTTCACCCGGCCCAAGCAGGTGGACGGCGCCAGGCCGACTTTTGCAGCCAGGACGTTATTGGCAATTCGAGCATCCTTGCTCAGCTCGGCGAGAATGGACAAATCCGCTTCGTCTACACGAACAGGATTCGGCTTGGCGTCGCCTTGAACTGTCCATAATGAACCTGCCACGGTTGATCAACTCAATTCTTTGGGAAAGTTCAGATTTAGTCGCACTATATCGAATCTGATTCTACGATGGAAACACCATGGAGAACGGAAGTTCTCCCGCTTTGATCTTGGCTGAACAGGAGATCCAATGACCACGGAACTGACCCGAGAGACCCTTGCCCAGTTGGACGCGACAGACCCGCTGGTGGCCTTTGGCGACCGCTTCAACCTCCCGGAAGGCGTCATCTACCTCGATGGCAACTCATTGGGCGCGTTGCCGAAGGGTGCGGCCGAACGTGCCGCCCAGGTGGTGACCGAAGAATGGGGCCAGGGCCTGATCCGTTCCTGGAACACCGCCGGCTGGTTCGAGATGCCGCTGAAGCTCGGCGACAAGCTGGGGCGGCTGCTGGGCGCGAACCCCAGCGAAACCGCGATCACCGATACCACCACACTGAATCTGTTCAAGGCCTTGGCATCGGCACTGCGCACGCAGAAGGCTGATGCCCCGCAGCGCCGGGTGATTCTCACCGAACGCGACAACTTCCCAACAGATATCTATATCGCCGAGGGATTGGCTGATCTGGTCAACTCGCTCTCGCAGGAAACAGGTGTGGCCTATGAAGTGAAGCTCATCGATGGCGAGGCGTCGCTGCGCGCTGCACTGGACGAGACTGTCGCCGTGGTTGCCCTGTCGCACGTGAACTACCGCACCGGTTCCATGTGGGACATGGACGAGACCACCGCAGCAATCCACGGCTCCGGAGCCCTGGTGGTCTGGGACTTGGCCCATGCCGCGGGTGCAGTGCCGATTGACCTGAATGCCGCAGATGCAGACTACGCCGTGGGCTGCACCTACAAGTACCTCAACGGCGGCCCGGGTTCTCCGGCTTTCATCTGGGTCAATGCCCGCCACCATGAACGTTTCTGGCAGCCGCTGTCCGGCTGGTGGTCGCACAAGTCGCCCTTCGAGATGGCTGGCAGCTACACTCCAGCAAATGACATTCGCCGCTTCATGTGCGGTACCCAGCCGGTTACTTCGCTGGCCATGATCGAGGTCGGCCTGGATATCGCGCTGGAAGCGGACATGGACAAGGTGCGCGCCAACTCGCTGGAGCTGGTGGACCTGTTCATCGAGCTGGTTGAAACCCGCTGCGCCGGCTACGGCCTGGAACTGGTGACTCCACGCGAACATGCTGCTCGCGGCAGCCACGTCAGCTTCCGCCATGAGCATGGGTACGAAATCATCGCTGCGCTCATTGACCAGGGCGTTATCGGGGACTACCGCGAACCGGAAGTCCTGCGCTTTGGCATCACCCCGCTGTACCTGACGCGTACCGATATCTGGGACGCCGTGGAGAAGCTGCGTGAAATTCTGCACACCAATGCCTGGCAGCGCGAAGAGTACGCCGTGCGTAATGCCGTGACATAACGCAAATTCCGCCGCTTTCGGGTCTTGGTGCGCCGAAGCCGGCGAATCTGCGCGAGAGTAACCTTAACAACAGCACGGCATTTTCGATGCCGTGCTGTTCGCATAGGTCTAAAGGGAGCATCGTTGGGCAAGCAGCCGGTACGCGCCACTGAATTCGGTTCGGGTTTGAAGAAGTCGCTGACTCCTGGGCAGATGTCCATGATCGCGCTGGGCAGTGCCATCGGCACCGGTCTTTTCGCGGGCAGCAAGCTCGCCATCGCCATGGCCGGTCCCTCGGTGATCATCAGCTACCTCATTGGCGGGGTCGTCGCCTTGCTGGTCATGGGCGCATTGGCGGAAATGACCGTCAAGCAGCCGGTGGCCGGTTCCTTCGGGGTCTACGCCGAACGCTATCTTGGACGTTTCGCCGGGTACCTGACCAAGTACCTGTACTGGTCTGCGCTGATCTTCGCCGTGGGCACCGAAGTCAGCGCGGTAGGCGAGTACATGCAGTACTGGTTCCCCGAGATTCCAGGGCTGGTTTGGGTCCTTGTCTTCTCGGCCGCGCTTTTGGGCGTGAACTTCTCCAGCGTGAAGATCTTCGGAACCACCGAATACTGGTTCTCCGCGATCAAGGTCTTCGCGGTGGTCGCGTTCATCATCATTGCCCTCTGGCTGGTGTTCCACGACCCCAGCGACCAATACGGGTTCCATAACTACTCGGCCGAAGGCGGCTTCTTCTCCAAGGGCCTGTTCGGCATGTGGACCGCTGTCGTCGTGGCGATCTTCTCCTACATGGGCATCGAGGCGATCTCCATTGCCGCCGCAGAAGCAAAGAACCCCAAGATTGCCGTACGCAAGGCCTTCAAGGTCTCCTTCCTGCGCTTGCTGCTCTTCTACGTGTTCACCATGGCCCTGATCCTCGCGGTGGCGCCCACCAGCGAACTGCTGGCCGGCGGATCGCCATTTGTCACTGTGATGTCCCAGATGGGTATCCCGTTCGCCGATTCGGTACTGAACTTCGTGCTCATCATTGCCGCGCTCTCGGCCATGAACGCCCAGCTCTATGCGGCAACCCGCATGCTGCATTCGCTGGCTGATTCCGGGCACGCGCCGCGCCTGGCACACCGGACCAACAGCGCGGGCGCTCCTATCCACGCGGTGTGGATGTCTGCCGGAGGCATCGCCGTGGCAGCACTGGTCTACGCGCTGGTTCCGGAGGGAGGCTTCGGCATCATGATGTCGCTGGCTACCTTCGGTGCCCTGGCGACGTGGTTCATGATCCTGGTGACCCACGTGTCCTTCCGCCGCCAGGTGCGCCTGGACCGGGCCGTCCTGGAGTACAAGCTGCCAGGCTACCCGGCCGCGTCGATTCTCGGCTCGGTACTGCTCGCCGGCCTGCTGGTGACCTCGTTCTTCGTGCCGGAATTCAAGTACACCCTGATCTTCGGTGTTCCCTTCGTCATCGTGATGTCGGTGCTCTACAGGCTGGTTTTCGCCGGCAAGAAACAGCCTGCGGTGAAATAGCAGGGCAATCGTCCGCGGCGCCGGTTCGCTGGCGATCCGCGGCGCGGGCACTAAGATCTTAAGGGGCCTGCCAGTTGGCAGGCACCGCAACTTTCGAGGAGCAATGGTGGCCAAGCTGTATTTCCGCTACGGAGCGATGAACTCGGGCAAATCCACGAGCTTGCTGCAGGCTGCCTTCAACTACGAAGAACGCGGCCAGCGTATCCTGCTGGCCAAGCCGGGGGTTGACACCAAGGGCGAGAAATCAATCGTTTCCCGCCTGGGAATCGAACGCGAAGTCGACTTCAGCGTGGGGCCGGAAGAGAACCTTCGGGAGAAGTTCGCGGCCCATTGCCTCGGCGATGACCCTGATGCCTTGCTGCCGCATGTGGATGCGCCGCCGGTAGCCTGCCTGCTGGTCGACGAAGTTCAATTCCTCTCCCGCACCCAGGTCGATGATCTTCTGCGCATTGCCGTGCTCGATGATGTCCCGGTGCTCGCCTACGGTATCCGTACCGACTTCCGCACCCGTGCCTTCCCGGGCTCGGCACGCTTGATGGAACTGGCGCACTCACTTGAAGAGCTGAAGACCATCTGCCGCTGCGGGCGCAAGGCCATGTTCAATACCCGCCGATCGGGTGACCACATTGTTTTTGATGGAGACCAGGTCGCTATCGACGGTGAAGAGGTCTGGTACGAGTCGCTGTGCGCTGCCTGCTATCTGGAAGCCTCCGGCGGCAAGCTGAGCTAGCTCGGTAGCCTTTCGGACCGGAAGCCTCGCGCCGGCCGAAAGCCGCCGGAGGCCGGTCCACCCAGTGGCGGCCAGCCGGGTAAGGCGCTGGCCGCGGCCCATTCGGCGTTTTCGCTGCGGGTCAGAGTATCGCTGTAGCTTCGATCTCCACGAGAACTGCTGGCTCGTACAGTTGGGCCACGGCGATCAACGATGCAGGCGGCATCGGAAGCTGCAACCCGATTTCCTCCGCGACGGATTCGACTCCTTGCATGAACTCCGATATTTTGCTGGTTTCCCAGTCGGTTACGTATACGGTCAGCCTGACGACGTCTTGGAACCCCGCCCCTGCCGAGTTCAAGCCTGCGGAAACGTTGCGTAGCGCCTGCGCCACCTGGCCAGCCAAATCGTCGGGGATCCTGGAGCCGTCGGGCATGTGGGCTACCTGTCCGGCGATGTGGATATGCCGCGTGCCGGATCCCACCGCTACGTGGTGGTAGGGAGTTCCGGGGAGCATCCCGGCGGGGCTTGAATAATTCACTGGCATGGAATTCTCCTTCAGTAGTTCGCTGCTGGATGCAGGTATAAAACTTATACTTGGTCTACAAAAGCAACTGCAACGAAACTAGGTGCAATGGAAGAAACCTCCGAATCGCCGCTGGGCATATCGGCTTCCCACCGCGAACTGCTCGACCAGGTCTTGGACAAGTGGTCTTTGCATGTCTTGAGCCAGCTTTGCGAATCACCCAAGCGATTCAACGAGCTGCGGCGAGCCGTTCCGGGAGTGAGCCAGAAGTCCTTGACCAATACGCTGCGCCGGCTGGAGCGAAATGGCGTCATCGACCGCAGGGTAGTGCGCTCCCGTCCGGTAGCAGTCGAGTACCGTGTTGCGCCGATAGGCAAGACCATGCGCGCACCGATCGATGCGCTCCTCGACTGGACAGTGAGCCATATGCCCGATATCGAACAAGCGCGGGAACGATACGACCAGTTCGAAGAACAGAACGGCGATGGCTCATTCCAGGAAGAACCTCCAGAATGAAGATTCATCCCGCTGGCCCTGCCTCCGGCGCATCGGGATCTCTCGAAGGCGCGGTACCGAAGGCCACGGATTCGAATATTCATCGACACCGATTCATGCCGGACAGCTAGAGGGCGCAAAACCCATTGCGGAAGGAATCGCCTGCTTGCGGCCGCAGGCAAATACCAGGGATTCCTGGAGGGAGTCGTGAACAAGGAATTGATGCATGATGCGATCGAGAAAGGGCGTGCAGCCGAAGCTGTTGCCATGGCAGTGCTCCACGACCCTGGCATGCTGGTCGAAGAGCTCGACAACCACCGGATCACGCAGGACGCCCAACCATACTGGGACTTCGCGCAGGAATGGATCGCTGCCGCTCGGGTGCTCGACAAGCCCAGCTGCTTATCGACTCGGTGCAGGAAGCGAAGAACTACCTGGCAAGTTTGATTGAGGACGTCTCGGTCCTGAGCGATAACCCGGAAGCTGCCTTGGCCAAGAAGGAAGTTCGAGAATTGACCGCTAGCGCGCGGGAGCTGGCAGAGTTGGGAATTCCCGGCGCGAGGCGTTAGCCGATGAGGCCGGCAACGGCCCGCTGCAGGCCCCAGTCGAAGCCATCAGCCAGTGGTGCGTCGACATCGAGCTGCACGAGGTTTTGGCGGTGGGCAACCGAGCCGAGCACGTGGTTCAGCAAAAGCTGCTGGCCATGGCGGGCATTTTCGGCAGGTAGCCCCGCTGCTTCCAGCAGGGTGCGAAGCTGCAGCACCGGCTGGAGCTCGGTGGCCTGCATCGCGGTGGCGACTTCGATGACCTCGGGGCTGTCCTGGATCGGCAGCAATGCGAGGTAGAGCTTGCGTGCCAGCTGCAGGATCGCCTCGGATGGGGAGTTGTAGTCCTCGGCAGCCACCGACAGCGCAGGGGTGTTCAGCAGCTGGGCGGCAACCTGCGCCAGCAGCTCCTGCTTGTTCTTCACATGCCAGTAGAGCGCACCGACCTGGACATCGAGTTCCTTGGCCAATCGGCGCATCGACAAATCAGCCAACCCGAACTGTTGCAGGATGCCGACCGCGGTGTCCACGACCGTTAACTGAGTCAATGCCATGGTGACAAGTCTAGTCGCAACGCCTGTGCGCGCTTAGGCTCCAAACACCGTGCGGTCCAGGAAGTCGTTGCGGAACTTGCCGGACGGATCCAGGCGCTGCGCCAATGCAATGAAGTCGTTGAACTTCGGATACAGCCCGGCCAGCTGCGCGCAGGTGGCTGCGAAGAGCTTGCCCCAATGCGGGCGTGCCGCAAAAGGTGCCAGTGCTTCCTCGATCCGTGGAAGGAGCGCCTCGACAGCCTCCTGCCGGGGCTTCCAGGTGAAGTGCAGGGCGATGCCGTCACGGCCGTAGTTTCCACTGAGCCACAGGTCATCGGCGGCAATGGTGCGCACTTCCGAGACCAGCAGCAGGGGAGTGATGGCGGCCGAAAGGCTGCGGATAGCCTGGATCGCTTCTACCGCGTGCTCGCGCGGGACCAGGTATTCGGTCTGCAATTCATCGCCGGCGCTGGGGGTGAAGTCCATGCGGAAATGCGCCAAGCGATCCGACCATGAACCCGCCTGGCCCAACTGGATGCTGCAGATCCCGCCATCGGCGCCGGGCAGCGGGTGCAGCGCAGCGGTCGCCGGGAACCCGCCGAATCGGCCCTGGTCAATATGCTCTGCCAGCGCGTCGCCGACCCGGCGCTTGAGCCAGGCCTGGCCTACCTGCTCGCCGCTCCAGTCAGTGAACAGGCTGACGCTGTAGGCCGAAGCCTGAATGGTGTCGAATTCCTCGAGCACCTTGTCCCAGGACAGGTCCTGGTAGACGGTCTGCTCCACCTCGAAGCTGGGCCCGATATCCAAGGTGAGGTGGGTCAGCACGCCCAGCGCACCCAGGCCGACCACGATGCCATTGAAATCCTCGTCGCCGCGCTTCACGCTCAGCTGCGAGCCATCGGCCAGCACCAGTTCCACCGCGCGCACGGCGGTGGCGAGGTTGCCATGGGTTTCGCCAGAACCGTGGGTTCCCGTGGATACCGCCCCGGCAACCGAGATATGCGGCAGGGAGGCGAGATTGTGCAGGGCATAGCCGGCGCGTTGCAGTGCATCAGCCAGGGCACCGTAGGCGGTGCCGGCGCTGACGCGCACGGCCATGGCCTGCTCATCAATCTCGATGGCTTCTGGCATCTTGGCCAGAGAGATCATCAGCTCCTCGGTATCGGCGATGTCATTGAAGGAATGACGCGATCCCAGGACCTTCACGGATTTTGCAGCACGCACCAGGTTCCGCAACTGTGCAAGGCTGGTGGGGTAGACCAGTTCTTTGGCCCGGTATTCAAGATTTCCGGCCCAGTTCAGTTCCCTGTTGCGCAGTTCCACGGCTATTCCCTACTTGTCGAGCCACTGGCTGGAAACCAGTGCGCGGTAGCGTTCCAGTACCTGCGGGGCCGGTTCCATCGCCGGGACTTGGGCAGTGCCCTGTGCCCAGTGGGGGAATTCTCCGGCCAGTACGCCGGCCGCCTGGCGGGCGGCTCCATCGGCCACGTATTCGCCCGGGGCGGGGACCAGGATTGGCAAGCCCAGGATCTGTGCGGCGATCTGCTGGACCGCGCGGGACTGCGCGCCACCGCCGACCAGGATGACGCGCTGGGCTTGGACGCCTTGCGCTTCCAGTGCGCGCAGGCCGTCGGCCAGCGAGCAAACTACCGCTTCCACCGCGCTGCGGGCCAGATTCGCGGCGGTGTAGTTGGCTCGGGTAATGCCATGCAGCGAGCCGGTGGCCTCTGGCAGGTTAGGGGTGCGCTCGCCGTCGAAGTAGGGCAGCAAGGCCAGGCCGTCGCAGCCCGGGGCGGCGGACAGCGCCAGGTCATTGAATTCTTCGAGGCTGGCCTGCAGCAGGCTGGCAGTGGCGTCGAAGATGCGGGTGGCGTTCAGGGTGCATACCAACGGCAGGTAGTTGCCGGTAGCGTCGGCGAAGCCTGCCACCAGGCCGGAAGCATCTGCCGAGGGGGAATCGGCAACCGCGAAGACAGTGCCGGAGGTGCCCAGGGACATCACCGCATCGCCCACCTTGGCGCCTACGCCCAATCCGGCTGCGGCGTTATCGCCCGCGCCGGCACCGATCAATGCGCCAGACGCGGTGCGGCCAATGGATTCCAGCGGCCCTGCAACGGCTGGCAGCAGCGGGGCGTGGCCCAGGTGCTGCTCCAGCGCCTCGAGGTCGTAGGCGTTTTCGGCGGGACGGTAGTATCCGGTGCCCGAGGCATCGGAGCGATCGGTGCGCAGCGCGGCCAAGCCTTCGGCGCCGCTGCCCGGACCGTAACCGGCCAGTCGCCAGGACAGCCAGTCGTGCGGCAAGCAGACGGCGGCGACCTTGGCGGCGTTTTCCGGTTCGTTGTCCTTCAGCCAGCGCAGCTTGGTCAGCGTGATCGAGGAGACCGGGAGGGTGCCGGTGCGCTGTGCCCAGTACTTGGCACCGGCTTCCATATCGCCGTCACCGGCATCGGAAATGATGTCGGTGGCGGACTGGGCGCTGCGGGTGTCATTCCACAGCAGCGCCGGACGGATGACGGTGCCCGATTCATCGAGCACCACCATGCCGTGCTGCTGCCCACCCACCGAAACTGCGGCTACATCATCCAGGCCGCCGGCCTGGGCGATAGCAGCCTGCATCGCAGTGAACCAGAACTCTGGATCCACTTCGGTGCCCTCAGGGTGCGAGGCACGTCCGGAGCGGATCAATGCGCCGGTTGCGGCGTCGCGGATGACCACCTTGCATGATTGGGTGGACGAGTCGATGCCGGCAACGAGCGTCATTGTTCGGGCTGCTTCCTTCGGTGGGGTGGGTATGCGGGGTTTAGCGGGCGTTGAGCAGGTGCTCGATAGCCAGCTGGTTCAGGCGGATGAACGCGAAGTTGCGCTGCGCCGCGGCGTTGGCGTCGAAGTCGGCGAAGCTTGCCGCATCGTTCATCAGCTGCGCTGCGGTTTCGCCAGCGTTCAGGGTGGTTTCGCCCAGTTCGAAGACACCGGAAAGCTTCATGGCTTCCTGTACTTCTGGATCTGCGCGGAATGCCTGTGCGCGATCCTTGAGCATCAGGTACATGGACATGTTGGCCTTGGCCGAGTCCCAGACGCCATCGTAGCCGTCGGTGCGCGATGGCTTGTAGTCGAAGTGGCGTGGGCCGTCGTACTTCGGTCCGCCGGTTGGGAAGCCGTTCTCCAGCAGGTCAACGGTGAAGAAGGCGCTGGTCAGATCGCCGTGGCCGAAGACGAGGTCCTGGTCGTACTTGATGCCGCGCTGGCCGTTGAGGTCGATGTGGAAGAGCTTGCCTGCCCACAGCGCCTGGGCGATGCCATGGGTGAAGTTCAGGCCAGCCATCTGCTCGTGGCCGGTTTCCGGGTTCAGGCCAACGATGTCGCCGTGTTCCAGCTTCTCGATGAAAGCCAGGCCGTGGCCAACGGTGGGCAGGAAGATGTCGCCACGTGGTTCGTTTGGCTTCGGCTCCAGCGCGATGCGCAGGTTGTAGCCCTTGTCCTTGATGTAGCCGGCCGCGGTGTCCACGCTTTCGCCCATGCGGTCCAGTGCTGCTGCCAGGTCCTTGGAGCCATCGTATTCGGAGCCTTCGCGGCCGCCCCACATGACGAAGGTTTCGGCGCCCATCTCGGCTGCCAGGTCGATGTTGTGCAGGACCTTGGCCAGTGCGAAGCGGCGGATCGAGCGGTCGTTGGAGGTGAAGCCGCCGTCCTTGAACACCGGGTGGCTGAACAGGTTGGTGGTCACCATAGGGACCTTCAGGCCGGTTTCTTCCAGTGCTGCACGGAAGTCCGAAAGGATCTGCTCGCGCTGGGAAGCGGTGGCGTCAAAAGGAACCAGGTCATTGTCGTGGAAGGTGATGCCGTAGGCGCCGAGTTCGGCGAGCTTGTGGACGGCTTCTACCGGGTCCAGGTTCTTGCGGGTGGCGACACCGAACGGATCGGCACCGGTCCATCCCACGGTCCACAGTCCAAAAGTGAAGCGGTCGGCGGCGGTTGGCTGAAGAGTCATGGGATGCATCCTTGGATCGGGGTGGTATGGCTTCCGCCATTTAGTTTATGTCCTGAACTATATGGGTGGCAATACGCTAGAGTCAATAGCGAAACCCGCAAATCCATTCCAGGAATTTCCACAAGGAGAAGGCATGCGCCAACCAGCGTCCAGCGCCCGAGCCGCAGCATCCTCGGCCCCGGGCAATGTCGGGGACGTGCGCAAAGCCAACTTGGCCAGGGTCCTGTCGGTGATTGCCGGCACCGGCGATGCCGGGAGGCTATCGCGAGCTGATATCGCCCAGCGCAGCCAATTGACCAAGGCCTCGGTCTCCAGCTTGGTCGCCGACCTGTTGGTTGCCGGGTTGGCCATTGAAATCGGCGTGCACCGCGACGGGGAGCGCGGACGGCCCTCGGTGGGGCTGGTGCTCAATCCCGCGCGCTGCGTGATGGGCATGGAAATCAACGTCGACTACATTGCCGCCGGATTAGTTGACCTGAGCGGCAAACTGCTGGCGCACGAAATCCGGCCGCGCACCAATCACCGCTCGAACTCCGGAGAAGTGCTCGCCGCGCTGGGGGAACTGAGCCGCAATCTGCAAGAAGCGGCCCAATCCCAAGGACTGGCGATTCTTGGCGGAGCGCTCGCCGTCCCGGGCTTGGTGGACGAGGAGCAATTCACCGTCTTGCAGGCCCCTAACCTCGGTTGGGAGGGACAGGACCTGGACGTCGCGGCGCTGCTGCCCGAACCCAAAACCCGCTTCAGGCTCTTTAACGAAGCCAACGCCTCGGCGCTGGCCCAGCAGCAATTGATGGAGGCCCAGGACCGCGACTTCCTCTTTGTCTCGGGGGAAGTGGGCATTGGCGGCGGATTGATCATCGACGCTGAACTCTTTGTCGGACCCCAGGGGCATGCCGGCGAACTCGGGCATGTGGTGATCGCCCCCGATGGCAAGGCGTGCAGCTGCGGCGGGCGTGGCTGCTTGGAAACCGTCGCCGGGCAGGAAGCTATTCTGGCCGCTGCCAACCTCGGGGCGGTTGCCGATAGCGAATCGCGCCAGGAGCGAATTGGCCGGCTCTACCAAGCGCTGGAAACCGGTGCCGAACCGGCAGTGGGCGCGGTGGCCGAGGCCGGAAAATCCTTGGGAATTGCCGTAGCCTCGGCCATGCGCCTGTACAACGTTTCCACCGTGGTCTTTGGCGGGCATTTTGCCGCCCTGGAGCAGTGGTTGCGTCCTGCCATGGAAGCCAGCCTGCAGGTGCACGCGCCGAGCATCGCCGCCCAAGCGCGGCTGCTGTGCTCGCCGCTGGGCCAAACCGGTGCGCTGGTCGGCGCCGCGCGCAGCGTAGTGGGAGACCTGCTGGAGGCCCCGCATCAGCTGGTTGGCTGAGGCTTGCTGACCGGTTGCTGCAGCTCGGTCACCCAATCCGCTTGGTTTTCCGACACGGCGCGCACATAGGCTTCGCGGCACGGACCGGATGGGACTAGCCCGCGGGCCAAGACTTCCTCGTGCACGGCCTGCCAGCTTTCATGGATGGTGTCCATGGCTCCCAGGTGCACCCCGCAGATCGCCTCGGGCACTGCAGGAAGCTCGATGATCTCGACCCCGGCGAGGTTCATAGCGCTAGTGGCGTATCCGGCAATGACCTCTACGCCATCCTCGGTGCCATCGTATTGCGCAATGGGGGTGGCAAGGCTCTGGCCCTGAAGGGACTGCGCGATTCTGTCGAAGAGGGGACCGACGCGACCGGCGATTTCAGGTTGCTCGGCCACCGTGAAACGGCCTGCGGCCAAGCGCACCGCGGGCAATGGCTTGTGGATGATTTCAATACGTGACATGTGCTTCTCCTTGGAGATCAAGTGCAGGCGCCGCTGCACATCTGCCAAGCGCTGCGTGGCCAACTGGTGTTCGGCCTCAACCTGCGCCCGGCGAATGTGCAGAAGCTCGGCTATTTTTCCAGCTGTTGCTCCCTGATCCAGGATTATGGAAATCTCTTCGAGCCCGAACCCCAAATCCCGCAAGGCGACGATTTGATGCAAGCGCTGAAGCTGGGAAGGATCATAGGAGCGGTAGCCGCTGAACGGGGCCACATGGGCGGGGGTGAGCAGGCCGGCAGTATCCCAATGCCGCAGCATGCGGTGGGTAACCTGGCCGATCTGCGCAAACGCCCCGATGGATAACATGCTTCAGTTCTCCGCCCTCACACTGTGTCAGGGTCAAGTCTGCGCGAGAAACTCGTTGATATCCATGATTAACCCCGACTTCGTGACGTGCAACTCGAGATTCGCTAATCGTTTCGGTAAACTTTGGTCGTAAGAGCCCCTAACTCTTGCAACGGACCTCCGGGTTTCAGTGAGCAGGACAGGGGCATATTTTTTGCCCGGCACCGTGCCGGGACGGCGCTAAGCACGCCGTAACCACTGCTTTTTGCAAGGGGGAGGATCCCATGCCAGCAATCGTGATCGTCGGAGCCCAATGGGGCGATGAGGGTAAAGGAAAGGCTACCGACCTGCTCGGTGGCAAGGTTGACTATGTAGTGAAGCCAAACGGCGGCAACAACGCCGGGCACACCGTGGTCGTCGGCGGAGAGAAGTACGAGCTTAAGCTCCTTCCTGCCGGCATCCTTTCCCCGAACGCCACTCCGATTATCGGCAATGGCTGCGTGGTGAACCTTGAAGCCCTCTTCGAAGAAATCGACGGCCTGGAATCGCGCGGCGCCGACACCTCGAAGCTGCGTGTCTCGGCCAACGCGCATCTGGTGGCCCCGTACCACCAGACCATGGACAAGGTCACCGAGCGCTTCCTGGGCAAGCGTGCCATTGGCACCACCGGACGCGGCATCGGCCCGGCCTACATGGATAAGGTCGGGCGCTTGGGCATCCGCGTACAGGACGTCTTCGACGAGTCCATCCTGCGCCAGAAGGTCGAAGGCGCACTGCGCCAGAAGAACGAGCTGCTGGTCAAGATCTACAACCGCCGCAGCGTCGAGGTCGAGGAAATCGTCTCGTACTTCCTCTCCTACGCCGAGCGCCTGCGCCCGCTGGTCATCGACTCCACCTACGAGCTGAACAAGGCTCTGGACGAGGACAAGGTCGTGCTGATGGAAGGCGGCCAGGCCACCTTCCTGGACGTGGACCACGGTACCTACCCATTCGTGACGTCCTCCAACCCGACTGCTGGTGGCGCGTCGGTGGGTTCGGGCATCGGCCCGACCCGCATCACCCGCTCCATCGGCATCATCAAGGCCTACACCACCCGCGTGGGTGCTGGTCCGTTCCCTACCGAGCTGTTCGACGACATGGGCCTCTACCTGCAGAAGACCGGTGGCGAATTCGGCGTAAACACCGGACGCCCGCGTCGTTGCGGTTGGTACGACGCCGTGCTGGCTCGCCACGCTTCGCGCGTGAACGGCTTCACCGACTACTTCGTCACCAAGCTGGATGTGCTCACCAACATCGAGCAGATCCCGGTATGCGTGGCCTACGACGTTGACGGCGTGCGCCACGACGAAATGCCGATGACGCAGACCGAGTTCCACCACGCGAAGCCGATCTTCGAGTACTTCCCGGGCTGGACCGAGGACATCTCGGGTGCGCAGAGCATGGAAGAGCTTCCGGAGAACGCAAGGAACTACATCCTGGCCCTGGAGAAGATCTCCGGCACCCGGATCTCCGCCATCGGCGTGGGACCGGACCGCGATCAGACCATCGTGCGCCACGATCTGATCCAGGACTAGGTTCCCGGGACTTAGGAGCTATCGCAGTTCATCAATGAATGAACTGCGATAGCTCCTTTTTCGTGTGCGCGGCCCTGAGCCGAGCAGGTGACCAGCTTCTGTCA
The DNA here is from genome assembly GCF_044769125.1 of Glutamicibacter sp. NPDC090743. Classification (NCBI taxonomy): domain Bacteria; kingdom Bacillati; phylum Actinomycetota; class Actinomycetes; order Micrococcales; family Micrococcaceae; genus Glutamicibacter; species Glutamicibacter sp. NPDC090743. The sequence continues at coordinate 285,415 of NZ_JBIVXE010000006.1, read as the reverse complement.
CGTCAAGCGGAATTCCTAGGATTGAAAAGCGCATGGTCGTAGTGACGTACATGCGCAACCAACACGTGAACGTATCAAGGCGGAAGCCGAATGCCAGAAGAGGCTACTTTCAGCGCAGTCATTATCAGAAACGATGCGGACAGGTTCCGGCAGTCGGCAAACGAGGTGCGGCATCTTTCATATTCCCTAATGGAAAGCCGGAGCCAGACGAATCTGCTATCGATGCGACCATGCGAGAAGTCAGTGAGGAATGAGCCAGGTGGCAACCCCCTAGTGGTTATGTGCTTGGCGGGATGAGCCGGTCGATGCGCTCTCTGGTGTCAGCGGCAACGTCGAGGAACATGAGGGTGAACCAGCCTTCTGCGCGTGATTTTCGATGAGCTCCGGGAGCGCATCCAGCATTGCCTTCAGGGTAGTGCGTATTTTCCTGGCGGCAATTTTCGCAGGGACACCCCAAGAGGCCGCTTCGTCCATCTAGTGCCTGCCGTTGACCTCGTCGATGTGCACGCCGGTGCCTACGCACAGGGACAGCTTTCGGTCGGCGTGCTCCCATACGGCAGTGGGGACCACATCGTAGGCCGGAGCCAGTCGCATGGTTCCGCGGTCGATGGTCAGCCCGATGTTCCCAGCGTGCATGTCGCAGTTTCCCAAGGCCAGGTTCACGGTCAGGTATTTGAGCAGCCGTGGTCGGTGATGGTGGCCGTGTGCACCCCGTCGTCAGGTGATGAAAAGTTTGAGCATCAGCGACACAGCGGCAATGAAGGGTTTCAACTTTGCGGGAACGATAAAGATGCCCAGATTCCAACGCTGCAAAACTGGCGTTTGCAAGTTCCTGTGCGGCAAAGAGGGCCCTACTGAAATGTGGCCTCAGAATTTCATAGCCCACTTGGAGTCCTGCGCAGTCAATTCTGCGGCGCCGAATATCGAGGAGCAAAACGATCCCCGTGCTCAGTAGTGATCACGGCTGAGCAACACTGAGCCCGAGGCTCGAATACAAGGGTTCGCTTCGATGTTGCTTACTGGCCTAGTACGTTGGCTCCTGTGCAGTAGTGCTGGCCGGAGTGTCGTGGGTCTTGCCGGCAACTCGCAGGTTCCAGTGCTCGATCACCTGCCGGTTAGTGGGCTTGGTCAACAGCGAAACAGCAATGAACGCTACTGCCGAAGCGATCAGGCCGTAGTAGATCGGCTCATTGGCGTAGACGCCATCGAACTTGTTCTCAGCCTGGATCTCCAAGATGATCATCGTGCCCAAAGTGGCTATTGATCCTGCCGCCATGGAGGCTGTGGCACCAGTGCCGTTGCCGCGCTTCCACAGCAGGCCGCCGATGATTGCCACCAGCAATCCGCCCACCAGGATGTCGTAGGCAATGGTCAGTGCTGCGACCACGTCGTCCACCAGGATTGCCAAGGTGACCGTGACGACGCCCAGCGCCATCACCCAGATGCGGTTGGCGCGAACATCATGCTCGGGGTTCTCATCGGTATTCACTTCCACGCGCTTGCCGAACCAGCTGGCCGCAAATGGGGTGACATCGGTGCGGGCCACGGTTGCGGCGGCGATCAGCGCCCCGGAGGCGGTGGACATCATCGCGGCCACGGCTGCGGCCATGACCAAACCTCCCACCGCAACTGGCAGCAGCTGAGTGGCGACCTCGGCATAAACCACGTCCTTGTTCTCCGCCGCGCCCGCGATATTCGGCAGCGCCACCTTTGCGGCCATGCCAATCAGTGCGCCGGCAGCTCCGTAGAAGATGCAGTAGATGCCGGCGGTCATCCCGCCCCAGCGGGCGACCTTCGGGGTTTTGGCGGTGAAGACGCGCTGCCAGATGTCCTGGCCGATCAGCAGGCCCAGGGTGTAGACCACGAAGTAGGTGATGATCGACTGCAGCCCCATGCCGGTGAAGCTGAAGAATTCGGCGCCCATGCGCTCGCGGATGCCATCCAGGCCGCCGGCGGCATGCATGGAGAAGGGCAGCATCAGGGCGAAGATGCCGATGGTCTTGATGATGAACTGCACCTGGTCGGCCAGGGTGATGGACCACATGCCGCCGATAGTGGAGTAGATGACTACGATGGCGCCGCCGATGGCGATGGCCAGCCATTTCTCCCAGCCGAAGAGCACCACGAAAATGGTGGCGTAGGCGCTGGTTGAGGTGGCGCAGAGCATCAGCGTGTAGGCCAGCATGACGATGCCGGAGGTATTGGTTGCCGCCGCGCTGCCGTAGCGCAGGGTCAGCATCTGCGAAACGGTGAAGACCTTGAGCTTCTGCAGCGTCGGGGCGAAAGCCAGCGACAGCAGGATCACGCCTGCGCCAATAGCCACCACGAGCCACATGCCGGAGATCCCGTGCTTGTAGCCCAGGCCAACGCCGCCCACGGTCGAGGCTCCGCCGAGCACCACCGCCGCCATGGTTCCGGTGTAGAGGAAGGGGCCCAGGCGCCGGCCGGCCACCAGATAGTCGCTGCTGTTCTTGGTGCGGGATTTGCCCCACCAGCCAAAGGCCAGCATTGCGGCCAGGTAGGCGGCGACAATCGCGCCGTTGATGAATTCCATGGAGAACCTCGATGTCCGGATAAAAGCAGCGCTTACCTTAAGTAAACTTTTGTTGCATCACAGGCTACTAGCGCTGGCGCTGCCGATCAATGGAAATCGCGAACATTGCCCACCGCACTGCTCTGGCCAGCCGCAATGTGACGAAGCAAACCGTTCCATTCAGTGAAACTTTCTAGACATTTTGCACTCAAATATGATTCACATACGGCATCGTGTCACATATGCGTAGCATTCGATCGGCAATGTGTGCAATCGCAGCTTGTTTAGTACTGTTTCACGTTGACGCAGCGTTGCATCATTGGCCAGCAGGGCCGTTTTCTCCGCCGTTGCGTCAGACGATTTCTCGAAACCAGAAAGACGCCTAGAAGATGAGTGAAAATGGTCAGGGCCTGACAAAGAAGTCGGCCGGACACGTCATTGTCGACACGCTTGCCGCGCACGGCGTGGAACGCGCCTACGTGGTGCCGGGTGAAAGCTACCTGGATGTCCTTGATGGGCTGCACAACTCGCCAATCGAAACCGTGGTCTGCCGCCACGAAGGCGGAGCCACCTACATGGCCGAAGCCGAAGGCAAGATGCACCAGCGCCCCGGCATTGCCATGGTGACCCGTGGCCCGGGGGCTGCCAACGCCCACGTCGGCCTGCATACCGCATGGCAGGATTCGACCCCGCTGGTGCTGTTCGTGGGCCTGATCCCGTTCGAGCACCGTGAAAAGGAAGCCTTCCAGGAATTCGATCCCAAGGCATGGTTCGGCACCGGCGCCAAGCGCGTGATGATCCTGGACCACGCCGATCGCGCCAGCGAAGTCGTCGCCGAGGCCATGTTCGCTGCCATGTCCGGACGCCCGGGCCCGGTGGTCGTCGGCCTGCCAGAAGACATCATCCGCAACGAAGTTTCCGCCGAAGTCCATCCGGAAATCCCGGTGGCTACCGGCGGCATGACCGTGACCGACTGGAAGGCGCTGAATACTGCCTTGCAGGAAGCGGATAAGCCGCTGTTCATTTTCGGCGGCAACGACTGGTCCCACGAAGGCGCAGCGGACTTCACCCGTTGGCTCGAGGAACACGACCTGCCAGCCGCTGCCGAATGGCGTTGCGAGGGTACCGTGCCTTTCAACTCGCCATCCTATGTTGGCCCGATCGGCTACGGCCGCCCCAAGCCGACCTATGACCTGCTGGAAGAGACTGATCTGCTGATCTTCGTCGGCACGGTTCCAGGCGACGTCATCACCGACGGCTTCAATGTCCGCCAGAACTGGGACAAGAAGAACTTCCTGGTCACCATCGACCCGTCGCTGCGCGGACGTTCCGGCCCGGTATCGCACCAGATTGTCGCCAAGCCCGATGTCTTCGTTCGCGACCTGCTGCTGATGGATTTGCCGGTCAAGGAATCCTGGAAGGAGTGGACTTCCCGGATGCGCGGCGAGCAGGAGAAGTTCGCCGAACTTCCACCAGCGCAGCCTTCCGCGGGCCAGGCGAGGATGGCGACCATGATGGCTAATCTGGTTGGATCCCTGCCCGAAGACGCCCTGGTGACCTTCGGCGCCGGCGAGCACACCAACTGGGCCCACCGCTACTTCCCAACCAACGGCTACGCTTCGATGCTCTCGGCACGCAACGGTTCCATGGGCTACTCGATTCCTTCCGCCGTCGCCGCTTCGCTGAACTACCCGGGGCGCCGCGTGGTGACCATCGCAGGTGACGGCGAGTTCTTGATGAATGGCCAGGAGCTGGCTACCGCTGCCCAGTACGGCGCCACCCCGCTGGTGATCGTCATGGACAACCAGCAGTACGGCACCATCCGCACCCACCAGGAACGCCAGTACCCGGAACGGGTTTCCGGAACCCAGTTGGCCAACCCCGACTTCGCGCTGATGGCGCAGTCCTTCGGCGGGTTCGGCGTCCGCGTCGAGAATGATTCAGATGTCCCGGCTGCCCTGGAAAATGCGCTGAAGGCCATTGACGAAAACAAGAAATTCGCGTTGATCCATTTGGTGGTAGAGCAGGGAGTCAAGGCCTACTAGGCACTGGGTGCGCTCAGCGAACAGTCGGGTCTGCGACGTATAATTCCAGCGGGTGTCGTTTCTAGCGATACCCGCTGGATGCTTTAACCAGCAGAGGCAACAGACCGAGACCTTCAACCGTGGAGCGGCCCTAGAATGAACGATGCCCTTATTGCTAGCCTTCTCCGGGCCGTAGAAGCAGCGCCGGACGACCATGCCCTGCGATTGCACTTGGCTGAACAGCTCGATGGTGCCGGTCGATCCGCCGAAGCGCTGTCCCATGTCAGCATCGTGCTGCAGCAGGATGCGGGGAACGCGTCCGCGCTGGGAAGGCTTGGAACGATCAGCGCGTCGATGGCCGCAGCGATGGCCCCGCAGGCGCCCGTCGAACCCGCAGCGGATGCCGCGCCGGCTGGAAACCAGCAGAACGATACGCCACCAGGCTACGACTGGGAAGCGGGTTCCAAGGAACTCGGCAGTTCGCTGCCGGCGCCCTTTATTGAAGGACGGGTCCCACTGCGCTCAGATGCGGGGTCAGATGCCCCGGAAGCTCCCATCGAGAACCCGGCCGGAACGGGTGTCACCCTGGATGATGTGGGTGGCTTGCAGGCGGTCAAGGACCGCCTGGACGAATCCTTCCTGGCACCGATGCGCAACGCCGCAATTGCCAAGGCTTTTGGCAAATCATTGCGCGGCGGGCTGCTGCTGTATGGGCCACCGGGATGCGGCAAGACTTTCCTGGCTCGCGCGGTGGCCGGTGAGCTGAAAGCCAATTTCATGTCTGTCACCATTACCGATGTGGTTGACTCCTACATCGGTGAAACGGAAAAGCGGCTCAAGGCGATTTTCGACCGGGCCCGCAAGAATGCTCCAACGGTTCTCTTCATCGATGAGATTGATGCCATCGGCATCCGCCGCGGTTCGCTGACTGGATCGGGCGCGTGGATGCGCCAGATGGTCAATCAGCTGCTGATCGAGATGGATTCGCTTGCGGGAAACAACGATGGCCTTTACGTTCTGGGGGCTACCAACCACCCATGGGATCTGGACGAAGCACTGCTGCGTCCAGGCCGGTTGGACCGGACCCTGCTGGTGACTCCGCCGGACGCGCCGGCACGTGAGTCCATTTTGCGGTACCACTTGAAGAACCGCCCGATTGCCGGAATCGACCTGGAATGGATTGCGGCACAGACCGACGGGTTCTCGGGTGCGGACCTGGAGCACGTATGCACCACTGCCGCCGAGAAGGCAATGATGCAATCCATCGAGCGCAACGAGGTTCTCCCCTTGGACATGAGCCATATCAGAACTGCCCTGGCGGAAATCAAGGCGTCGACTTTGCCGTGGCTGGAATCCGCGCGAAATGTGGTGCGCTTCAGCAACCAGCATGGCCGCTACGATGATTTATCCGAGTATCTGGTTTCGCAGAACATGCTCTAGAAAGCACCGGGGGAGTACACCGCATGGAATTCGAGCGACTGCATCACCGGATCACCCACCACCTCGCGATCGGACGGGAAACCGAAGCGATTGCCTTGCTGAAGGATAACCTCAACGAGCACCATCAGGTCCCTGCCTTCTGGATCCTCTATTCGTCATGCCATTTGAGCCTCAAGCAGTGGGCCGAAGCAGAGTCCGCTGCCAGAGCCGGGCTGAATCTGGATCCTGCCAATCCGGTGGCCGGGGAGTGCCTGGCCGTCGCCCTGATGCGCCAGCATCGACGGGAGGAGGCGCTGCTGGCGATCCGGCAGGTAATCGAAACGGAACCGGAATACGGCAACGGGCACTACTGGCTGAGCATGATCACGCTCAGCGATATTCGGAGCAACGACGACAGGGTGCTGGCCCGCCAAGCCATCGAGCACGCGATTCGGCTGGAGCCGGGGAACCCCGATTACTACCAGGGCGCGGCAATTGCTGCCGAAGCCCAAGATGACAACCTGGCGGCTCTCAGATTCCTCCAATCCGGGCTGCAGATCGACCCCAATCACCAGGGGCTGTTGCGGGCGGCCGGAAGTATCGGCAATGGCGAAAAAATCGTCGGGGAACAAGGCGATGTGCTGCGTGGATTGATATCCATGGATCCGATGAACGAAGGCCTGCATCAGGACTACGCGGAAACCTTCGTTGCGAAGCAAACTGCCTACGCTAATCGGTTCTGGCTTTTCACTCCGGTGCTGGCAGTTGCCGCCGCCCTGGGGCAGCGGGCTGGTGGAACCGGGGCGCTGCTGGCGATTGCCGCCATTGCCATCGTGGCCGGGCTCTTTGGATGGTGGAACAAGAAGGCGTACATCAAGGCGGCCAGGTCGTTGCCCGCCGGCTACGCCAAGGACATTGATGCGCGCTTCCCCAAACTGCCCCGAGCCATTCGCTCCTACCGGATTGGTTGGCTCCTGAGCACGAGCGGAGCGGTCCTGGGCTGTTTCCTGCCGGTGGCTGGCATCATCGTGATGCTGCTCGGTGTGCTGGCAAGCCAGCTAGGAGCACTGTGGATCCTGCAAGAAAATGCTGGCCCGCCAAGAAAGGGCTCCGACCGCCACGAGCAACGCCGGTACCTGGTCCGGTGCAGCGGCTTGCACGCGGCTGGCTTCTGGAAGCGGGCGTGCCTGGCGCTCATCCAGCTAGTGCTCTTAGGGATTTGCTTGGCCAATGAAAGCAGGATCGCTGCCGTGCCAGCCGGATCGGTGGCCGCCGGACTGCTGGTGCCTGGCATTTCCTTGCTGGCAGCCCAAGTCCGTCTTGGATTCAAGGAAAATGCCTTTGCCTACGGGCTGGCTGTCAGCTCCTCGGCCAAAAACCGGAACTTGGCCATGCTTCGCGGCAATATCGGCGGCCTGTATTTCATCGGGGTGCATCTGTTCGCCGGGCTGTTTGCCGCGGCTGCTTCGCTGGGGCTGCTCATATCGGGAGTGGAGGGTTCGCTGGATTCGCCCCCGGAGCCCCGTCATCCAAGCCAGGATAGCGTCCTCGACGAAGACTTGCTGAATCAGCTCAAGGATGTGGAAACTCCGGATTCCCAGCCCCGTGAATACTCGATCCCTTCGCTGCCGGACATGCCCGATATTCCGTCCCTCGGCGTCCCGAACCAGTGAGCAGGAACCTACGCGGAAAAGATCACAACGCCGTGGGCCTTTCTGTCTTGGCACGCGCCCGCTGAAGAAATAAGATGAATTGCTACCGATTCCCGTGAGCACTAGAACCCCAACCACGAGGTGGATAATCTGATGGCACAGATGAGCGAAGAGCTCATTGAGCAGTGGGCTGACGCAACTGCTGAAATCTACAATGAGTCCCTGACTGGCATTAATCTGAGCCGTCTGCCCGAGGCAGTGGCTCAGTACGTCGACCTCTTCGCGCAGAGCGAGAACTTGACGTTCAATGGGGAGGCCACCCCCACCGATTACTTCGATAATCACCCATTCCTCGCGGTGACCGCAGTGCTCAACAGCCCAGAGGCGCTGGAAGCCCTGGATTCCGACGCGCAGGACGCGTTGGATGCGATGGTTGACTTCACCGAGGCCTGGTACAACTTCGACCTCGAGAATGAGCCGGAACTCGGTATCTCCGAGGCGGATGGCGACGACGAAGAAGACTGGTAAGCCTTCTGCCGCCCAGGGGCCGGCACCCAGCAGCGTACGCGCGCTGGGTGCCGGCCTTTGCTGCGGGCGGCCGGAAACCGGATTGCATGCCAACAGCCATGAAGCTATTCCATTTGGCCGCCCAGGGTGGCACTATGCGGATATGAGCCAGTTCAGCGTTTTCGAGAGCACCGTGGTCATTCACCTGCCGGTGCACCGTGTCTGGGAGCTGCTTACCGATTGGGCAGCAACACCCTTGTGGATCCATGGGATCGGCTCCATGCATTCGGACGACCCGCAGCTCAAGGTCGGCACCCAGCTGGTATACCGCGTTGCCGGCCATGAACGCGTGTATCGCGTCCATGACCTGATCGAGAACCGCTTGCTGATCCTGCACACCTCGGAGAATCCCGATGGGCTCTCCTACCGCTACGACCTGAAGGACGACGCGGGGCATACCGAGGTAGTGCTGCAGGTGGCAATCATCAACCCGGATCTGACGGTGGAGCAGTGCGAGGAGCTGGCGGCAAATATCCGCGAAAGCGAAGGGGACAAGCTGGACCAGCTGCGGCTGTACGCAGAGCAGGCCCCCTGAGCACCCTGCGCGGCGCAAAACTATTTCGTCGCGCCGGGAGCAGGAGCCGAAGCATAGGCCGTCGAATTCTCCAGCTGGCCATTGAATAGCTGGTCCACGGTGACCGGGGTGTAGCCCTCGGCCTTCAGCTTCTCCACGAGATCCGGCAGTGCCTTGACCGAGCTCTCATGGATGTCATGCATCAAGATGATGGAGCCCGGATGGACTTCGTCCATGGCGATGCGCACCGTTTTCTCCGGATCGTGGTGCTTCCAATCCAGGGTGTCAACATCCCACAGCACCAACGGGTAGGGCACCAGCCGGTCATAGACGGCACCGTGATTCCCATAGGGCGGGCGGAAGACGGTGGGCTCGTGGCCGGAGGCCTTTTCTACCGCTTCGCTGGTCCATCCCAGCTCATGCTGGATCTGTTCTCTGGTCAGCGTCGTGAGATCCGCATGGTCCCAGGTATGGCTGCCCAGCTGGTGGCCTTCGGCGGCCATGCGCTTGACCGCGTCGGGGTATTTGGCAATGTTCTTCCCGACCATGAAGAAGGTGGCTGGCGCATCCGCGGCGTTCAGCTCGTCGAGCAGCCGCCCGGTGTACTGGCCAGGTCCGTCATCGAAGGTCAGCGCCACGCATCGAGCCACGGCGCAATCCACCTGCTCGCTTGCCGCGGAGCCCGTGGGCTGCGCATCGGGAGCAGGCGCTGGTGCAGGAGAACAGGAAACCAGGAATACCGGGCCCAGCGCCAACAGGGCCAGGCGCGCCATGTCGGGCAATCGAGAAGTCATCCTTCCACCTTCCCGTCATGCCCGGTCCGTGCCCGGGAACTACACGCGAAAATCTGCTGGGAGTTTGATCAGCGCCGGCCCAGCGCCAGCTGGTCGCAACCGGTCAACTGCGCTCGCCGTCCAGCTCCGCCGGAACGGGGTCCGAGAGCGGATGCGCTATTTCGTCGCGGGCAAATTTCCCGGCCCACCATGCGATGATTCCGAACAGCGGCGAGGCGAGGCCGGCAATGACGAATATCGCCTGCAAGCTGAGCACCTGGGTCAAAGGTCCCGCCGCCGCCATGGACAGCGGCATCAGCGCCAGCGAAACGAAGAAATCCAGGCTGGAGATCCGCCCGAGCAGGTGTCCGGGAACCCGGCGCTGGAGCAAGGTGCCCCAGATGACCATGCCCACGGCGTCGGTGATGCCGAAGGCCAGCAGGATCGCGAAGAGCATCCACGCGGCATCGACGTAGCCCACCAGGGCCAGGGGCAAGGTGCCCAGGCACCAGCAGGCGGTCATCAAGCTCAAGTAGCGCCGCGGGAATTTCGCGGACGCGACCAGCAGCGAGCCGATCGCCGAACCGAGGCCGAAGAAGGCCAGTGCGAAGCTGAACAGTTTCGCGTCCCCGTGCAGGTTGCCGCTGACGATGAAGGGCAGCAGCACCTCGAAGGGCCCGATGAAGGTGAACACCGAAATGACCGAGAACAGCAGCGTCCACAGCAGCCAGCGGGTGCGCACCGTGTAGCCGATGCCTTCGCGCAGCTGCCGGAACATCCCCGGCTGTCCCTGGCCGTCAACGGGGCCTGGCGCGTTGTACGCCTGGCGGTTGGGGATCCGGCGCAGCATCAGCAGCGCCGCGAGGTGGATTACGCAGATGCCGACGATGGCGTGCGCCGGCGAGAGTCCCGCCACCACGAATCCGGCGGCCATCGGGCCCAGGGCGGTGTGCACCACCGGCCGGGCTGTCCCTTCCAATCCGTTGGCGGCCAGCAGCTGCTCGGCGGGCAGCATCTTGGGCAGCAGTGCGGAGTAGGCGGGGTAGAAGAAGGCCGACCCGGCCCCGCCGCAGAAGCCGGCGAGCATCAGGTGCCACAGCTCCAGGGCACCGGCCATGGCCAGCACCGCGGTGATGCCCATGACCGCCAGCGACAGCGCCTCGACCAGCATCACGATGCGCCGGCAGGAATGACGGTCCGCCATGATCCCGCCGAGCAGCACGAAGCAGAGCAGCCCGGCGGCACTGGCGGTGGCCACGGCAGAAAGCTGGATGGGCCCGCCGCCCAGCTGGCGCACCTGGTAGACCATTGCCACGGCCCACATGCCGGCGGCGAAGGTGGAGAGGACAAGTGCGCTGGCCAGCAGGGCGTAGTCGCGGTAGGCGAACGGCTTGATGAGGCGCAGTGCAGAGGTTTTGAGCGCGCTCATGGAAGCTCCTGCGGTAGTGCGTAGGAACTATCATCCATCCACTGATTGAGCTTTGTCAATCAGTGGATGGTAATTAAATAACTCCGGGGACCACGCGATGGCGCGTGGTCCCCGGAGCTCGGCTTCGTGCTACTCGGCGTCGTGGTCGGTTTCCAGGATGGCCGCCAACTGCTCCAGGGCAGCTTCGGCTCCTTCGCCCTCGGCACGCAGCACTACGGTGGTTCCGTATTCCGCGCCCAGGCCCATCAGCGAGAGGATGCTGGACGCGTCCAGCGCCTCGTCCACGGGCTCGCCCTGAAGGGCGATGGTGACCTCGACCGGCGCCTCGGCCGCGGCCTCGGCGAAGATGGCTGCCGGGCGGGCGTGCAGGCCGACGCGGCTGCCGATGATTGCTGTACGTTCTGCCATGATGGCTCCTTCAGGATCTATTGAACGGTTGATTGCGGTAAATTCGGGGGGCCTAGAGGCCAAATCGGTCCAGCTCGCCCAACTGCGCGCGCACGGCAGTGCGTGCCGCCTCGGCTGACTCGGCGTCCAAGGCCAGCTGGGACAGGCGCTGCGCAGTGGGCAGGTCCACGGTGCGCAGCACCGCGGCAACCGGTGCCAACGCCCGCTTGTTCATGGACAGGGTGTCCACGCCCAGGCCCACCAGCACCACGGCCAGCGCCGGGTCGGCGGCCGCTTCGCCGCACACCCCGACGGGTTTGCCGCCGGCCGCCTGCGCACCGGCGGCGGTGGCGGCCACCAGGTGCAGCACTGCCGGCTGCCAGGGGTCGTTGAGCTCGGCCAGGGCACCGAGCTGGCGGTCCGCGGCCATGGTGTACTGGGTCAAGTCGTTGGTGCCGATGGAGACGAAATCGCAGCGCTGCAGGATCTGGCCTGCCAGCACCGCCGCCGAAGGGACCTCGATCATGGTCCCGGCGGTGGCCAGGCCAGCGGCCTTGGCCAGCTGCGCGAATTCCTGCGCTTCGGACGCAGTGGAAATCATCGGCGCCATCACCCAGATTTCGGCCTGGTGCTCGCCGGCGGCTTGCGCGATGGCCTGCAGCTGGCGTTCGAGCACGCCCGGGCTGGACAGGTCGGTGCGGTAGCCGCGCACGCCGAGGGCCGGATTCGGCTCGCTGGCATCGGTCAGGAAGGGCAGCGGCTTGTCCGCTCCCGCATCCAAGGTGCGCACCACGACCTTGCGGCCGGGGAAGGCGGCGAAGACCGCACCGTAGGCTGCCACCTGCTCGTCATGGGAAGGCTCCTTGTCCTTGCCCAGGAAGCAGAACTCGGTACGCAGCAGGCCCACGCCCTCGGCGCCCGCCGCGGCGGCCAGCTGCGCGTCGTCGCCGCTGCCGACATTGGACAATAGCGGCACGCGGTGCCCGTCGCGCAGCTGCCCGGTGCCGGAGAACTCCGGCAGCGCCTCGCGGTTGGCGTAGGTGGCGGCCAGGTGCTCTTCGGCCTCGCCGGGACCGGTGATGACCAGCCCGTCGATGCCGTCCACGAAGACATGGTCCCCATCGGCCAGCGCCGTGGTGCCGGCAGCGGCCACGATGGCAGGAAGGCCCAGCGAGCGCGCGATGATGGCGGTATGCGATTGCGGCCCGCCATCGGAGGTGACCAGCGCCAGGACCTTGGCCGGATCCAGCGTCGCGGTATCGGCCGGAGCCAGGTCCACCGCGGCGAGGATGAAGGGCTGGTCGGAGTCCGGGATGCCCGGGGCGGGCACGCCGCGCAGCTCGGCGACGATGCGCGAGCGCACATCGAGCACATCCCCGGCGCGTTCGGCCATGTAGCCGCCGAGGGCCGACAGCTGCGTGGCGACCGCGTCGGCGGCCTCCCAGATGGCCGATTCGGCGCAGGTGCCCGATGCCACCAGCTTGGTGGCCGACTTGAGCAGCGTGCGGTCGCTGGCCATCAGCGCGGTGGCCTTGAGCACGGCTTGGGCATCGCCGGTGGCCTGCGCCGCGCGTTCCTTGAGCTGCGCGGCGACCGCCTGCGTGGCCTCGGCCAGGCGCAGGGATTCGGCTTCCGCGCTGGAACCTGCTGGCAGGGGCGCGCCGTCGGCGGGCGGGAGGATGGGGTCGGGCATGCGGCGCACGGATCCGATGACCCGTCCGGCGCTGACGCCTACTCCGGTGAATTTCTGGCTCATGCTGCGGCCTTTGCCTCTTCAGCGGCCCGTGCGGGGGCCTTGCGGACATATTTCTTCAGGATGATCACCAGCGCCGCGGAAACCAGCGTGCCGATCACGGTGGCCACCAGGAACATCGGCCAGGTGCTGTCCATCGCGAAGAAGACGAAGATGCCGCCGTGCGGTGCCTGGGAGAGCACATCGAAGCTCATGATCAGCGAGCCGGTGACCCCGGCACCCACCATGGAGGCCGGGATGACACGCAGCGGGTCGGCCGCGGCGAAGGGGATGGCGCCTTCGGAGATGAACGCGGCACCCAGCAGCCAGGCCGCCTTGCCGTTTTCGCGTTCCGCCCCGGTGAACAGCTTCGGGGACACCGCGGTGGCCAGGGCCATCGCCAGCGGCGGAACCATGCCGGCAGCCATCACGGCCGCCATGATCATCAGCGGGGCCGGGTTCTCGGCCACCGAACCGGCGCCCAAGCCGGCTACCGCGAAGGAATAAGCGACCTTGTTGATCGGCCCGCCCAAATCGATGGCCATCATCAGGCCCAGGACCAGGCCGAGGATCGCCGCCGCGGTGCCGGACATGCCCGCCAGCCAGCCGTTGAGGGCTTCGGTGAGCTGGGCAATCGGCCCGCCAAGGAACAGGAACATCAGGCCCGAAGCGATGATGGAACCGAGCAACGGCACGATGACCACTGGCATCAGCCCGCGCAGCCAGCGTGGCACGGTCCAGGAATTGATCCAGCGGCAGGCCAGGCCAGCGATGAGTCCGCCAATGATGCCGCCAATGAATCCGGCACCCATGAAGCCTGCCACGGCACCCGCGGTGAAGCCCGGGGCGATGCCCGGACGGTCGGCGTAGGCATAGGCGATGTAGCCTGCCAGCGCCGGAATCAGGAAGGACATGGACAGGGAACCGATCTTGAACGCGACGGCGCCCAGATAGGCGCCCAGCGGACCGAACGGGGTATCGAGCTGCGCCATGATCTCGGCACCTGGCAAGTTGAACAGGGTGCTGGAACCCAGCACGCCATCGGCCACGTTGCTGATCGAGTACCCGCCGAGCAGGAAGCCCAGCGCGATGAGCAAGCCGCCGCCGGCGACGAACGGGATCATATAGGAGACGCCGGTGAGCAGCGCGCGCTTCAGGCCTGCGCCGAAGGATTCGCTGCCGCCGGATTCCTCGCCGGATGCGGCGGCACCGGCGGGAACGCGGCGCGCCTTGGGATCTTCGGAGGCGGCGATGGCGTCATTGATCAGCTTCTTCGGCTCGTCGATGCCGCGCTTGACCGGAACCTGGATCACCGGCTTGCCGGCGAAGCGGCCGCGGTCGCGCACATCGACGTCTACCGCGAAAATCACGGCGTCGGCGGCTTCGATGACCGCCGGGTCCAGCGGGGTGGAACCCGAGGAACCCTGGGTTTCCACCGCGAAGCCGACACCCATTTCCTCGGCGGTCTGGGCCAGCGAATCGGCGGCCATGTAGGTGTGGGCGATGCCGGTGGGGCAGGCGGTGACCGCGACGATCGACTTCTTCTTGGGGGCGGCCGGAGCAAGGGAGGCAGGAGCCGCGGCCGGAGCATCGGAAACCACCGCGCGCACCAGTTCCACGATCTCGGCTTCACTGGCTGCTGCCCGCAGGGAGGCGGTGAAGGACTTCTTCACCAGGGCGCGGGCGAGCTTGGAGAGCAGCTTGAGGTGGGCCTGGTCGGCGCCATCGGGGGCGGCAATGAAGAACACCAGGTCGGCTTCGCCATCCTTGGCGCCGAAGTCCACCGTCGGTTCCAGGCGGGCCATGGCCAGGGTCGGCTCGGTCACCGCAGCCGAACGGCAGTGCGGGATGGCGATGCCTCCGGGCACCCCGGTAGCGGTCTTGGCTTCGCGGGCCTTGGCATCGGCGGCCAGGGCGGCGGCGTCGGTGGCGCGCCCCTGGTTGGCCACCAGCAGGGCCAGCTTCTCGATGACCTCGCTCGTGCTGTTGCCCAGGTCGGCATCGAGCAGCACGAGCTCTGCAGTGATTAGTTCACTCATGACTCGGTTCCTTGCGTTGAAGTAAGTTCGTGGACGGTGACGGCGCCAACGGTGAGATCGGATTGGGTCGGGATGGTGGAGCCGGGCAGCTGCGTGGCGGCGGCCCCGTAGGCGACGGCATTGCGCAGCCGTTCAGGGGCGCTGGCCCCTGCAGCATCGGCCAGCAGGTAGCCGGCCAGCGAGGAATCGCCAGCCCCCACGGTGCTGCGCGGGGTGATCGGGGTGTGCGATCCGTGCCAGACACCGGCCTTGGTGACCAGCAGTGCGCCCTGCGCCCCGAGGGTGGCCAGTACCGCGCCGACGCCTCGGTCCAGCAGCTGCTGCGCGCAGCCGGTGGCCAGCTCGAGGGAGCCTTCCAGTGCCGCCTCGCCGTAGCCGCCCGCCAGCTGCGCCAATTCCTCGGCATTGGGCTTGACCAGATCCGGGATGTGCTGCTGGCTGTGGGCGAAGAGCTCCAGAAGCGGTGCGCCGGAGGTGTCCACGGCGATCTTCGGGCACTTCCCGCCCAGGTCCGCCCTCAGCTTTGCGGTCAGCTGCGCATAGAAGCTGGCAGGAACTCCCGGCGGCAGCGAACCGGCCATCACCATCCAGCTGGCGCCGGCGGCGGCCTCGGCGACCAGGTCGCCGAGATCGGCCAGCTGCTGCGCGTCCAGGGTAGGGCCTGGCTCATTGATCTTGGTGGTGGTGCCATCGGGATCGGTCAGGGTGGTGTTGGTGCGCAGCGCTTCGGTGATCGGCAGGTTCCGGTGCGCCAGCTGGTCGCGGGACAGCGCGGTAATCAGCGGGTCGGTGCCGGCTCCGGGCAGCACTGCCAGGGTGGGAACACCGGCCGCGGCAATGGCGCGCGAGACGTTCACTCCCTTGCCTGCCGCCTGGACGTGGCTGGAAGCCGCGCGCTGCACGGCGCCGGGGGCCAGTGGCGCGCCTAGCTCGATGGTATTGTCCAGCGCCGGGTTGACGGTCAGCGTGATAATCATGCGATCACCACCTCGACATCCGCCGCTTCCAGCGCAGCGGCAAGTTCAGTGCCGGGTTGCTGGTCGGTGACCAGGGTGTCGATGTCTTCGAGCCGGGCGAAGCAGACCAGGGTTTCCTGGTCGAATTTGGATCCGTCGGCCAGCAGCACCACGCGGCGGGCACTGGCGACCAGGGCGCGCTTGACGGCAGCTTCCAGCGGGTCCGGGGTGCTCAGGCCGAATCCTGCATGCAGCCCGTTGGTGCCGATGAAGGCGATGTCGGCCCGGTACTGGGAATACTCCTGCACGGTGCGGGCTCCGCTGGAGGCGCCGGTGATGCCGCGGACCCGCCCGCCGATCAGCTCCAAGGCGACATCCGGGCTGTGGACCAGCACCGAGGCAATGGGCAGGGCGTGGGTGATGACCACCAATCCGGTGCCCGCGGTGCTCTTGAGCATGCGTTCGGCCAGGATTTCCGTGGTGGTTCCCGCGTCGATGATGACCGAGGCATCGGAGACCGGCAGCAGGCTCAGCGCGCGCTGGGCGATGCGGGCCTTGGACTCTGAATGGATGGCGGTGCGCACCACGTAGCTTTCCTCGCGGGTGCTGGCTTCGGTGATGGTGACCGCTCCGCCGTGGACGCGGCGCAGGTAGTTCTCAGATTCCAGCTGGGCCAGATCCCGCCGCACGGTTTCCCGGGTGATATCGAAGCGCTGCGCGAGCTGGGCGACGGTTACTTTCCCGTCAGCTTCCAGCTGCTCAACGATCAGCCGGTGTCGTTCTTCGGCGAACATTCTTGCCTCCGCAATTCCTCATGACCTGCAACACATTGATCTGTGTTTCCATGACTTTATGCCCGATTATGTGGCATGGTCAAGTGAAAATCTGGGGAATCTTTGGCTTTAGTTGGTTTTGAGTGGGTTTGCTAGGGGTTATGCAGAATCAGCGCTCGCAGATATGCGCAACCAAAGCAGCGCACGACTCGATCCTGTCCTCCGGAAATCGCTAACTGTGCGGCCTCAGTTGACTGGAAACCCAGCTAATGAGCAAGACGTCTGTACGGCCAGGAGCCAGGGCGGGCAGTTCATGAATTCGACAGGAATCATAGGTTGCCGGGCGAACGAGTTGCGTCAGGATGACGTGCCTGGATCAAGCCATGCCACTCCCCGCGCTTGAATGCGTTCGGTCGAGTTGGCTGAAATGCAACGGTCCTTTGTGCATTCCTTTTCTCTTCGGATGTTCCTCTGCCAAGGTATAACTTCGACCGGAACAGCGTGGAGGCGATCTGAGGTCAGCTCTGATATTTGCACTAGTGGGCGTCTGCTAAAGTCTTTCCGTTGGATTGGCATTTGGCGATGGATTCGTTAGTGCGTTCTCGCATGCTTCCTAGTTGCATTGGGGTCGAATTTACTTTGACGGTGAAAACCATGGGGCCCACCGGCAATCCCGGATCGGCGTCACTGCCATAGATGCCAGAGGCCCGCAACTCGAGGTTGTATTCGCGAACTTCACCGGAGAGTTCGATTGTTATCTAGTTCGAGCGTTACTGCCGAACCAAGTTCGTGATCACCGAAGTAGCATCGGGGAAGTATCGCGTCGAGGGCTGTATCGAATTCGGCCCGTCCTACCAGCGAACCGAATAGCTCATTATGAATCCAGTGGCATCGCAGCGGAATCAAATGACGAGGAAGCCCTGGACTTCGTGATCGGCGCCTTAGCCTTGATTGATCCGCGAGGGGATCCGATGAGACTTGTCGTGGAGTCCCTGAAAAGCCTCTCGCGACTAACGAGGCCCGCACGATCCAACGAAATTAGTTGCGGCACATGGTTGGGAGATTCTAGGACTAGTGAGTTCTCAAGGATTCTCGTTCTCGGCTGGGGAGCGGTGCCCGGCGAGACTTCTCGCAACCATTGAGTTGAAAGATGTCTCTGGACGGGTGTCGAACTCTTTTGTTATTGACGAACTTGATTGGTGATTAGTGAGCACTCTCAGTCAGAATCAGCGCAGCTCGATAGCCATCTGACTCGAGACAAGACATGGCTTCTAGTTGCTGGAAAGCTATCGGTAGGCAGGTAGCATCCACCCAGCTCTCCCCGCTACTAACATCGACCCAAGGGTCCTCGATGAGAATGACGGGACGTTCCGTGGAACCAGCCGTTCCATGGCAGAGTAGCCAGTGCGGAACATCGTAGCCGAGCATCTGCTGCAATGACACCAGCAACAAGACGCGGGCACCCTGACTTAATACTTTGTGAATCTGTGAGATTTCCATACGCATAGAGGTCACCGGCAACCCGGTAGCTTCTGCACGGCGGCGCGAGTCAGCCTGCAAGATGCCCCGCCAGCCACGTTCAACCTCGGGATAATAGTCGACGATTACTGGCTTATCGGTATCCAAAGACACCTGAACTGAGCTTGCTGGCCAGCGCTCAGCGATGGCCAGCCCGAGCCCCACGGGTTCGCAAGCCATGAAATTAGTCGCTTGACGCCACAGTAACAACTCGGCGGTACGCAGGCGATCCATCGTTGCAATGCTCATCGTTTCCCCGTGCGCGGCCAGCGCGGAAACCGCCGCGCAGGTGAAGTTCTCGCTTTGCTGGTAGTGCGAGGTACGCAGATATCGGGCTGGATGTGACCAGTGCACATAGCCGAATTTTGGAATCGATACCGACGCATCTGTGGTGAAGCGTGGAGCAGGCAACGACTGGAAACCCATTTGTTCAGCCAGGTCTGCGAGCCACGGTTCTTCCGACCAGCTTTCCCATTTCACGCAGGCCAGATCTTTTTCCCTGGCGTAGTCCAGCACCGCACGGACGAGCTCTTCATATGCAGCTGTGTCGCGGGCAAGAACCCCAGAGATCTTCACGTATGCAGTCGCCGAACGGGCGGTAAGCAATGCGGCACCGAGTATGGTGGCATCTGATGACTGTATCGTGAGCAGCCGAGCGTTGACCGTTGCCATGAGACTTTCCCACGGACCTGATATGGAACCCAGATGCCGTAGTTGCGCCGGGTGCTGCTGGGGGTCAAAGGCCTGGATTCTCATTTGCCGGGCAGAGCGTTTCGCCATGATTCCTTACTATTAGGTGGGGTGGAGGCGGAGTCGGTTAGAATCCTCGCATAACACCTAGCCGCGTGATCGGTACAAAAGCCAAATGAAGTACGGGGAGCCGAGTAACGACACGATCAGACCGGCGGGAATCTGTGCCGGCGCGATTGCGGTACGGCCCAAGGTATCGGCCAGGCAAACTAGCAAGGCTCCGAAAACCAAGGACACCGGGATCGCCCGGTGATGGCGGGAACCCACCAACGACCGCGCCAGATGCGGGGCGATGAGTCCGACAAAGCCAACCACACCTACGGCCACTACGCTGAGTGCCGCAAGCAGCGCGGCAATGGACAATGAGACTAATCGGATGCGAATGGTCTTGACGCCCAGCACCCGGGGCAGGTCTTCGTCGATGGCTAGCAGGTCCAGCTTGCGTCCCATGAGCAGTACGACCGGAAGAGCTAAAGCCAACACCGTCAGAACAGGTAACACGTCTGCGAACTGACGTCCATAAGTTGAGCCAGAAAGCCAGGTGTAGATGCGCGGAGTTTCCCACGAATTAATGCTCAGCAGCAGGTAGGTGGTGATCGCAGAGAGCGTGTAGCCAGCTCCGATGCCGATTAGCACAAAACGTTCAGGGGAGAATCCTCGACGCCAGGCTAGCGCGGTGATGGCAGCGAAGGTCGCGAGCCCGGCAATCACCGCAAAAATCACCAGTAGCGAGCGGGAACCGCCAAAGGCAGTGACCACTACAGCCGCGCCCAGCCCTGCCCCCGCGGTAATACCCAGGATTCCGGGCTCGGCCAATGGGTTTCGCACGGCGCCCTGCACCAAACAACCAGCCAGTCCTAAGGCGGCTCCGGCACCCAGCGCCGCGCTGGTCCGTGGTGCACGTTCGGAGAAGGCTCGGGCAATGAGCTTGGGCGCATCATCCTGGAACCACAAGGCGAGATCTCCCAGCTTGAGTAACATGCTCCCGGCCAAAAGGCCTAGAATCACGGCTCCCAACAGCAAACTGAATCCCAGCGTCATGGTGAGAACGAATCGGCGGTTGCTGCGCAATTTGCTTGCTACCTGTAACGGGTTGCGGGAGCTGGAAACTTCGGGCAGTCGCATTGCCAAGATGATGATCAGCACCCCGCCCAGGATCGCGGTGGGAACTCCAGTAGGAATGGAAGCCGCACCTTGCGCACCGAGCGAGGCACGAAGCGAAACATCGGCCAGCAGGATCAGTAGCGCACCAATCAGGCCGGTGGCGGGGAGCAAGAACAGTTGACGGCGCAAGACTACCAGGCGGCGCGACAGCAGTCGGGCGAGCACGGGGGCGCCAAGCCCTACAAAAGCAATCGGGCCGGACAGCGAAACGGAAACGCCGGTGAGCAGCACAGCACACAGGACGGCGAGAGTGCGGGTTGAGCGCACCGGGATGCCGAGCACCGCAGCGTTTTCATCACCCAAGGACAGGACATCCAGTCGGCGAGAGAGCAAGAGGCAGATGGCCAGCACCACCAAGATCACTGGCAGACTGCGCAAGAATGCATCGAGATTTAATTGGGCCAGCGACCCTGAACCCCAGGCATACAGTCCAGTCGTATTTTCCTTGAACAGCAGCAAAATGATTCCGCTGCCTGCTTCCAACGCCATGGCGATGGCAGAGCCAGCGAGGATCAACCGGGTGGTGGCGGTTCCCGCGCTGCGCCCAGAGATAGCCAATACGATCCCGGCGGCGAGCAGCCCGCCAGCGAATGCGAGAGTGCTGGAAGCCAGCGTGGACATGCTTATTCCCAAGGCAGCAGCCACGCTCAACGCGAAGAATGCACCAGAGGTGACAGCCAATGTGTCCGGCGAGGCCAGCGGGTTGCGGGTGACGGATTGGAGCAATGAACCTGCCACCCCCAAAGCCAGACCAACGGCGGCACCCGCACAGAGGCGCGGTAGCCGGGAGCCGGTGAAGATCTCGGCGGCTCCTACCCCTCCGATACGGGTGTCATCTCCGGTGAGTGCGCGTAGCAGTTCACCCAAACCAATACCGGAGGTCCCCTGGGTGAGGTGCCAAGCACCTACCAGCAGTACCGCTGCCGCTAAGGCGGCGAGCAGACCTAGGCCAGTGGCGAGACGGGTACCGGTGACTGGCGCGGGGGAATAACCAGGGCCGGTCATTCGGATGCCGACCCTGCTGTCCACGATGTGTCGCTCTGCTGATTTTTCAGCGGTTTTCATTTCAGTTGTACGCTACTTGGCTTCCGAGGCGGAGGTCAGTGCATCGGTGAAGGCATCTACCGCTTGACTGGTGGATTTCGGCCCGCCGGCACCCCAGATGTTTGGGAACTGGAAGGTCCGGCCATCCTTGACTGCGGTCAAGTTGTTCCAGATCTCGCTGGATTCCAGCTCGGTGGTCCACCCGGTGCCTGCGTCGTTGGAGTAGAACAGGTTGACGTCGCCAACGCCCGCTAGGCCTTCTATGTCCGTCTGGGCCAGTCCGTATTCTTTGTTCACGCCGCCGGATCCGAAGGACTTGTTGATGTCATCGTTCCAAGCTGGGCTCAGGCCCAGTTCCTTGCCAAGCTCTGTGAACAGAGCCCCGTCAGTGTATGGACGAATCGTCAGGTTGGAGCCGTCAACCCAACCGTCGAAGAAGAGGAAGTCGGTGGTTTCCAACTTCACCTCGGAGACTTCCTGTTTTTTCTGCGCCAAGTGGGCGTCGAATTCGTTGAGCACTAACGCAGCACGCTCGGTGCGGCCGGTGGCTTCGGCGACCTGTGAGAAGACTTTTTTCATGTTGCCGATGGGATCCGCAGAATCGTTGCCCTTGACCGCCAATACGGGAACGTCGCCCTTATCAAGCTGCGACAGCACGGGGTCTTCTTCACTAAAAGCGTCCACGATGATTAAGTCGGGGTCCAGCGCGTAGATCGAATCCAGATCTGGCTCGCCACGTTCACCCACCGAAGCAACACCCTCAGGCAGCTCCTCTGCAGTGACGTAGGTGCTATATCCATCTGGGGAAGCGACGCCCACCGGAGTGACGCACAAGGTTAGTACATCTTCAATTTCCTGCCATTCGAGCACCACCACGCGCTCGGCTGGTTTATCCAATTCAAGTGTGCGGCCCAGATCATCGGTCATAGATACCGGATCTGTGCTAGTGGCGGTGGTGTCATTCGCGCAACTTGCGGATGCGGCAGCGGGGCTCCGTTCGGCACCAGCGCTGCTAATGTCCGTGGTACCGCAAGCGGTGGCTGAGAACAACAGTGCTAGAGCGGCCGCTGAAGTGACTGCATTTCGAGCGAGTGTAGGCATAGGTTTTCCCTTGTAATTATATGTTTCGGTGGTAGAAAGAAAGTGGTCAGCTCATCCGGTGGCGGCTAACCGGTTCGATGCGCAACAATCCATTCTGCTTATCAGAGAGGACCTGCACAGGGATCTCATAGACCTCCGAGAGGTTATCTGCGGTGAGGACCTCAGCGGGGGTTCCTGAGACGTATACCCGGCCGTGTTTCATCAGCACCAGCCGATCAGCCAACGCGGCAGCTTGATTCAGGTCATGCAGGACGATGCCGATGGCTAGCCGATCTTGACGGGCTAGATCATGGACCAGATCTAGGGTCTCGACCTGATATCTCAAGTCGAGGTGATTGGTCGGCTCGTCGAGAAGCACCACATTGGTTTGCTGTGCCAAGCACACGGCCAACCAGACACGTTGAAGTTCTCCACCGGATAGTTCTCCAGCTGCCTTCCGGGACATCGAGGTAGTGCCAGTCAGTTCCATGGCCGAGGCAATCGCCGCATGATCCGCATCGGATAGCCCCGAGAAACCGCGCCGATATGGATGGCGACCGAAGGCGACGATATCTGCCACGGCTAACCCTTCCGGGGTGGCGTGGGACTGCGCGAAGAGCGTAACTTCGTGGGCGAATGTTCGTCCATTCAGCGTGCTAATTTCGCGGGCCTCCCCGTGAGAATTGGAGAGCGTGATCACCCCCGCGGCGCGCTCATGCAACCTTGCCATGGAACGGAGAAGTGTGGATTTCCCGCTGCCATTGGGTCCAATGAGTGCGGTGACTTCACCCGGGGATAAACGGATGGAAGCACCGTCCACCACAGTGCTTTTGCCGTAGCGGAGCACTACCTCGTGGGCGAGCATCGTTCCGGCTGCGGCGGATGCTGCTCCGGACGCCACGTCTAGCATGCGTAAGGAACGGATTGAATACGTCCGATTTGAATAGGTATTTTCACTTAGGTAAGTCTAAGTTAACTAATCGATGTCAGCAATCGATGATTTCTGACAGTGCATCCGGCTTTTCGGTCACCTATTCACATTTGCTAAGGCGAATGTGCCAGGTGTGGAGCCCAAGGTGCGTCGAAAAGCGTCGATAAAAGTACTCGGCTGCGCGTAGCCCAGCATTTCAGAGATGTCTTGGACGCCTTCACCGTTGGTGAGCAGCTCCAGGGCGCGATGAATTTTCACCGCTTGACGCCACTGGGCAAAGGATAAGCCGGTTGCTTCGCGGAAGACTCGCGTGATGGTTCGTGAGCTGATTCCAGCATCTACCGCCCATCGCTCGAGAGATCGGTTATCCGCAGGGTTGGCTAGTAAACGGTTGGCAATGCCATGGATACGAGGGTCATCGGGCAAGCGCAGCGCTAGCTGATGAGCTGATGGTTTGAGTACGTCGAAAACTACAGCCTCCGCACGCGCTCTGGCTTCTTGGCTCAGTTCCCGACTGGATAAATGGACCAGCAACGACTTAAGCAACGGTTTCATGTCGATCACTGTAGGGGTACTGAATGGGGTGGTGGTTCGCTCAGGGGAAAAGAACGCGCTGAAAAGTTCTACATGTGCGGTCAGGCGTCCACCGTGCAACGCTCCGGACGGAATCCACAGACCATGACCCTCGGAGACCGTAAAAATCTGTCCTTCGATTCGAGCGGTGAGTGTCCCATCTTGGGTCCATAAGAGCTCATGGGCCAGGTGCGAATGAGGCTCCCACTCCGTAGAGACATCAATGGTGTGCGTTTCGCTCAGAATCACAAATGATGAGGTCGCATCGCTAGGCAAGGCAGTTGCTTGCACTAGAGCAGTACCTGGTTCACGGGACCAAGTACCAAGCCCGATGGTCGAGGTAGGAGGGGAAGTCATATTTGCAGTATAGAAAGTATTCGGCATGACATAGCAGGTTTCATGTTAGATCTACCGAACCCCTTGAAGAACGGTTCAATAATCGCGTGCCAAAATTCTACGGATCGGCTATTAAACCAAATACATTTCACCCCCAACTGGTTCAATCAGGAATCTAGGCTGCGTTCGGTTACCCACAGAAGGCTATTCCAGTGTGTAGTACTCAAGCATGTCATCACGTTTTTCCAGTCTGAATCCTCGACTGGTGAGCAGTCGGGTTGAAGCAGTGTTAGCCGGAGCTACGCGGGCACTGAATTTCGTAATTCCGTATATCTTGGGAATTGAAATCAGGGTGCTATCGAGCACGGCTCCACCAACTCCTCGCCCCCATTGATCTGGAGATACCCAGTAACCGACCTCCACGCAACTTTCCTGCCGGGTGCAAAACACGAGGCCCACTGCTGCATTTGCTTCAGTAGCTAGGAACCATCGAGAGCCCCCCACAGTGTCGAGTGGTTCATGTTGGAGGGATTGCTTAACGCAGGCGTTGATGGTTTGCCGGTCCCATGGCTCCCCATACCCAATAAAACGAGCTACACGTTCATCCGAGGCCATGCTGGCAAAGAATTCGGTGTCTGCGCTGCGAAATGGACGCAGGGTAATTGATTGTGAGCGCGACATCCAAAGCCTTTCGATGTCGTAAATTTAAAAAACTCTTAAATGCATTAAACAGTACTAGACCTACCTATGGCGCTCTTATTTCAAATAGAGGTCAATGAGCGCTCAGAATCCCGCGCCGACCGCGCCGAGCGTCCCATAGCGGAAACCGAAGAACACGGCCCAGTGAAACGGTCCACAACGAGAACCTGCGCAAAGAACTGTTGAAGGTGAAACGGGAGAACGGCTTCATAAAAGTTGTCGGCGCTTATCGCGCCTCGAACAGTACGGAGTAAGCGCGGTCTTAGACTTCATCGAAGCCCACATAGGCGAGTATCCAGTGAACTGGATGGGCAGGAAACCCAGAATTCCAGGGGCAGTCACTACCGATGTCTGAACGCCTGCCAAGAGCTGAGCGAAGCCTAAGTCCTGCGAGCACACCGCACGAAACTGCTCCAGGACGAGTGTGAGGCGTCCAACCAGGTTGCCGGTGGCGGACAATTAGTGGATTTGATCCGCAAAAACCATGAGGAAGACATCTCGACATCCACGGTGATGTCGCTCATGAAAGAGCCGAGAATCCGGGCCACGCGGATGAGCGCCTTCAAAACCACGACCGTGCGTGAGCGCCAATCCCGGACGGTGCGTATAGAAAACCATAGGGTCGACAATCTCGGCATGCGTGACTTCCGCTCCTCGCGGCTTGCGGCGAAACTGTTAGGCGATATTGCCTGTCTGCGCGCCGGTGAAGGCTGGTTGTATTTGGCGACGGTGATCGATTTGAATTCGCGACAGATCGTGGGCTGGTCAATGGGTAAGAACATGTAAACGTAGTTGGCCATTGACGCGAGGGGGCTTGCTGCGTCGCAGGCGTTCATCCAGTTTGGTAGTGTGTTCCATTCAGACCGAGGGCCCAATGTACCTCGGCGCGTTCCAGAGGTGGTGTGCTGCGCACAGGGTGCGGTAGTCGACGGGACGCGCCGGGGTGTCCCTGGGATAATTCCGTCGCCGAGTCAGCCTTCTGGACGATCAAGAAGGAAATGTTCCACCACAGGTTCTTCAGCAGCAGGGTGGCTGCGTGTGCCGCAGTGAAGGAGTGCATCGCGGTTTGGTACAACCGGAAGCGCCCGTATACGGCAAATGGCGGAGTTAGCCCCAGGCGGTTCTGGACTCATATCAGGAAAGGGATCCTCTAGCTTTGACGGCTTGAGGAAATGTACAAAAAGATCAAAGTTCGTGTCCCAAAAACTTGACCAGCTCAGGAGCGAGCTCATCCCTTATGAGCTAACAATCGACGACACTGGCAAGATCCAAAACATCGTAGTGAAGGATGATGAGTATCTTGTCTCGCAGTCTGCGGCACTAGCTCTAACTACCGAAGAAGAGGAAATCGAAGTTGACCCCACTGTCCCTGGCAGCGAGGAGGACAGTGGGGCATTAATCAATCCTCTCCCCCTGAACGTCGCCGAAATGGCGGCTTCAAAGCTTAGTTCGTCCAACAAGACGAAAGTTGCAAACTACGCAATCAAGTGGGCTAAGTCGTACAATCCTGCCTATAAGAGGCACGGCTACGACTGTACTAATATCGCTTCCCAAGCGCTTTATGCAGGTGGATGGAAGAAAATTGAAGGCTACTACAAGAGCAACTCGAAATGGTTTGGCTATGGTGTCATGACCAGCTGGACTTGGAGCGGTGCTGAAAATTTCTATCGTTTTGCCCGGAATGAATCAAAGCGGGCTTCACGTCTTGCCAGTGTCTACAGCCTCGTTCCTGGAGATATCCTTCAGTACAAAACGAACGGTGCCAAGATTAAGAATATGACGCACACCATGGTGACCACTAAGAAAATCAATGGTGTCCCATACCTCTCGTACCACAGCAACGCTACTTTGAATAAGCCCTTCACTCAGCTGAAACCACTGAATGTAACTTGGTACGCGCATAGGATCTAGTCGTACAGCTCATTCGATTTGCAAAGGTCATTTGTGTACAAAAAACGCATCTCAAAGATTATTGCCCCACTACTGCTGTTTCCGCTGGCTCTTTCGGCAGCAGGGTGTTCAGCCGATAGGAAGCAGGCTTGTGACGGAGGAAAACCCGTCAGCGATCCACAGGAAGCAGTTCGAGTACTACTTGAGGCTGCAGAAACAACCGACCATGACAAAGCGTGTTCAGTGATCATGGACAAATTAGACGAAACAGTCATGAACACACAGCTAGCTGCGCTGAAGACCGACATGGATTCGGTAGAAGTCACCTCATCCAACTTCACGATGGTCGAGTTCGAGCGCGGCGGTCCAGCACACTTCTACCATGTGTATGCTGATCAGCCTGATAAGTCCGTGGACCTTACGCTCATGGACGTTGGCAAAGGATCGCGAATAGTATTTGGCGAAAACTACTGAGTCACTACCGTATTATCAAGCCCCGCGATAAGGACGTAGACCCTGAATCTCATTCAGGGTCTACGTCCTTTCAGCTGATTGCTCATCGATATGAGCAGGGGTCGGTGCTGGCGACCTCGAATATGCCTTTTGGCCGGTGGGGTGAGGTTTTCGGTGATGATGTTGTTGCTTCGGCGATGATTGATCGTTTGGTTCATCATGCGGAGGTGTTGTCTTTGGCTGGGGATTCATATCGGGTGAAGAACCGTCAGGATCTGCTGCGCAACGCTGAGCAGGTATAGAACAAATTGGGTGTGGAGGGGTCAATTTTCGATTGGCGGTAGGGGGTCAATTTTCAGTTAGCGTTGATAAACTTTGGCTACAAATCCCGCTGTGGGTTCTGAACATGCGAGCATTCCCCGTTCAGGATGGTCGTGGACGTTAGACACAGGCTAGGTATGCCATGAGGTTCTCGTCCCGTTGAACACCCTGGGTCCTCGCAAGCTCGTCTCCAAGGTGTGTCGGGCGTCCGCTGGCGTGTCCGGTTGGTGGCCCGGACTTCGTCAGGTCTTTTCCTGTTTTTGCTGCTGTCCTTCGGAGTGTACGGGCCACCTCCAAACCCACAAGCCACTCGCTGCGCTTCGGGCGTGCTCCACCAGAAATTCTTGGTCCGCGCTCCTTCGTCGCTTCTTTCGGCCCAAGATTTTCGTGGATTGCGCACGCCTGACGGGTTGATGGGTTTCCGGCTGGCCCCGCTACATTTCTTTTCGCCAGCAGGCAGAAAAACAACCGGGGGAGGGCTTCGACGGGAGGCTGGCAATCTGCCCCTCTTTCCGTGAAGCGAAAGGATGCAAAAAACCTATGCAGACCACGACCAAAGACAGCCGCGAAACCGTTACCGTCCCGGCAACTGTCGAGCGCGATATGTACGGCGAAGTGTATGACTGGATGGAATCGCTGGCCGGTACCGGGTGGTACGAAGTTCCAGGGTGGGGACGCGACGGATGGGACCTGAGATCCTGGCCTTACATCATCTTCGCCGCGACGAAGACGACCGATGAAACCGGGAAGCTGTGCGGATACACCACCTACGTGGAAGGCGACGTAACTGGTCAAAAGAACTAGGCCGTCCGGCAGAACGCTCCGATTATGGACAAGGGAAGCAACAGCTAGGAAGCCTTTTTGGTTTCCTTGGTAGCAAACCAGCCGGGCAAGCTAATCAGCAGCCCCACGACACCAACAATCGCCACCACCCAAAGAGCCGGGGCAGGCCATGAGTCCAGGTTGTTCTCATCCATGATGACCCCCGTAGAATACAGGGCAATCCCGCTGCATACCAAGGCAGTCAAGCTCATCCCGAGGGCCACGGACCATAGGGTTCTTCGATTTGCATCCACTGTCTGCTCCTTCGTATCTCCAGTCAACTGGCGCACCTCCAAGGAGGCTTCTGCTTCCGGAGAATTCTGAATAGTGCGTCAACCCAGAGTACTGTCTCCGATGCCTCTTAGCTGGGTGCCGCAGATGGAATCCTCGCCCAGAGAAATTTCAACTCCGTGCAGCATCGAGGGTGCGGCACCATGCTATTGCGAGATGCTGGAATGTTCTCGGGCCAAGGGAATTGAGTTTTCATATAGCAGTGCGGGCGGGATTTTTCTTGTTTCGTTCGTGCTCGTAGCGAATCGAACTCGATTCTCCCTGCCTGTTTTAGGGTTTGGGTCGTTTGGCCTTGTCTTGCAGTGCTGTGGTTTGCAGATTTTTCGATCTGTGATTGAATGCGTCGAGCACTTCGGGGCCACACCCACGGCATGCCGTGGGCCAATTGCATCGACCATGGTTCGGCAGAGGTCTTGTTCTTCCTTCGGAATGCTCCGTGCAAAAGTTCAGCGTCGTTGACCAAACCGGCCATTTCCGGGGAATTGCCGCAGAAAAATGGGTGCATGCAACGCAATGTTGCATGCACCCATTTCCTGGAATCTTGGACTCCCTAGGCAAGTACCTGGCGCTTGGAGGAAATGACGCCGGTATTGAATCCAGCCAGGCGCAGGCCGCCGTGGAAGCGGGCGTGCTCGATCTTCACGCAGCGGTCCATGACCACATTCATGCCCGCGGCCTCGGCGCGCCGGGCCACTTCCTCGTGCCAGGATCCCAGCTGCAGCCACAGGGTCTTCGCGCCTACGGCCAGGGCCTCGTCCAACACGGTAGGCAGGTCATCGTGCTTGCGGAAAACCTCCACCAGATCCGGGGTCTCCGGCAGATCGGCCAGCGACTTGTACACCGGCTGGCCCAGGATCTCATCGAGTACCGGGTTGATGAAATACACCTTGTACTTGGAGGAGGAGAGCAGGTAGGTAGCCACAAAATAGCTGGCGCGCGATGGCTTGTTCGAGGCGCCGACAATGGCGATGGACTTGGTGTCACGCAGGATCTCCAGGCGCTGTGCGGCTCCCGGGCCTTCCCAAGCGGTATCAACGGCAGTCATTAGATTGCTCCCTTCGAAGCGGTTGGCAATGCGCAGGCGGAACCGTCGTAGGCCGGTGCCTCGAACCCTGCGGCGGAACCGGCAATCGCTTCCTGCGAAGCGGCCAGCGCCTGGTCCAGATCCCAGAGGATGTCCTCGACATCTTCCAGTCCTACCGACAGGCGGATCAAATCTTCTGGCACGCCAGCGGAGACCAGCTGCTCGGCGCTCAGCTGCTGGTGGGTGGTGGAGGCCGGGTGCAGCACCAGGGTGCGGGCATCGCCGATGTTGGCCAGGTGGCTGGCCAACTGCAGGGCTTCGATGAACTTCGAGCCGGCTTCGCGCCCGCCCTTCACCCCGAAGCTGAAGACCGAGCCGACGCCCATGGGCAGTAGCTCCTTGGCCTGCGCGTGCTGCGGGTGGGATTCCAGGCCGGCATAGTTCACGTAGGTCACGCGCTCATCGGCCTGCAACCAGGCAGCGACCTGCTTCGCGTTGGACAGGTGGTTGTCCATGCGCTGCGGCAAGGTCTCCAGGCCCTGCAGCAGCTGGAATGCGGACTGGGCCGGCAGAGCCGGTCCGAAGTCGCGCAGCTGCTCGCTGCGCAGCTTGGTCAGGAAGCCGTACTCGCCGAAGTTGTCCCACCAGGAGACGTTGCCGTAGCTGGCAACCGGTTCGGTCATGGTGGGGAACTTGCCATTGCCCCAGTTGAACTTGCCCGACTCGATGACCACGCCGCCCAGGGTGGTGCCGTGCCCGCCGATGAACTTGGTGGCCGAGTGGATCACGATATCCGCGCCGTGCTCGATAGGGCGCAGGATGTACGGGGGAGTGAGCGTCGAATCGACTACCAGCGGGAGATTGTGGCGGTGCGCCACCTCGGCCAGGCCCTTCAGGTCAGCGATGTCGCCGGACGGGTTGGCCACCACCTCGGTGTAGACGGCCTTGGTGTTTTCCTGGATCGCCGCTTCGAAGTCGGCGGGATCATTGGAGTCGATGAAAGTGGTGTTGATGCCGAAGCGGCGCAGCGAGACATCGAGCTGGGTGATGGTGCCGCCATAGAGCTTCGAGGAAGCCACAATGTGGTCGCCTGCCTGGGCCAAGGCCGCGAAGGTGACGAATTCCGCGGCCATGCCCGAGCCGGTGGCTACCGCTCCGATGCCGCCTTCCAGCGAAGCCATGCGCTCTTCGAAAGCCGCTACGGTCGGGTTGCCGATACGCGAGTAGATGTTGCCGTACTTCTGCAAGGCAAAGAGGTTGGCCGCATCGTCAGCGTCCTTGAAGACGAACGAAGTGGTCTGGTAAATCGGCACTGCGCGTGAGCCATGCTCGGCATCGGGGGTGCCTCCGGCATGCAATGCGCGGGTGCGGAATCCAAACTTGTGATCTGCCATGGTGGCTTACGACTCCTTGTCGATTGGGGTTTCGCGGGCACCGCAGGGCGGGCCGCGATCGAGGCAGGAATCCCGGAATCAATGTCGCTTCCTGCTGTGGTCCAACGGGTAGGCGGCTGCATCGTTTCTGGCGGTAGCACCGTAACCACCGGATGTGGCAGGTTGCTGCGGCGTCATCGAACCAGATCTCTCAGCCGCTCGGGATGGTGTAATAATCTTCGCAACATGACCGTTCGTGACCCAACTATGAGTCGTAACGTTGCGTATTGGAGCTGTTATCGGAGATTCTTCGATACCTATTACCCCGGTTAGGCTGGAGTCATGGATACTTCGCTGGCACTGGTGCGACACGGGCAGACCGATTGGAACCTTGCAGGGCGCCTGCAGGGGCGTACCGATATCCCGTTGAACGATACCGGGCGCGAACAAGCTCGCGAGGTCGGGCGCCAGCTCATCGGCCAGAACTGGTCGCTGGTACTTGCTTCGCCCTTGGAACGTGCCCGGGAAACTGCCGCGCTGATTGCCCAGCAGATCGAGGCCGAGACGGGGAACGCTGTTCCGGAACTCATTGAACGCGGCTTCGGCCCGCTGGAAGGCCGGATCATGGCCGAGGTCAGCGAAGCGGAATCGGCTGCTGCCAAGGACCTGCGTGAGCCGCGTGCCCAGATCTTGAGCCGTGCGGTGCCAGCGCTGCTGGAGTTGGCCAGCAGGCATGCCGGGCGCAAGGTCATGATTGTCAGCCATGGGGCCACCATGCGCACCATCCGTGACGCATTGGCCGGAACCACGGATCCCCAAGGCGTGGAAAATGGCGAAATGCTCCACTTGGACTTGATCCGCCTTGAGCAGATCGCCAGCGAATTGGATCTGATGGCTTTCTAGGAATCCATGGGGTCTCTGCGTGAAGGAAATTTTTTTCATTCACGCCTCACAAAATGGTCTCCTCGTACGTTTACATGGTGAGAAGCCATGAAGGCGCAAATGCCAGGAGATCCATGCAAGCACCGTTCGAGCGGATAGTCCAGGACTATGGACTGAACGTCCTGCGCGTTTGCCGTGCCCTGCTTGATGAGCATCGCGCGCAAGACGCCTGGTCCGAAACGTTCCTTGCCGCGCTCAAGGCGTACCCGCAATTGCCTGAAGACGCCAATGTCCTGGCATGGCTAGTGCGTATTGCCCGGAACAAAGCCATTGACGAGTTGCGCAGGAACAAGCCGGAAATCCTCATCGGCCAAGACGTGGACAGCCTGGCCCCATCGGCCCAACGGCCGGATCTGCAGTTGGAGAACCTGCAGCTGTGGCATGAGGTGAACCAGCTTCCTGGCAAGCAGCGGCAGGTGGTGGCCTACCGCTATCTGGGCGGAATGAGCTACGCGCAAATTGCCGGAATCCTTTCCGGCACCGAAGCTGCCGCCCGGCGTTCGGGCGCCGATGGGATCAAGAATCTGCGGGCCCGGATGGATGACCAAGAACTATGGAGGGAGCAGCCATGAACGGAATAAATTATCGGCAGCAGGCTACGGCCGCTGAAGCGCAAATCCTCGACTCGCTGCAGGGCCGGCTCGTTGAGCGGGCCCGTGCACGGGAACTTGTTGATGTTGCCTATCGCGTGGTCGATAGCCCCGTGGGGGCCTTGCTGCTGGCCAGCACCGATGCCGGGCTGGTCCGGGTCGCTTTTGAATCCGAAGGCCATGACCGGATTCTGGAGGTGCTCTCGGAAAGGCTCAGCCCGCGGATCCTGCGCGACAATTCGAGCCTGGATGATGCCGCCCGGCAACTGGAGGAGTATTTCGCGGGCCAGCGGCATGGCTTCGATCTTCCGGTGGACTTGCAGCTCTCCACCGAGTTCCGCCGCCAGGTGCAGCTGGAACTGGGTCATATCGATTACGGGCATACCCTGAGCTACGCCCAGCTGGCGCAGCAGATCGGCAAGCCGAAGGCGGTGCGGGCCGTCGGTTCAGCCTGCGCCACCAACCCGATTCCCATCGTGCTGCCCTGCCATCGGGTGCTGCGCACCGATGGTTCATTGGGCGGCTACCTGGGAGGCTTGGAAGCCAAGTCCGAGCTGCTGAAGCTGGAGAACCCGGACTTCGCCAGCGGCGCCGCGACGCTGTTCTGACGGGCAGCTCCCGCATGAAACAAGTGCTGGGCTGCTGCCTCCCTTGCGGGAAGCAGCAGCCCAGCACTAATTGCTACGGGCTCGCGGCCCAGCAGCTGCTACTTGCTGCGCAGTTCGAAGCGATCTGCGTCCATGAGCTTGGCCCAAGCGGAGGCGAAGTCATTGACGAACTTCTCCTTGGCATCATCCGAAGCGTAAACCTCGGCCAGTGCACGCAGCTCGGAGTTGGCACCGAACACCAGATCCACGCGGCTGCCGGTCCAGCGGCCATCGGTGGTGGTGTAGGTCTGCTCGTCAGCGGATGGGGTCCATTCCAACCCCAGCTCCAGCAGGTTCGCGAAGAAGTCGTTGGTCAACGCGCCTGGGGTGTCGGTGAAGACGCCCAAGTTGGAGCCGTCCCAGTTATTGCCGATGACGCGCAGTCCACCGAGCAGTACGGTCGCTTCCGGTGCCGAGAGGCCCAGCAGATTCGCGCGGTCGATCAGCAAGTACTCGCTAGGCAGCTTGACGAAGCCCGAGTCGTAGTTGCGGAATCCGTCGGAAACTGGTTCCAGCCATGCGAACTGGTCAACGTCGGTTTGCTCCTGGGTTGCGTCTACGCGGCCCGGGGTGAATGGAACCTCGACCTGCTGGCCAGCTGCCAGGGCTGCCTGCTCGACTCCGACGTTGCCGGCTAGGACAACGACGTCCGCGAAGGAAGCCTTGATCCCGGAAGTGGCGTTGAAGTTGTCAACAATCTCTTCCAGCTTGGCAATTACCGGTTTGAGCTGCTCAGGCTGGTTCACGCTCCAGGAGACCTGTGGTTCCAGGCGGATGCGGCCGCCGTTAACGCCGCCGCGCTTATCCGAGGTGCGGAAGGTCGAAGCGGCCTTCCAAGCCGTGGATACCAGCTGCTGGACGGTCAGTCCCGAATCGTTGATCAGGGCTTTAAGTGCGGCAACTTCAGTTGCACCCAAGGTGGTCTGCGGAGCTGCTGGCAGTGGATCCTGCCAGAGCAGGTCCTCAGCAGGAACCTCTGGGCCGAAGTAGCGGGACTTCGGGCCCATGTCGCGGTGGGTCAGCTTGAACCATGCGCGGGCGAAGGCGTCTGCGAACTGGTCTGGGTTCTCCTTGAAGTTCTTGGAGATCGGGCCGTAGACCGGGTCGAAGCGCAGGGCCAGGTCGCTGGTAAGCATGCGTGGCTCGCGGTGTTCCAAGGTCTCGAATGCAGGCTGGACCAAGCCGGCTCCGCCATTGTTGACCGGGCGCCACTGCTTGGCGCCTGCTGGGGATTCGAACAGTTCCCATTCGTAGGCGAAGAGGATGTGGAAGAACTCGTTGTCCCAGCGGGTTGGGTGGTAGGTCCAGGTGACTTCAAGACCCGAGGACACGGTGTCCGCGCCCTTGCCGGTGCCGTGGCCGTTCTTCCAGCCCAGTCCCTGCATTTCAAGCGGAGCTGCTTCTGGATCCGGGCCGATCTTGTCATCGGCATGCGCGCCGTGGGTCTTGCCGAAGGTGTGGCCACCGGCGATCAGCGCGACGGTCTCCTCGTCGTTCATGCCCATGCGGCGGAAGGTTTCGCGGATGTCTACGGCCGAGGCCAGCGGATCCGGATTTCCGTCAGGACCCTCAGGATTCACGTAGATCAGGCCCATCTGCACTGCTGCCAGAGGAGCATCCAGGTCTCGCTTGCCGGTGTAGCGTTCGCTGTCCAGCCAGACCTTTTCCGGGCCCCAGTAGACATCGTCATCTGCTTCCCAAACGTCCTTGCGGCCGCCGGCGAAACCGAAGGTCTCGAAGCCCATGTCTTCCAGAGCCACGTTGCCAGCCAGCAGGATAAGGTCGGCCCAGGAAATCGACTGGCCGTACTTCTTCTTCACTGGCCACAGCAGGCGGCGAGCCTTGTCCAGCGAAACGTTGTCAGGCCACGAGTTCAGCGGAGCGAAGCGCTGCTGGCCTGCGCCGCCGCCGCCGCGGCCGTCGTGCGAGCGGTAGGTGCCTGCGGAGTGCCAAGCCATGCGGATGAAGAACGGGCCGTAGTGGCCGAAGTCTGCTGGCCACCAGTCGTGCGACTGGGTCATGATTTCGGTCAGGTCGGCTTTTACTGCCGACAAGTCGAGGGCATTGAAGGCTTCAATGTAGTCGAAGTTCTCGTCCAGCGGGTTGGAAACCTGCTGGTTCTTGGCCAGAATCCTCAGATTCAGCTTATTCGGCCACCATTCGGTGTTGGCATTGCCCTGGGTAGGGTGAATTCGACCCGCGCCGCCAACTACTGGGCACTGACCTGCAGTCATCTCAGACATGTGCTCTTTCCTTCCGGATTGTTTAGGGTTTATCTGGTTTTATCCATCGCACAGCAGCTGCGCTGATGACGATGGCAAATCTAGGGGTTTACTTAGACAGCAACTATGCGTTCGCAGCCTGGCAATCCGGGCAGGTGCCCCAATAGATCACTTCGGCTTCATCAATGCTGAACCCGTGGTCATTGGAAGCATGCAGGCACGGGGCGCCGCCGACAGCGCAGTCGACGTCCGCCAGCGTTCCGCACTGGCGGCACACCACATGGTGGTGATTGTCGCCAACGCGGGCTTCATAGCGGGCGGTATGGCCCTGTGGCTGTATCTGCCGAATGACACCCAGTTTCGTGAAGAGCCTGAGTGAATCGTAGACAGCTTGGTGCGACACATTGGGGTGATCTTCACGGACAGCCGAAATGATGGTTTCGGTATCCGCGTGCGGGTGCGCCGCGACGGCGGAAAGTACCGCAACGCGCGGTTGCGTGACCCGCATCGATGCCGCCTTCAGCACCTGCTCGATCCCTGCCTGTGATGTCATGTACCCAGCATGCCTGCTTATTTTGAATCAGTCAAGATAAGTTCCAGTGTATTTCGCGTTAAAAGTGGGTGGACTCCAGCTGACTGGTTGAATCGATGCTTCATTAGTAAGTATTCCGTATGGTGCATGTTCAAGCGTGATGTGCTTCTGGGGGAGGAAAATTACGAAATCGCAGACATTTCACCCGAAATAAGAAAGCGAATAGTGCGTGGTTTTATCTTGGGAAATATTGCGGTCCAATTGATGATTCCACGGGTTCGGGGAGCGAAAAATCCTGTGGGGCGAGGAAGCTCACATGGATGGCACTGCCAGCGTAAACAATGTGATCCCGGGGTGCTGAAGATCCGGAAACGGCGAGAAATCAAGGATCTGATTTGACCCTTGATGAGATGTCGACCATGCTGGAAAAGGCCCATTTTGGGATTCATCGTGTCAAAATCGTGCTAAATCGAGTCAACTCGCAGGAATAATTCGCGGGATATTAGCGGAGAATAGTTGTTTCTTTCAGGCTGCTTCAACGCGAGATTTAGACACAGTGGACCGACACCCGAAAAGCAATTCGCAATCAATCACACTGCATGGCGATCGTTTACTCGAGAGGCGATGGCTCGGCAGATTCCGCCCGGATCTTATCCGCGGGATCTCACCAGTGAAGGAAGACCGCAATGAAGCAGACGGATCAATCAATCGGCGACCTCGTTGAGGAACTGCATTCAGTTCGTCACAGACGACCTAAGAAGTACTCACTTTCCGGTACGGATTACTGGGTATTCGGAATCGCCGGCGCTCTAGCGCTGGCCTTTATTATTTGGGGTTTCGCTAGCCCCGAAGGGCTGGGCAAGGCCTCCAGCGCGGCCCTTGACTGGGTTATCACCAACACTGGCTGGCTTTTTGTCATTGCTGCCGCGGTTTTCGCGGTCTTCGCCATCGTCGTAGCGGCCAAGAACTTTGGACGCATCCCGCTGGGCAAGGACGGCGAGACGCCAAAGTTCTCCACGGTCTCGTGGATCTCGATGATGTTCGCAACCGGCATGGGCATCGGCTTGGTCTTCTACGGCGTGGGCGAGCCGCTGTACTTCTACATGTCGCCTCCTCCGGGAACGGTGGAAGGTTCCACCAGTGATGCATTGAGCACCGCTATGGGCACCACGCTCTTCCACTGGACCTTATTCCCATGGGCCATGTACGCCATCGTTGGCTTGGGCATGGCTTACGGCAGCTTCCGGCTGGGACGCCCCCAGCTGTTCTCAGCCATGTTCAGCTCGATCTTCGGCGACCGCGCCATCCATGGTTGGGGCGGGCGCACCATCAATATCCTGGCCATCATCGCCACCCTCTTCGGCTCGGCTTGTTCGCTGGGTCTGGGCGCATTGCAGATTGGCGGCGGCATCCAGGCCACTGGGATGATGGAGAAGGTCGGCTCCGGCGTTCTGGTTATCATCATTGGCATTCTGACGGCATTGTTTGTCGCTTCTGCCGTTTCCGGCATTGAGCGCGGTATCCAGTGGTTGTCCAACACCAACATGGTATTGGCATTGATCATCGCATTGATCGTTTTCATTGGCGGCCCAACTCTGTTCATCCTGAACGTCATTCCCAATGCCATTGGCGCTTTCATCGGCGACTTGCCGGAGATGGCTTCGCGTACGGCTGCCGGCGATGGTGCAATGTCTGATTGGCTGTCCTCGTGGACTGTCTTCTACTGGGCATGGTGGATCTCTTGGAGCCCATTCGTAGGCTTGTTCATCGCCCGCATTTCCCGTGGCCGCACTATTCGCCAGTTCGTCACCGGCGTGCTGCTCGTTCCATCCAGTGTCACCCTGATTTGGTTTGCAATCTTCGGCGGTGGCGCAATCGGTATTCAGGAACGCGCTGAACGCGCCGGGGAAACCGGGGAAAAGCTGGCCAGCATTGTTGATGGCGCACCAGACATCAACTTCGATTTGATCCTCTTCGACATGCTTGGCAGCCTCCCGCTGTCGGGCTGGATGGCTACCGTGCTGATGGTCGTCACCGTGCTGCTGATTGCGATCTTCTTCGTGACCGGCGCAGACTCGGCCTCGATCGTGATGGGTGCGCTCAGCGAACGCGGCGCTGAAGAGCCATCGAAGAAGGCCGTGATCTTCTGGGGCGTGGCCACCGGCGCTGTGGCCGCGGTGATGCTGCTGGCTGGCGGCGATCATCCGGCGGAGGCATTGACCGGGCTGAAGAACATCACTATTGTTTCGGCGCTGCCATTCGTGATTGTGATGCTCCTGCTCTGCGTGGCGTTGTGGAAGGACCTGAGCAAGGATCCGCTGGTGCTTCGCGGCAAGGTGGCTCGAAAGGTCCTGGAGCAGTCCGTGGGCCAGGCGGTTGACCGCCATGAGGGTGGCCAGTTCAGCTTGATGACCACCGAAATCCCTTTGGTCAGGGCCGAGGGAAGGGCCTCCGAAGTGAAGCTTTTCGCCACCGAAGCCACCGCTGACCCGGTGCAGGACGGCAAGCGCAGCGCGGCCGATGGCCAGAGCCAGAAGCCAACGGCCGGGGATTCCTAACCGGCAAATCAAATGAAGCTTCTTCCCCAGCCGGGGAAGAAGCTTCATTTGTTTGTCCCCAAGGGGCTTGGGAGCAGCGATTAGCCGCGCGCGCGGCAGATCGCGTTGATCTCCGGAATGCACGGCTCATTCTGCAGGCTCGTTGTGTCGCCGAGCGTGGTGCCCTCGAACAGCTGGGTGAGCAGGCGGCGCATGATCTTGCCCGAACGGGTCTTGGGCACATCTGGAACCAAGACGATTTCCCGCGGCTTGGCAATCGGGCCGATCTGCACCGCGACGGTATCACGGAGTTCAGCAATGAACTCGGCCTGCCGTGCAACGAGCTGCTCGTCAGGCGACTCGGCAACCAGGGTCTTGTCCAGCGGTACCACGAAGGCGGTTGCAGCGTGTCCGGTCTTGGAATCCGGGGTGGGGCAGACGCCGGCTTCCACCACGCCGGGGTGGGTGACCAATGCCGATTCGATTTCAATGGTGGAAAGCCGATGGCCGGAAATATTGATCACGTCGTCGGTGCGGCCCAGGATGTAGATATCGCCGTCCTCATCGAAGCGGGCACCGTCGCCAGCCAAGAACCAGCCCTGCTCTACGTATTGTTCCCAGTAGCTGGTGTAGTAGCGCGTCGGGTTGCCCCATACGGTACGGGCCATCGACGGGCCAGTGCGCGTGATGACAATATTGCCCTGCTGGTTGGCCGGCACGCTCAGGCCGCCATCGTCGACAATGTCCACCGAGATGCCCGGCAGCGCGCGTGCGGCGCAGCCTGGCTTGAAATGTCCATCGGTCGGCAGGGGGGAAAGCACGGTCGCGCCGGATTCGGACTGCCACCAGGTGTCAACCATCGGCAGTCCTGCTTCGCTGTCCCGGCCGATCTGCTGGCGGAACCATTTCCATGCCTCGGGATTGACGGCTTCACCCACAGTGCCGCCGATCTTCACCGAGGAGAGATCGTATTGAGCGGGGATGCCGTCCGGGAACCAGCCCATCAACGAGCGGACCAAGGTGGGAGCGGTGTAGTAGCTGGTGACCTTGTAGCGTTCAATGACCTCGAAGTGGCGGCCCGGGTGCGGGGCGTTGGGGACGCCCTCGTAGATTACCTGGGTGACGCCATTGGCCAACGGGCCATAGATCTCGTAGGTATGCGCGGTGACCCAGGCGAGGTCGGCGGTGCACCAGTGCACGTCCTTGGCGCGCTGGGACTCGTCCGGGTTGGCGAACAGCAGGTTGTAGCTGGCGGCCGCCTGCGTCAGGTACCCGCCGGTGGTGTGAACCAAGCCCTTCGGCTGGCCGGTGGTCCCCGAGGTGTACATGATGAACAGCGGCGTCTCCGCATCGAATGCCTGCGCGTGGTGCTCGGTGGATTGGGTATCAACCACCTCATGCCACCAGATGTCGCGGCCTTCGGTCCACGGGATTTCGTCGCCGGTGCGGCGGATAACCAGGACCTTTTCGATTTCGTTCTCGCCGGCAACGGCCGCATCGGCGTTGCCTTTGACCGGAACCGAAGTGCCACGGCGGAACTGGCCGTCGGTGGTGACCAGGACCTTTGCCTTGGTGTCCTCCACGCGGAACCTCAGCGCTTCGGCGGAGAACCCGCCGAAGACCAGCGAATGGATGGCGCCGATGCGGGCGCAAGCCAAGGTGATGACAATTGTTTCAATGAGCACCGGCAGGTAAATGACCACGCGGTCGCCCTTCACCACACCCAGGGATTCCAAGGCGTTGGCTGCCTGGGAGACCCGCTCCTGCAAATTCTTGTAGGTGACGGCTACCCGGTCACCGGGCTCGCCTTCGAAATACAGTGCGACCTTCTGGCCGCGTCCCGCAGCTACATGGCGGTCGGCGCAGTTCACTGCGGCGTTCAGCTTGCCGCCGAGGTACCAAGAAATTTCCGGTCCGCGCTTGGCATCCGGATCGGCCGGAATGATGCGGCTGGTGGTGTGCCACGGGGTGTCCCAATCCAAGAGGTTCGCCGCTTCGTCCCAGAATTCCTGGCGTGCTGCCTCTGAAACTTGAGTTGAGGTTGTTGCCAATTCGGTGGTCATCGCAAACTTTCTTTGGTGAGGGGTAGTTTTGTCAGCGGGTACTAGCTGGTCCGGTTTCAGGTCCAGCGCTTGATAGCCCAGCGTTCTGCTATCGACAGCAGGGCATCGGTGATCTTTCCAAAGACGGCCAGCAGCACGATGGTCATGATTAGGCGGTCCAATCGGCCGTTGTTCTGCGAGTCGGTGAGCAAGAAGCCAAGGCCCATTGACGCGCCGAGGAGTTCGGCTGCGACCAGGAAGAGCCAAGCTTGGGCTAGTGCCAAACGCAGTCCGGAGAAGATCGAAGGGACCACTGCGGGCAGCTGGACCGTGCGCAGCAGCTTCAATCCCTTCAACCCGAAGGCGCGGGCTGCTTCGACCAGGTGGGCATCGACATGGCGCAACGCCAAGGCGACGGTGGTAAAGACCGGGAAGAAGGCACCAATGATCACGAGTGTGACCTTGGAATCTTCACCCATTTTCATCCAGAGCACCAGCAGCGGAACCCAAGCCAAGGAAGGGACTGCACGCAGGGCGCTGATGCTCAGTCCCAGAAATGCATCTGCCAATTTGGACAGCCCGACAAGCGCACCCAGCGCCAAGCCCAGCAATGATCCGAAGGCGAAACCGAGAAGAACACGCTGAGTGGAGATGCCGATGTGCTTTCCGAGTTCGCCATCCTGGAAGAGCTCAATGGCAGCAGAAACCACTGAACCCGGAGTTGGCAGTGTCCACGGAGCAACGATTCCGGTAACGGTGACAAATTGCCACACAGCCAGGGTGGTCAGCGGCAAGACCAGCGCAAGCAGCCATTTCGGGGCACGCAGGATCGTTGCGGCCATGCTGGCCTTCTGCTTGGCAGGTGTTTGGCTTCCGCGGGTTCCAGCCACGTTAGTGGGACTCATGGCTGGTTACTCTCCGGAGATCTTTGTTGCGTCTGCCTTGACGGCAAACTGGTCATCGATGAGGGTTTCCAGAGCTTCATCAACGGATTCCTGCTCCGAGACATCGCCGCTGGCGACCAGCGTGGGAGCAATCTTGCTCAGGACTCCAGTGAATTTGGCGTCGGGAACTGCCGGAACGTCCAGATTGGAGCGTTCCTCAATGACGGTGGCAGCAACTCCTGGTTCGAGCCCTGCTACGTCGGCCAGGATTTCTGCGGTTTCCTCGGGATTGTCAGCTGCCCAGCCACGAGCCTTTTCGTAGGCATCGACAACGAGCTGGGCGAGTTCGGGGCTCTGCTCAATGAAGTCTTCGCGAGCGTTCAGCGCACCGTAGGTGTTGAAATCCAAGTTCCGGTAAACCAGTTGCGCGCCGTCTTTTTCGGCAGCGGCCATGATCGGATCCAAACCGCTCCAGGCATCAACCGAGCCGTTGGCCAGGGCGGTACGTCCATCGGCATGCTGGAGGTTCTGCAGCTTGATGTCAGCTTCAATCAAGCCCGCGGATTCCAGCGCCTGCAGCAGGAAGAAGTATGGGTCGGTGCCCTTTGTAGCGGCCACGGTCTTGCCAGCGAGATCTTCAACGGACTCGATTTTTGAGTCCCTATCCACTACCAGGGCCGCCCATTCCGGCTGCGAATACAGTGCGATGGTCTTGATGGGTGCACCGTTCGAACGGTTCAGGAGCGCAGCGGAACCGGCTGTGGAACCAACATCGATTGCGTCGGCGCGAAGAGCTTCATTGGCCTTGTTGGAACCAGCGGACTGGATCCATTCGACATTTACGCCCTGCTCCTTGGCGGCTGCTTCCAACCATCCCTTTTCCTTGAGCACCAGGCTCAGCGGGTTGTATGTGGCAAAGTCGATGGACAGGGTCTGACCATCCGAGGAGGCTGTAGCGTTTTCGCCAGCACAGCCGGTCAGGGCAATTGCGCCAACGAGCAAGGCGGCGGCGGACAATGCAGTGCGGCGGGTGAGACGGTTCAAAAGCATGGAGAATCCTAGAATTGTGCGTGCAAGCGGTGTAGGTGAAAGGCAGAGAGGCCGCCGAATGGTTCGGGCCCCACGGCGTGCCCGGGACTAATGGTTGGTTGGGTCGACGCCGAGCAGGCGCAATAGGTGCAGACGATCTGCAACGAACTTTTCATCGGTATGCCGGCGTGGATGCCCAGCTGAGATGGACAGATCTTCGATGACGCCCGCTGCACTATGCCCAGCACCTCGCCCCAGAACAATCACGCGGTCAGCCAAAGTCAACGCCTCGTCCACATCATGGGTCACCATGAGAACGGTGGTGGGGAACGATGCGTGAATCGAGAGCAGCAGATCCTGCATCTTCAAGCGTGTCAGCGCATCGAGGGCTCCGAAGGGTTCATCAAGAAGCAATACACCCGGGCGCCGAGCCAGCGCGCGAGCCAGCGAAACCCGCTGCGCCATGCCTCCGGAGATCTCTCGTGGGCGCAAGCTGGCTGCATGGCTCAGACCGGTCAGCTCGATCAACTCATCGATCAGCGAGTTGCCGGCGCGCTTATCGGTTTCCGGTGCCAGGCCTAGTGCAATGTTCTGGCGAACCGAGCGCCATGGCAGCAGCCGGGGCTCCTGGAAGGCAACGGCGCATAACTCGTTGATGCCGGTGACCTCGCGGGTGCCGGTGCGGATGGTGCCGGTGGTGGGGTGGTCCAAGCCCGATACTGAACGCAGCAGCGTGGATTTTCCGCAACCGCTGGCTCCAAGAATGGCCACGACTTGACCTGCTGGAATTTGCAGGTTGATATCGGCCAGGACGGTGCGGCTTTCCATCTTGGTGGTGAAGGTCCGCGACACGTTGCTGAACTGCACGTCCAGGGCGCTTGAAGCTGAGACAACGGGAGCTGCCTCGGGCGCTGCAAAGGAAAGAGTCATGTTCATCTCCATCGGTCCTGGCGGTAGCACCGGCCTGCAGAGCAAAACTCCAAAGGTGGTTGCTGCGGCGTCAACGAGCCAGATCTCTCGGCCGCTCGGGATGGTTACGTGTCCATTACAACGAGTCGAACGATTTGAACGCAAATCTCGCGTAATATGAAAAAATCTTCGACAACTACGTCACATTGCCCAGAAATTTCGTTATTTATTTTATTGCAGGCTGGTTTGCTCGACATTAAGCAAAACTTTGCAACTCATCTTCGGCAGGACACGGATTAGGCTGTGAAATTTGAAGATGGGCACTGCCGGCACTGGGACGAAATGTGACTTCGCGGGTTGGAATCACCGGTTTATTACCGTTACAAATGAATTACGACCCATCCAGAGCGGCTGAGAGATCTGGCTCCACGACGCCGCAGCAACCACCCCAATAGCGGGACGGTGCTACCGCCAGGACCGATGGAAAGAATTGAGAACCCTGATGCCTATTGGTGAATCGCACAATGCCCTCGGACTGGACTTCAACCAGCTCAGTGACCCTTCGCAGGCCACCGCAATGGGCCTGGACAAGTTTGAAGAACAGTTGCCGACTAGGCAATTGCTGAAAATCACCCCCGGACCAAGTGCGGATGAGCAATACGACCGGCTGGCCGAAATCTTCCGTCCCGTTTTTGCGCAGATCGCCGCAACCGCCAAGGACCGCGACTTGAACCGCGTGCTTCCTTTCGAGCAGGTAGGCCTGCTGAATCGCGAGCGGTTCGGTGCGTTGCGCCTTTCCGTTGCCGATGGGGGCTACGGCGCACGGCTGGTGGATGTCTTCCGCTTGCTCATCGAGCTGTCCGAGGCGGACTCCCACGTAGGCCAGCTGTGGCGTGCACATGTCGCATTCGTCGAGAACGTCTTGGCGCTGGAGGACGAAGAGCTGCGCAAGAAGTGGGTCGCTCGCATCGCTGCCGGGCAGATTATCGGCAACGCCTACACCGAACGCGGTGGCAACGCCCTGGGCACCTTGAACACCAAGGCCAGCACCGTGGACGGGCGCTGGGTGATCGACGGTGAAAAGTACTACTGCACCGGCACCATTTTTGCCGACTGGACCACCGTTGCCGTGGCCCACCCGGAGCTCGCCGGCCGCCAGATCGCCGTGGTCTCCACCCAGCGCAGCGGCGTCAAGATCCTCGACGACTGGGATGGATTCGGCCAGGGGCTTACCGGAACCGGCACCACCGAATTCCACCAGGTCCCGGTGGATTGCTTCATGCCGCAGCAGACCAATGACTCCGAAGCGGCGATCTTCCAGCTGGTGCTCATGGCCGTGCAGGCCGGCATCGCCCGCGCCGCGCTGAACGACCTGCGTAGCGCGGTGCAGGCGCGCACCCGCATCTTCACCACCGGAACCGGGGTGCCGGTATACCAGGAACCCCAGGTCCTCCAGCTGGTGGGCGAAGTTTCCGCGGAGTCCTTCGCTGCCGACTCCGTGGTGATCGGCGCGGTACTCGAAGTTGAAGCCGCCTTGGGCGACCCGGGACTGAACGACGA
Organism: Glutamicibacter sp. NPDC090743; assembly: GCF_044769125.1. Taxonomy (NCBI): domain Bacteria; kingdom Bacillati; phylum Actinomycetota; class Actinomycetes; order Micrococcales; family Micrococcaceae; genus Glutamicibacter; species Glutamicibacter sp. NPDC090743. The sequence continues at coordinate 240,454 of NZ_JBIVXE010000006.1, read as the reverse complement.
AGAACGCTACGCAGTATGCGAGCTGGCCGCCAACCGCGCGCAAACCGTGGTGCAGCCACTGGCCATCGGCGTGACCAGCAAGCTCTTCGACGGACTGGGAGCCTCGTCCACCAGAAGCGGCTGCAACCTGGACCGGCACTGGCGCAATGCGCGCACCATCGCCACGCATAACCCGGCGATCTACAAGGCGCGCATCGTCGGGGACTACGAGATCAACGGTGTCCAGCCGCAGCGGCTGTCCGTCACCGGCGAAGATTCAACCCAGCGGGCTTGAGGGCCTGCGACGCAAACCAGCAACTTTCCACGATTACCGACCTATGGGGGCAAAGCCATGAGCGAGAACAAGCGCGAGATCTTATTCAACGCATTCGACATGAACTGCGTGGTGCACCAGTCGCCGGGCCTGTGGCGCCATCCGCAGGACAAGGCCTCGACCTACAACACCCTGGGCTACTGGACCCACCTGGCCAAGGTGCTGGAAAAGGGGAAGTTCGACGGGCTGTTCCTTGCTGACGTGCTGGGCACCTACGACGTGTACAAGGGCACCAACGTGACCCCGCTGGGCTCCGGCGCGCAGGCACCGGTCAACGACCCGATGATGCTGGTTTCCGCCATGGCCGCTGTGACCCAGAACCTCGGCTTCGGCGTCACCGCAGGTACCGCCTATGAGCACCCGTACGCTTTCGCCCGCCGCTTGGCCACCTTGGACCACCTGACCAACGGCCGCGTGGGCTGGAACGTCGTCACCGGCTACCTGCCATCGGCGGCCCGCAATATGGGCCAGGAAGACCAGATGGAGCACGACGAGCGCTACAACCACGCCGATGAGTACCTCGAGGTGGTCTACAAGCTGCTCGAAGGCTCGTGGGAAGACGACGCGGTGCAGAACAACAAGGCCACCGGCGTCTACACCGACCCGGCCAAGGTGCACCCGATCGAGCACGAGGGCAAGTACTTCAAGGTCCCGGGCATCGCCATCACCGAGCCGTCCACCCAGCGCACCCCGGTGATCTACCAGGCCGGCGCCTCCAAGCGCGGCACCGAGTTCGCCGCGTCGAACGCCGAAGCGATCTTCGTCAATTGCCCCACCCGCGACCTGCTGAAGGAAGCGGTCAGCAAGATCCGTGACGCTGCCGAGGCCGCCGGGCGTGGCCGCTACGACATCAAGGTCTTCGCCATGCAGACCATCATTACCGCCGAAACCACCGAACTGGCCCAGGCGAAGTTCCAGGACTACAGCTCCTACGTGGATATCGAGGGGTCGCTGGCACTGCTGTCCGGCTGGACCGGCATCGACATGTCCGTCTACGGTCCCGACGATGTCATCGGCGACGACGTGAAGTCCAACGCCATCCAGTCCTCGGTGGAAACCTTCAAGAAGGCCAGCGGCGATACCGGCAAGCCGTGGACCATCCGCCAGCTGGCCGAATGGATCGGCGTGGGCGGATTCGGCCCGGTCTCCGTTGGTTCCGGCGCCGAGGTAGCCGAGAAGCTCATCGACTGGGTGGACTACACTGACGTGGACGGCTTCAACCTCGCCTATGCTGTCACTCCGGGCACCTTCGAGGACATCGTCGAGTACGTGGTTCCCGAGCTGCAGGCGCGCGGGGTCTACAAGACCGAATACACCGAGGGCTCGCTGCGCCACAAGATGTTCGGCGCCGGCGACCGCGTGAAGGACACCCACCGCGCAGCCCGGTACAAGATCTCCAACCGGATGGCCGCGCAGGCCTAGGCGCATCGCCTGCTAGCGCAGCAGACAGCGGCCCCCGGCACCTTCGAATGAAGTTGCCGGGGGCCGCCGTCTGCCTGCGGGCCTATTCGGTTGGCTGCAGCACCATGGCTGAACCGCCGCCGCGCCTCGTGGGCTCGGCCGCGGCGGTGAGTGTGCCGTCGGCAGCGATTTCCACCGCTTCAACCGCCCCGATTTCCGCCTGCGGAGTGAAGGAATCCCCAGCTGGCGCGAGCTTGTGCCCGAAGGCTTCGAGCGCCGAACCATGGGCTTGGATGAACTCCGGTTCCGCGGTGACCACTGCCGTATTGCGCTGGGAAGCACGTGGAGCGGCGATGGCTTCGCTGATATCCATGCCCAGATCAATGCGGTTCACCAGGGTCTGCAGCACCGTGGTGATGATGGTTGAACCACCGGGGGAGCCGATGGCCAGCACCGGCTCGCCGTCCTGCAGGACAATGGTCGGAGCCATCGAGGAACGCGGGCGCTTGCCAGGTTCAATGCGGTTCGGATCCTGCGGGTCGTACACCGTGGAGAAATCGGTCAGCTCGTTGTTCAGCAGGAAACCGCGATCGGGGACCACCATACCCGAGCCGCCGGTCTGCTCGATGGTCAACGTGTAGGAAACGGCATTGCCCCAACGGTCCACGACCGACAGATGGGTGGTGGAGATGTTCTCCGTATCCTGCTCCACTACCGGTTCGCTGGTAGCCGCAGGGCATTGGCCATCATAGTTTTCAAGGTCGCCCGGAGCGACCGGCTTCGTTGCGGCCTGATCCGGATCAATGGCGCAGGCACGATCCGCGCCGAATAACTTGTCCGTCAAGGTCCGGGTCGGGACGCTGGTGAACGCGGGGTCGCCGACGTACTTGCCGCGATCAGCGTAGGCGAGCGCAGTTGCCTCGAAATAATGATGCAAGGCATCGGGTTCTTCCATGGCTGGCAAATCGAATTCGCCCAGAATGTTCAGCGATTCGCCGATGGTCGTTCCGCCACTGGAAGAAGGAGCCATGCCGAAGACGTCGTAGCCCCGGTAGTTCACCTTTGTCGGTGCCTGCTCCACCACTTCGTAGCCGGCCAGGTCGGCGGTGCCCAGCTGCCCTGCGGGAACCGGGAGGGTGGTGTCTTCGCTCTTTGGCGGCGCCTGTACCGTTTGGGCGATGTCGGCAGCCAGTTCGCCCTCATAGAATCCATCAATGCCTTGCTTGGCCAGCATCCGGTAGGTGTGTGCGAGATCCGGATTCTTGAAAATGCTCCCGACTTCCGGAGCATCTCCGCCGGGCAGGAACAATTCGCTCGTGGAGGTGAACGCGGCGAACCGTTCCTTGTTGTCCAGGGTCTGCTCGCGGAACGTCTCGTCGATGACAAAGCCGCGTGAAGCGATCTGGGTCGCCGGCCGCAGAACCTGTTTCAGGTTCTGCGAACCCCAATTATCCAGTGCGCGCTGCCAGGTGGCCACTGTCCCGGGCACGCCTACGGCCACACCACTGGTGACCAGGTCCGGGGTGAAGTTATACGGCTCGCCGGTTCCAGGATCGATGAAGGCATCATGCCCAATGCCTGCCGGGGCGGTTTCGCGGCCGTCGATGGTGCTGACCTTGCCCGACTTCGCATCGTAGTGCATGAAGTATCCGCCGCCGCCAATGCCTGCGCTATAGGGTTCGGTGACGCCCAGTGCCGCCGCGGTTGCCACAGCCGCATCGACGGCGTTGCCTCCCTTGCGCAGGATTTCGATGCCGGCAGCCGTGGCTTCCGGATCAACCGACGAGACTGCGCCTCCAGTGCCGATGGCGGTCGGGTCCTTCTGGGTGTGCCGTGGTTCGGCGCTCGCCGGAAGCGCTGAGAAAGCTCCCAGGCCCAAGGCGATGGCTGCCGCGCAGGCAACTGATCTTAAACGTACTCGTGGCATGCTTTGATCTCCTCTGCAGGTGGGGATGAAGTATGCGCAAATTTACGGGAGCGGGAACTCGCCACGCGGTTGTGACACGCAGCACCATGGGTTTGCGCGGCAATTTCGGCATTGCCGCGCGAATATTCCGGGTTGTGACGCGTTAAAGCGGCGGGCAGGCACCGCGGCCTCGATCGCCGCCAGTGCCTGCCCGCTGGAACCCTAGTACACCTGGGCTACTTGTCCAGGTTGTCCTTGATGACTTTGCCCAAGGAAGCCGGGGCGCGGCCGATCAGCTGAGCCAGCTCCCCGGAGTCCACCTCCAGCGCTCCTTCTCGAATGCGCATGTCGGTATCGACGAGGATGTGCGCGAACGGTCCGGGGACGCCGGCATCAGCGTAGATCTTTTCCAGTTGCCCGGGATCCATTTCCTGGTAGGCGATGTCCTGGCCGGCGGCAGCGCCAACCGCGCCAGCAAGCTGGGCGAGGGTGAATGGCTTGTCGCTGCCCAGCTCGTAGATCCTGCCGTTCTGGTCTTCCTCGGAAAGCAGCACGGCCGCAGCGGCATCCGCATAGTCTGCACGGGCGGCAGCGCTGATCTTGCCGTCGCCGGCGGCACCGAGCACCGTGCCGCTGTTGAGGTAGCCCATCAACTGGTCGGTGTAGTTCTCGATGTACCATCCATTGCGCAACAGCACGTAGTCGATGCCGGATCCGGCCAGCAGCCGTTCGGTGGCGATGTGCTCCTCGGCGAGCTTCATGCCGCCGGACAGGGCGTTGGCAATGGAGGTGTAGGCGATCAGCGAGACATCCACGTGCTTGGCGGCATTGATGACGTTCTCATGCTGGGCAACGCGCTGGCCCACCTCGCTGGCCGAAATCAGCAGCAGCTTGTCTATGCCTTCGAGTGCGGACACGAGAGTTGGCTGGGCGTTGTAATCGGCAACACGGGTTTCCAGGCCTTTGCCTGCGAGCGGTTCCAGCTTCTGCTCGGAGCGGCCAATGGCGACCAGATCAGCGGCATTCGCCCCGCGCGCCAGCAGCGCGTCGATGACTAGATTTCCAAGCTGTCCGGTGGCACCGGTAATTGCGATCTTCATGGGGTCCTCTCGTTGGTCTGCATCTGCTACAACCACCGTAGGCATCGCTGAATTCCCCACCCAAGATTGCTGGCACAAGCCAGCGAGAGATGGGCAGAAACTGCAAGGCTTTCGTCACAAAGAGGGGAAGTAGCGAAATGTGTCAGATTGCTACGTGGATTATTGCGTGATTTCAGCGTGGATCCGTCCGGACTATGACTTGATGACGCCGATTGAAGTAACGTTTGCCGGCCTGCGGGCGTGGACTCCAGACTTGAATTGTTCGGCTCGTACAACCGAACGCACACCATCCAGAGCGACTGAGAGATCTGGCTCAACGACGTCGCAGCAACCACCCGAGAGGGAGCGGTGCTACAGCCAGAACCGATGGAGTACTTTCACTTCGCGACGGAAAATCTGTGGAACGCAGATGATTTTCGCGAAGTGCGCTCCGCATAACCAAGCACCAAGGGAGCGATGATGATTCGTCTTGAAAACGTAACGACCGCCTTCGGCAAGGGCCAAGATCAATTCACGGCCGTCAAGGATGTCTCGCTGGAAATCCAGGCCGGAACCATCCATGGAATTATCGGATTTTCCGGTGCGGGAAAGTCAACGCTATTGCGCAATATCAATTTGCTGCAGCGTCCCACGTCGGGCCAGGTCATCGTGGATGGCGTCGAACTGACCGGGCTCAGTGAAGGAGACCTGCGAAAGCAGCGTCATGAGATCGGGATGATCTTCCAGCACTTCAACCTGCTGAACAATCGCACCGCGCAACAGAACGTCGAGCTGAATCTGAAGTTCGCTGGTGTTCCGAAAAAGCAACGCCGTGAACGTGCGCTGGAAGCGCTGTCCATAGTGGACCTCGCTGACAAGGCTGCCGCCTATCCAGGACAGCTTTCGGGCGGCCAGAAACAGCGCATCGCCATTGCCCGCGCGCTGGTCACCGAGCCCAAGGTCCTGCTGTGCGATGAGCCAACCAGTGCTGTGGATCCTAGAACGACAACGTCGGTGCTGCAATACCTCAGTGACATCAACGCCAGCCTTGGCATCACCACAGTCATCGTCACCCACGAGATGAACGTTATTAAGGCCATTGCCGACAAGGTTTCGGTCATGGAAGACGGAGCGGTAGTTGAAGAGTTCGCCCTGAGTTCGTTGCGAGAACCAGGCTTTGAACCAGTGACGCCAATCGGCCGCTACCTGATCAGTGACGAACTCACGCTTAACCGCCAGCCAAAGCAGGACCAAGCCGTCGCTGCCACCGTAGCCCGCGTATAGAGAACCTGGATTACCAATGAATTTCACGTCAGTAGTGCTAGCCACGAGCAACGGCAACGCAGCAGCTTTCAGTTTTGACCGCATCATCGAACTTGCCCCGGAAATCTGGGTCGCCATGGCGCAGACCTTTGCGATGCTGCTGGTTTCCATCCCGATCGCGATTCTCCTGGGAACCCCGCTGGGCATTTGGCTTTACTCGATGTCTCCCAACGGTTTGCGCCCACGTCCGCGACTGCACCGAATCGTTGACGGGCTGGTCAATACAATCCGTTCCTTCCCATTCCTCATCCTGCTGATCGCCATCATCCCGTTCACCCGATTCGTTGTGGGAACTACCATTGGCACCGCGGCGGTTATCGTTCCGCTGACCATCAACGCGATCCCCTATTTCGCCCGGTTCGTGGAGCAGAACATCAGCCAGCTTGGCAATGGCGTTGTCGAAGCAGCGCAGGCCATGGGCGCCACCCGGGGACAGATCATCCGTGAAGTGCTGCTGATTGAAGCCAAGCCTGCACTGCTGTCTTCCATCACCATCATGACCGTCAGCTTCATCTCGTATTCGGCCATGGCCGGACTGGTCGGCGGAGGTGGTATCGGCGACTTCGCAATCCGCTACGGCTACTACCGCTATGAAACCGGAGTCATGCTGCTAGCCATCGTGTTGATGATCCTGCTGGTGCATGCAGTTCAGTTCGTCGGAACTCGGCTATCGCGCGCCGCTGACAAGCGCTAAACACAAAACCCGCTCAACTCGCATTTCAGTAAAGGACAACACCATGGCATTCTCTCGCCGCACCTTCCTAACTTTCACCGCCGGCTCCGCCGCACTCCTCGCGCTGGCTTCTTGCGGCCTGGCAGGTGGACAGGCCGCCGGCACCGGTGACAAGACCATCAAGGTTATTGTCACCGAATCGGCCCCATCGCAGGAACCAACCAAAATCGCACAGAAGCTGCTGGCCGAAAAGGGCTGGACTCTGGAGGCTACCTACGTCACCGACATCGTGCAGCCGAACCACGTGGTGTCCAATGGCGAATACGATGCCAACTTCTTCCAGCACGGCGCTTACCTGGAACAGTTCAAGAAGGATCAGAACGTCGACGTGGAGCCGGCCTTCTACATGTACAGCTCGCCTGCCGGCGTGTACTCGAAGAAATACGACGACATCAAGGACCTGCCCAACGGTGCGACCATCGCACTGCCTGTGGATACCGCCAACAACGGACGCGCTCTGGCCCTGTTGGATAAGGCCGGTGTCCTGAAGGTAGCTGAGGGCAAGAGCGTGATTCACTTGTCGCAGAACGACATCCTGGAGAACCCCAAGGGCTTCAAGTTCGTTGAGGTAGATCAGCAGTCGCTCTCAAAGACCCTGCCTGACGTGGATGCCGGGTTCCTTTTCGCCCGGCTCGGCGCCGAGATCGGACTGAACCCGAAGGACGCACTGCTCTTCGAAGAGGAAGAAGAAGCGCTCCCGTACATCAACATCATCGGCGCAAAGCCAGGGTTTACGGACACCGAAAAGGGCAAGGCGCTGGAAGAGGCCTACCACTCCGATGAGGTGCGCGAATGGTACGCGAGCTACCTCGACGGTGCATTGGGCACTCCTTGGGACCGCGATCTCGAAGCGGACTTCGCCACCTGGAATAAGTAGGCCCTTGGCCCCACGACGCTGAACTTCGGCGTTGTGGGGCACCACATTTTCCGACTCCTTTACTCAAAGTATCGACGTTCTGCAGGGAGAACCCATGACGATGATCGCCGCGCCCGCAATCGAAAGCCGCTACCAGGAACTTCTGGAGCGATTCCAAGCGGTCTTTGCCAGAATTGCTGAAGGAAGCTGTGAACGCGAGCAGCAGCGCATCCTGCCTTTCGAGCAGGTGCAGTGGCTCAAGGATGCCGGTTTCACCACGCTGCGTGTGCCAGAAAGCCATGGCGGTTCGCCTATCAACCACGAGCATCTGTTCCGCTTGCTGATTGAGCTGGCCGCGGCGGACTCGAATGTGGCGCACCTGCTGCGCAGCCACTTCTCCTTCGTAGAAACCATCTCCCTGCAGCCGGCAGAGTTCCAGGACCGCTGGTTCCCGCGGGTGCTTGCCGGGGAAATCTTCGGCAACGCTGCGACCGAGCGTGGCGGCAATGCCCTTGGCACCACCAATACCAAGCTGGTCCAGACCGGGCAAGGCTGGGTGCTGCGCGGCGAGAAGTACTACACCACTGGCTCGATCTTCGCCGATTGGGTAGTGGTCATGGCGACCACCGACGGGATTGAGGGGCGCCAATACGCCATCGTCGATCGCCATGCCGAGGGCGTGGAGATCCTTGACGACTGGGATGGCTTCGGCCAGCCGCTGACCGGTACCGGCACCGCGATATTCACTGACGTTGCGGTGGAAGAAGCCAATATCATTCAACGCAAGATAGCTTCCACCCTCGAACCTGCCTTCTTCCAGCTGTGCCTGCTCGCCGTACTGGCAGGTATCGGCAAGGGGGCCCGCAATGCCGCAGCAGGCATCGTTGCCAACCGCACGCGAACCTTCAACACCGGCTCCGGCGCGCTGTTCAAGGATGACGTGCAGATCCAGGAACTTGTCGGCCGTTTGGCGGCCAATGTCTTCGCTGCAGAGAGCATCGTGGTCACCGCAGCCCGGGAACTGGATTCGGCGCTCGACGAGGATCTGGGCTTGGACCCGCAAGCGGCCTACCTGCGCGCAGAGCTTGCCGTCCAGCAAGCTCACGTGGCCACGCCGAAGCTGGTCCTGGACGCCACCAGCGAGCTCTTCGACGTCACCGGGGCCTCTGCGATTTCGACCACCAAGTCGCTGGACCGCTTCTGGCGCAATGCCCGCACGGTGGCCACCCACAATCCGGTGGCCTTCAAGGCACGCTCGGTGGGGGACTACTTCATCAACGGCACCATTCCTACTGGATTGAACTCGATCGGCGAAGCAAAGGCAGGAAAATAATCATGGGTACTTTCAACGAACGCCCGCGCTTGCTGCTTTCGGCCTTCTTGATGAACACCTCCAGCCATATCCTTGGCGGAATGTGGCGCCACCCCGAAGCGCAGCAGCATCGGTTCCATGAACTGGGCCTATGGGTTGACCTGGCCAAGAAGCTGGAGGATGCAAAGTTCGATTCGCTGTTCTTCGCTGACGTGGTTGGCCTTTACGGCGAGCATGAGGGTGGTTGGGCATCGCACGTACGAAAGGGACTGCAGGTCCCCAGCCATGATCCGCTGGTCCTGCTTTCGGCATTGGCCGCCAACACCAAGGACATCGGCCTGGCGATGACCAGCTCGGTCATCCAATCCCATCCATTCCAGTTTGCCCGGCAGATCTCCACCCTGGATCATCTCTCGCAGGGGCGTGTGGCCTGGAATATCGTCACCAGCGTACTGGAAAATGCGCACCGCAATTTCGGCGGGAAAGAACTGGTCGGGCATGATGACCGCTACGGTTGGGCCGAAGAATACGTGGACGCCGCCTACAAGCTGTGGGAGGGCTCCTGGGAAGAGGATGCCTTGCTGGCCGACAAGATTTCCGGAATCTACGCAGATCCGGCCAAGGTCAACAAAATCAACCACCGCGGCGACTACTACTCCATTGACGGTCCGCACCTGGCACTGCCAAGTGCCCAGCGCACCCCGTTCCTGTTCCAGGCTGGTTCGTCGGCACGCGGTTCGCAGTTCGCGGCCACTCACGCCGAGGCGACCTTCCTCTTTGCCCCGCACGCACAGTACGTGGCGAAGAAAAATGCCCAGCTGATCGAGCACCTGGCTGCTGCCGGACGCGGCCGCGATGACATCAAGGTCTTTGCCGGCTTGTCCTTCCTCATCGGTTCCACCGAAGCTGAAGCCAAGGCATTGGAAGCCGAATACGAAGAGTACCTGGACTTGGACGCCATCATCGCGCACATCGGCGGCGGTATCGGAGTGGATCTGGGCGGACTGGATCTGGATACCCCGATCGGCCAGATCCAGACCGAGGGTGCGCAGGGAGTACTTGAAGCAGCCCGGGCTTCGGTGCCCGGCGGCAATCCGACCCTGCGCGACTTGGCCTACTACCGCGCCAAGGCACAGCAGATTTCGGGGACCCCGGAACAAATTGTCGATGAGCTCGAACGCTGGCAGGATGCTGGTATCGATGGCCTGAACGTGATGAATCATGTTCTTCCCGGCTCCTACGACAACTTCATTGAAGGAGTGCTGCCCGAACTGCGCCGCCGTGGCCTGGCCCAAAGTGGATATGCAGAGGGCAGCCTGCGCCAGAAGGTCTTTGGCCGTGGCGATTACCTGCCCGCCCATCATCCGGCGGCTAAGCACCGCGGGGCGTTCTCGCAGAACAGCGCGGCAGCCACTGGGAAAGCGGTTCAGCTGCAGCAGTGAATTCCGAACGCTTGGAAGGCCAGCGGTGTGAGCGGTTCCTGCCAATTGGACGTACTTCAGTACCTGGACGCCAAAAGTGCCAGCAACGCGGTATGGTGTCGTGCATGGACACGCAGCACGTAAATAATTCGGCAACAATCCGCAGGCTGTTGAGCACGCCTGGACGCTGGGCGGTTGTCGGGCTGACCAACAACCCAGCTCGCGTAGCTCCGTCCATCGCCCGTTTCCTGCGTGATGAACTGTCGATGCAGATTATTCCCGTGTCGTTAGGCGCGGAAACTGTAATGGGCGAACCGGGCTTCGCGAAGCTTGCTGACATTCCAGGCCCCATTGACGTGGTGGATTGCTTCGTGAACTCTTCCAAGGTGGGAGACATCGTTGACCAAGCCATTGCCGTAGGAGCGAAGGCGGTGTGGTTGCAGCTGGGCGTCATTGACGAAGCTGCCGCCCGACGGGCCAAGGATGCGGGACTGGACGTAGTGATGGATACCTGCCCCAAGATCGAGTACCCATTTCGCTAGTGAGGCATTGATGGCAACAACAGCTGGGCAAGAAGAATTGGAAAATGCGTGGGCGCAGCTGTGCCTGCGCATGCCGTGCGCTTACGCCGATTACCCCTTCGGCCCTGACAGCACCGTATTCAAAGTGGCGGGCAGTGATCCGGGCAAAGGCAAAATATTTGGGCTGCTCATGCACCTGCAAGGCGAATTAGTGCTGAACCTGAAATGCGAACCGGCTCTGGCAGACCAGCAGCGCAGCGAGCATCCGCAGATCACCGCGGGCTATCACATGAATAAGAAGCACTGGAATTCGGTTCGTGCAGGACTCGACCCGCAACTGATGGGCGAGCTCATCGAGGATTCATACGATTTAGTGGTCGACGGCATGCCCCAAAGGGATAAAGAATACATTCGTTTGCAAGGCGCAATTAACAAGGGAACCCTAGACTAGAGACATGTACTTCATCGTTGTTAAATACCAAGTAAAGCCAGAATCCACCCCGAACTTCATGGGCCATGTCGCTGAATTCACCGCGGCAACCCGCGCCGAAGAGGGCAACATCTTCTTCGATTGGTCCGTGAGCGTCGAAGACCCCAACGAATTCGTCCTGGTTGAGGCCTTCCGCGATGACGAAGCCGCGGCAAACCACGTGAACTCCGCCCACTTCGCAGCCGGTCTTGAGTCCATGCGACCACACCTGGTCTCCACCCCGAAGATCGTTTCCCGCAAGGTAGACGGCGAAGGCTGGGATTCCATGGGCGAACTGGTCATCGACTAAGTTATTGGGACAAAGGCAAAGGGAAGAACCTCTTGGTTCTTCCCTTTGCCTTTATCTTTGCCCTTGGGCTCTAGCGTCCGGCCTTGTTGCCGAAGCGGCGTATCAGTACCAAGGCGATGCCTGCCAGGACAACGACACCGGCGACGATGCCGATCCAGCTGGTGCCGAATCCGGTATCAGCTAGGTCTTCGGAGTCCCGGTTCTGGGAATCATCCTTCTGCTCATCCTTAGGCTCGCCAGACGAGTCAGGGGACCGGGTCGCGTCCCCAGTTGGCTCTGGCGAACTGGTAGGTTCTTCGGTCGCGTCGTCGGTTGCATCCTCAGATGGTTCCGGCGAATCAGTTGGATCCCCGGTTGGCTCATCTGAAGGATCCGGCGACTGCGTTGGCGCAACAGGCTCTTGCAGGACCGCGCGGCCCAGCGGAGCCGGCTCAACAACGTCATGTGCCTTGAAGTAGTTCACGGTGGCGTCCAAATCGATCTGGCCGGAGTCAGCATGATCGGTGCCGGCGGCAAACGCGGCGAAGTTATCGCCACCGGTAGCCAGGAATGCATTGGCTGCGACACGGAAGGTTGCTTCCTCGTCCAGTGGCTCGCCCTTGAAGGTGATGTCCTTGATGTGCTCGCCCTGGGCAGCGTCCTCGACGTAGGTGTAGGCGAGACCCTCGGAAATTCCCAGATGCAGCTTGTTGCGTTCCGATCCTGCAGGCTGCCACTGCTGCTCCAAGGCCTCGCGGATCTGCGCCCCGGTGAGGTTGAAGGTGATCAGGGTGTTGGCGAATGGCTGGACCTCGGCTGCGGCCTTGTAGGACACTGTGCCATCTTGGCCGTAGAGCAGGTCGGCACGCAGGCCGCCTGGGTTCATGAATGCGATCTCGGCTGGTTCGCTGGCGAAATCCTCATTAGAGGTAGCCCATAGGTGGATGTCGGCTACGGTGTTGCCCAGAGTGGATTCAACGCCTCGGTCCTGGCCGGGTTCTTCTCCACCACGAAGGATGTCTTCAGAGATGGCGCCGATCTTCACGCTGCCGACCACTTCAGCTTCCGCTTCAGCGGCGCTAACGATTTCTGCGACCTCGGCATTGGCATCAAAGTTGCCCACCCATTCGCCGTCAGCGCCCTCGGTTGCCAAGGCGATGCGCTCGGTAGCGGCCTCGGTGACTTCGCCAGTCTCAGGATCTACCTGCAAGGAAACCTTGCCCAAAGTGGTGCCGTACTGGTGGGACTGGATCACCGGGCGGCCCGCGATTTCGCAGTCGTAGGACTGGTGGGTGTGGCCCGAGAAGATCGCGTCGATCTCGTTGCTGGCCTCGCGAACGAGCTCGCCATAGGCGCTGTCTTCTTCGGCAATATCTGCGCACTGATCGCCAGCGGAACCGTTGTGGGTCAGCAGCACCACTACATCTGCCTCGCCGTTCGCTTCATCGCCATCGGAGAGCTGCTCAGCTACACGGTTCGCTGCTTCCAGTTCGCTGCCGAAATCCAGGTCGGCGATGCCAGCTGGGGAAACCAGTGAAGGCATGTCTTCGGTAACGGTGCCAATGAAGCCCACGGAAATACCGGAAATCTCGCGGATCGCGTATTCCTGGAGGGCAGGAGCCGTGGTGCCCTTTTCATAGACATTGGCGCCCAGTGCGAAGTCTGCGCCGTTGACACCGCTGGAATCGGCGTAGCTGTCGATGACGCGTCCGGTCAGGTCCGCGAATCCCTTGTCGAACTCGTGGTTGCCTACTGCCGAGACATCCAGGCCGCCAGCACCCAGGGCAGCGATGGTTGGTTCGTCATCCTGCGAGGCGGAAGCGAAGGTTGAGGCGCCGATGTTATCGCCGGCGGAGACGAATAGGGTGTTTTCGTTTTCTGCACGCATTCCATCTACAGCACCGGACAGCACAGCAGCGCCGGCAGAGCTTCTGTCAGCAGAAATGCGGCCATGGAAGTCATTGATGCCAACTAGATCAATGGTGACGGCTTCAGTACCCGCAGCTGGCGACAGGGAAGCACTCTGCGTGGATGTAGCCTGAGCTGTTGCGGCACCGGTGGCGGCCAGCGAAATCGTTGCCAGCGAAGCGAGACCGAGTTTTCTTATCTGCCTGAATGCAGGCATGGGTACTCCTAAAAGTGACGAGTGTGACAAGACATATGTCTATCGCATCTGAATGAACCTGTCGATGCTTTGGCGTTAAATTTAGGTGCAGAAGTACAAGTACTGTCGGTTATTCAACAGAAGCAACCTCCCAGCCATAGGCCAAGAGGTTGCTTCTGATTAGAGGAGTATGCAGTTATTGCTGACGCTTATGCCGCGGGTCACCTGCGGTGACGGTGGAAGTTCCAAGGATCGCACTCAGCAGCAGCATGGCTGCTCCAATGAACATGAGGGTGGAGACGACCCAGCAGGCAGTGGCTGCCTCGCGCTGCGTGGTGGTCAGTGCAAAACTGAAGATGCACACGCTGGAAACCAGTAGGAGGACTCCGGGGATTCGTGTCTTCATCATGCGCCCTTGCAGTAGAGGATCAGGCCAAGCCATCGCAGAACATAATCGCTAACGTGTTGAATAATATCCATTTTGCCACAAGTCCATCGATTTGACGATAAGCCTTAAGGTGGATGTTTCCGTGCGATGTCCTGCGTACGGCTATGAGGCCCGGCGAAGCTGCCTGACTGCTAGATGCAGGATTTGAGGATGTTCCCGATCGCGGTGTGCTCTGCCTTGGTCATCCAAACGTCGTATTTGGCTTTTACCTGGGTCTGCCGCGAGACGTAAGTGCAACGGAAGCTCTTGTTGGGTGGCAACCATGATGCCGCGTCCTTGTCGCCTTTGGAAGCATTAGTGGGGCCATCGGAAGCCAGCAGGTTCAGCGGGTCATTGGCAAATTCCAAGCGGGTCTCGGCATCCCAGCGCTGCGCGCCCTTTTGCCAGGAATCGGACAGGGCGACAACATGGTCGATTTGCACGGAGGTGCTGGTGCCTTGGCCGCGCTTGAATTCGATGGTCTTGCCCGTGTAGGGATCATCGAACGTTCCGCTCAATACAACGCAGGGTCGCGTGGCCGGTTTATATGTCACGTCCACCAAATCGCGCGAGAGGATGTCGTTGCGCGCATCGCATCCATTGCGGTCCGGATCTTTCCATCCCTTGCCGAATTCCGCTCTGTCGTAGCCGGTTTTTGGTGCGCGGCCTTTGACCGTAACCTCATTGAGCAGTTCAAGGGATTCTGCGTAGATATCACGTTGTTCTGCGGTGCTTGGCGTCGGTGCGGCTTGGGCATCAGGAAGGGGCGGGAACTCAATGGTCTCCAATGAAGAGCACGAGCTCAGAGCCAGGGTGGACAGGAGGGCGAACAAAGATAAGGTGCGACGCAGCGAACGCATGCGGTAGTACTACTCCTAAGGTGGCTGGTGCTTGAGCTAGAAGATGCTCTGACTTGAACTATAGGCAGTGGAGCGGACCATTTAGCCGTCCATGATCCGTGTTGTGGCGTGAGGTCGGATGTACCGACTTCAAGGAATGCTGCTACTCGAGCTCAGAAGAGCCCAGACCTGGAAATTCGTGTTCGAAATAGTCCAAGATCTTCTGGGTTGCGTAGTAGTCCAGAAGGTGGGCAGTGGTGAGCGGGAAGACGCTGCCGCTCTGCACCGATGGCAGCTGGGCTAGTGATTCATCCGAGGTAAATGCCGTGGTCGCTTTCTTGTTTGCGGCCAAGAGGAAGGTGGCATCTCCAGTGAGCGTTGCTGGCAGATCCCTGTAGCTGACGAAACTGAAATCTTCCCTTGGCTGTGTGGAAGTGTCGAACTTCTTTGGCGTGGATACCACCGTGAAGCCGAGTCCTCTGAACAGCTGCGCATGCGGCCCGGTGGTTTTAGCGATCGGGGATATGCCATGGGCTGCGTAGGAAATGATTGAAGCCGTGGTTCCGGATGGGATTGCCAGCATGCTTCTCAGTGCTGAAACCCGTTCGTTAATGGCTGCAGTGTTCTGCTCTGCTCGTTCTGCGGTACCAGTGGCTTCCCCGAGCAACTTTGAAAGTTCGTTCCAGTCCTTATCTGCGTAGTCCACGACAATGGTTGGGGCAATCTTCCTCAGCGCACCTACGTTGTCGACTTCGGAGTCTGCTCCTGTTGCCGCCACGATGATGAGGTCGGGTTTCTGGTCCTCGATTTCTTCCAGATCGAACTTCCCGATCTCGTAGAGCGGATCAACTTTGCGGTCCGAGGCAACATCAGCCCAATGCTTGAAGAAACCGTCGCCATCGGTATCAGGCCCCGCCGGCGCCGTTGCGCTGGCAATGACCGGCGCGTCCAGGGCCAGCAGTGAACCCGTGAGTCCTACCGAGGTCGAGACGATACGTTCAGGTTTTGCCGGGATCCGTATGGGGTCATGCATTGAATCAGTCAAGGTGCGTGGCCAATGCCCGGCTTCAAATGCCGCGGTGCCCGCATCTCTCCCTTGCTCGTCAGGTAACGCCGCGCAAGAGCCAAGGGAAAAGGCCAAGATGCCAAGGCACAAGGCAACTGCGATTCGGGACAAGCTGGGACGCACTAGGATTCTCCTGGGCCGACGGCCAGAAAATGGCTAGGCGGCATTGAGCGGCAATGAATTACTGGAAGTCTTTCCGAACCTATTTTATGTTCCCCAGACACGGGCCCGTGCGCTGGTACAAGAACAAAAGGAATCAGAGTGGCATCGCAAACGGTTATTTCCTGCACAGGGTGGAGCCTTCAGGGAAAGCTGGCTTCCCCTCAAGCAGCGAGTGGGTGAAGGCGACAAGATCTTCATTGAGTGCCGAGTCTGCCCCGACGAGCGGCATGTGGTCCAGTCCGGAGTACTCGAGGTAACCAATCTGGGCATCCGGGGTGCAAGAACTTCTGAAGAACTCGCGCTGCATCGAGGGCAAGACCAATGAATCAGCAGCGCCCTGGGCAATGAACGCCGGGTAGCCCGCCGGAACGATGGACGAATTGCGTTTCAGCACCGAGTGCAGCTGGCCGTCGAGAGCCTCGGAACTGAGAATCGGTTCGAAGAGCTGGCTGGCCTGGGCCAACCCGGTCAGCGCGCCCGTACCGGAAAAGCAATTCTGGGATAGCTGGTTTACCGCCATGCGAGAACGGGTCGTCAACCGCTCGTCGATGCCCAGATCCGGATACAGCTGGTTCCAGCTGGCGGCAATGTAGCTGGAAATGATTTTTCCCGCCGCGGTATCAGCAACCGACTCGGCCAATTCCGGAAGGTTGGTTGCCGGGGCCATGGCGGCGATGCCGAGAATCTCCAGGTTCGGAGCGTAGTCCCCGGCGGCTTCAGCCGTAGCCAGAGCCGCATGCCCGCCCTGGGAATGGCCCCACACTACGCTGGACTGTCCTAGCCGGACTCCTCGTGAATGCAGGTCTTGCAGCTGACCTGCAGCAAGAGTCGCGTCAAGCACCGCGTACGCCTCGGCAGCCGGAATCAAATAGGGATGAGGGCCGGCGGTGCCCAAGCCGACGTAATCGGTAGCGACTACTGCCCATCCGCCAGCCAACATGGTTTCACGGGCAGCAGCTGGACCATCATCATAAGGATTCGGTCCCATGGACAGCGCGCACTGGGACATGACGCCCTTGGTCCCATTGGCCCATGAGATGACAGGTAGGGTTCCCGTGGCGGACTCGGCCACGGTCACCACGCCCGAAGCTATTGCAGGAGAGCCATCGTGACCTTGCGTCGTATACAGAATTCGCCAGGCGAGAGTGTTCGGCAGAGTGCTCTTGGCCAGCGGTTCCGCGCGCAGCAACTGGCCATGGGCAGCAGGAACGCTAGCTGGCGGCAAGTAGAAATCATCCGCGGCGGCCGTATCGCTTTGGCTATGCAGAAAAGCGGTGATCGTTCCGAGCCCGAGCACGGCGATGAGGCCAATGGCGCTCAATCCTGTCAGGCTCGCGCTACGCGCAGCGCGGAGCCAGCCAGGAATTGCCGGAAGGCGAGGCCGGAGAAAAGACCACAAGCAGTGGACTCCCAAAAGGAATAACCAGCCGCCGAAAGCGACGCCGAGCACCCACAAGGAAAGCCTGGGCCAAAACATCACCAGAGCCGCGCCAAAGACACCGGCAAGTGCTGTGAGAGCGCCGCGGAAGGAATGCTGCCGCTGCCCGCGGAGCACCGCTGCAAGTCTGAGCACTCCGCCCAGGAGAAGAACCAGTGAAGTCGCCAAAGCCAGGACCGGCAAGCTGGCCCGATGCCAGAGCGGGAGGGCGACCCCGCTGAGCACCAGCAGGCCGCCAGAAAGCATCACTGGCCAGCGGCGAACGGAGTCCTGTTGAGCCTCGGCAAGGCGCACCAGGCCCGCAATCAACAGGCCAGCGCCCAGCAGCCAAATAATCAGCCGGACCGCGCTCGCCGAGTTGAGCATCAGGACGAGTCCGAGGGCAATCAGCAAAACACCGCCGAGAAGGCGCGCGAAGTTGCTGGTGCTATCGTGCTGAGCCATGGACACTCCTCGGATAACCAGTGCGGATGCGATGCTTCCAAGGTTATCCGGAGTTAAAGAGCTTGTCCCTGTGCGTGCCGTTGTGATGCTGCGGATCACTCTGATCCAGCTTTTAGCGGCGTAATCTCCCCTCGCGCAGGGTCCAGTAAGAGGAAATGTGGGAGGAACGCTTGTCGAGGTGCCAGTGCCGCGCAACTTGGCTGATCTCTTTAACCGTGGAACGCTCGGCATGAGCGATTAGCCCAAGCCGCAGATGGGGCAGCGGCAAGGAACGGAGCTCATCGGCCAGCAGTGAGCTGCGGCCCGCCGGAACGCCGTCACGCGGCAGCCAGCGTAAATCAACGCCTGGAGGATGTTTCACGTCAAACATTGCGTTCTGATCGGCAACTTCGAGCAACGCTAGACCGCGCGCATCCGAGGGCAATGCTTCGAGGGCTTTGCAGATCGCCGGGATGCCTGCTTCATCCGCGGCCAGCACGTAGTAGTCGGTATTCAGCGACAATGATGACTTGCTCCGTGAGGGGGAAATAACCAGTGGGTCCCCGGGCTGCGCTGTCCCGGCCCAATGGCCAACAGTCCCAGACTCCCCATGAACTACGAAGTCGATCGCAATTTCCGGCACAACCGCGTTGATCCAACGTATCGTGTACGACTTGGAACGCGGAACCTGATCGCGGGGCAGGCGCTGCCGCAAGGCGCGCAGATCATAGGGAGGCTCTAATCCGAGGGCGGGGTCAGCGGCAAAGACTTTCACGTATTCATCAATCGCCCCGTTGGAACGGTAGCCATCCAGATCGGGGGCGCCAGCGATGATGCGCACCATCTGGTCGTTCAGCTGTTCTACCCGGGTGATGGTCAGAATGTGCTGATCCACCTTTTCCCTTGGCGGATCCAGATATCCCAAGGCGGGGGTGTGCTGGGCCAAGGGCTCCTCGTAGGTTTCCGAGTAGCTGCGCGTCTGCGCAGGAGCAAATGGCTGCGGGGCAAGCTGCTGCGCGGGCCCCTGCGCCGTCGAGTGGTGGTAGTGCTTGAACGAGGTGCGCAGTGTCTTATCCAGGACTTTGCGTGCCGCGGTGAGTGCCGCCGCGGCGCCGGCACGTTCGGCAGCGGCCAGCAATTCGTCGGTTTCCTGCTCGTTGAGCACAGAGCTGTTGCCGATGTTCCGGTACAGCTGCTCTTTGGCCATCGCGTATCCTGCCTTTGCCCCGGCCTTTTCGGCCTGAGCGAGGATTTCCAGGGTGAGCCCTTCCCTTGGCGTCACCGTGTACTGCGGACCGTAGCTCTTGTACTTGTGGTGCTTAGACATGGTGTGCCCCTAACCCGGCCGGTGTGGGCACCAGCCTGTATGCCTGAGTATGGGGTATATCCGGCGTGGAAAACAAGTAATTTCAAGCTGGAGGGCAGGAAGTGTTCAAGGCCTGGGGTTCGTGCCATTTCCAGCGCGGAATTCCGGGGATTATTCGATATCCGATTCATTCGACATGGGGCATATCCGGTCACTAAAATCAGCTTCATGTCTGATACCTTGCCACCGTGCCCTGAATGCTCCAGCGAGTACACCTACGAAATGGATGCCCTGCTGGTCTGCCCAGAGTGCGCACATGAATGGAACGCTGAGGCCGAAGTAGCCGAAGCTGTCGAAGCAGAGATCAAGGATGCTGTCGGCAATGCGCTGCAGGACGGAGATACCGTCAGCATCACCAAAACCATGAAGGTCAAGGGCGCGCAGAGTGCGCTGAAGGCCGGAACCAAGGTGCGCAATATCCGCTTGGTCCAAGGCTCTGGCGACCATGATATCGCCGCCAAGGTGGACGGCTTCGGCCAGATGGAACTGAAGTCTTCCGTCGTCAAGAAGATCTAGGCGTTCCGCCCGCAGTTCCTCAGGCTCCCAGCATCTACGGATGGTGGGAGCCTTTAGTGTTCCATGCTGCTTGGCACGTGCCACGGCATGCAAGGTGCTCGGCTGCGCCGCCGGCGGGAATCCTCAGGCCATGGGCTAGGCGGCAGAAGAATCCTGCTGGCTCTTCTTCTTGGCGTACGAACGGGCCGCCCGCACGCGATCACCGCAACGCGTGGAGCACCAATGCCGGCGGCCATGGGTCTTGAGCAGGTAGCGGGTGCATGGCTCGGCTTCGCATTGGGCCAGCAGGCCCGCTTCCTCGCTGCTCAGAAGTGCTGCGGCGTCCTCGGCAAGTCGCGACATGGCGTGCTCGGTCAATTGCGTGGCGGGGTGTTCCAATGCGCGGAAGAATCCCTTGCCCGGCTCATGGTGCAGCAATGGGGTGCTCGGTGCTGCCAGCAGTGCGGCGTTGATGCCCTGCAGCACTTCCCGGGCCACGGGCGTGCCCGTGGCGCTGGCATGGAAAGCTTTCCTGATCTGGCTGCGAAGGGTGACCAGCCGATTCTGGCAATAGCTTTGCAACGCTGCTTCCTGGGGCACGAGACCCCGCACGATGAGCCATTGCGTGGTGTCCTCCGGGCTAGCCAGCGCGTCGAAGCTCTTGCCGCCAGGCAGCTGGATTTCGCTGTTGGCCAGATCAATGCTGCAGTGCTGCGCGGTTCCGGGGCTCGGGGGAAGGGGCATCTGGGACATGTTCCTCATGGTATCAGTATTGCTTTACCGTGATCACCTGCTAGTGTGTGTATCACGGTAAAAAATAGAAATAACATGAGAAAAGAGGTTGGCCTTGCAGCCAGTGCCACGATTCGGCTCCGCTCCCTTCGCCCTGTCGGTTCACACCGGAGGCGGACCCGGTGTAGGGCAAACCGCCCAAGATGGCCTGCAGGACACCATCGATATCGCCAAGGCTGCGGATCAATCCGAATATCACCGTTTCTGGATGTCCGAGCACCATGCCATGCCCGCGCTGTCCGTCGCATCGCCGCTGCTGATGATGGCCCGGCTCACCGCCGACACCCAGCGGATCAGGTTGGGCGCGGGCGGAGTGATGCTGCCCAACCATGCGCCGCTGGTGGTCGCGGAGCAGATCGGCATGCTCGAAGCGCTGGCTCCCGGGCGCATCGACCTGGGAGTCGGGCGCGCGCCAGGAACCGATGGGGCCACCGCGGCCGTGTTGCGCCGCGGAACCGGAGCCAACGAAACCTTCGACGAGCAACTGGCCGAGCTGGTGGGATTCCTGAATGATGATTTCCCCGCAGGGCACCCCTACAGCGAAGTCCATGCAGTGCCCGGCCCGTGGCAGAACGAGCAGAACCGCCTGCCCGCACCGGAAACGCAGACCCCGTTGTGGATCCTGGGCTCCTCGCCGTATTCGGCGCAGCTGGCCGCGCGGCTGGGCCGGCCCTACGCCTTCGCCTTGCAGTTCGGCGATGCCGATATCGACACCGCGCTGCGCATCTACCGCGAGAATTTCGTGCCTTCGGCAGTGCTCGACCGTCCGTACGTGCTCATCAGCCAAAGCGTCATCGCGGCCGAGGATCCAGAATACGCCCGTGCCGAGGCCTCGACCATGGCGATGGCCATGCTGCGGATGTTCAAGCGTGAACCCTTTGCACTGCTATCCGCCCAGGAGGTCGCAGGATATCCGGCCACGCTCAATGAGCGAGCGATCATTGACATGTACACCAACCGCACCCTGGCCGGCACGCCTTCCGAAGTGGCCCAGCGCCTGGAAGCGCTGCAGCAGTGGACCGGAGCGGATGAGTTGATGATGGTCCTTGGCAGCCACACCCCTGGCGCAGCGGTGCAAACCGTGCAGCTCATGGCCCAGCACTACCGGCCGGCTAAATAAAACCTGAAACACCCGGTGCCGTATGGCGCCATCTCGACACATCGGAAAGAGGAACTCACTATGTCCGCACCACGCAGAGCACTAATCGTCATCGACGCACAGCAGGAATACTTTGATGGCCTGCTGCAGATCCAGTACCCGGATCGCGAGCAGTCGGTAGCCACCATCGCCAATGCCATGGACGAAGCGGCAAAGGCCGGGATCCCGGTGGTTGTCGTGCAGCACCAAGCGCCCGAGGGATTCCCCGTCTTCGCCCCGGAATCCGCTACCTATGCCCTGCAGCCGCAGATCCAGGATCGGATGGAAGCTGCAGAGCACCAATTCTCCAAGAACTATGCCAGCATCTTCGCGGGTACAGGCCTGGAAGAGTGGCTTCGCGAGCGTGAAATCACCACGTTGACCCTGGTGGGCTACATGACCAATAACTGCGTGATCGGTTCTGCCGCGGCTGCCGAACCGCTGGGGTTCGCCGTGGAAGTGCTCTCCGATGCTACCGGCGCGATCGACATTGTCAACGCTGCCGGTTCCATCCCCGCCCAGCAGGTGCATGAAACCCTGATGGCCGTGCTGAATTCCAGCTGGGCTGCGGTGGCCCCGACCGCTACCTGGATCGAGGCAGTGGCATCGGGTGCTGCACTGCCCGGCGATAACCTCATCGAATCAGCTGCTCGTGGCCGTGCCGGCCAATAGCCAGGTGAGCGTCCTGTAACTGGCGGATCGCATCTTGTAAAAGGTGTGGTCCGCCATTTTTCATCTCCGGGCTGTCCGGGCAAAGGTTGACGCAAGCGGCCTGCGCGAACAAGACTCGGGCTAGGACAAGGCGGCAACAGCTAGGGGTTCATCGTGGGTTCAGCAAGCGCGGACGGACAACTCGACGCGATCATCATCGGGTGGGGCAAAGGCGGCAAGACCCTGGCAGGCACCCTGGCCCGGGCCGGGCAGCGGGTGGCGTTAATCGAGCGGTCCACCCAGATGCATGGCGGCACCTGCATCAATATCGGTTGCGTGCCGACCAAGGCCTTGATCCACGATGCCGAATCCCGCGATGGCGCCGGATACGACCAGCAGGTCTTCCAAGCCGCCGTCCAGCGCCGGGACAAGCTCACTGCCATGATGCGCGCCAAGAATTTCTCCATGCTCGACGACCTGGAGTCGGTGCTGCTGGTCAACGGCAAGGCCGCATTCACCGGACCTCGAAGCATCAGGGTCACTGCCGGTTCCGATGAGCTGGAGCTGAGCGCGGCGAAGATCATCATCAACACCGGCGCGCTTCCCGCGGTCCCGGACATTCAAGAGGCGCAGATCGGCGGGCGGGTGCATGATTCCACAACGATCCAGCATGCCCAGCTGCCCAAGACCCTGGCTGTGGTGGGCGGGGGATATGTCGGCATCGAGTTCGCCTCCATGTTTGCCCAGTTCGGATCGAAAGTCACGGTGCTGGATCGCGGAAGCCGTGCACTGTCCAAGGAAGACCCGGATGTGGCCCGGGAAGTCCAGTCCTGCCTGGAAGACGCCGGCGCCGTGATCACCAGTTCTGCTTCGGTGCGTTCGATCAGCCAGGACGAGCATGGCGCCACCGTCAGCTACGAACGCCAGGGCCGGACGCACCAGCTGCAGGCGGATGCGGTGCTGATTGCCCTGGGGCGGGTGCCGAATACTGCCGGCCTGGGGCTGGAAGCCGCCGGGGTCCGGACGGGCACCCGCGGGGAAGTCGTGGTGGACGAGTTCCTGTCCACCAATGTCCAGGGCATCTATGCCCTGGGCGACGCCAACGGCGGTCCCCAGTTCACCTATGTCTCGCTCGACGATCACCGGGTCGTGGCCAGCGGGCTGCTGGGAGACGGAACACGCAGCACCAAGGACCGGGTTGCTGTTCCGTACACCATCTTCACCACCCCGCCGCTGGCTCGCGTCGGCTTGAGCGAGGAGCAGGCTGGACAACAGGGACTGCAGGTCAGGATCGCGGTGAAGAAAGTTTCCGAGATCGCCGCCATGCCGCGCCAAGATCGTGGGCGACCCGCGGGGCATCATCAAGTTCGTCGTCGATGCGCGCAGCGAGAAGATCCTCGGAGCGGCGCTGATGCACGTGGACTCCCAGGAAGTGGTGAATCTGGTGGCGCTGGCCATGCGGCAGCGAATGAGTGCCGCTGAACTGCGCGACCAGATCTTCACCCATCCCTCGTCCACCGAAGCGCTGAACGAGGTGCTAGCGCAGCTCGGCTGAGGCCTGGACCTGGGCGGCGTCGATGAGCGCTGCGAGCTCGGCCCGCGGCTTGTTCGCGCCGAAGGCAGGCTGGCCAGGCTGCAGGCGCAAGCCTTCAGCCAGGGATCCTATCGGCAGCGGATCGAAGCCGAAATCGTCAACGATCCGGGCTGCCTGGTCAACGTCGGAGTCCAGATCGCCGGCCAGCGCGATGGCCTTGCGGCGCTCGGCGCCGGCCGGACGGGACTCGTCCTCGAGGTCGTGGTAGCCCATGTGGTTGAAGGCCTTGACGACCCGCGAACCTGGCAGGAACTCCTGGATCAAATTGCTGGTGGAGACCTGAGGGCCGTTCAGGTCCTCGCGGATGCCATCCGTTTCCCACCAGTAGTTCATGGCGTCGATGACCAGCTTGCCTGCGAGCTCGGCAGCCGGAATATTCCGGTACTTGCCCAGTGGCAGGGCCAGTATGGCAATGTCGGCTTCCCGCGCGGCGGTTGCCGGATCCACGGCCAGCGCGCCCGGAGTCAGGATCTCGATGGTCAGGGCAATGGCGCCGGGGTCGCCGGAGCCGGCGATGAGCACCTTGTAGCCGGCCTGCAAGGCGCGGCGGGCAAGAACCGTGCCGATCTTTCCAGCGCCGAGGATGCCGATGGTCTGCTGTGTCATTTTCTCTCCTTCAGGCAGGTCTTCGAATCCGGGTCTAGCTCTCGGAAAGCATTTCGCGTACCAGCGGGATGACCTTTTCGCCGTAGAGTTCCACGGCACGCAAGCGGGCGCCAGCTTCTACCGCGCCGCCGGAGTAGATCAAATCGAAACGGCCGATATCCAGGGACTTGAGGGTCTTGGCGATCTTGCGGGCCACGGTTTCCGGCGAGCCGACGTACAGCGAGCCTTCGCTGATCTCGTGCTCGAATTCTCCGCGGCCCATTGGGCTCCAGCCACGGGACGCGCCGATGCGGTCACGCTGTTCCTTGTAGGCGTCGAACATGTGCTCGCGGGCCAGCTCGTCGGTTTCTGCCACGAAGCCGGGGGAGTGCAGGCCCACGGGCAGGGTTGGGTGGCCGAACTGGTCGTTGGCCCGGCGGTACAGGTCGATGTAGGGTGCGAAGCGCTCGGGGGACCCGCCGATGACAGCGAGCATCATGCGCAATCCGTAGTGCGCGGTGCGGATGACCGACTGCGGGGAACCGCCCACGCCCACCCAGGTGTTCAGGCGGCCGGACTCGGTCTTCGGGAATACTTCCATATCCTCCAGCGGTGCACGCTTGGTTCCCTGCCAGGTCACCGGCTTTTCGTCGAGCAGCTTGTGGAACAGGTCGATCTTCTCGTCGAAAAGCAGTTCGTAGTCAGCCATGTTATGGCCGAACAACGGGAAGGACTCGGTAAAGGAGCCGCGGCCCAGCATGACCTCGGCACGTCCGTTGGACAAGGCATCAACAGTGGCGAAGCGCTGGAAGACGCGGACCGGATCGTCGGAGGACAGCACGGTCACGCCGGATCCGAGGCGGATCCGCTCGGTCGCCGTGGCAATGCCCGCCAGAACGGTCTCGGGGCTGGAGATGGCGTATTCCGGGCGGTGGTGTTCGCCGACAGCGATCACATCGACGCCGGCCTGATCGGCCGCGATGGCTTCTTGGACCGTGGCGCGGATGCCCTTCGCATGGGTTACCAGCTTGCCTGACTTGTCGCTGGGTACGTCGCCAAAGGTGTCGAGGCCGAATTCGATGTTCTCGAAGGCGTTCATTGCGTGTTCCCCGTTTCAAATACTTGGTTGATGCATCAATTATCACCTTAATTCATTGACGTGTCAACTACTTTAGTTTGGCCCTCTCCAGCTGATCTATTGAGAGCTGCAAAGGAGCCAAACTGCAACGGATTCGTGCTGGATTGGACTCGCCGCGCACGGCTACGGTGGGAACGCCATTCGTTCGAGTTTGGCGAGGAGGAATTACCATGCGAACTCAACGAACCTCCCCGGTGCCATTGGCGCTCGCTGTTGCGGTGCTCATGCTTGCGGCCGGCTGCAGCCAAGGCCCCGGCAGTGAAACGCCCGAAAGCCCGCCGCAGCCAACCAGCGCTGATACTGCTACCGCGGAGCCGCCAGCCAGCACCGGCGCCTCTACTGAGGCGCAGAGCGCGGATCCGGCGGTGAGTTCCGCGGAGCCCACCACAGCCGCCCTGACGCTGTTCTATGTTGCCGTGGGCGATGAGGGGAAGTCGGGGTCGGAGATCGGCTGCGGCGACTCGCTGGTCGCGACCGAAACGGGACCAGAGGAATTCACCAACCAAGTCGAGGCCTCGATCACCGCACTCCTGGCTGATGACGAGGAAATGCTCGGAGAATCAGTGCTGCGCAACGCCTTGGCCGGCTCCGACCTCGACTACGTTTCATCGGCGGTGGAAGGCGATGCGGTGACCGTCGAATTGAGCGGAACCGTGAAATCCGGCGGCGCCTGCGATGATCCGCGCATTGTCGAATAGCTCCAATACACCGCGATGACCGCGGCCGGTACCGGCGAGGCCCGGATCCTTGTTAACGGAAAAGAGCTCGAAGAAGTGCTCAGCGCCAAATAATCTGCCCAAACAAAAACGGCGGCCCTGCCCAAAGAGGAGGACCGCCGCCAACTGCACTCAGTGGCCTGCCGCGGGATAGGCGCGCACCAGCGCGGAAAGCAGTTCCGGTGCCCACCAGGCCCAGTCGTGGCCGCCGGAGAACAGCTGGTACTGGATGCGCTGTGCAGCATCGCTGCCCTGCAAGGCGCCGAGGGTCTGCGCACAGGATTCGGCAATGCGCGTTTCATAGCACCCCGCCTGGATTTCCAGCTCAACGTGCGCAGCCAATGACTGCAGCTGCGCGGACACATCGGTGTGCCACAGCGAGGGGGATTGCGCCACTGCCTTGCCGAACAGTTCCGGGTAAAGCAGAACCCCCAGCATCGCGGCGAGACCGCCGAAAGACGAACCGGTGAGCAGCGTGCCGGCAGGATCGGCCCGCACGTTGAAGCCGCTGCGCGCCCAGGGCAGGAACTGCCCAGCCAGCGAGCGGGTGGTGCCCGTTGCGTGCGGCAACTCGTCGGAGCGCAGCGGAATCGACGTGGAATCCACGAACATCACGTGCACCGGCGCCAGCACTTTGGCGTTGATCGCATTGTCCAGGCTCTCGGCGAAGGACAGGTGCTTCACCCAGGTGGCCCCGTCATGCACGACCACCAGCGGGGTCGGCTCCTGCTGGGCGCCGGATTCGCTGCCTGGCGGCTGGTACATCCACACGCTGCGTTCGCGTGCGCAGTTCTCATCCTGCACAAGGTGGTGGCTCAGCCGCGGGTGCAACCCCTGCGTGCCGGCCTCGGCCGCACCCCAGCCGCCCAGCGATGGCCCACTGCGCCCCGCGGCGGGAACCGCCGGGGCCAGATGCGGGTTGGCCGTGGCCTGGGGGCCACGGAACACCGACACCGCGGCGCCGTTCATGGTGGCCGAACCCCGCGGGTTCAGCGGATCGGGGCCTCCGCCATCAGCCACCAGCCGGATCGCGCGGCGGTCCGCTGCCTGATGCCAGGGGGCCGGGCCGTCACCGCGGTGCACGGTGATCCGGTAGGAGGCGACCCAGTCGGCAGGCACCAGCAGGGTAATGCTCCACAGGCGCTCGCCGGACTGCTCGAATTCGCTGGCCGCCAGGTCCTCATGGTCCACTAGCGCATTGGCCGACAGGATCACCGCCCGCGCCGGATCCGCGGGCTGCTCGTCGAGGAACAGGAACGTCGCATGCACCATGTCCTGGCCGCCAACGCCTGTCGTGGCGCAGCGGTCGACCAGCGGGTAGTCCAGGCTGCCCGCGGCCAGGGCCGCCGGCAGGGCGGCGATGCCTTCGGGACTGACCCGGGAAGCGAGGAATCCGCGCGCCCGCGGGGTGGCCGCCCCGTTGCCGCGGGCTTCGACCCGCGGTGCTGCCGCGGCGTACGGGGTGCGCTCAGTGTGCATGGGCATGCTCATGTCCCGGGCGCTCGTAGTCCATCTCGTCCTTGACCCGGTCATGGTCCGAGTCCTTGCCGTAGGCCACCTCGTCCATCGATTGGTGCCAGTAGCCGATGATCAGCCGGTTGGCGCGCTCGATCCCTACGCGGGCCGCCCACTTGCGGGCGAAGCGCACCACCTGCGACTCGGCCCCGACCCACAGGTGCACGCCGGAAAAGTCTGCGTGACCGGCCGGCGGCTGCAGCCGGTCCATCGCCTCGATGAGCAGCCCGGCGCTTCCCGCCGGCGCCCCGCCGCGCGTCAGCCAGTGCACCTGCACGCCCTCGGGCTTGGCCAGCGGGTGGATGTCGTCCTCGTCCGCCACCTCGATGAACACCTGGCCGAGCTGGCCGGCGGGCATCTGCTCCAGGGTGTCGCTGATGGCAGGCAGCGCGGTCTCATCGCCGAAGAGCAGGGCGTGGCCGCCGGGCTTGAGCACCAGCCCGCCGCCGCCCAGGGCGCCGAGCACATCGCCCGGGGCGATGCGTTCCACCCAGGCGCTGGCCAGCCC
The DNA here is from genome assembly GCF_044769125.1 of Glutamicibacter sp. NPDC090743. NCBI lineage: Bacteria > Bacillati > Actinomycetota > Actinomycetes > Micrococcales > Micrococcaceae > Glutamicibacter > Glutamicibacter sp. NPDC090743. Next base: position 211,874 of record NZ_JBIVXE010000006.1, on the reverse strand, counting down.
CTCGTCCCCGTGGCGGACGAAGTCGATGGCCAGCTGCGAGGCCGGCTGGTCCATGAAGCGCACCGTGTAGGTGCGCACCCGCGAGCGCTGGTCGCCGGTGAAGACCCAGCGTCCGCGCTCGTCCTCGCCGGGCTGGTCCAGCGCCTTGCCCGGGGCAGGGAAATAGATCTTGATGTTCGGCACGCACGGCGGGGCGGCCAGGTACTCGGCCACCCCGGCTCCGCAGAACACCACCCGGCGCATCCGCGGGGTGTAGTCGATGATCTCCTCGACGATCATTTCATTGGCTGGCATGGGTGCTCCTCGGGTCAGGTTCGGGTAGTCGGTCGGGTGAGCAGGTAGAGCAAGTAGAGGCCGCCGGCCAGCGAGGTGGCCAGGCCGATGGGCACCTGCGCGCGCAGCGGCAGATGCTGGGTGGCCACGTCGCAGGCCAGCAGCAGCAGCGCCCCGGTGAGCGCCGCCTGCCAGATCGGCACCGTGCGGTTGCCGATCAGCTGGCGGATGATCTGCCCGGAGGCCAAAGCCACGAAAGCGATCGGGCCGGCGGCGGCGGTGGCCGCGGCGGTCAGGCAGACGGCGGCGAAGATCGTGATCCGGCGGACCAGTTCGGCGCTGACGCCCAGCGCCTGGGCGGTGTCATCGCCCATTTCCAACAGGGTCAGGTGCCGGCCGTGCGCCATCAGCAGCGGCAGCAGCGCCAGCAGGCACAGGCCCACCAGGCCCGCGTCGGCCCAGCTGCGCCCGCCCAGCGATCCCGAAAGCCACAGGTTCGCCTGGGCGGCCAGGTCCGCGTCCCCCTTGGAGAGCAGGATGGTGTTCACCGCGCCGAGCATGGCGCCCACGCCGATGCCGATGATCACCAGGCGCTGCCCGCCGGTGGTGCGCTTGGAGAAGGACAGCGCGTACACCGCCGCGGCCGTGAGCAGCCCGCAGGCCATGGCGGCCAGGCCGGTGGCCCAGGCGCCGGCGTTGAACAGCACGATCTGCGCCACGGCGCCAGTGGCGGCGCCCGTGGTGAAGCCGATGATGTCGGGGCTGCCCAGCGGGTTGCGGGAGATCGACTGGAAGCAGGCGCCGGCCGCGCCCAGGGCCGCGCCCACGCCAATGGCGGTGAGCACGCGCGGGGCGCGGATCTTCTGCACCACCAGCACGTCCTTCGGCTCGCCGGAACCCAGCAGCGCGCCGAGCACCTGGCCCGGGCCCAGCATGATGGTTCCGGTGCCCATCGCCAGCAGCGCGCCGAGCGTCAGCAGCAGCGCCAGGATGCCGAGCACCAGGCGGGTGCGGGTGCGGGTGAATCGCTGTGTTGCAGGGGTTCGGGTGCTCATTTGCCCGCCTTCAGTCGTCGACGGGCCAGGTAGATGAACACCGGTGCGCCGATCAGGGCGCTCATCGCCCCGGCACCGATTTCCGCCGGGGCGGCCACCATGCGCCCGGCGATGTCGGCGATGAGCAGCACACCGGCGCCCAGCAGCATGGACAGCGGCAGGCTGCGCAGGTGCTGTGCGCCAACGAGCATCCGCGCCGCATGCGGGGCGGCCAGGCCGACAAAGCTGATCGGCCCGGCGGCCGCGGTGGCGGCCCCGGCCAGCAGCATCACCGCGAGCGAGGACAGCAGCCAGGCCCGGGTGGGATTCACGCCCAGCGCGCGGGCGCTGTCTTCGCCCAGGGCCAGTGCGTCCAGCGAACGGGACAGGCCCAGTGCGATCACCGCGCCGGCGAGCACCACCAGCGCGGCGATCGGCAGCACGTCGTAGCCGCGGCCCTGCAGCGAGCCGGTGGTCCAGGAAGCGAAGCGCTCATGGGTTTCGGTGCCGCCGCCGATGACCAGGATCTGCGTGGCGGCCATCAGCATCACCGACAGCCCGGCGCCGGCGAGCACCAGGCGCACCACGTCATTGCCCGACTGCCTGCGGCTGCCCATGAAGTAGACGATGAGGCTGGCCGCGGCCGCCCCGGCGAAGGCAAAGGACATGTAGCCGGCCGGCTGCACGACCCCGACGGTGATCGCGATGGCCACCGCGAAGGCGGCGCCGGCGTTCACGCCCAGCAGCCCGGGCTCGGCCAGCGGGTTGCGGGTCATGGACTGCATCAGCGCGCCGGCCAACCCCAGCCCGGCGCCGACCACCACGGCCAGCAGCGTGCGCGGCACGCGCAGCTCGCGCACCAGCAGGTGGTCGTTGTTCCCCGGATCGAAGCTGGCCAGGGCGGCCCAGGACTCGGCCAGCGAGATGTTCTTGGTGCCCAGTGCGCAGGAGAGCAGCCCCAGCAGCATCAGGACGGCCGAAGCCGCCAGCCAGGGCGAAACCCTGGGCCGGCGGCGGGCACTGCGTTCTTGAAGCACTGCCGGTGGCCTACTTGCCTGCGTTCAATCCCGGGAACTCGTTCTCGAAGTAGTCCAGGATGTCGTTGGAGGAGTAGTAGTCCAGGCGGAAGGAGTTGGCCAGCGGGAAGATGTTGCCGCTGGTCACCGAGGGCAGGTTGGACAGCGTCGGATCCGCGGCGAAGGACTTCGCGGTCTTGTCGTTGGCGGAGATCAGGAAGACAGAATCGCCGGTGGCGGATTCGGACAGGCCTTCGTAGCTGGTGAAGGCGAAGTCCTCGCGCTTCTGGGCGGAGGTGTCGAACTGCGCCGGAGGCTCGATGATCTCGAAGCCCATCGCGCTGATCAGGGCCGAGTGCGGTCCGCTCTGCTTGCCCACGGGGGAATCGGTGCCCTTGTTGTAGGAGACGATCGACGCGGTGCTGCCGGCCGGGATGGCCAGCTTGTCCTTGATCGCGGCGGCGCGCTGGTCGAATTCGCTGATGATCGCTTCGGCGTTGGCTTCGGTGCCGGTGGCTTCGGCCAGCTCCTCGGCCAGCGACTTCCAGTCCTTGTCGCCGTAGTTGACCACGTAGGTCGGGGCCAGCGACTGCAGCTGCTCGAGGTTGTCCATTTCGGAGTCGGCACCGGAGGTGGAGACCACGATCAGATCCGGATCCTGGGCCACGACGGCCTCCAGATTGAAGTTGCCCAGCTGGTAGACCGGTGCCACCTCGCGCTCGACTGCCACGTCGGCCCACTGGGTGAACCATCCGTTCTCGTCGCTCTGCGGGCTGATGGCGGCGGTGGAGGAGCCGACGACCGGGGCATCCAGGGCCAGCAGGGTGCCGGTGGTGGACACCGTGGTGGAGATGATGCGCTCTGGCTTGGCCGGGATCTGCACCTCGTTTCCGGCGTCATCCGTTAGCGTGCGCGGCCAGCTGCCGGTGTCCGCGGAATCGGCGGCCGGGGACCCGTCTGCTGCGGCCGTTCCGTCCGCGGCGCAGGCGCCAAGCGAAAGGGTGAGGGCCGCCGCGGCGGCCAGGGATGCGAATTTGCGAGCGGATGAACGCACGGGGGTTGCTCCTCGGTGGGTATCCGCGCCGAAACACGGCGCGGTGGAGTTCAAGGGTGACGGTCTCCCACCTTAGCCGGAGTTAATTTAGGCTCACCTTGCCCCGATGGAGCCGACGGAGCGTTTTCCACCGGCAATTCCGGGATTACCAGCGGTTTCCGGTGATGGATCGAGAAGGCTAAGATGTCGTTAAGTGATCAAAAAATGTCCGTTGGGAGGGTGTAGTCTGCCGGCTTGGGACGGCGTCCGCGCGTCTTCGCATAGGCGCGGGAGAAGTTCCCGGCGTCGCTGAATCCGAGCTGGAGGGCGACCATCGGCACCGTGAATCCTGCATTCAGCAAGGCTTCGGCATGCTGGAAGCGGGAGGCCTGGCGCCAGGCGCGCAGGCTCATGCCGGTCTCGGCGCTCCAGCGCCGCTGCAGCTGGCGCAGGCTCAGGCCATGCTGCGCGGCGGCAGCGGACGCCGGCAGCTTGCCCCGGGTATCGGCGGCCAGGGTGCCGGCCAGCGAACGCATTTCGGCAGAGTGCGGCCAGGGCAATCCGGGATAATTCGGCACCAGCTGCAGCAGCTTCACGGTGTCGAGCGGGTCGAAGTGGACCGGACGCAGCAGCGTGATGTGCGAAACCGCGCGGTGCAGCATGGCCTGGAAGAACTCGACCGGCAGCTGGCAGGGCATCCGGTGCTGCTGCCCGGACGGCAGAGAACCGGCTGGCAGGGACAGCGGGATCAGCAGCGAGCCCTGCTCGATCTGCAGGCGCAGGGACTGCCCGGCAGGGACCAGCATGAATTGCCCGCCCTGCAGCTGCTGGGTGCGTTCGCGTCCGGTGCCTTCCCCATGGGCCAGCTGGCAAATGCTGGCTCGTCCGCGCACCGCCCAGAGCACCAGATCCTGGTTGGCAAGGTTCATCCAGCGGGTGGTCAAGGCCGGAGGCTGGCTGGCGCTGTGCGGAAGCACGCGGTCCAACGCGCCGAGCCGTGCCTGCTGGCGCCATTGCCGGAAATTCAGTCCAGTTTCGGCGAGGAATGCGCGGCGCAAGGTCCGTTCGGACACCGCGAACTTCCGCGCATAATCGGCCAAGTGCAGCGTGCCGTGCGGATGGGCCAGCAGGTGGGCGACTACCTTCCGGGCTGCGCTGTGCCGTGGCATGGCCAGCGGAACGGGCCGGGTGGAGGAGGGGGAGGCGACGGCGAAATGCGCCAGCGTATCGAGCACCCGCTGCGCACTGGCCTGGCCCTGGTGCACGGGCGAGAGGGTCAGTAGCATCAGGTGGAACATCCACTGCGATTGGGCCGGCGGCACGTTGATCAGCCGCCACCCGTCGCCCAGCCTGTGGTTGGACGTTGTCCTGACCATGATCGACAAGGCCAGGGAGTGGGCATCATGCTCCACCTTGTGCGCAATGAACCGCGGGATCCACAGCGCTTGGCCGGCCTGCAGCAGCTGCACCGTTTCCTCGAAATGCACGCGCGCCGTCCCGTTGCTGACCCAGACCACGATGCTGTAGGTCAGATTGCATTTCCAGTTCACCACCACTGGCTGCAGGGCCGCGGCGGGCAGCCCGTCGGGTTCAGCCATGGTCAGATCCTTTGGAAGCCGGGAACGGGAACTGTGGTGTTCCCAGATTATCGTTTCCGAGGTGCGGCGCGCGCGGGGACAGCCTGGGTGCAGATGGACAACGGCGGCCCTCCTCGATGAGGAGAGCCGCCGTTGACAGGTTGGCTGGAGCCTAGCCGAAGTACTTCTTCATGGTGCCTTCGGAAGCTTCACGCAGCTCATCCACCGAAACGGTGAACTCGCCCTGGACTTCCAGGACGCCGGACTGCGCATCGACAATGCCCATGCGGGCCACGGTGACACCGCGGGCACTGGTCATGTCGTTGAAGCGGACCTCTTCGCTGCGTGGAACGGCAACCAAGGCGCGTGCCTGGGACTCCGAGAACAGCGCGGTGAAGGAATCGATGCCGTCACGCTGCTTGATCTCATCCAGGGCCACGCGAGCGCCAACGCCGTAGCGCAGGACCATCTCGGACAGCGCTGCAAGCAGGCCGCCCTCGGACAGGTCGTGCGCGGCGTCGATCATGCCGTCGCGGCTGGCGTTGATCAGGATTGCGCCCAGTGCCTTCTCGGCAACCAGGTCGACCTTTGGCGGCAGGCCGCCGAGGTGGCCGCGCAGGTTGGCGAACTCCGAGCCGTCCAGTTCATCGGCGGTGGTGCCGATCAGGTAGATGGCCTGGCCGTCGGCCTCTTCGCGCCAGCCCGAAGGGGTGCGGCGAGCGACGTCGTCGAACTTGCCCAGGGTCGCAACCACAGGGGTTGGGTGGATGGCCTTGTCGCCGGTCTGGTTGTACAGCGAGACATTGCCGCCGGTGACCGGGACGCCGAGCTCCATGCACGCATCGGACAGGCCGCGGATGCCCTCGGCCAGCTGCCACATGACGTCGGGGTCCTCCGGGGAACCGTAGTTCAGGCAGTCTGAAACCGCCGCAGGGATCGCACCGGAGGTGGCGACGTTGCGGTAGGACTCGGCCAGCGCCAGCTGGGCACCGGCATACGGGTCCAGGTAGGTGTAGCGGCCGTTGGCATCGGTGGCGATGGCCACGCCGAGTCCGGTGGACTCGTCGATGCGGACCACGCCGGCATCATCCGGGGCGGCCAGCGCGGTGTTGCCGCCGACGTAGCGGTCGTACTGGTTGGTGATCCAGGACTTGTCGCACATGTTCGGGCTGGCGATCAGCTCCAGGGCGGCGGCCTTCAGCTCTTCGCCGGTAGCTGGCAGGTTGGCGCCGGCTTCCGAGGACTTGAAGGTGTCAGCCTGCAGCGCATCCTGCCACTGCGGGCGGGCATACGGGCGGTCGTAGACCGGGCCGTCGTGGGCGACGGTCTTCGGGTCCACGTCCACGATGACTTCGCCATTCCAGGTGATGATCAGCCGATCGGTGTCGGTGACCTCGCCCAGCCAGGAGTACTCCACGTTCCACTTGGCCATGACGGCCTCGAACGCTTCGATGTTCTGCGGGGTGACTACGGCCATCATGCGTTCCTGGGACTCCGACATCAGGATTTCGCCCGGGGTCAGGGTGGAGTCGCGCAGCAGCACGTTGGTCAGCTCGACCTGCATGCCGCTTTCGCCGTTGGAAGCCAGTTCGCTGGTGGCGCAGGAGATGCCTGCGGCGCCCAGGTCCTGGATGCCCTCGACCAGCGAGGCCTTGAACAGCTCCAGGCAGCACTCGATGAGCACCTTCTCAGCGAACGGGTCGCCCACCTGGACCGCCGGGCGCTTGGAGGGCTTGGTGTCGTCGAAGGACTCCGAGGCCAGCACCGACGCGCCGCCGATGCCATCGCCACCGGTGCGCGCACCGAAGAGCACGACCTTGTTGCCCACGCCCGAGGCGTTGGCCAGGCGCAGATCCTCGTGGCGCAGTGCGCCCACGGCCAGTGCGTTGACCAGCGGGTTGCCCTGGTAGATCGGGTCGAAGACGGTTTCGCCGCCGATGTTCGGCAGGCCCAGCGAGTTGCCGTAGCCGCCGATGCCCGAGACCACGCCGTGCACGACGCGCTGCGAGTCCTCGTGGTCGATCGCGCCGAAACGCAGCGGATCCATCACGGCGATCGGGCGGGCGCCCATGGAGATGATGTCGCGCACGATGCCGCCGATGCCGGTAGCGGCACCCTGGTACGGCTCGACGTAGGAAGGCGAGTTGTGGGACTCGATCTTGAAGGTCACGGCCCAGCCGTCGCCCAGGTCGGTGACACCGGCGTTTTCGCCCATGCCGACCATCAGGTCCTTCTTCATTTCCGGGGTGACCTTCTGGCCGAACTGGCGCAGGTGGTTCTTGGTGGACTTGTACGAGCAGTGCTCGGACCACATGACCGAGTACATGGCCAATTCAGCGGCGGTCGGACGACGGCCCAGGATCTTCACGATCTCGGCGAACTCGTTGTCCTTCAGGCCCAGCTCTGCCCATGGCAGTTCTACATCCGGGGTGCCCGCTGCGTTATCGACGGTGTCGATATTGAATTCCTTAGTGGCTTCCTGGCTCACTTTTTGCCTCCAACAAGGTGGGTCAGAACGCTGGTGAAGAATGCCAGCCCGTCGGTGCCGCGGTGGTCCGGGCCGAAGCCGGCCTCAATGGCGTGCTCCGGGTGCGGCATCAGGCCGACAACGTTGCCGGCCTTGTTGCTCACGCCGGCGATCGAGCGGCGCGAGCCGTTCGGGTTCCAGCCCACGTAGGAGAACGCGATGCGGTTTTCAGCTTCGAGCTCGTCCAGGACCTTCTCGTCGGCCACGTACTGGCCATCCTGGTTCTTCAGCACGATGGTGATTTCCTGGCCGGCTTCGAAGCCGTTGGTCCATGCGGTCTGGTTGTTCTCCACGCGCAGCAGCTGATCGCGGCAGATGAACTTCAAGTGGTCGTTCTTGATCATCGATCCGGGCAGCAGGTGCGACTCGGTGAGGATCTGGAAACCGTTGCAGATGCCCAGCACGGGCAGCTTGGCATCGGAGTTCGCGGCATCTGCGATCTTCGCCATCATCGGTGCGAAGCGGGAGATCGCGCCGGCGCGCAGGTAGTCGCCGTAGGAGAAGCCGCCGGGGATCACCACGGCGTCGACATCCTGCAGGTCGGTGTCGGCGTGCCACAGGGACACCGCTTCGGCACCGGCTGCGCGCACGGCGCGAGCGGCGTCGCGGTCATCGAGGGTGCCCGGGAAGGTCACCACGCCGATGCGCGCTCCGGAAAGTTCAGTGCTTGGCGTTGAATAGTCGCCAATCAGGGGAAGTTCGGCGCTCATTAGTCTTCGAATACCTCGACGTTGACGACATCTTCGATCACCGGGTTGGAAAGCAGGGTTTCTGCAGCCTCGCGAGCCTGGGCGAGGATTTCTTCGGTCACCTCGCCGTCCACGGACAGTTCAAAGCGCTTGCCCTGGCGGACAGCTTCGAAGGAGGTGAAGCCTAGGCGGGGAAGAGCTCCCGCGATGGCCTTGCCCTGAGGGTCAAGGATTTCTGGCTTGAGCATGACATCTACAACGATGCGGGGCATCCGGCATATCTCCTGTTGGCGAGGTTAAGTTAAATGCCACACGGAGATGCCGTCTCACACCAGGGGGATTTGGCGCTCCGCGAGCTTGCCTTCATAGTCTACCCGTGAATGTGACGGGGAAAACGTCCCTGTGCGCGATAGCACCGATATCCTGCGGTTTAAGTCATGTGATCTTAGGCTCACGGGTTGTCGAAGCGTGCTCGACGCGTATGCTGAAACTGTGAAAAATGCTAGTCAAACCGTCTGCGCCTGCCGAGTCCTGGACGCTGCGAAGCTGTCCTACGAGAACTGCTGCAAACCCTTGCATGACGGAAGGGAAGACGGCTCCTTGCTGCCGCAGACCGCGGAGCAGCTGATGCGCTCACGCTACAGCGCCTTCGTGCTGGGGCTGTCGCAGTATTTGCTGGCGACCTGGCATGAGAGCACGAGGCCCAAGGAACTGGACGTGGATTCGCAGATGCGCTGGACCGGCTTGGAGATCATTTCAACCCGTGCTGGCGGCGCGGCGGCCTCCCGCGGGGTGGTGGAATTCGCTGCGTACTATCGCGACGGCCGGCATGAAGCGCAGCAGCATGAGGTCAGCACCTTCGTGAAGCAGGACGGCGCCTGGTTCTACCTCGACGCCCTCTAGGATTCAGCGCTTGGCTGCAGCCTGCAGCATGGTCAGCATCTGGCTCTGCTGGCGTTCACGCGCTAGCTTGAATGCATCAGAACCGGAGTGGTCCTCCAAATGCGGGTCCGCCCCGTTGATAATCAGCAAACGCGCGATGGTGATGGCATTGGCGGTGCCCTGGCCCAGGACAATGGTTTCGTGCAGGGCCGTCCAGCCCAGGTCATTAACCTGGTCTACCGGGATATCGGTGCGGAGCAACTGGCGTACGGCCTGAACCCGGCCATTCTCGCTGGCGACGGTCAAAGCGGTCCCGCCCATGCGATTCACCGCCGTGAGGTCGGCCCCGCCGTCAATGAGAAGCTTCAGCGTTTCAACCTGGCCATTGGCGCTCGCGCGCAGGAACGGCGACTCGTAGAAGTCGTCCTTCTTGTCGGGATCCGAGCCTGCTTCGAAGAGGGTCTTGGCGATGGCAGGGTTCTTGTTGATGACTGCACGCATCAGCGCGGTGCGACCGGCCTCGTCCTGCGCGTCGAGGTCAGCTCCATCCTTGAGCGCCGCCTTGACGTCCTTCAGCTTGCCTCGATTCACTGCAGCGAACAGCTGCGTGGTGGCCTTGGACATTTCGGCCGCTGAACTGGGAAGCGCCTTGATGGAGGCACCAGTGTTGGCACCCGAGGCCAGGGGCGACAGCGATGTCTTGGAGCTCTCGGGCTTGGCCGGAGTGCCGGCGGGCTGCTTGGCTGAATTGCTCGGAGTCGTGGTGGGAGCAGTGGCATTGTTCCCGGTTGGAGCCGGAAGCGGGACGCTGGAGCTTGCTGCGGCCTTGCTCGGAGCGGGCAGGGATTTTTCGGTGGCACTGCTGGAAGACGGGGCGGGAACCGGGGTGGAAGAAACTTCATGAGCCTGGGGTGAAGAAGCGGCGCAACTCGTGCAGGCGCCGATCACGGCAGCAAGGGGGAGTGCAAGCAATGCAATGCCACGGCGATGCGTGGATAGCCCGGTATGAAGTGCCATCTGTCCTTTCGCGGTTAAACAACCCTTCCCCGTATGGCTTTCGCATCATGCAGGGATTCTGCTCAGTAACTTTTGATCAATTGAGAGCTTAGCGGCCAAAGCTGAAAATTTGCGGTCAATCAGCGCCAAGATTTCTCTGTGCTCGGTGCCGGCCGATCTTCGCTAAAATCATAAGCACCATGGAATGCCTTTACTTTTCTGCCTCCCGTTGCCGCTCATGCACCTTGATGACGGTGCCTTACGCCCAGCAACTGCAATCAAAGGTAGCGGATTGCCAGCAGCTGCTGGCCGGCTTCCCGGGCCTGGAATTCCTTCCGCCCCAAGCCAGCAGCGAACAGGGCTTCCGCAACAAAGCCAAAATGGTCATTTCCGGAACCACCGGCCAGCCGACCATCGGCATCCTGGATGCCGACGGCCACGGTGTCGATCTGCGCAACTGCGGAGTCATCGCAGCACCGCTACGTGCCGTATTCCCGGTCATCGAGCAGTTCATTCATGATCTGAAGCTCATTCCCTACGACGTTCCCAAGCGCAAGGGCGAACTCAAGCATGTGATTCTCACCCTGTCGGATACCGGCTCGGTGATGGTCCGTTGGGTATTGCGCACCAAGAAGCATTTTGTGGCACTGCGTGATTCGCTGCCGCAGTTCCTTGAGCAGCTTCCACGCCACAGCGTGGTGTCGGTGAACTTCTTGCCTGAGCACAAGGCAGTGCTGGAAGGCGAAGAAGAAATCATTCTTACCCGCCGAACCACCTTGGAATTCGGGCTGAACGGCGTACCGATGCACCTGCGCCCCCAGGGCTTCTTCCAGACCAACAGCGAGATCGCTGCCGCCTTGTACCGGCAGGCCCGCCAATGGATCAACGATGCCAACCCCGAAAGCGTTTGGGATCTGTACAGCGGGGTGGGTGGTTTCGCACTGCATTGCGCTACCGAGGACCGTACCGTGTACGGCATCGAGACCAGCGGGGAAGCCGTTGAATCGGCAAAGATCAGCGCCAAGACCATGGAGCTGGATGACATCCATTTCAGGGTCCAAGACGCAACCGAATTCGCGCTGGGTGCCGGCTGGGCGCCAGAGGCGGTAATCGTGAATCCTCCGCGCCGCGGTATCTCCGCAGAGCTATCGAAGTGGCTGAACGAGTCCGATGTCCAGCACATCATTTACTCCAGCTGCAACGCGAAGTCACTGGCCAGGGACCTGGAGCGTTTGGAGAACTACGCTCCGCAGCAGGCTCGCGTCATGGACATGTTCCCGCAGACCAGCCACTACGAAGTCATCGTGAAGCTGGAGCGCAAGGCCGCCTAGCGATCCAGGGTTGCGGTGCGCCGGTCAAGGCGGCCGACAATCTCGTCAACGATGTGCGGGTCGATATTCGGTTCGCGGCGGGCCTTGAGCAGCTCGTCGCGGGCGGCTTCCAGGGCGATGGCCTGGATCGAATCGGCCTTGGCGATCACCGCGCGAATCTGCGTGTACTTTTCGTCCGAGATCGCATCGTGCGGATCCGGGTCCTTGGCCAGGATGGTATGCAGCGAGTTCATGCGCCGGCGCACCGCCTGCTGGTAATTCTCCGGCAGCTCTTCGAGCTGCACGTTCTTGCGCAGCGCCGCCAGTGCGACAGCCTCGGCGCGGCGGGCTAGGGCCCGGCGGGCACGCTTGGCATCTTGCTCGTTGTTGCGCAGCTTCAGCACGCGCATCAGCGCTGGCAAGGTCAGGCCCGGGAGCACCAAAGTGCACAGCAAGACGGAGCAAGCGGCGACCACCACGAAGTTGCGTCCCTCGATGGCCGAGCCATCGGCTGCGACCTTGGGCAGTGCCAGGGCCAAGGCCAAAGTCGCCAGCCCGCGCATGCCGCACCAAGTGAGCACCAGCGCATCCTTGCGCGCAGGAATCTTGGGCTTGCTGCGGTTGGGCAGGTAGTAGGTCGCCAGCATCCACAGCGCACGCACTGCGATGACCACGAAGCAGATCGCAGCGATGCCCGGGATGAAGCCGATCAGGTTGCTGCCTTCCTCCTGGATCACCTGGTTCATCTCGATGCCCATCAAGCCGAAAGCCAGGCCGGTGGCCAGCAGCTCGAGCACTTCCCAGAAGGATTGCCGGGTTAGGCGTTCGGCAGAGTCCTGTGGGCGGTCCCGCCGCACCATTTCAAGGGCCGTCACCACCACTGCGATGACCCCTGAAATATGCAGCTCCTCCGCAATCATGTAGACCGCATAAGGTGCCACCAAGGTGGCCGCGCAACGCGCTGCGAGGTTGGGAACGAAACGGTTCAAGGCGCCGATGGCCCAGCCCATGGCCAGACCCAGGACTACCGCCCCTGCGGCACCGAGCAGGAACTGCGGAATGATTTCGAGTCCGACTTCCGAGCCATTCAGGGTTGCCTGGACGGCCAGCTGGAAGATCACGATGGCCATTGCGTCGTTGAACAGGCCCTCGGTTTCCAGCAGGGACGTCAGGCGCCGCGGCATTTTCACCTTGGTGGCAATCGCATCCACCGCGACCGGGTCAGGCGGGGCCACTACTGCGCCCAACGCCAATGCCAGCGGAATGGAAGCGATGGGGGAGAAGGCCAGCGCGGTAGCGGCCACGGTGCCTGCTGTCACCACGATGAGCACCACGGCCAGCCGGATCAGGGCCTTCCAGCGGAAGCGGAACACCGACCAACTGCTGCGCTGGGCCGTAGCGAAAAGCAAGGGCGGCAAGAAGATCGGCAGGATCAGCTCGGGCTCAATATGCATTTCGGGCATGAACGGCAAGAAACCTGCCAGCGTCGCGAAAATCAGCATCAAGATCGGGTAGGGCAATTTAATGCGTTCCCCGATGCCGACAATCAAGATCGTGGCGAATAGCAGCGCGATAACCAGCAGGAAAAACTCCATAGTCTTACTATTCTAGTTTCTCCGCGCAGTTATTCAGGGGTTATCGACTCATGTTTTCACGGAACCAAGTAGAAATGAGGCGGCATCCCAACGATCGATGGCGCAGCCGTTATGCCGGGAAAAGCTCGTATTCACCGTCTCGCCGTGCAGGGTTCCGCTTATTTCGGCCCGTTGCGGTCCACCGTATATTTCGGTGCAGATTTCTTGGGGATCAACTTCTCCGGCAATGGCACCGGGTTCAAGCTCGAGCTGCAAGCAAGCTTTGGATGCGTTCGGCAATGTGCTGGATTCAGCGGCTTGTTCGCCGGTGCATTCCAGGGAGTACTGCTGTGAAATCTCGCTGCCGTCATCGCGAATGGTGATTTCCAATTGGGTCTGCGGCCCCTGTCCGATGCTGGTGGCGCAGGAAGCCAGCAAGAGGCCCACGCAGCCGAGCGCGATACCGGCCGGAATCAGGCGAAGGCCCCGTGCAGTAACCATGGATCAATCTTGCCTGCGGCCGCGAATAAGTTCTAGTCTTCCGGGAAGATTGGCAGGTTGTTGGCGACTTGCAGCAATTGATTGCGCAGCGAGTCGGCACGCTGGGCAAATTCCTTTTGCAATCTCACGTACGCGGCCTTGCCCTCGGGAGTTTCAATGCGGATGGGTTCATGGCCCCAATCGCCCAGATCATAGGGGGACGCCTGCATATCCATGGTGCGAATGTCCCAGGCGAGCTCGAAGCAGTCCATGACCAAGTCGCTTGGCACCGCAGGGGAGAGCTTATAGGCCCACTTATACAGATCCATATTGGCGTGCAGGCAACCGGGCTGTTCCAGGTCGCGCTGGGTTTCCCTGGTCGGCTGCAGCTCGTTGAGCTCGATCGCCTGGGGAGTGTAGAAGCGGAATGCATCGAAGTGGGTGCAACGGATCTTGTGGGTTTCCACCACTTCGTCGGTTCCCTGCGCACCCAAGCGCAGCGGGAGATATTCATGGCGGATGCCGTTGACCTCGGATTTGTAGGCCATCGCCCATTCATGCAGGCCGAAGCAGGAGAAGTTTCCTGGCCGCTGCGCGGTGCCGGCCAGAATGATGCGGGCAAACTCGATGGCCCGGGCACGCGCCTTGCCGAATGCCTCCGCATCGAAGTGGTATCCCGTACCGTGGCCGGTTTGGACTCTGCGGTAGAACTTCCACTCGCCGCGTTCTTGGGCCGCGTCTCCGGCTAGAACCACGTTCATCCCTGGATGCCAGCGGTAGAGCTGGCCCGGCTTTTGCGTGTAATAGGTGAACAGGAAGTCCTCGATGGGATGCTTCTTGCCCTTCATCCGCCGTTCCACGAAAGGTTCGCCAAAGGCCCGCGCCCGCGCTTCATGCTCAGCGGCATGCGGCATCCACTGCGAGGGTTCCAAAATGGCGGCGGTCAGAGGCATACTTCTAATTATTCAATTCATGGGCCGATGAAACCAGTTTGGTACGTCAACTCACACTTCTCGCAAAGGGGTACGCCATGGAAATCCTGCCTCCCTGGGAACCGCCAATGAGCGGCTCCGACGAGCAGCATCTGTTCGGGATGCTTGACAGGCTGCGCGCCACCTTCAGATACAAGGCCGAGGGGCTGGACATCGAACAGCTGGCAACCAAGTTGCCCAGCAGCCAGCTCAGCCTGGGCGGATTGCTCCAGCATCTTGCCCTTGTCGAAGATGAGAAATTCACCTACTTCATTGCCGGGCAACGACCTGAAGTCCTCCTTGGGTTCACTGCCAACGGGCGCGAGCACTTCGTGGTTGATCTGGAAGAGGATCCGGAGAATCTTTATCAACGCTACGACCGGGCCGTGGCCAAAAGCCGGGGAATCCAGCAGTCCGTTATCGAGGAAAGGAAGCTGGACACGGGCTCGGGGTTGGCCTTCGAAGGCAAGCATGCGTCGATACGCAGAATCATCTGCGACCTGATTGAAGAGTATGGGCGGCATGCAGGGCATGCGGATCTCTTGCGTGAAGCCATCGACCGGCGGGTGGGCGAGGATCCTCCCTTCGACTATCTTCCTGCATGGTATGCCTAGCTTTCTGGTTGCATTGGCAGCCGCTTCGGGCAACAGCCGGCCCGTTAGTTGTCCGCAATCAAGCTCTGTCCAGAAGTTCTTGTTCCTGCTCCAAGTCTGCCGGGATAGCGTGCTGCAGGAAACCGAGGGATTCATTGCGGCGCCGGACCAGACATTGCGACGGAATCCAGCAATTTCCCATCCTCGGGAACCGGCCTGCCTAAAGCCTCTAGGATGGGGCCATGAACACTGAGCGCTCCAGCCAACTTCCGGCATCTGCATCCGTTGTCTTCGACTGGTTCTCGCGACCCGGGGCCATGCAGCGGCTCTTGCCACCGTGGCTTCCGCTGAAGGTCATTGAAGAAGCCGGTTCGCTGAAGGACGGGACGGCCGTGCTGGGCCTTCCCGGCGGAGTGCTGTGGAATGCCAAGCACCAGCCTGAGGGGTTCGCGGAGAACCGCAGTTTCGTCGACCAGCTTGAACCCGAAGGGGTTCGCGGCCTTCCTGCCCGGGTGGTGCAGTGGCGGCATGAGCATTACTTCGAGCCCGCGGGCGCACAGTGCACGACCGTGGGTGACTGCATCCAGTCGAATATGCCAGGACGGCAGATCGAATCGATGCTTGCATACCGCCACCGCCAGCTGGCAGACGATTTTGCCGCACACCAGCGGGCGGCGCAGGCCGGGTTGAAGCCGCTGGTGATAGCGCTGACCGGTTCAAGCGGATTAGTCGGACAGGCTTTGTGCGCCTTCTTGTCCACCGGCGGGCACCGGGTCGTCAAGCTCGTGCGGCACGAGCCGGAATCGGCAAGCGAACGGCGCTGGAATCCGCTGGATCCTGACCCGGGCCTGCTCGATGGCTGCGACGCGGTCATCCATTTGGCCGGAGCCAGCATCTTCGGCCGGTTCAGCCAAGCACATCGGCAGGCAATTCTCTCCAGCCGCATCGAACCGACCCGATCCCTTGCCCTGCTGGCGTCACGTTCAGGTGTCCGGACCTTCATCAGCGCTTCGGCCATCGGATTCTACGGTGCTTCAGCCGGACCGCACCCATTGGACGAGACCGATTCCCCGCGGGCCGGGACTCCGGATTTCCTGGCTGACGTGGTGGACCGCTGGGAACGTGCGGCGAATGCGGGGGACAGCGGCATGCGCCGGGTGCAGATCAGGACCGGTATCGTGCTGAGCCCCAGAGGCGGGATGCTCGCCGTTTTGCGTCCTGTATTCTCCGCAGGCCTGGGCGGTCCCCTGGCAGGGGGAAAGCAGATGCTTTCGTGGATCGGGCTTGATGACCTGCTGGACATCTACCATCGCGCGCTCTGGGATTCGCAATTGGCAGGTCCGGTCAATGCGGTGGCACCGCAGCCGGTGAGCAACGCCGAATTCACCAGGGCCTTGGCGCGCGCAGTGCGGCGGCCTGCCATCATTCCGGTTCCTGCCGCGGCTCCCAAATTGCTGCTGGGAGCCGAAGGGTCCCACCTTCTGGCCATGGCTGATCAGAAAATTGTCCCCCGCAAATTGCTCGATGCCGGTCATCAGTTCCGCAATGAGCGCATTGAGCTGGAACTGGCTCATAGCCTGGGCAGTCGTTAGGGGTCGGCGACGCCCGCTGGCGATTCGGAGGCAAAGCAATTATTGTTAGCTTGGCTAGATAAAAGCTAATCTAGGTAATTGCTTGCGACTGCCAGCTCCGGGGAGTTTTGCCCATGGCGGCAGTTGCCCGAGAAGAAAGCGTGGACGATCCCGATGGGAAACATGCAGGTAGCGCCGTTTGATGCAGTTGTGCTGATGTCCTTTGGCGGGCCGGAAAAGCCCGAAGATGTCCTGCCCTTCCTGCAAAACGTTACCCGGGGACGAGGGATTCCGGACGAGCGCCTTGAAGAGGTGGGCGAGCACTACTACATGTTCGGCGGAAAATCGCCGATCAATGAGCAGAACCAGGCTTTGCAGCAAGCCGTTCAAGAGGAATTCGCAGCCCGCGGCATCGATACGCCACTGCTCTGGGGGAACCGGAATTGGGAACCGTACCTCACCGAAGTGGTCGGAAACCATGCGCGCAGGCACGGCTCGAGAAGGTTCCTGGCCATCGATACGTCGGCCTACTCCTCATATTCCTCGTGCCGGCAATACCGCGAGGATTTCGCCGGAACTGTGGCGGCACTGCAAGAAGAGGGCCTCGAGGTGGTGATCGATAAAGTCCGGCAGTACTACAATCATCCGGGATTCGCTCATGCGCAGTTGGACTGCGTGCGGAAGGGATTGAAGGAATTCAAGCAGCTCGTCGGCGGCCTGGACCGCAACCGGCACAAGATCTTATATGTCACCCATTCGATCCCTACTGCGATGCAAGAATCATCGCAGAAGTTCACCGCCGGCTACCAGCGGCAGCATGAGGAGCTCATGGCCTGGATTGGCGGGGAACTAGCTGGTGAGGAGCAGCTGGATGCCGAACTGGTGTACTGCTCCCGTTCTGGATCCATGCACACTCCCTGGTTGGAACCGGACATCAATGACCGCATGCGCGAGCTTGCGGAAACTGGAACTGAGGGCGTTCTGGTTGTACCCCTCGGATTCGTTTCGGACCACATGGAGGTCAAATTCGATCTGGATACCGAAGCGGCAGATACCGCGCGCGAGTTGGGGATGGCGTTTCTCCGTGCCGGCAGTGTTGGCACCTCACCGTCGTTTGTCAGCGGCTTGGTCGATCTGGTCCTGGAACGGGCAGCGCAAGTGCGTGGCGAGCAGCCGGAGTCATCGACCATCGCCGGAAGCAAAGCGCTGGGCCCGGGCAGTGGCGCCTGCTCCCTGAATTGCTGTGAAGGCACTACTAGGAAAAATACCGTTCCGAATTGGAGCGCCGGCGTGCCTACAGGCTAGGCCGGCAGCAGGCTGGTGGCCGATCCCGGGAATCCTTTTTCGGCCGGCCATCACGGTTGGCCGACGAATCAGCGAAGCTGGACCGGTTGCGGATAGATGCCGGAATCCGTGCGATCCGGATGAAGGAACCGGGTGGAGCTTTGGGGACTGCGATGAATGAGTCCTGTCCACCGGTCCGTATTCACTGCTCGCGCGGCCAGCGGACACTTGCGGCAAGGAGCAATGGCGTCCTAAGTGCTTTCTTCGTCAAAAGGGGCTGGGCCGGAGGGTGCTGGCGATGATGATGAACTCCCGATCTCGGGTCCCCTTGAGCGGGCAGAATCCGGGAATCCTTGGGCAGGCGGCTCTTCGAGTTGATCTCGCAGCGCTTCGCTGATGATCCTTCGAGGATCATATTGCCGCGGATCGAACTTCTTCAGATCCATGTCCGCGAAATCCTCGCCAAGCTCCTCGCGGAGTTGTTCCTGGGCACCAGAGGCGAGTCGGCGCAACTCGCGAATCAGCGTGGCTAGTTTCCTTGCGTAGTCGGGCAATTTTTCAGGTCCGAGCAGCACGGCCGCCAAAATGGCCAGCACGATGAATTCATTGCCATTGATGCCTGCAATGCTCACTGTGAATCACCTCGCTGCAAGGGACGCGGTCAAACGGAATTGGCAGGTGCAGCCCAGCCGGAATACGAAGGCCAACAGCCGCGGGCAAACGGAGATTCGCCTGGCAGCCATCGCGGTAGGGCAGGATTTTCCGGTGGCGCGGCCTGCCCTTGGGGCCGGCTCAGCCGCAGAGTTTCTGGTCTGCTTTGCGGCTGTTCACCTTGAGAGGCTGCTTTTCTGGCCGCCCCAGGTTTTGGTAATCCTGGCCCAGGATCAATTCGATGCTTTCGACATCGGCGACTGTTGCCTCGATGTCGAGATCGACTGTTTTGGCGAATGCGTCGGCTGTTTTCCTGGCTGCATCAGTATCCGGAATCAGCAGCCGTGTTTGCGCCTGCAAGGACGCCGCGGTAGTGATTGAAGTGACGGTGAAGCCTTGCTCCGTGGCTTCGTTGGCGAATTTGCCGGCCAGTCCGCTCACTCGCGCTGCGTTGGCTATGCTGACAGGCAGCTGCCGGGCGGAGGCTTTCGCCGTGGCAGTTTCTCCTGCATCCGATTCGGAGCCGGATTCGGACTCGGAATCCGGATTCAACTGGATGTCTTGCTTGATGCGTTCAAAGATGAGGGTCGCGTCCGGAGCCGGGACCACCCGGTTGGCGTTTGATGGCGCAGGCTGGGTCGGCAAGGTCATGAAGGTGATCTTGTCCGTGGGAACGTCCTTAACCCGCGCAGCCAATCCTGCAAGTTCCGGTAGCGAACTCAGTTCCGGGTCCACGGTCATCGAGGAGGTAATCGCGTCAAGGAAAGAGTAGAGCCGGTCCGGGCGTGCGAGAACTTCCTTGCTGGTGGCACGCTGGACTATTGCGGACATGACCTTCTGCTGGTTTCCGAGCCGAGCGAGGTCGCTTCCATCGCCAACGGCATGGCGGGTCCTGGCCAGGGCAAGCGCATCGGTTCCGTCCAGCTCCTGCAGCCCGGCTGGAAGATCCAGGTTTGCTTTCGGATCGGTCATTGGCTGGGCCAGGCACACGCTGACCCCGTCGAGTGCGTCGATGATTGAAATGAATCCCTCGAAATCCACCTCAATGAAGTGGTTCAGGTGAACCCCGGTGAGCGCTTCCACCGCGGCGACAGAGCATGCGGGACCGTAATTCAGCGCAGAATTGATCATGCCGTATCCTCCGGCATAAGCGCCGGACCCGGTATCCGCGCAGGCCGGGCGCTGCAAAACGGTATCGCGTGGGATCTGGACCGCCTCGATGCGCTCGTTTCCTGGCGACAAGTGGACAAGCAGCATGGAATCGCTGCGTCGGGAGCCGTTATCCGTGCCGAAGCCGGTGGAGCTGAAATCCCGGCTATCGGAACCGAGCACCAGCAGATTCAGGCCTTCGCTGGAGTCCGGGACATCCGCTTCAGACGCCCTGAGCGCCGAGACGGAAATATTCCCCTGCAGGCGCAGGAAGGCAATGCTGGTCGGCACCACTACTGCCAGCACCAGCGCCGCTGCAATGATGGCAGCTACCCGGCGCCGCGGCCGTTTGGAACTACGCCTGGCAGAGGAAGGTGTTCGTTGGGAATTCACGATCTTGCTCTCCTTGGTAGGACCATGGCCGGATTACCCATCAAGCTGACCACGTGGAACGCCGCTGGAACCAATAGCATGGTTGAGCCGAGCCATGCATGCGGCGCATGAAAGGCCGATTTCGCGCGCAGGTTCGGGAGAGCGGAAACCGCCTGGAGATCTCTGTCTCAGAGGTATTCGAGGAATTCGCCCAGCGCCGGATTACGGTATTCTTCGCGGCGGTAGATGACGCCCAGGGGCCTGCTGGCTGGCAAGCTCAGCGGGACCTGCTTGCCGCCGAAGATCACGGCGGTGCTGGCCATGATCCGTGGAACCAAGGTGATGCCGCCGGCGGCGATGCCCAGATGGACCAATGCGTCGCGTTGCGTTGTGGTGATGAGCCGCGGAGCGGTGGCCTTCAAGCTCCGGTAAACTTCGTCGGTGATCTTGCGAATCGAGGTGCCCTGGGGGAGGGTGGCCAGAGTCAGGGAATTGAGCAATTCAGGGCTTAGCCCAGTGTCCGGGTCCACCTCGGTATCCTCGGATACGACGGCCGAGAATTGCTGATCGCGCAGGGATTTGCCGATGAGGTCCGCGGGGATGCGCTCGTTCACGCCAAAAGCCACATCGGCACGATTCAGGCGAAGCGCATCGGCAAGCTGCTCGTCGTCCTCCACGCTCAGGATCTCTATCCGGACACCGGGGTGCTGGCGATGGAAGGGGCCGATGTACTCGGGCATGATTCCTCCAACCAGGGAGGGCAACCCCGCGATGCGCAGGGATCCGGTGGCCAATGCACGCGTGGAGGAGGCGATGGTTCCGATCGCGGCGACTTCACGCAGTGCGCGGCGGCCGGCAGGAATGATGCTCCGGCCAACCTCGGTCAGCACCATGTCCCTTCCAGCGGCCCGGAACACGGGCATGCCAAGAGTGCGCTCCAGCGCGCTAATGCGCCGGGACAAGGAGGGCTGGGAGATGCCAAGGATATCCGCGGCGGCGGTGAAGGAACCATAGTCCACAATCATGACAACCGCTTCGAGCTGGGCTAGGGAGATGCTGTTGTCCAGAGGTTCTCTTTCCATGCGCTGGAGCCTTCCTTTGCGTCGGGAGAAGACGGTTGAATTCGCGGTGTGGCCCAGTGGCGTGTCCATCCGGTCCAGGGGAAGCACGCGCTGTGCACGTCTTGCCCTGCCTCCAGTTTTTCACGGGAAACTGTGCTTGCTGAACCGGCGCCCTGTGCAGATGGTCAATGCTCGAATAGCTGCATGCGGCAGCCTCCGGCGGGCTGCCAACGGGGTCAGCCCGGGTTAAACACCGGACTCCGTGCCACCCGCTTGGAAATGTCCGGGTGGCACGGAGCCTGGCTGACGACGGACCTTTGGTCCTGGGGCGTTAGCCCATGTGGATGACACCAAGGAGCATGCCCGAAGCGAGCATGACCAAGGAGACCACCAACGCACGCCACAGCACCTTTTTGTGGTGATCGCCCAAGTCCACACGAGAGAGCGACACCAGCAGCAAGATGGCTGGAACGAGCGGAGACTGCATGTGCACTGGCTGTCCGGTGATGGAGGCGCGAGCCATATCCACCGCTGGTACACCGAAATGCGCGCCGGCTTCGGCGAGAACTGGCAAGACGCCGAAGTAGAAGGCGTCATTGCTCATCAGGAAGGTAGCTGGAATCGAAATCAGCCCGGTCAGTACTGCCATGTATGGACCCATGGAGGTAGGAATGACATCCACCAGCCACTGGCTCATGGCATCAACCATGCCGGTGCCGGAGAGCACGCCGGTGAGCACTGCCGCGGCGAGCACCATGGAGACCACGGCAATGATTTCGCTGGAGTGCGCGGCGATCATCTTCACCTGGTCGGAGACCTTGGGGAAGTTGACGATCAAGGCGATCGCGGTACCCACCATGAACAGGTAGGGCAACGGAGTGACATCGACTACCAGCAGCACCATGATGGCGACGGTCAGTGCCAGGTTGAAGTAGAAGGTCTTGGGGCGCAGGGTCTCGCGATCCGGATCCAGGACGGTGCCGTCCAAGGTGGAAGCTTCGGTGCCATCGCCCTTGCGAGCCACGGATTCCAGTACGGCCAGGTTGCCTCCGGCAGGGGAAGTGCCAGCAGGGCTCTTTCCTCCGGTTGGGGTGGAAACGTTGCCGCCACCGAGTTCGGTGCCCCAGATTTCCGGACGCTCGCGCTGCAAGCGGCGGCGTTCGGATACGCCCATCTGCCATGCGAACAGGGCAATGACAATGAGGGAAATTCCCAGCGCAGGGAGCATCGGCACGAAGATTTCCGAGGCGTCAACGCCAAGTGCCGCTGCCGCGCGGGCCGTTGGGCCGCCCCAGGGAACGATGTTCAGCGTGCCATTGGTCAGGCCTGCAACGCAGGTCAGGACCACTGGGCTCATGCCCAGGCGCTGGTAGATCGGCAGCAGAGCCGCGGTAACCACAATGAAGGTGGTCGAGCCATCGCCATCGAGGGAAATTACGCCGGTGAGCAGCGAAGTGCCCATGACGACCTTGGCGGGGTCGTTGCCCACTAGCTTCTGGATGCCGGAGACCAATCGGTCGAACAAGCCGACGTCGATCATGATGCCGAAGTACATGATGGCGAACATCAGCAGGGCTGCGGTACTGGACATGTCCTTGACCGCGTCCATGACCATGTCGCCAAGGCCGAATCCAGCACCGGTGAACAAGCCGAAGATGGTTGGAACCAGAATCAATGCCAGCAGCGGCGTCATGCGTTTTGTCATGATCAGCACCATGAAGGTGGCGACCATGAGGAATCCGAGTACAACGAGCATTGACCCGACCTCCATTTCAGTGTGAGTGAATCCTTAGTCCCCACAAGCTAGGAGGGGCACCCATTCAAGGTACGTGTCGGTGCTCACTTTGCGCGTCTTGTGCTTATTGTTGAAGGCTTAAGTTCTTTGCCAACTTTTTGCTCATTAAAATCACGAGAGTGGAAAGATGGGTTTATGCTGGGTGGCATGTTCCGTTCTGGCGCCGGCACCCGGCATTTCGCATCACGCATCATGCGACTTCAATTCCTGGTCGTAGGTGTTCTGATTGTTCTCGTTACCGCCGGAACGCTTTTCGCCAGCTATGACCGCGTCTATTCGAAAGCCGAGGATACCTCGCTGACCATAGCTCGTTCGGTGGCCGTCTTGCCGGAAGTAGTTGAGCAGGTCTCGCACTATGCAAAGCTGGACGAGCTGGATGCCAAGGCGCTCGCCGATGGAAAACTGCAGCAACTGGCAAACGCTGTCATTGGGCAAGAGCAAGCGTATTTCGTGGTGATTACCGAGGACCGCGGACTGCGCTTGAGCCATCCGAACCCCGAGGAACTGGGCCAAATGGTTTCTACTGACCCGGTGGCGCTGGAAGGCATTGAAGCGGTCTCCCGGGAACACGGAACCCTTGGTGAATCGGTGCGCGCCAAGGTCCCGGTCTACAGTACCGCGGGTGCGGTCATCGGAGAGGTTTCCGTGGGCGTGACCACTGACTCCTTGACCGGGGCACTGCTTGGGTCCTTCGCCTGGATTGTATTGTTTGCGGCGATTTGCGCAGCCTTGGCAGTGCTTGCCGGACGAGTCACCGTACGCCGTTTGAAGCGCCAGACCCTTGGGCTGGAACCGGCCGAAATTGCCCAGCTTGTCAGGGACCAGCAGGCCGTGCTCTACGGTGTTACCGAAGGTGTCATGGGCATTGGCGCCGATAGCCGGATTACCGTGCGCAACAGGGCCGCCAGGCAATTGCTGGGACTGCCGCACCGCACCGAATTGGAGGACGTGGTCGGCCGCCACTTTGAATCCGCTGGTTTGGATCACCGGCTGGTCAGGGCGATCAAGGAATGCGACCCGGCACCGGTGCGCTTTGCGGCCAATGGCAACTCGCTCATAGCCCGCGTGACCAAGGTCGACCGTGACGGAGTGGACCTCGGACTGGTCGTGCTGCTCCATGATGTCACCACCCTTGAAGCGTTGGGAACCAAACTCGATGCAGTCCAGGACATGGCCGATGCGCTGCGCGCCCAGCGCCATGAATTCGCCAACCGAATGCACGCAGTCCTCGGGCTGATCAACTTGGGCAAGATCGAACAGGCAGAAGACTACCTGCGTGAGGTGATGGAATCCGGGCCGAAGATCGCTCGGGTTCCCGGGCTGGAGGCCATCCAGGACGCTTACCTCTCGGCGTTTATTTCGGCGAAGGCGGTGCGCGCCCACGAACAAGGCATAGAACTGAGAGTGTCTGCCCAATCCATGCTTTTCGGACACATCGCCTCGGCCCACGATGCCCAAGACGCCACCGCAGTCCTGGGGAATCTGCTGGATAACGCCTTTACGGCAGCTCTTTGCACAGATGCAGAACCCTGGGTGGAAATCGACTTGCTCTCCGAAGGGAACACCTTGCACATCGCCGTGGCCGATTCTGGACCCGGCATTACCACCGACGAGGATATCTTCGCCCGGGACGTCAGCACCGGGTCACATCTGGGTGGCGATCATGGCCATGGCGTCGGATTGCCGCTGATCAGACGGCTCGCCCAAGCCCGCAGCGGGGACGTCTGGATAGCGGACCGCGGGACGGATGGTTCCGGGGCAGTTATCGCAGCAAGATTGCCGGCGGTACTGGTGGAGCCAGCCAATACGGAAAACGACGAGATTGAAGGAGCGCAACATTGAGCGAGAATTCCAGCGGCAACTACCGGGTGCTAATTGTCGATGACGATTTCCGGGTAGGAGAGCTGCACGCTGAGATGGTCAACGCCATCCCCGGGTTCCAGGCCCTGGAGCCTGTGCAGGATCCGCGTGTTGTGCCCAAAATGGTGCAGAGCCTGAAACCTGATTTGGTATTGCTGGATCTCTACCTGCCGCATGTCAGTGGAATCGAGCTGTTGAGAGAACTCGATGTTGATGCGATCATGATTTCCGCGGCGATTGAACCGAAGAATATTGACAAAGCGCTGCGCTCGGGCGCACTGGCGTTCATCATCAAGCCCTTTGAGGCCAAGACCCTGGCCGCCAAGCTCAAAGGCTGGGCTCGCTATCGTCGCCAATTGACCGGGACCGCGGAGTTCAACCAGCAGGGCGTGGACCGGTTGTACCGGGCGCTTCAAGGGGGCGAAGAAACCAACGCATCGGTGGGTGCCGCCCCCACCGAGCAGGCAGTTCTTTCCTGCGTCAAGGATGCTACCGAACCCATGAGCGTCGCCGAGGTCGCGGAGGCAATTGGGGTTGCCCGTGCGACAGCGCAACGGTATTTGGCGGCGCTGGTGGCCAATGAATCCCTGGAGCTGCAGCTTGGATACGGAACTCGTGGCCGTCCCGAGCACCGTTACGTGGCACGCTAGCGGCTCGGCCTCCTAGGTTGCGTCCCAGACCTTTCGGTAGAACGACACCTTCCGCTCATCGGGTTCGATTCCGTACCCGGCGTAGACATGCTGTTCGAAACCAGGCCCGTAATTCCACTCGGTGCTCCATGCGGCAACGGCGAGATCCGCCCAGCGGTCTCCGACACCCAATTTCCCCATATCCACATGCGCGCTGAAATCATGGCTATCGGTGATGATCGTGTTGGGCAGGCAAGCATCGCCATGGCAGACCACAAGATCAAGCTCCGGGATTTCAGCCAGCAAAGCAGCTTGCTCCTGGGCAGGCAGGTGCTGGATGCGGGATTCCAGATCCCAGCTGAAGGGGCACTGGTCGACCGGCAGCCGATCGTGCAGGTGGCGCAGACCGGCGCCCACTGCATACGCGGATCGCGCCGGATCGCTTTTGCCAAGCTCGCTGACTGCACTGTGCCCGGGCAATGCTGCCGTGACGAGCAGCTGGCCGTCAGCATGCTGTCCGCAGCTGAGCACTTCGGGGACTCTGATGAATTCTCCCGCCCACCGCATGCGCAGGGCTTCAGCCAGGAGATCGCCGTCCTCTGCGGGAGGGCATCCCGGCGACCACTTGGCGAAGCGCATCTGCTCGCCCTGTCCAATCCGGTATGTTATCCCGCCTAATGCGTTCTGCCAGATACCCTCGATTTCCGCCTGGCCGGCTGCAGTGCGCGCAGCCGGAGGAATTGGGTGGCCAGCGGACGGCGGGCCAGAAATGACTTGAGGTGAACTCATTTTTCCAGTCTGCCAGTAATGGGCGTGCTTTGGAGTTCAGGATCTCTGGATTCGTGGCGTGGACTGGACACGAATGATTTCTCTTGGTGTTCATCTGGGCTCAAGGAAATGGCTGATCAAGTCGTGAACACTGAATCCCATGAATAATATTTCGCGACGCAAATTGCTCACCGGCGCCATTGGCGCAGGTGCATTGACCTTGGTTGGGCCCACTGGAGCAGCGCTGGCTTCCAGCAGTCCCCGACTCGTGCGTTCCCGCCTGGGATTGACCAGCGGATTTTCCATGGGGGATGTCTCTGCCAGCAATGCCGTACTCTGGGCTCGCAGCTCCGGGGAAGGCCGCTTGCGCGCGCAGCTGCGTGCGGTGGACGAAGCAGGGGAAATCATCCGCGGCCGTGGATCCTTCGCCAAGACTTTGCGCGGTGCCTACGCCCGCGAGGCCACTGACTTCACTGCAAAGATCAATGCCGAGCATCTGCCTGCCGGTACCCGTTTCGCAGTCAGCATCGGTTTCGAGGACGATAACGGCACCCTTGGCGAGACTCAGAACGGCTGGTTCAGCACCGCACCGGCGTTGACCGGTCGCCGCAACCACGACGCCTCCCGTGCCCAGAGTTTTGTGTGGTCCGGCGACACCGCTGGCCAGGGCTGGGGCATCAACGAAGAAATCGGTGGCATGCGCGCCTACGCGGCCATGCATGCAACCAAGCCGGACTTCTTCGTGCACAGCGGCGACACCATCTACGCCGACGGTCCGATTGCCGCAGAAGTTGTGGAACCGGACGGCCAGATCTGGCGCAACTTGGTCACCGAGGAAGTCTCCAAGGTGGCCGAGACCCTGGCCGAGTACCGTGGGCGGCACCGCTACAACCTGATGGACCACAATGTGCGTGCCATGTATTCAGAGGTTCCGGTGATTGCCCAGTGGGATGATCACGAGACCCATAACAACTGGTGGCCGGGTGAGGTCCTCGAAGATGAGCGCTACACGGTGCGCGATATCAACACCCTTGCCGCCCGTGGCCGCCAGGCCTGGCAGGAATACCAGCCGATCGCCGACCCGCGCGCCATGCGCGCAGGCACCGGATTCGAGGCGGCACGCATCTACCGCAAAATCTCGCGTGGTCCAGCAATGGACCTGTTCGCATTGGACATGCGCAGCTACAAGTCCGAGAACACCACCGGAATGGAAGAGAAGTCCACTTCAATTCTCGGCGAAGAGCAGCTGAATTGGCTAGTCGATTCCTTGGCCAAGTCCAAGGCAACTTGGAAAGTCATTCTCAACGACCTGCCGCTGGGCATCATTGTTCCGGACGGCAAGGCGCAGGAATCAATTTCCAACGCAGACCACGGCGCACCACTAGGCCGCGAGCTGGAACTTGCCCGCCTGCTCAAGGCCATCAAGGACCGCGGCATCAAGAATGTCGTCTTCCTGACCGCGGATGTGCACTATTGCGCGGCGCACCACTACTCTCCAGAGCGTGCAGCCTTCAGCGAGTTCAATGAGTTCTGGGAATTCGTGGCCGGTCCAGTCAATGCCGGTTCTTTCGGGCCGAACCAAATGGATGGCACTTTCGGTCCACGCGTGGACTTCTCGCTGGCTGGCACCACCAACCAGTCGCCGCGCGATGGCAAGGGCCAGTTCTTCGGCCACGTCGACCTCGATGAGCAGGACCTGTTCACCGTCACGCTGCGCAATGGCTTGGGCGAAATCGTCTATACCAAGACACTGGAACCGAATAAATAGCAGTTAATAGGGAGAACGCCTGCGAAACAGTAATTGTTTCGCAGGCGTTCTCCCTATCAGCTTGGCGGCGCTTAGCGGCCGGTGCCGCCGTAGACGGTGGCTTCCACATCGGTATCCAGATCGAACGCGGTGTGGATAGCGCGTACTGCATCGTTGAGCTTGTCGGCGTCGGTGACCACGGAGATGCGGATCTCTGAAGTGGAGATCATGTCCACGTTCACGCCCGCGCGGTGCAAGGCCTCGAAGAAGGTGAAGGAGACTCCTGGATTCGAGCGCATTCCGGCACCGATCAACGAGAGCTTGCCAACCTCGTCATTGTGCTCGATTTCCTCGAAACCGATCTCCGGCTTCGCGGTGTTCAGTGCTTCAAGCACATGCTTGGTCTCGGTCATCGGCAGGGTGAAGGAGATATCGGTGGCACCCGAACCGCGCGTCGAGATGTTCTGCACAATCATGTCGATATTGGCCTGCGCAGCGGCGATAACGCCGAAAATCTGTGCTGCTTTACCGGGGATATCCGGTACGCCAATGATGGTGACCTTGGCTTCGGAGTGGTCGTGGGCGACACCTGAGATGATTGGCTGTTCCAAGGGTTCTCCCTCTTGAATTTTGATTTTGTCTTCGGGATCCGGGAGCACCCAGGTGCCCTCGTTGGTGCTGAATGAAGAGCGCACGTGCAGCGGCACGCCGAAACGGCGGGCGTATTCCACGCAACGCAGGTGCAAGATCTTCGAGCCGCTGGCGGCCATTTCCAGCATTTCTTCACTGGTGATCTTCTCGATCTTCTTGGCCGAGGCGACCACGCGCGGGTCGGCGGTGTAGATGCCGTCCACGTCGGTGTAGATTTCGCAGACATCGGCGCCCAGAGCTGCGGCCAGCGCGACGGCGGTGGTATCCGAGCCGCCACGGCCCATGGTGGTGATGTTCTTGGATTCCTTGCTCATGCCCTGGAACCCAGCGACGATGGCGATGAATCCGCGGTCGATAGCACGGCGTACGCGCTGTGGGGAGACCTCCATGATGCGGGCTTTGCCGTGGGTCGAGTCGGTGATCAATCCTGCCTGCGAGCCGGTGAATGAAGCGGCCTGCTCGCCGAGCTGGTTGATCGCCATCGCCAGCAGCGACATCGAGATGCGTTCGCCAGCGGAGAGCAGCATGTCCATCTCGCGGGCTGGTGCATCATCGGTAAGCTGGCCTGCCAGGTCTAGCAAGTCATCGGTGGTGTCGCCCATTGCGGAAACAACGACAACGACGTCATGGCCCTTGGACTTAGTATCAATAATTCGGCGCGCTACACGCTTGATGCCTTCGGCATCTGAAACGGAAGAACCGCCAAACTTTTGAACAATTAGGCCCATGGGCACTCACTCCACCTGTTGAAAGCTGTGCCTCGCCGCCGGTGCTTTTTGATGGAACTGTGGCGCGAGACATCTACCAGATAAATATTGTGACAGCTACGGGGCGACATGTCCTAGTTGTGAAGGTAACCATTGGTCATATTGCCTAGGAACCTCAATGCAGGTTGTTGAAAAACACTGGCTACCCCTTGAATTCAGCCAAAATTTGTCGCCAAAAGCTCTTCCATCCAGACACCTGTTCAGGTGTTCCAGCCTTAGTAATGTTTATGGCAACCGAGGATTTTCCACCTTTGAGGCCAATGTCTACCTGTGTCTTGGTTCCGTCGCTGAAATCAGCTCGCCAATAGCGCCATCGCTCTGAGCCGCTGGTGCGTGCAGGTTCGGAAAGCTGGTGGCCGTTGAACTCCTGGCGCCCCTGGACGCAGGCGATCCAGCGTTCCAGCGCGGTATCCAAATCAGCATCGATGGTGCTGCTCACCGAACCTTGGAAGGTGCCGTCTTGGGATTGGCCGGGCAGGCGTCGGCCAATGTGCTGCTCATAGGCTACAGCCACGGATTGAGCCCACCAGCCCGGAGTATCGACGGTTGGGGGCATGTGGGTGAAAGCCAGTTCGGCTATCTGCTTGTGCGTAAGTTGATCGGCTCCGCCAGCGCGCAGTTTGGCGCACCACTGATCCCATTCAATGCCGGTGGCCTTGGCGATGGCCGGGAGGTTGCTGCTTTTTGTTGCCATGAGGACAGTCTAGGGCGGACTTGGAGCTGTCGGTACTCCGAAGCGATGCGCCGGGCCCGCAGGAGCCTGCCGCTTTTCTGCGGGTCCTGCATCAGCGGAAGCAGCCTCTGAATCCATTCGTTCTGCGTCATGTCGCGCAGGCCCGCGGCATCCATGATGCCTGCCCATTCCTTCCACTCTTGAACCAGTGCGGATTTCGATTTTCCCTGATCTGCCCAGTGAAGTGCTCATGTGCCGAAACCTGGCAAGCTCCAACAACAAGGTGGCCGCGGCGCCGCTGTCTGGCGCCGGGGAATGGGCCGTGAGCGAGGGCGCTGTGCGAAGCCGTGAACTGCCGGTGCATGTAGTGGGCTTTAAAAGCCCCTGGCCGGTCTTCTCGGTAATTCCGAGAAGACCGGCCAGGGATTGGACTGCTTTAGAGGGACTTGATTTCCAAATTCAATCGGCTCAGGAGGTCGATGAGTGCCGACAGATCCTCATTGTCCCAATTGGTCATGCGCGAGCGGAGCTCTGTACGCCACCCTTGGAAGCATTCATGCCACCTTTCAACCGCAAGCTCGGTAGGCAGGATGTGGAACACCCTCCGGTCTTCCGGGTCGACTTCACGCTTGACCAGCGCCAGCTGTTCCAGCTTGGTGATCATGCGCGATAGCGCAGCTTTATCGACCAGCAAGTGTTCGCAGATTTCAGACTGGGTGATGCGTTGGCTGCGCAGAATCATCCCGAGCACGGGCAGGTATCCCGGGGTGAGTCGGCTGTCGAGCCGAGTGGCCAGTTCCCGCTTGGCACGCGTCGTCAGCGCGATCAGTGAAAATAATTCCTGTTCGGCTGACGCATAGAGATCGGGGCGTTGAGCGGCGGGAACGTCTTCGGCTTTGCTTGAAACCTGCACCGGATCTCCTAGTTGCCAGCTGGCGTTTCTGCCTTGGCTGCGTCCTGGTCCTCAGCAGCCAGCTCCTGCATGCGTTCACTTGCAGTCTGGGTCTTCAGCGACTGGTTGGGGATCAGGCAGACAGCCACGACGATGAGCAGCGACAGCGGAGCGGCAATGGTGAACAGCGAAGGCACTGCGTCGCCGTAGATGGACTCGAAGATCACGCGGACCGGTTCAGGCATCGCTGCAACTGAAGGCAGGGTGCCCGATCCCAATGCTGCGGTCAGCTCCTTGGCTTGGTCGCCCAGGGAAGCCAGGGCTGCGGCCAAATCGGATTGCCGGTCGGCGATCATGTTCGGCACAGTGGTCGCCAGTATGGCGCCCAGGCCTGCGGTACCTGCAGTGCCGCCCAAGGTGCGGAAGAAGTTCACGGCCGAGGAGGCTACACCCAGTTCCTTGACGTGGACCGAGTTCTGCACGACCAGCACCATGTTCTGCATGACAAGGCCCATGCCGGCGCCGAGGATGAACATGTAGGCGGCGACCAACGCGTAGTTGGTGTCGTAGTGGATGGTTCCCAGCAGGAACAGCCCAACGACGATCAGCACCGAACCGGTGACAACCAGTGCCTTCCACTTGCCGGTGCGCGAGATCATCGCACCGCCGATGGTGGAGATGACCAGCAGGCCGCCCATCAGCGGGAAGGTCATCAGGCCGGCCATGGTGGCTGATGCGCCACGGGCCATGATCATGTACTGGCTGAGGAACACCGAGGTGCCGAACATCGAAACGCCAACGGCCAGCGATGCGATGACCGCGAAGGTGAAGGTGCGGTTCTTGAACAGGCCCAGGCTCAGCAGCGGCTCGGAGGACTTGGCTTCGACCAGAATGAACAGCGCCAGCAGGATTACCGCACCGGCAATCATCAGGTAGCTGGTCGTCGAGGCCCACTCGAACTGCGAGCCGCCCAGCGACATCCAGATCAGCAGCAGCGAGACGCCGGAGGAAAGCAGGACGATGCCCCAGTAGTCGATCTTGACCTTGCGCTTGGCCATGGCCGGAAGGTGCAAGGTGCGCTGGATCAGGATGACCGCAGCGATGGCGAAAGGCAGGGCGATGAAGAAGTTCCAGCGCCAGTTGATGGTGTCAGTAACGAAGCCGCCGATCAGCGGGCCGCCCACGGTTCCAACGGCCATGACAGCGCCGAACAGGCCCATGTACTTTCCGCGTTCGCGAGGGGAGAGGAAATCGGCCATGACGATCTGCGCCAAGGCGCCAACGCCGCCACCGGCCAGTCCCTGGACAACGCGCATGGTGATCAGGAAGCTGGTGTCCTGCGAGAAACCTGCGGCGGCCGAGGCCAGCACGAAGATGCCGAGCGAGATCTGCAGCAGCAGTTTGCGGTTGCCCAGGTCGGCGAGCTTGCCCCAGATCGGAGTGGAGATGGTGGTCGCCAACAAGGTGGCGGTGACCACCCAGGTGTAGGCGGTCTGGCTGCCGTTGAGATCGGAGACGATCACTGGCAGCGAGCTGGAAACGACGGTGCTGGCCAAGATGGAGACGAACATGCCCATCAAAATGCCCGTGAGGGCAGTGAGGATTTCGCGGTGAGTCATCTTGGGCTTGGCGACCGGTGCGGTTGCGGTCATGGAAGCTCCAAAAATTTAGGGTCAGGCATAGAGGGCCTGAATGGTTGATTGATATCAACTATACGGCGATAGTTGACTATTATCAACTAAGCGTGTTTCACCCCACATCACCGTGCGGGCATAGAAAAACGCCCTGCGCTCAAGCCGGCGAACCGGAAGAGTGCAGAGCGTTCCAAGGCAACCAGGACTACTGGCTGCGACGGTTATCCATCTCGGGAACTACCGGATGCGAAGGCCCTTCGCCAGCGTTGCTGGAAGGAACCGGCGCACCGCCAACGTGCAGCAGGCGAGGTTCGGATAGCTGGGCTTTTGGCTTCTCTGCAGCTTCTCCGGACTGATCTTGCGGCGCCTGCTCCTCGGATCCCTGCTTCTGGGCCTTGGCGCGGGCCGGACCCGGCGCGGTGCGGCCGGCAGCGCGACGTCCCTCGAAGGCGCGGGCCAGGGTCACTTCATCGGCGTATTCCAGATCGCCGCCCACCGGCAGGCCGGAGGCCAACCGGGTGATGTGGATGCCCAAAGGGGCTAGCGCGCGCACCAGGTACACGGCGGTGGCTTCGCCTTCGAGATTCGGGTCGGTGGCCAGGATCAGTTCGGTGATCGAGTCATCGGCCAAGCGGGTTACCAGCTCGCGGATGTGCAGCTGTTCCGGGCCAATGCCTGCCAGCGGATTAATGGAACCGCCGAGCACGTGGTACTTGCCGGAGAACGCCCGGGTGCGCTCAATGGCCAGGACGTCCTTGGACTCCTCCACGATGCAGATCTTGGTGCCATCGCGGCGTTCATCGCGGCAAATGGCGCAGGTTTCCTGCTCCGAGATGTTGAAGCAGATCTCGCAGAACTTCACCTTTTCCTTGACCAGCTGGATCGAGGCGGCGAGCCGGGTCATGTCCTCGGCATCGGCGTCAAGAATGTGGAAAGCAATGCGCTGAGCCGACTTCGGGCCGATGCCAGGCAAGCGACCGAGCTCGTCGATCAGTTCCTGTACAGCACCTTCGTACACGTGCGCCTACTTTCTAGCTTGCTTCAATACCGTGAAATTGTTCCGTGGTACACCCTAGTGTCTCACTCCGACAGTTCGCCGTGGTGCCGGCTACAAGCTTCGTTTGATTTCCACTACATTCCCGTTGACGTCGCGCTGCTCGATGACCATGCCGCCGAGCAGGCGTTCCACGGCTGGAACACCGATCAGTGCCGAATCCTCGACCTCGATATCATCGTCGCTCGGGACAAATTCCTCGGGCTCTTGCACCGGAGCGGGCGCGGGAGCTGAAGCAGGACCGCCCCAGCCGCTCGCCGCCTGGGCAGGCGCCGGCGCACTGGGTGCGTTCTTCGCTTGGTCCATCAGCTGCTGGTATCGGCTCATGCGGCCTGAGGCCGCCGGTGCCGAGTCCGCAGGATCCGGTGCCGGTTCAGCCTGTGGAGCGCCCCATCCCGGAGCGGATTCAGGGGCCGGCTGCGGGGCTGCCGGTTCCTGGCGAGGCTGTTCCTGGTGCTGGGGGCGGACCTGCGGCTGCGTTTGGGCAGCCCGCGGCGCCGGGGCTTCCGGAACCGATGGAGCTGATGGCGCCATAGCTTGTGGAGCCTGCTGCCCGGATTCGCCAACCGCTAGATTCCCGAAGGAATCGGTGGTGCTTTCCGGGTGCAACGGGGTCGAAGAAACCGGACGTGCAATGTTCGGAACACCGCCCTCAGCCTGGCGCGCGGTCATGCCAGCGGTCATCCGGGGCTTGGGAGCCACCGGAGGTCCACCGAAACTCCGTGGTGCACTAGCCGCCGGCGCCGGCGCCGGCGCTGGCGCTGCCGGGGTCGGCTGCGGAGCCACGGCCGGGACCGGAGCCTGTTGCTGCGGCTGCACCTGCTGCGCTTCCGGAACAGAACCAGCTGGCACGTAGTACGGGTCATCTGGGAACGGTGGCTCGTCGAAGTAGGGTTCATCCGCTGGAGGCGGGACGTCATCGTAGGAGCTGTCGTACCCGTCATGGGCGCGGGGTGCAGGCGCGACTGGTGCCGAGCTTGGCACAGCGGATACCGGACGCTGCTGCGGTGCCGGAGCGGCAGCTTGGGCCCGTGCCGCAGCGCGCGCGGCCGCCCCAGCAGAACTTACAGCCTTGGTGAACTTAGTTGGTGCTGGGGTTGGCGCCGGGATTGGCCGGCGCTCACCTTTTGGGGAACCACCACCGTTGGGGTTGGAGCCGCCTTCGGTGAGGACCACTTCGATCGGTGCACCGGTGACCTGGGACAGAACCCCGGTCAGCGTGTTCATCAGATCCGGCCGGTTGCGCAGATTCACGATTGGGCCAGTATTGCTGAACGCCAAGGTGAGGGTGCGGCCATCGAAGCCTGCCACAGAGCCATAGGTGGCAACCATGGAATGCAGGACGCGCGAGCTGCCCTGCAACTGCTGCAAGATCGTTGGCCACGCTTGCTGGAACATCGCCACCGGTGAGCCGGTGTCCTGTGGTGCTGGCTGGCTCTGCGGCATCCCGCTAGGGGCACCATGTTGAGGTTGCTGAGCACCCTGTTGTTGCTGTTGCTGTTGCTGTTGCGGTGTTTGAGCGCGTTGGGCTTGTTCTTGTGCGGCGCGCTGTTGTGCTTCGCGTTCAGCTTGTTCGCGTTGGGCTTGTTCTTGTGCGGCGCGCTGTTGTGCTTCGCGTTCAGCTTGTTCGCCTTGGGCTTGTTCTTGCGCCTGGTGGGCAGCATGGCGCTGGGCATCCACGCCAGCCTGGCTAGCTTCTGGTGCCTGTTGCGGCTGTGCCGACTGCGGTGCTTGTGGTGTTCGGTTGGCAGCCGCACGACGTGCGAATTCGGCCATGGCAGGATTTTGCTTCACGTCATCAATGGAGACCCCGGTGCCGAATGACAGGTCTTCACCGCTGGAAGGATCGGGAACCAAGCTGAATGGTGCCACGCCTTCCGGACGAGCTGCCGGAATACTCGGACCAGGCTGCACCTCGGTGGTCACCGAGTAGTTTTCGCCCTTTGGACCCCAAGTTGCGCCCCAGTCAGCGGCTTCACCAGTGTTCAGCGACGCTGCCGCGCCTGGATCCAGCGGAGCATTTGGATCATCATCATGTGGCTGTGGCTGTGGCTGTGGCTGTGGCTGTGGCTGTGATGGCGCGGACTGCTGAGGATGCGTTTCCTGCTCGGCAGGTACTGGCTGCGGAGTCTCTTGAGGCTGCTCGGTGCGCTGAGCTAGAACTGGTTCTGCGTGCTGCACGGGCTGCTGCATTTGCGCTGGAGCCTCGGGAGCCTGCGGTTGCGGCTGGGCATGATTTGGCTGAACCTGTGGGGCCTGTTCGCCAGCCACTGGTTCGCCCTGCGCTTCAGCCGGTTCGGGTGCACCCTCACGACGGGATTTGGCGGCGGCCAGGGCTTCACGTACTGCGGCAGCACCCTGACGCGCGGCGCCCGGGTTAGGAGTGGCGTTCATTGAGGCACCAGCACTTGCAGCGTCGTCCTCATCAAGCGCAGGCAGCACTCCACCGGTCATCGCATGGCGCTCCAACCGATCCAGCCGAGCGGCAAAAGCGCTGTCGGAATTCTGCGAACCGGGCAGCATCAAGCGCGCGGCCAGCAATTCCAGGTGCAGACGAGGCGAGGTTGCGCCGGTCATCTCGCTCAGGGCCTTGTTGGTGACATCGGCCCAGCGCGATAGTTCGCCTGCGCCGACCAGGCCAGCCTGCAAGCGAAGGGATTCAAGCTGGTCTTCGGGTACGCCGCGCAAGATCTTCTCAAGGCCTTCTGGCATGGCCTTGGCGATGATCAGATCGCGGAAGCGCTCCAGCACGTCTTCAACAAAGCGCCGGGGATCCAGACCGGTCTGGATGATGCGGTCAATCGCACCGAACAGACCAGCGCCATCGGATTCGTGCAGCGACAAGGTGACCTCATCGAGCAGTGTCGAGTGGGTATAGCCCAGCAGTGCAATGGCCGTCTCGTAATCCAGGTTGCCATCGCGGGCACCAGCGATCAGCTGATCCAGCACCGAAAGGGTGTCGCGGACCGACCCGCCGCCAGCACGGATCACCAGTGGCAGTACGCCTTCGGCTACCGCGACGCTTTCGCGTTCGCAGAGCACTTGCAGGT
The DNA here is from genome assembly GCF_044769125.1 of Glutamicibacter sp. NPDC090743. NCBI lineage: Bacteria > Bacillati > Actinomycetota > Actinomycetes > Micrococcales > Micrococcaceae > Glutamicibacter > Glutamicibacter sp. NPDC090743. The sequence continues at coordinate 175,311 of NZ_JBIVXE010000006.1, read as the reverse complement.
ACGCCAGCAATGCCTCTGGCGGAACCAGGCGGAATGGGTAGTGGTGGGTACGCGAGCGGATGGTGCCGATGACCTTTTCCGGCTCGGTAGTCGCGAAGATGAATTTGATGTGCGCCGGTGGCTCTTCAACGATCTTCAGCAAGGCATTGAAGCCTGCCGCCGTGACCATGTGGGCCTCATCGATGATGAAGATCTTGTAGCGGTCGCGAGTCGGCGCGAAGGTTGCGCGCTCGCGCAGATCGCGGGCATCATCGACGCCGCCATGGCTGGCTGCGTCAATCTCGATGACATCCAGCGAACCCGGGCCACCATTGGCAAGGTCCACGCAGCTTGGGCAGGTGCCGCAAGGAACGGGCGTAGGGCCCTGCTCGCAGTTCAAGCAACGGGCCAAAATGCGGGCAGAAGTCGTCTTGCCGCAACCGCGCGGACCGGAGAATAGGTAGGCGTGGTTGACGCGGTTCTTCTCCAGCGCCGTCATCAAGGGCGCAGTAACGTGCTCCTGGCCGATAACGTCGCCAAACGTATCGGGACGATATCTGCGATATAGCGCTGTACTCACACCGGTTCCCTATCAGTTGCCTGATGCTTTAGGCATCAGCTGTTGGACAATATTCAATGGTTCGACGGTCCACGGTTCACGTGGCAGATTCGCCGGATCGAAAGCTTCCAGGGCTGCCTGCAAACTTGTGCTGGGCAAGCCCAATGACTCTAGCAAAATCGCCACAACGTTGGCTGGATGCACACCTTGTTCGGTGATCTCTTCGAGTGTTACTGCACCGTCGCGTTTAGCCAAGCGCTGGCCCTTGGTGTTCAGTGCCAGCGGTACGTGCGCGTAGGCCGGGACCGTGTAGCCCAGTAGCGTTGCCAGATAGGCCTGCCGCGGCGCAGAAGAGAGCAAATCATCTCCGCGCACGACCTGGTCGATGCCTGAGAACGCATCGTCGACGACAACCGCAAGGTTGTAGGCGGGAGCTCCATCGTTGCGGATCAGGACGAAATCATCTACCGCACCGGTGTAATCGCCGAATAGTTCGTCATGAACAGAAAATTCGTTCACTTCTGAACGCAGTCGCAAGGCGGCTGGACGGTTCTGTGCTTTAGCCGAGCGTTCGCTGGCGCTCAGATCGCGGCAGGTTCCCGGGTAGGCGCCGGGCGCAGCATGCGGAGCACTTCCGGCTTCGGCGATGTCCTTGCGCGAGCAGAAGCATTCATAGACCAAGCCGCGGGCCTTGAGCCGCTCAACGGCCTGGAGATAAATCGGAAGGCGGTCGGACTGTCGGAGAATTTCGCCGTCGAAATCAAGGCCCAAGGACGATAATTCAGCAATTTGGGTGGCTTCGGCGCCGGAACGAACACGATCCAAGTCTTCAATGCGCAGTAGGAATTTGCGTTGCGAGGAGCGGGCGAAAAGCCAAGCGAGGATGGCCGTGCGCAAATTGCCAAGGTGGAGTGGCCCCGAAGGGCTAGGGGCGAAACGGCCAGCGCCCACGTGGACTCCATTCGGCTTGCGTAAGAAAGTAAAAGACCCCTCATGCACCTGCCAGAGCCCATCTACCCTTGCTACCTTCCGGTCCTGGGGGAGTTCAACAGGATGACACCACACGAGGGGTCACCAAAAATACTACCCGAGGTTGGCGCTTGGATGAAAATCGGCAGGCGTGCGCTTGCTCTCAGCTTGCAAATCATGGCTCAGAGATCTTGACCAAAAATGCTGTTCGTCCTCAGCCGGTCGCTTCTTCAGGCGGTTCTAGCCACCCAAGTACGCGTCGAACGCGGTCATTGAGCTGGACGGTAGGCAACATGGGCGTCTGCTCCTTCTCGAAGTCGAAGTTCTGGACGCTGGTGACGCTGCCGGGAAGCTCAACACAAATCATGCCGTTGGGGGAGCGCCAGTTCACTGAACCGTCCGGAAGATAGGTGGCTTGCCATCCCAGCACGTGCTTGAACATCTGATGCCGCTTGCACAATAAATGCGTATTGCTGCGCGTGGTGTGCCCGCCCTTTGCCCATGCATCGATGTGGTCAATCTCGGATGCTTCGGCGGGCCGATTGCACCCGGGGAAGCGGCAGACGATATCCCGATTTCGCAGCAGATCACGCAGCGCCTTGGACGGACGGTACTTTTCGCGGCCCACGTCTATAGCTGCCCCTGACCAAGGATCGGTGAGCACCTTGATGAAAGACGGGGCGTCTTTTGCGATTAGCAGCGCTGTCCCTACTGGGATCGGCCCGTAGCCCTCAAGGTCAGCTAGTGCGCGTTTAGGGTTGGCCAGCATTTCCAGCGCAGGAATCGTGACAGCTACACGAGCTTTGAGCGGGGTCCCTTCGGTTGCGGGCCAACCATCGAGCAACGCATCGCAAACAATGTCCAGCCGTCGTTGCTGTTCGGTCCGATTATCAGCTGGATCAACATTGCGTACGGCATGCCAATTGACCGTATTGATAATGCCCAACGCCTTTTCCACCGGCAGATGCAGCTGAATCACGCTCATTCCATTGGCCTCGTGCCAATAGGTGATCTTGCGGTCCTCCGCACCTTTCTTGTGGCGTTCTTCAATGGGCTTTGGATGCAATCGCTCACGCATTTTCCTGGCACGTAGGGCTATCGCGGAGTCAGCGGCCTGCCGCGCTATCGGCAGCAAGGTTCGTTGCATTAGTGCCACGTCCTCGGGTGCCAGATCCTGAGAGTGCTTGACGATCTCCTGCGCGGATCTGGTCGTGATCTCACCGACGCTCAGGGCGTCCAAAGTGTCTGCGCAAAGATGGCGCAGTCCTTCGGCGAAGAACAACTTGTCCTGGACTTTCTTTTCCGAGGAGCGCATTGCCACCGATGCCTCGGCAACAAAGGAAGAACGGATCAGCGACTCGTCGGAGCGATTGACACCGTAGAAGTAGGCAGAATGAGTTTCAGCTGTTTCTTCCGTTGTGCCGGGGTCATCCAGCAGCGGCTCTTGGGTTCCGTGGCTGATCGTCTCGGCGACCGAATATTCGTAGCTATCGGCCAACACCGCTGCCTCGGCAGCATCCAGCATGCTGTGCAGCCGGGCAATGGTCTTCAGCCGCTCCAGGCCCTGGGCGGATGCAGTGACCGGCGACTGGTCATAAAGGTTTATGGCGGTAGCGGCGATCTGGGTAAAGAGATTGTCTTTGTCCAGGTTCGCGGCCCAAAGACCATCGATTCCGGGGATACTCCTTGTCCCGGGCGGGCTGATAGGCAGTCGGCGAGGGTCGTCTTGGCTGTGAAATACCTCTCTTTTACTCATGTTTACAGTATTGATCTGTTCAAACGGCAGCCTTTGGAGAAAAGATCGGGATGGTGAAAAGGTGCAAAATGACCGAATTTCAGGGGTTTGACGCCTCAAGAATGAGCTGGGAAGCAACGTGGAAACGTCCGATTCGTGATTGAGCGAGAATTTAGATATGCTGGATCCTGCTCCACGGAGCAAACTGAGGAGGATTCGCCTAGCGGCCTATGGCGCACGCCTGGAACGCGTGTTGGGTTAACGCCCTCAGGGGTTCAAATCCCCTATCCTCCGCCGAATGTAATGTCCCGGCTCATCGTGAAAACGATGAGTCGGGACATTATTTTTTTGCGCTTACCGGCATTGCCAGAACCTGGCAGGTAGTATCCGTGGCAACTGTTCAGCAATCTTTCGGCAAGGTAAGACTATGGCAAGTGTATTGAGCGAAATCGCCGTCGACTGCGCGAACCCGATGCTGGTGGCGAGGTTCTGGTGCGAAGCGCTGAATTATGACGTATTGGAAGAAGAAGCCGGCTTGGTCAGTATTGGGTCCGGATCCCAAGGCCAGGGCGGGCTGAAATTGACGTTCGCGCAAGTGCCCGAAACCAAGAGCATCAAGAATCGCCTCCATCTGGACCTGCGTCCTCAAAACGCCCAGCAGCAAGAAGAAGCTGATCGCCTGATCTCTTTGGGGGCCAGCTACGCCGATGTGGGCCAGCGGGAGGACGAGAGCTGGATCGTGATGGCTGATCCTGAAGGCAACGAATTCTGCGTGCTTTCCGGCGTCGAATAAGCGAGGCGCTTTGAATGCCTATTGGCGCCGGGCCGGTAATCTCTCACCAGCTCGACGCCAACAGGTTTTGCGTGTGCAGCTCCTGATCCCTGCAGAAGCTCACGGCCTAGGCGCTTTTGCGCCCCTTGGCCAGCTCTGGGTAGTGGATGGCCGCGGTCTGCGGGTGGGCTCGCAGCCATCCCTTGAGCACGTTGGCGCCGTAGGAAGCCAGCATTGGGTTTTCCGGATCATCGGAGACGCCGCGAGCTTCGGCAGCCAGCTCGGCTGGCAGTTCGACCTTGTCGATCACTGCATCCAGTCGAGGGGAGTAGAAGAACGGCACCGAGTAGCGGTCAACGCCAGCTGGTGGCGCAATGACGCGGTGGATGGTGGCCATCAGGTAGCCGTTGGTCGCGACTTCGAGCATCTCCCCGAGGTTCACTACCAATGCACCCGGGGTCGGCGGCACCTCGATCCACTCTTCCTGGCCGTAGGGTTGCACCTGCAGCCCTCCAACCTGGTCCTGCAGCAGCAGGGTGACGAAGCCGTAGTCGGCGTGCAGGCCAACGCCCTGGTTGCCCGACTCTGGTACGACGTCGCCCGAAACGTAGTGCACCAACTTGCCCATCCATGACGGGGTGTTGGCGAATGGCTCGTCGAAGTGGCCTTCGGGCAAGCCCAGCCCCACAGCGATGGCCGAAAGCAGCTCGTGGCCGGTTTTGTTCATCAGCTCGGCCCACGCCATGGCGCGCTCTTCGAGCTGGGGGAAATCGGCAGGGAACTGGTTCGGGCCCTGCAGGTTCAAGTACGGCTTGTCCTCGGGAACGACCGCCAACGTCTCGCGTTCCGGTCCGTAGTCGATCTGTTCGCGGGCATCGGCGCGGCCGCGGGTGATTTCGGTGCCCATCCGGGTGTAGCCGCGGAACTGGGCGCTATTGCGGTTATCGAGCTTGATTTTCTGCTCAACGGGCTTCTGGAAGAATTCTGCGATGGTGTCGAGCAGTTCCTGGTCCTGCCCGGCATATGCGCTGTATCCGACGATCTGGAAGAAGCCGACGCGGTGTGCGGCGTCGCGAATCGCGGCAAGGAAATCCTTGTTGAAGGAGCCGTCAGCATTGCGTGCGGTAGAAATATCGAGCAGTGGGATCTCGGTGACTACGTTGTTCATAAACCCAGAGTGCACCTTATGACGCGATTGTTACCAGCTAAAGTTACGCCCGGTTCCTCCAAGTTTCCCTTGGCGTAACAATCCTTGCTTTTTCGCATTGCGTGTCTGATTATTCGCATTCGCGTGTAGCATTCGCCGGGCAACTGCGCGGCGAGTCCGGCTGCCACCCGGCTCAATCGGCGCCGTCTCGGGAAGTGGCCTTCCTGGGGCCTGCCAACTAGCGCCTGATCTGCAGGTCTGCGGGTCTGGAGAGTTTGTCCGTATGCTTGAATAGTGATTTTTCGAGCGGTAGGTGAAGGCCGTCCATACCCGGACCACGGCTATTCTTCGGCGCGTGATTGGAGCGGACTTCCCCCGCAGCAAGTGAAACTAGCTGACTTGGTCACCACCAAAGCCACCTTGGATCTTGAAACATTGCTCTCTGAGGATTCCACCTTCTATGGCGACTTGTTCCCGCATGTAGTGCGCTATCGGGACGTGTTGTATCTGGAGGATGGGATGCACCGCGCGCTGCGCTCGGCGCTTCATCATCGCTCGGTAATACACGCACGCATATTGGATCTGGACGCTAGTTAGATAAGCTAGCGCCACGAGGATGACGATGACGTCGCCTTCAGGCCAGCAGCTGCCGAAGGCTGACCAGAGCAAGGTGGAATGATGCGTGATCGCGATGACCCGGGGCAATGGCACGGTGCGCATATTGTCGACGAGCAAGAATTAAGTTTCAGCTCGGACGGCCAGGCTAAGCGGCGTGCCCGCAAACGCCAGAACATTGTTTTCTCCGTGATGGCCCTGCTGGTGATCGCGGTTTTGGCCGGCGCCGTACTCGTTTTCAACGGAACGCTGAAGTTGGGTGGCGAGCCTGCCGCTGTCGCGAGCCCGAAGCCAAGCGAGACGAAAATCGAAAACCCCAAGTGCCCGGCCATCGATTTCAAGTACCAAAAACCCTCAGATGTCGAAATACGCGTGCTGAACACTACCGATATTTCGGGTCTTGCGGGTGACACTGCCGAGGCACTGGAAAAGCGCGGCTTCAAGATTTCGTCGCTGACTTCCGGGTGGAAGTCGCTCTCCGAAACCACTGGCGCGGTCATTGCCGGGCCTGATGGCTATGCCCAGGCTTTCACCGTGCAGCGCCAGATCCCCGGCATCGTTTTCATCTACGACGAAAAGAAGTGGGGCAGCCGGGTGGACCTGGCGCTGGGGGAGAAGTTCGACGGCCTGGAAAAAGAACGCAAGCTCGATACTTCTGAAGGCAAGCTGGTCTGCAGCAAATAGCTGGCTACGGGGTCTGCACATCTCCGGAATGCACTTGGCCCAGCGCATTTGCGAAGACCTCGGCTGGCTGGGCGCCGGAAATGCCGTACTTTCCATCAATGATGAAGAAAGGAACACCGCTGATGCCCAGCTCGCGTGCCTGGACGATATCTGCGTTGACTTCCTCAACGTAGGATCCGGACGAGAGCTTCGCACGCAGTTCCCCGGTATCCAGCCCCAGCGTTCCGGCCAGTTCGAGCAGCGTTTCTAGGTCTCCGGTGTTCAGGCCCTTCTCGAAGTGGGCAGAAAGCAGCGCTTCCTTCATCTCGTTTCCGGCACCATGCTTCTTGGCGTATTCCAGTACGCGTAGTGCAGTGAAGGAATTAGCGACCTTCAAGTTGGCGAAGTCGTAGTTCAATCCTTCGGCAGCAGCCTGGGCGGTGACATGGTCAAGCATTTGGGCGACCTGTTCCTGGCCCAGTCCCTTCATCTGGGAGAGGTATTCGGCCTCGCTGCCGTCATAGTTCTCAGGCAGGCTCGGATCCAGCTGGTACGAGTGCCAGTAGACATCCACGTTCTGGGAGTATTCGAACGCCTCGACACCCCGCTCAAAGCGGCGCTTTCCGATGAAACACCAAGGGCAGGCAATATCGGAGAAGATATCCACGCGGATGCGCTTGTCTTCCGGGGACTGGACAGCAGTATCTTCGCTCATGCTTGAGGTAACAACTTTTGCTCACCGGGCATTCCTTATTCGCAGCTGCTGATTTCGGGGGAGATAATGGCAGGGCTCCTACGGAAACCGGATGGTGCTGATGGCGAGAGAAAGCAGGGCAGGTGGCAAAGAACCTTCGATGGCGCGGAATCCTCTTCGCCGGAACGATTACGGCGATGGCAGGCTTTGTTGATGGCGTCGGATTCGTGCACTTCGGCGGCTACTTCCTCTCCTTCATGTCGGGAAACTCCACGCGTTCCTCCGTGGCGCTGATGACAGGGGACCTTGCCGGATGGGCGATGGCGATGTCCTTGGTGGGCTGCTTTGTCGCAGGTGTCATCCTTGCAACGCTGATTACCTTCCGGCTCGATAGGCTGCGCCGGCCAGTGGCCATGTATTCCAGTGCGGCACTGCTGCTCGCTGCGGCCATCTCCGGGAATTTCTTGCCGCAGCTGACGGCTCTGCTGCTGGCCGCCGCGATGGGCGTGGTCAATGTTTCCTACACTCGTTCGGGAGAGGTTTCCCTGGGCCTGACGTATATGACCGGCACGTTGGTCAAGCTCGGGCAGGCACTCGGTGGAGCAATCATCGGGTTGGCCACCGGGTCGGACCGCGGCGGCTACCGGATGCTATGGATGCGCTACGCAGTGCTTTGGCTGATGATCACCATGGGTTCCCTGGGTGGCGTCTTGGCCTACCTGCGGCTGGGGCTCGGCAGCTTGTGGATCGTCGCAGGCGGCATGCTCGCGTGGGCCAGCCTGGCGTTGTTCCAGGAGCTGCGCACACCCCATGGCCTGGAGTCGCCCTCGGAGCCTCAGGCCGGAACCTCCACCGGGATCAAGTAGAAAGACATAAAAAATATGCTTGGCTTCGCTTTATGCGAAACCAGGCATATTTTATTGCGCGGTGGCTAACTCAGCAAGGAGTCGCTGTCCTGCTTGATTGGCGCCGCTGGGCGTACCAGCAGCTTGAAGAGCACGGCCAGAAGCACGAGCCATGCGATTCCGGTGTACAGGGCTACACGCGTCGTCGGGCTCAGGGCCAAGAGCACGACAACGAAGACCATGAAGGCCAAGGCGATCCATACGGCAACGGTGCCGCCGGGCACAGCGTATTCGCGGGCAACGGCCGGTCCGCGGCCCGCTGCGGCTTCCTTGCGTCGCATGGCCAGGTACGAAGTCAGAATCATGATCCACACCCAAACGGTGGCGAAGGTAGCGATGGAAGCGATGATGGTGAACAGCGACTCCGGGAGCAGGGCGTTGAGCACCACACCTACCAGCAGCACAATGGCCATGATGACCACGGTCATCCACGGCACGCCGTTACGCGAGATGCGGCCAAAGGACTTCGGAGCATGGCCGATCTCGGACATGGCGTAGAGCATGCGGCCAGCCCCAAAAGTATCGGCGTTGATCGCCGAAACGGCTGCGGTGATCACCACGGCGTTGAGCACGTGGGCGGCGGCCGGGATGCCCAGACCGTCGAAAATCTGCACGAATGGCGAAGCTGAGCCGTCGATCTGGCGCCAGTCAAAGAGCATCATGACTACGGCCAGCGAAGCTACGTAGAAGAGCAGGATGCGCCATGGCACGGTATTGATGGCGGCTGGAACCGACTTGGCAGGATCAGCTGCTTCACCAGCGGTGATGCCGATGGTTTCGATGCCGCCGAAGGCGAACATCACGACGGAGAACGAGAGCAGCAGGCCCACGAAGCCGTTGGGGAACAGGGTGCCAGCGCTCATCAGGGTAGCGATGCCGGTTGCGGTTTCGGTCTCAGGGGCGTTGAAGCCGAAGATGATCAGGGCGGCGCCACCAATGATCATGGCGATAATTGCGGTCACCTTGATGATAGCCAGCCAGAATTCGGTTTCACCGAAGACCTTGACCTTCATCAGGTTGATCGACGCGATGAGCAGGACGACCGCCAACACCCAGATCCACTGCGCCACCTGCGGGAACCAGAAGCCCATGTAGATGCCGAACGCGGTCACATCGGCGATCGCGACAATGGCCATTTCGAAGGCAAAAGTCCAGCCGGTGACGAAGCCGGCGAAGCGGCCCAGGTAGCGCGAAGCGTAGTGAGCGAAGGATCCGGAAACCGGATGCTTGACAGCCATCTCGCCCATGGCACGCATGACAATGAAGACGGCAGCGCCGCCAATCATGTATGCGAAGAGGACGGCAGGGCCAGCAGCCTGGATAGCAGAAGAGGAGCCGTAGAAAAGGCCCGTTCCGATAGCTGAGCCGAGGGCCATGAAGCGGATGTGGCGGGCAGTCAGCCCGCGGGCGAGAGACGCCTTTATTTCGTTCACGATAGTAATGCTCGGATCCTATAAGGGGTGCGTTCGATGGGGACGGGCCCGCGCCAAAGGCAGGGCACAGCCGTGAAAATCTTATGCGCTCCAGGCATCCACGGCGCGCTTAAGTGTTGCAGATCTATCGTGAGCTTGGCCACCAGCGGTTGCTGTTGGCCACCTGCCGGGTGGGAGAATGGGCTTATGAAACTAGGATTCGTCCGCCACGGACAGACGCAATGGAACCTCGAAGGCCGCTTGCAGGGTTCCAGCGACATCCCCCTGAACGATACCGGGCGAGCCCAAGCCCGCGAGGCTGTCTCGGTGCTGGACGGCGGCCAATGGGACGCTATCGTTTCCTCGCCGCTCTCGCGGGCACGCGAGACGGCACAGATCATTGCCGACGGGCTGGGACTGGAACTTGGTCCTAGCTACGACCTGCTGATCGAGCGCGACTACGCCCAGGGCGAGGGCATGGTTGAGACCGAAGCGCTGGCGCTATGGCCGGACAAGAACGGTGGTGGAATTGAACCACTGGAATCTGTAATTGACCGTGGCCTGCGCGCAATCAACCAGATTGCAGCAGACTACCCGGGCAAGAACGTCGCGGTAATCTGCCACGGCACCATTATCCGCTACACGCTCTCGCACTTCGCCGGCTACAAGCTGGACACCATCCGCAATGGCTCGGTTGCCATTATCGGCAATGAGCCCGGCGATTGGCAGTTGGAACTGGTCAATGACCAGGTGCCCAGCAAGGTCGCGGGCTAAGCCGCACTAGATGCCGGAAGGAACAATCCGGCGGATGCTGGAGGCCACCAGCGAATCACGCTGCCGGTTCTTGACGACCGCAAGCCATGAGCCCAACGCCATGTAGGCCTTGGAGCGGATCTTTGGCGAGGAGAGGAACACGTCGTGCAGCGCGCCTGGTAGGCGCACCAAATGCAGTTCCCGGCCTAGGTCTATGCTGCGCTGGGCGACGACCTGCACATTCAAGGCCACGTCGGCGCGGGTGGCGGTGTCGTGCCAGCGAGGCAGCAAATAGTCTTCCGCCGAAAGCATCACCAGGGTGGGCATCTGTAGATCCAGCCCCTTCTTCACCTTGGCTTGCGCATTGAAGACTGCAGAGATGAAACCCGCGGTGAGCTTGAAGCCGTTGATCGGGCGCCAACCCAGATCGTAATCCCATTCGCCGGAAAACTGGCTGGAGACCGTGCGGGTGTAGAACCCTGGATCCACCGTCGGCAAGAAGCGGTGGGGGTTGCGGCTGCTGGCCGCCTGGACGATCCTCGCCAAGGCGGTGCGCCCGATCTCGCTGGCCTGGAATTCCAGCCACGGGCTGTTCAGCGCCAGCGCATCAACTTTCTGCGGGTTGGCTGCCGCATACAGCGAAGCGCTGAGCCCGCCAGTGGAGTGGGCGAGCAGGACAAAGCGGGTGCCCGGATGCGCGCTGGAAATGATGCGGTGGGCCGCGTCGAATTCCTCGAAGTACTCCTCCAGATCGGTGGTGAAGCCCGGGCTTCTGTGCTCGGCGATTTTGGTGGCCTGGTCTACCGGCAAGTTCCGTCCATAATGGCGCAGGTCCAGTGCGTAGAAATCCGCTCCGGCTTCGGAGAGGAATCCAGCCAACTCGGCCTGGAAGAAGTAGTCCGACCAGCCATGCACATAAAGCACCGCGATCCCGCGCAATGGCGGCGGCAGGCGCAGCGTTCTGCGTGGACGGTGCCTGATCAACGTCGCGGTCGAACCGTCCGACATCGGCAGCGGCCGTTGCGAGAAATCCTCGCCCAGCAGATCGGGCTGCCACAGGTCCTCGGCCGGGTTCTTGAACTGGAAAGCCATGGCTACAGCCTAGCCACCGCACACGCAAAACGGCATCCACCCGCTGGACTGGTTACCAACGGATGAATGCCGCTTTGCGTGGCCGACGTTCAGGGACGACTGTTTTCTATCGGCCGGGTCTCGGGTACTGCCTAACCTGCCATTTCCAGGGTGCGGGCTGGCGCATCCAGGTAGCGCAGGTAGGCGTTCTTGGTCAGGAAGGTCGGGAAGTCATCGCGCAGGGCGCAAGCTTCGAAGATTTCCACGGCTTCCTCGAAGCGATCGCCCTCGAAGCGCTCCAAGCCCTCCATGGTCTCCTCGGCCAGTTCCTGGACCCAGCGACGGGTGATGATCTCGCCCTCATCGGTGATCGCCGACTGGTGGATCCACTGCCACAGCTGCGAACGGGAGATCTCGGCGGTAGCAGCATCTTCCATCAGGTTGCGCAGTGCCACAGCACCGTTGCCGCGCAGCCAGGACTCGATGTAGCGGATGCCGATCTCGATGTTGTCGCGGATGCCGCGTTCGGTGATCTTGCCGGTGACGCTCTCGATGTTCAGCAGGGCCGGGCCGGTAACCTCGACATCTTCGCGGGTGCGCTGCAACTGGTTGGGGTTCTCGCCGAGCACCTCGTCGTACACCTCCCGGGCAACCGAAACCAGGTCGGGGTGGGCAACCCAGGAGCCGTCGAAGCCATCAGCTGCTTCGCGGGCCTTGTCCTCGCGGACCTTGCCGAACGCCAGCTCGTTGATCGAGGCGTCCTTGCGGTTGGGAACGAATGCGCTCATCCCGCCGATGGCCGAAGCCCCGCGGCGGTGGCAGGCCCGCACCAGCTGTTCGGTGTAGGCCCGCATGAACGGGGCGGTCATGGTCACGGTGTCGCGATCCGGAAAGACGAAGCGCGGTCCGCGGGAACGGAAGTTCTTGATGATCGAGAAGATGTAATCCCAGCGGCCAGCATTGAGCCCCGAGGAATGCTCGCGCAGTTCGTAGAGGATCTCTTCCATCTCGAATGCGGCGGTGATGGTCTCGATCAGCACGGTGGCACGGATAGTGCCGCGCTCGATATCCATCAGATCCTGGGCCATGTTGAACACGTCGTTCCACAACCGTGCTTCCAGATGGTTCTCCAGCTTCGGCAGGTAGTAGTACGGGCCGCGTCCGGCTGCCAGCAGGCGCTTGGCGTTGTGGAAGAAGTGCAGTCCGAAGTCCACCAGCGCACCGGACATCGGGGTGCCGGCAACCAGCAGGTGCTTCTCCGGCAGGTGCCAGCCGCGGGGACGAACCACGATGGTTGGCAGCTGCTGCAGATCGTAGCTGTTCAGCTTGTACTCGCGGCCATCCGGTGCGGTGAAGTCCAGATCCTGATCCAGCACCCGGATCAGGTTGACCTGGTTCTTGATGACGTTCTGCCAGGTTGGCGAGGAAGCGTCCTCCATGTCGGCCAGCCAGACCTTGGCCCCGGAGTTCAGCGCATTGATAGCCATCTTGCGTTCGATCGGGCCGGTGATTTCCACTCGGCGATCTTCCAGCCCCGGTGCGATCGGGGCGACCTGCCATGAATCGTCTTCGCGAATAGCGCGGGTCTCGTCCAGGAACTTCGGATCGCGGCCATTGGCAATGCGCGCCCGGTTGACCTGGCGGCGCTGCATCAACTCGGCACGGCGCGGTTCGAATGCGGTGTGCAGGGCCGAAAGGAAGTCCAGGGCCTCGCTGGTCAGGATCTGCTCCTGGTAGCGAACGGGGGTAGCGGTAATGGTGATGTTGTTCAGGGTGATGGGGGAGTTCATGGCAGCGTCCTTAAAAATCTTGGAAATGGTGCTGGTGCTAGCCGGCGCCTTTGCCGGCTAGCACCATCGACCCATCAGGGTCTAATGGAATTGGCCTTCTTCGGTGGATCCCACCAAGGCCAGGGTTGAGGCGTTAGGGTTCAGCGCCGTGGAGATCGCATCGAAGTAGCCGGTGCCGACTTCGCGCTGGTGCCTGGTGGCGGTGTAGCCGGCGGCCTCGGAAGCGAATTCGCGTTCCTGCAATTCGACGTAGGCGCTCATGCCGTCCTTCGCGTAGCCGGAGGCCAAGTCGAACATCGAGTGGTTCAATGCGTGGAATCCGGCCAGGGTGATGAACTGGAAGCTGAAGCCCATGGCGCCCAATTCGCGCTGGAACTTGGCGATGGTCGCATCGTCCAGGTGCTTCTTCCAGTTGAACGACGGCGAGCAGTTGTAGGAAAGCATCTGGTCCGGGAAGTCCTTTTTGACCGCTTCGGCGAACTTGCGGGCCAGCTCCAGGTCAGGGGTGCCGGTTTCCATCCAGATCAGGTCCGAGTACGGTGCGTAGGCCTTGGCCCGGGCGATGCATGGCTCGATCCCGTTGGTGACCTTGTAGAAGCCTTCCGGGGTGCGCTCGCCGGTGATGAACTGCTGATCGCGTTCATCGACATCCGAGGTGATCAGCGTTGCCGCTTCAGCGTCGGTGCGGGCGATAACTACGGAAGGGGTGCCAGCCACGTCGGCGGCCAGGCGGGCCGCGTTCAGGGTGCGGATGTGCTGCTGGGTCGGGATCAGCACCTTGCCGCCGAGGTGGCCGCACTTCTTTTCGCTGGCCAGCTGGTCTTCCCAGTGGACGCCCGATGCGCCAGCGGTGATCATGGACTTCATCAGTTCGTAGGCGTTCAGCGGGCCGCCGAAGCCGGCTTCTGCATCAGCGACGATGGGGACCATCCAGTCTTCGACGGTCTGGATGCCTTCGGAGAACTCGATCTGGTCTGCACGCTGCAATGCGTTGTTGATGCGGCGCACGACCTGGGGAACCGAATTGGCCGGGTACAGCGACTGGTCCGGGTAGGTCTGGCCTGAAAGGTTGGCATCCGCTGCTACCTGCCAGCCCGAAAGATAGATGGCTCGAAGGCCGGCCTTGACTTGCTGCACTGCCTGGTTGCCGGTCAGTGCGCCCAACGCGTTGGTGTAGCCGCCGGTGGGGGTTTCCTCGGTGAGCTGTTTCCACAGCTTCTCGGATCCGCGTTTGGCCAGGGTGTGCTCTTCCTGGACCCGGCCCTGGAGCTTCACGACGTCGGCAGCGCTGTAGTCGCGGGTTACGCCGTTCCAGCGGGGGTTGTTTTCCCAGTCGCTCTCGATGGCTGCGATGCGGTTGCCGATCGAGGTTTCGTTGGTGTTTTCAGTAGTCATTGCCTTGGCTCCTTCGCACAAGCTACGGGTTCATGTCGATCGGAAGGTGATCTTGTGAACTTCTTCGTGACAACTACTTTTCCGCAGGTGCGAGGGCTTCAACAGAGGTTTTTCGAATTAAGATTTCCACTTCTTCACAAAAATGGAAATTTACCGCTTCTTGCGCTGAATGTGAGTCAAGGCATGGAAATTAGCTGATATTGAATCAATCCCTGGCGAAGAAGAGTGAAATTTAACAGCAAGCCTGGATAAGGGCGAAGCCAAAGCAGACCGATTCCGGGCTCTGCGAGAATCGGCGAATCACTGATGAGCTGGGATTTTATGGAAACCGCAGGTGTTGATTCGCCACGGCAGGCGTTGTGCAGCAGGCCAAAAAACGTGAAATATCAGAGTCTGGACTGGTAGCTGGATTTTGCCAGATGGGGGCCTGGACTTGTCGCTATGGCCCATATTCTTGGCCGGCAGTGCAGTTTCTGAGTGCGAAGATTTATGGATCTTGCGATAATGGCTGATTGAGCCGGAACGGGCTAGGGCTGGTCGAAAGAAACCACAGCCATGAAACCGCGGCCGGAGATGCGTGGTTCACCGGCGTCAGAGCCAACGACGGTGTCACGCAGGTTCAGCGACTGTTCGCTGTCGCCGAGCAAGAGCTTGGCGGAGCCCTGGACCAAAAGGCCCAGTTGCCCATCAAAGAGGTATTGCTCGCGCTTTTTGGACAGCTCGACAATGCGAACGGTGGGTCGTACCTGCTCTGGAATGGCGGCCACGTGCACGATGAGCAGTTCTTCGGCGGGCTGGCTCGCCTGGACAGAATTTCTCGTTTCGAATTTCAACGGGCGCAGCGGTTCCAATCCGTGCTCTTGCCCGTCTACATCCAGCTGCACGAAATCGCCGGCGATCAACGTGAAGACTTGAGCCGAAGGCGACGGAGTGAAGGTTGCAGATTTCTCGATAGAGCGAATCGACAGTTGCCAGGTTGATTCCCGCAGTTCGCTGGACCGCAACGTTCCGTCCTGCGCCAGAATGCCGCTCGCAATGAGCCGGACCTGCCCTAGCTCCCATTGCTTCTTGGTGCTTTGCGCCAATTCGAGAATGGAACCCGGTGCAAAAGATGCTTGTGCTTCGCTCATGGGACGAGTCTACTTGCCGATGACCAAGCGAAGTTGTTCAACCAGCTGGGATGTGGGCAGCGAGGCATCAAGAGTTATCCAACCGTGCACTTGCGCAAGGCGCAGATACTCATTTCGACTGTCCCTGAGATACTCCATGCTTTCGTCGTCTTTGCCACGGGAATTGATCCGCTCAAAGGCAAGGATGGGGTCGATGTCGAGCAGGACAATTCTCGCGTGCTCGGTACTTTTCGCCGCAAGCCAGGGGAGAAGCAGTCCCGGAGGATGGCCACGTAAGCGCCGCAGCACTAATTGGCAATACAGGTGCCGGTCCATCACGCTGAGTCCGGGAGAGCGGGCCGCGAAAAGCATATTGCGGGCAACATTGAAGCTGCGAATGGAAGTTTCGAAGAAATCCTGGGTGAAAGTCGGGAACGTGATTCCCAGGGCGCGAGAGAATTTGGTAAGCCAGCTCCGCGCGGCGACGTTTGCGAGCCTATGAGCCTGAATGCGATCGTTGCGCAGCTGCTGTACTAAAGCTTCAATAGTGGTGCTTTTACCTGCGCCATCGGTGCCGACGATGACCAAAGTCCGGGGTGGATCATGGGCATGGCGCGGGGCCGGTAGGGGGCGGGTGGAGACTGCGTGCATGGTGCTCCTTGCGGGATCTCTTTGTAGTTTCAACGTTTGCGCTTCGCTGAAGATTCCGCAGAAAGGCTGTGCATTTGTTGAGAGTAGCTCGCCGGGGAAGCAAGGAAAGAACCGTGAATATTTGCTTCCGCGTCACTGCTGGGCGATTGAATTACGGGTTGAATCCGGAAGATCTAGAAATTTTCACGATCCTTGGCATAACCTTGTCATGTGACTGCAACCACATGGAATCGCTCAGTGAACTCAGCCGGCAATGGCGCTGGCAGCGAAGATACAGAACTCGACGCCATTGCTCTCGGCCGCAGAATCCGCTTTCTGCGCAAGGGCAAGCAACTGACCTTGGATGATGTCTCGGCGCTCGTTGACACCGCGCCGAGCCAGTTGTCGCTGATTGAAAACGGCAAGCGCGAACCGAAGCTATCGCTGCTTAAGTCCCTGGCTGGAGCCATGGGGGTTGGAGTCGACGATCTGCTGGGCACCGAACCGCCATCGCGCCGTGCTGCTTTGGAGATCGAATTGGAACGTGCCCAACGCGGTCCACTGTACGAGTCCTTGGGATTGCCTACCGTTCGTGTTGGCACGCGTCTGCCCATGGACGTCCTGGAATCCCTGGTGGGACTGCAGCATGAATTGGAACGCCGCCTGAACGAGCAGGCCGCGACCCCTGAAGAAGCCCGTCGGGCCAATACCGCGTTGCGCCATGAGATGCGCCAACGCAACAACTACTACAAGGATATCGAGCAGGAAGCCGCCAAAGTCCTCTCTGCAGTTGGCCACGATTCAGGGCCGCTCTCGCATCATCGTGCAGCAGATATCGCCGAGCATCTGGGATTCAGCCTGCGCTTTGTGGGCAATCTTCCGCATTCCACGCGTTCGGTGACTGACCAGAAGAACAAGCGTATCTATCTGACGCAGGCGAACCGCTCGGAACATGATCCTCGTTCGGTGTTGCTGCAGGCGCTAGGGCATCACGTATTGGGTCATAGGACTCCAACCGATTATTTCGATTTCCTCTCGCAGAGGGTCGCGACCAACTACTTTGCCGCGGCGTTGATGATGCCGGAAAAGTCCACGGTGGACTACTTGCGGCGAGCTAAGAACAACCGTGAGTTGGCCATCGAGGATCTGCGCGATGCTTTCGCCGTGTCCTATGAGTCCGCAGCCCACCGGTTCACCAACCTTGCCACCGAGCATCTGGGGATGACCTGCCACTTCCAGAAGGTCCACGAATCGGGCATCTTGCACAAGGCTTATGAGAATGACCGAGTGAACTTTCCAGCCGATCACACCGGTGCCATTGAAGGACAAACCATTTGCCGGTATTGGACAAGTCGCGTGGTCTTCGAGCAGATGGATAAGTTCCGTTCCTTCGAGCAGTACACCGATACCGTCAATGGGACCTTCTGGTGCACGGCGCGCACCGAGCGCCATTCCTCGGGACTGTATTCCTTGTCCATTGGCGTGCCTTTTGAGCATGTGAAGTGGTTCCGCGGGCGGGATACCAAGGAGCGCTGCCAATCCACCTGCCCGGACGAGAACTGCTGCCGCCGTCCACCTGCTGACCTATCCAGCCAGTGGTTCGGCAATGCGTGGCCGGCTACGCGCGCCAATACCCACTTGCTGGCGGCCATGCCAACCGGAGCTTTTCCCGGAGTAGATGAAACCGAGGTCTACCGATTCCTGGAAAAGCAGGTGGACTAGGACCGTTGGACTATGCGATGTGCTTGGAGATGAAGGCAAGAGCAGTTTCCGCCAGCCACGCGCCATCCTGGGCAACGGTGCGGCCGGAGCGGGCTACCTTGAAGGAATGGTTGCCACCTTCGAACCAGGAAAGTTCGCTGTGCTCGTTCAGCTTGCTGGCGACTTCTTCCATCTTTTCGGGGTTGGCAAAGGGATCGCGGGTGCCTTCGAGGAAAAGCATCGGCACCGCAATCGGGTAGAGATGCTCATCGCGTAGCTTCTCTTCCTTCTTAGGCGCGTGCAACGGGTACCCCAGGAAGATCAACCCTGCCGAGGGCATGCCCTCGGCAACTGACAGGGAAGCGATGCGCCCGCCAAAGGACTTTCCTGCCGTGAAGATTGGCAGGCCTTCAGCCAAGTGTTCTTCAACCCAACGGCGGACCTGGTGCCACACTGCGACCGCCGCTGGCGCTTTGTCGGGAAACTTCTTTCCAGCATCCATGTAGGGGAAATTAAAACGCAGGACGCTGGCACCCAGATTCGCAGCGGCTAGCGCAAAGCCGGCCATGAAGTCATGATCCTTTCCAGCACCTGAACCGTGTGCGAGCACGATGACGGCCTTCGCCGCCTTTGCTCGGTCCCAGAGCGCGCTGAGTTCCAGGTCTTCGTATGGAATGGAGAGTTCTTGGGTCATAGGTACCACCCTAGGGGCTGAGGGCCCATCAACTGATCATGAAAGGAAATGAACTACATTTCCCAGTCCTTGCGGAGTGCCGTATCGGTGTCATCGCCATTTCTGGCCAGTACCGTCAGCTTTTCAATTTTTTCGCCGGTTGCCGCACGCTCGTTGATCTTGAGCATCATATTTCCCGAGACGAAGATCGATGCGGGCATGTCGTATTCGCCGTCGATCCATGGACCGTCTGCGAGGGTGACGACGAGTTCGCCAAGCGCAGGCGACTCGACTTTCTCAACGTAGGCGTGGGGGTCAGCGGGCAGGCATGTGCGGTAGATTTCCAGCTCAGTGATTTCAGCGCCGCATAGGGATTTGTAGGTATCGTTCATGGCGGACAGCCACTGCATGTACTTTTCCGAGGCCCAGGCTTTGCGGTCCTCGGGATCGGCACCAGTACGAGCCCGGGTGAAAGTTCCTGAGTTATTGCCGTCTTCAGTAGCGAAGGTGACAGATTCCAATTCCGGCGAGGCCTCGCCTACGCTTTCGAACATGATTCGGCCCATCATGCGCAGCTCATCCTCGTTGGTTTCGTAGCTTTCCCGCATCTGGGTTCCAAACTTCATGCTGTTATCCAAGAAGATATTGATGGCACCAGGTGCTGGAGATTCCCAAGAAGTCATTAGGTTGTAGGGATACAAGAAGCCTTTGGTGGACTTGATGCCAGAGTTTTCTTTCCACATCTCAATTTTGGAATCTGCCCAGGCCTGTCCCGAATTGGCGTTGGCGTCCAACTCCGCGGGTCCAGGCTCGGGGGCGGTTTCACCGGGTTCACCGGTTTCGGCCGCGGGCTGTGCCGCCGGAGTGGAGCCAACGACGGAAGCCGCCCTCGAATCGGCTGGCGCTGCTTGTTCGGGAGCTGCATGGCACCCTGCTAGAAGCAAAGCCAACGATGACAGGGCAATGACCGAACGGGTGCGCAAGAATAACTCCTCATTATCGATGAATGGTCAGTCTATACAGGCCAGGCAGCGAAGGGAGAGCTGTTACGAGAATTTGGCAAAGGTCCGGATCGCACCGGGACGGAAATCCGACGCTTCCGTGAGCCCCATGGATTCGTAGAAGGCACGTTGCCCGGGTTCATCATCGGTGATCAGGACCAGCTGACGCACATGCTCATATTTCACTAGTACGGCAGAGAGCAAAGCACGGCCTACGCCGGTGCGATGCGTAGATGGACGCACCAGGATGTCCTGGACGTAGCAGATGGTGGCATTATCCGAGACCACGCGCACAAGGCCGATCAACTGGTGGTCTACGTCGTAGGCGTAGATTACGCATGCTGAATTCTTCAGGCCTTCGAATAGTACGTCTGGGTTGTCTGTATAGGCGATCCAGCCCACCGCGTTGTAGAGCGAGAGTATTTGTTCCTCGGAAGGCACCTTAGTGGTGGAGAGTTCCATCGAGTCCTTTTACTGTTGCGGGGAAACCGAAAGGATCTCCGCGTTGCCCAGCAACGGATGCTTCACCAGTTCTGTTTCCAATGTGTGGATGATGGCTTGGGCGGAGTCGCCGTTGTAAACGAACACCGGGCCATCATGCCGGTAGTAGACATCCTCATGCCATCCGATTTCGCCGTCACCCAATGCATGCTGCAGGGCCCTGACGGTTGGCTCCAGATCCGATTCGGCCCCAAGCCTGGTTCGAAGCAAAACGTACTCGCTGCCGCCTACTTCGGTGCGTTGTCCATCAATAATCAGCCAGGAACCATGCCCCAGTCCCCCATCGATGAGCGAAGAGAGCAATTCGGAAAACAGCTTCTTCGGTTCGGGGGTGGCCACTTCAAGGTTAATGTCGCTGGAGATCGGCTCCTCGGCCGCGTCCAATGTGGTCTTGGCGCTGATGATGGTTCCGGAAGCCTTGTATTTGGGCAACAATGTATCGAGCAGGCCCGCTTCATGATCTTTGCGCAGGCGTTCGGTCATCGGCTGGGCAAAATGGATCTGCACCCGGTGAGTCGAAGCCTCCGATGATTTCCTGGCAAACAGCGACATGTCCTCAGTCCTCGTGTGGGTCGGAAATGCAAAAGACGATTCCGTAAGGATCGCGCATAATGGTCCAGCCAAAAGTGGGATCTTCGGTGTGGTCCTCAACGCGTGTTGCGCCAGCGGCTGTGCAACGGGCGACTTCCTGCTCGCGGCTCGTGCTTGCTTGCAAGTCGAGATGAACCCGGTTCTTGCCGGCAGTGATCTCATCAACTTTTTGGAACCCCAACCTCGCGCTGAAGCCAGGGACGCTGATCATGGTGAACCCCGGGTACTGGCCCAGATATTTCCCGCCCAGAACAGCCCTCCACCAAGCCGAGGCAGCTTTCTCGTCAAGGGCATCAAGGGTGATCATTCCAATGTTCGCCATGCAGTCAAAGGTACCGGGAGTCTTCCTGCTTAGCTAGAGGTTGACTGCATTTCTGCAGCTGACTAGCGCACTTTCTAAGTGAAGAAAAGGGGCTTGCTTGGCCGGGACGGAAGTCCCGAGCAAGCAAGCCCCTTTATGGGCTATGCCGGCCTAGCTATCGAAGTAGTTTGGCGCGTGCTCGTTGTGAGCAGGTGGAGTCGGCATCTCGACTTTCTTCTGCACCTTCAGCATGCCAGCGGCATAGTCCACCGAAACGGTGTCACCAGCGGCAAGCGAATCACTGATCAGCAGGTCGGCAATGGCATCCTGTACCTTGCGCTGTACCAGCCGGCGCAGCGGGCGGGCACCGAACTCGGGGTCGTAGCCTTCGTTTGCCAGCCACTGCACGGCAGCGTCGCTCACCTCCAGCTTCAGCTCCTGGTCCACCAAGCGAGCTTCGGTCTCGGCGATGACCAGCTTGACGATCTGGCCAATCTCGGACTGCGAGAGCTTGGAGAACAGCAGTACCTCGTCCAGACGGTTCAGGAACTCTGGGCGCATGAACTCGCGTACCTTGCCCATGACCTTGGCCCGGATTTCTCCAGCCTCACTGGTGGCATTGGCGGAGGTGAAACCGAAGTTTCCGGCCTTGTTGGCCAAGTACTCGCCGCCGAGGTTGCTGGTCATCAGGATCAGCGTGTTGGAGAAATCGACAGTGCGCCCGGCTGAGTCGGTCAACCGGCCGTCATCGAGTACCTGCAGCAGCACGTTGAACACGTCCGGGTGGGCCTTCTCGATTTCATCGAGCAGCACGACCGAGTACGGGTTGCGGCGGATCTTCTCGGTCAGCTGGCCGGGCTCGTCATGGCCGATGTACCCCGGAGGTGCGCCAATCAGGCGCGCCACGGTGTGCTTCTCACCGTATTCGCTCATATCGACGCGAACCAGCGATTCGGCCGAACCGAAGAGGTTTGCAGCCAGGGCCTTGGCCAGTTCGGTCTTTCCGACGCCGGTGGGACCCAGGAAAAGGAACGAGCCGATGGGGCGACCTGCTGGCGACATTCCGGTACGGTTGCGACGCACGGCGCGTGCCACAGCGGCAACGGCATCGTGCTGGCCGATGACCGAAGCATGCAGGGAATCTTCCAGCGAAGCCAAGCGTGCCTTGTCATCTCCCGAGATGCGCGAGGTGGGGATGCCGGTGGATCGGGAGATCACTTCCGAAATCTGCTTCTCATCCACTACCCGGGTGACCCCTGCATCGCCGGCCTCCTCAGCAGCCTTGATGCGCGCGGTCATTTCCACGATGTGGTCACGCCATGCGCCAGCTTCTTCGAATCGTTCCTCGCCGATAGCGCGTGACTTCTCACGCTCGGCGTCTACCAATTCGGCACGCAGGGACTGCACATCCTCGGCATCTCCAGCAGCGATGGACCGCCGGGCACCGGCGATATCGATCAAGTCGATGGCCTTGTCAGGAAGCTGGCGGTCGTTCAAGTAGCGGGCAGAGAGCGTCACCGCGGCCTTGAGCGCTTCGGGGGTGTACTGCACCTGGTGGTGATCCTCGTAGGATTCGCGCAGGCCGTCCAAAATGGCCAGCGCCGTTTCCTCCGACGGCTCGGCAACAGTAACCTTGCCGAAGCGCCGAGCCAGCGCGCTGTCCTTCTCCACCTTGCGGAACTCATCGAGCGTAGTGGCGCCGATCATGTGCAGCTCGCCACGCGCCAAACGCGGCTTGAGGATATTTGCGGCGTCCATATTGCCGGACTCGCCAGAGCCTGCACCGACCAGCAGATGCATCTCATCGATGAATATCAGCACCTGCCCTTCGGCTGCGGCTACCTCGTCGAGCAGGCCGGTGAGCCGCTGCTCGAAATCTCCGCGGTAGCGGGTTCCGGCGAGCATGCCCGGAAGATCAATGGAGATCAAGGCCGCATTGCGCAGTTGGGCTGGTACCTGGTCATCGATGATGGCGCGGGCCAGTCCTTCGGCAATGGCGGTCTTGCCCACGCCTGCCTCGCCAATCAGCACAGGGTTGTTCTTGGTGCGACGGGCCAGGATTTCAATAACCTGATCCAGTTCCTCCTTGCGTCCGATCACCGGATCAATCTGGCCGTCGGAGGCCAGCAGGGTCAGATCGGTTCCGTAGCGTTCGAGCATGGACACGTCGGACTCGGAATCGGACTGGTTCTGGGCATCGTTTTGGCCACGCTGGGCCTGCTCCATGGCGGCTTGCTGCAAGGACTGGCCGGTGATGCCGTGCTGCGCCAGGAGCTGGCTGACCGGAGATTCCGGGTTGAAAACGAAGGCCAGGAAAAGATGATCAGGGTCGATGTAGGTCGAACCGTAGTTACGAGCAACCTGATAGGCGTCAAAGAGGCTGCGCTGAGCTGCCGACGATAGGTGGGATGGCTTCTCGCCCTTCTCCTGGGACTTGGGCATGCGCGCGATGGCATCTGCACTCAAAGCCTCGATGTCGATACCCATGGCGGTCAGGTGCTCGCCGACTGGTTCGGTGCGCAGCAGAGCCATCAGGAGGTGCAGGGAATCAATCTCGTCGTGGCCATGCTCCTGGGAAATCGCTGCCGCGGTGGCTACCGCTTCGTGGGTGCGGGCGGAAAGCAGGCGCGTGAGGTCGATGGGACGTGCTGCC
Source organism: Glutamicibacter sp. NPDC090743 (assembly GCF_044769125.1). NCBI lineage: Bacteria > Bacillati > Actinomycetota > Actinomycetes > Micrococcales > Micrococcaceae > Glutamicibacter > Glutamicibacter sp. NPDC090743. Next base: position 151,692 of record NZ_JBIVXE010000006.1, on the reverse strand, counting down.
TGAGCACGTGAAGACAGGAATCGAGAGAGGAATTCCTCAAACGAGCCATCTGACGGTGCGCCGAAAAATGCTGGCAAGTGAGCCTCCTAATAGAAACTTGAGCGGTCTATGCTCATGTTCAACGCATATGGCGCGCAGATATTCCCGAACCAGCCGGGCAAGGTGTCAAAGAGGTTGACTTCACACTAATAGCTGGAAAGCAGGCGCTAGTCTTTGGGGATTTCGATAAGGCCCATACGCGCGGCCGCAACCAGAGCCTGGACCCGATCGCGAACATTCAGCTTAACGAAAATCTTCGCCATATGGGTTTTAACCGTAGTTTCGGAAATAGTCAGAGTTCTTGAAATCTCGGTATTGTTTAGCCCGCGTGCGAGCAGTTTTAGAATCTCGAATTCCCGATTGGTAATTCCCAAGTCATAGGCCAGTTCTTGAATGTCTTGGGAATTATCCCGGTAAGCTTCGCGAACCGCAGAAACTAGATCAGAAGAAACCGACGGGGAAATGGCTGCAGTTCCTTGGTGAACGGCATGGATCGCATGAATAATTTCATCTGGTTCAGAGTCTTTTACCAAGTATCCGCTGGCCCCAGCGGTCAGTACCGGAACCAGGTAGTCGTCAGAAGAAAAGGCGGTAATGGCAAGCACGGAGGGGCTGTCTTCGGCAGATTTGATTGCTTTAGTAGCGCTAACCCCGTCCATTATCGGCATCTGCAAATCCATGAGCACAACGTCCACTTGATTGCCGCTGCAATACTCGACGGCGGCCTGTCCATTTTCAACAGAATTAACCGTTACAATTCCGTGGTCTGTTGCTAGGATTGTGCCCAACGCATGTCGAATTAGAGGTTCATCATCGACAATAAGGACCTTTATTTGTTCCATCTGATTCCTCTGATTCGATGCGGGTGGCCTCATGTTGGCCTGTTCACCTGAAAGTATATAAGTTGATCTGATGTGGAGTTTGTTATGAAGGGTTTGAAAATGCTGGCCGTAGCAGCATTAGTTCTGGCACCATTGACCGCCGTGGCAGCTCCTGCATCTGCCGCGAGCTCTCCAGCCTCCAGCAGTGGCAACGTTGCTACTCCTGCTGGCTTTGGCTCAGCCTTCTCGGAGTGGTTCTGCAAACGCTACGGCGTCGCCTGCCCATAACGCGGTTTATTTGACTTGATCATCTGAGCCGGGAATTATTCGGCATATGACTGGACGACTAAAGGACACCCTGACCAAGCTCTTCGCTGGTCGGGGTGTCATTGTTTGGACTGGTATTGCGGTTCTGATCGCGGTTTCCAGTAGTGAGTTCGTGACTCTGCTGGAAGACGGATTTAGTGGTTCGTCGGATATTTCGGTTCGAGGCGCGTTGCTCGGCGTAGGACTGTGCGCAATTCTTGCGCTTGGTCTTCGCTGGGTTGCCGTATCCGTCGGATTGTTTGTGGCAGTTGCCTATTTCTTCCTCACGGACGGCGCCTTGTTCTTCTGGACTGTCGTTTCATTCATGATTTTTTCGGCGCTGGCAGCTACGGCCAGTGCCATGAGCGTTAGGGCCTTATTCCTAACCTTGTCCGCAGCGTGGATGGTGCAGTTCGGCATCCAGTCCGGGCAAGACGCGGTTCTGCTTGTCGGGATTGCCCCGTTGACGGCGATGGCGTTCTTCTTAACGAGGAATATTTACTTGCTGCGCGAGAAGAACGAGCTCGCTCTTCGGCAAATGCATACGGTCAAAGAGCAGACTCGTCTTGCTGTCGACCGGGAGCGAAAGAACATTGCCCGGGATCTGCACGATATTGTCGCGCATGACATCACGGTCGTGGCCATGCAGTCGAAGGCCGCGAAGTTCGCAAACGATGGTCAGAAGGCCCTCGAAGCTCTGGATGTCATCGCCAAACTGAGTACTGAGACTTTGCACGATTTACGCCTGATGCTCAATGTCCTGAGGGCTGATGGGACCATGGCAGATCCCTCGTCCCAGGGCATTGATAAGCCGGCCGCTACTACTGTTTACGCGCTTCAGGGTGCAGAACTTTTCGTTCAGAGGCTAAAAGAGGCAAATTTCGAGGTGAGCTCCACCACTGACGAGAAAATTTCCGAATTACCCCGTTCTGCACAGACTGCGATTTATCGGGTCATGCAAGAAGGTACAACAAATGTGATAAAGCACGGTGCCTTGGGCGGGAAGTGCACCTTCGAACTCACGGTCCAAGGGGCAGAGGGCATCCTGGAAATTACTAATCAGATGGGGAATTTCGACAAGAAGGCGAGTGGGTTGCCCGAAGGCGGGACAGGCCTGATTGGCATGGGTGACAGGATGCGTGCATTTGGTGGAAAGTTTGCAACCAGTTCCGAAAACGGTGTTTGGGCACTGCGCGCAAGCATCCCGTTCTGACCCCTACCCTCCTACTAAAGTATGATTTCGGATTTTCGCAGGACGCGATAAGTTAGACATGTATCGGTGAAGACCGATCACCGGGAAGGTACTTGGTGGTGTTTTGCGAGTGGCATCACTAAGGATCCGAGGGTGATTAAAAGGTACGTTGCATTGCGTAAACGGACTGATCTTTCATCGGCGCTGTGCCCCCATCGCACGCCGTTGTCTGTCAGTAATGCAACGTACCTTTTATAACTTAAACCCAGCCCGTGTTTCTGCGTTCTGCCTCACACCTCAGGTCGGAATGGGCCTGCGTGGCGGGGTGTTGCGCCTATGGAGAGCATTTCCTGTCTGGGAAGCGAGAGCGCATGAGTACCCAGGCAGATACGGTTGTTTGGCAACAATAAGGCCTGGCCGTGGAGCCTAAGGGCGGCTTTGATAGCAAGACGGCAGATGCTGCGATCAACGCAGAAGCAACCGCAGATTCTTTGGCCGTGAAGGCCGGCGAACCAAGCGGGGCCCATGGTTCGATCGCCTGCCGTGGCACGACGCCGAGCTGGCCACGCGCATCGGCTAGTCGATGAATCAACGGCAAAGGGTGCGAGAACTCGAATTAGTTCTCGCACCCTTTGCCGTTGCTGGTGGTTAAGCCTCGGAAGCCTCTGCCTCTTGGGTGTCTTTCAAAACATGATCAGAAACCTTGGCCAGCGCTCGTTCCAGTGAAGAGCGCAAGACCACAGGAATCGTGATCTCGTCATTAATCTCGACAAGGCCTTCGCGTTCAAAGACGCGCAGCAGGGACTCGACCTGGGGGACAACCTCCTCAAGGCTGGCAATCAGGTGATGCTGCTCGGCGGGAAGGTCATCTTCGGTCGGAACTTGCAACGCGAACTCGGCACGTGGCGGTGTCGATGATGCGGCATTGCTCAACACGCCGGCCACCATCTCGGCGATCTGCGCCTTGCCCGGCTGCTCCAAGGTGTTGATCAGGATGTGCGAGTAGAGAACCTCTGCAATCAGCTCCTTGACCAAGCGGGCGCCTTGTCCGCTGGATGCCAGCAGCGCATCGCTGAGCGACTCGGTTGGGGTTGCGTTCGGTTCCTGGTAGCGCAGCATGGCCGTGCCGATCAGGGCGTCCCAGTATGCCGATAGGCGTGGAATGTCGGCTAGCGAAGAAACGGCAGTGCCGTCTTCCGGCTCCCACTGGGCATCCTCTGGAACGCCGGCGGATTCATCGACCTTGACGAACAGGCCCAGCGCGCTGGCCGCATCCTGCAGCGTATCGCCGGTGAGTACGCCAGCTGGGGTGGTCGGCTTGCCTTCGCCAACCCAGCTGATCAACTCGCGAGCCGCAAAAACGAAGGGCATCGCTTCGAGGCTGCCGTTGGCCTCATCATCTTCGAGATAGGGTGCCACGATGGGTGAATCGCCAGCCATGCGGGAGAGGAATTCGAAAGTCTGCTTGAAGTCATCCACGCTTCCGCCGAAATTAGCGGTCGTGCCCAGGAAAGTCAGGTAATGCTTGAGGATCGCAGCGCTGGCTTCCGAAACTTCCTTGCCCAGCGACGTCAAGTGGCCCAGCTGTTCACCCAGAATCGTCGGATCCAGGGTTTTGACGTCAACGCTCTGGCGCAACTGGGCATGCACGGTCAGCAGGGTAGTGAGCCCTTCGAGCGCTGCGCGGGTCTCGCTGGCTGCCTGGCCCTCTTCGTGGAAGTGGCGGAAGAGCGAGGACTTGAATGGCTGAAGAGCTTGGCGCACTTCGGATTCAAAAGGCACGCTGCTGGCGCCGGAACGGCGGGCTGGATGACCCTGGGCAGGCTTCTTCTTGGCTGGTTTACGTGAGGCCATGAGTGTGGTGCAGTTCCTTAGAAATGGCTGATCGGCGGGATTGGTAATTCGCTTCTCTCCAGTCTACGCAGGACGCGCTGGAGGCGAAGTTCCCGATGGGCGATAGTGATGCAGCCTCTGGGGAAAGTGCCCGTACGGGAGGAAGTACTTGTTGAAAGTTCGGAATAGGCAATCATTTACCGCAAGAAACACGAACCTCCTGCCGGTGTGGTGGCGCTCACCGTCGAATCGTCAGGACGCGTTGATTTTCCCTGGGGATCGCGCGACAGTGAAGACATGCGGGCTCGTGTGGAGAGGCCGTCGAAATGCTAGGAGAGTGGATCATGGCTGGAGTAGGCGTGCCAGATCATGTCGTTGTTGTAGGCGCTGGCTTTGTTGGCCTGTCGACCGCTTGGTACCTGCAGGAAGCTGGCATTAAGGTTACCGTCGTGGATCGCGGCGGCGTCGCGTCCGGTTCCTCTTGGGGTAACGCCGGCTGGTTGACCCCGGCCCTGACCCTGCCCATCGCGGAGCCTGCAATTTTCAAGAACGGCCTGAAGATGATGCTCGACCCGGCATCCCCGCTGTACATTCCGCTGAAGGCCGATGCCAAGTTGCTCCGCTTCCTGATCGGTTTTGCCTGGCACTCGACCCCGAAGAAGTGGGAAGAAGCCATGCGGGTCTACTCGGAAATCGGCGCAACCGGTTTGGATGCCTTCGACGAAATCGCGCAGGCGACTTCGGCAGGGCCGGGCGTGCAGGAGCCGACCAAGCCGGCAAATCCATTCTTGACCGGATTCACCTCGCTCAGCGACCGCGATGCGCTGCTGCATGAATTCGAGATGATCGAGAAGACCGGCGGCGAAGTTGATTACGAATTGCTCACCGGCGACGAGTTGCGCGGCATCGAGCCGACCCTGTCCAATAAGGTCGCTGCGGGCGTAGCCATCAAGAACCAGCGCTACATCAACCCGCCGAAGTTCATGGATTCACTGGCCGAATCCGTCATCGCCCGCGGCGGCGACATCATCGGAGCCTTCAACGTCACCGATGTGCGCGACAATGGCGGCTCGGTCACCGTCATCGGTTCCGAAGGCCGTTCAATCACCGCGGATCACGTGGTGCTGGCTACCGGTGCTTGGATGACCGACATGGCCAGCAAGTTCGGTGTGAACGTTGTGGTTCAGGCAGGCCGCGGCTACTCGTTCACCGTGGAGCCGGAGCACATGCCAACGCACCCGATCTACTTCCCGACCCAGCGCGTTGCCTGCACCCCGCTGGGCGATCGCTTCCGCATCGCCGGCACCATGGAATTCCGCGACGCCAACCACAAGCTGGAGCCGAAGCGCATTGAGGCCATCGTTGCCGCTGCGACCCCGGTCTACCAGGGGATTAACTGGGAGAACCGCAAAGAAGAATGGGTGGGTGGACGCCCATGCACCGCGGACGGCATGCCACTCATTGGCCAGACCGGATCCTCGCGCGTGTCGGTTGGCGGCGGCCACGGCATGTGGGGCGTTGCGCTGGGACCGCTGACTGGCAAGATCCTGGCTGCCCAGATTGCTGGCCAGCAGGTTCCAGGCATCGCCCGGCACTTCAACCCCTTGCGCAAGGGGTTCTAAGCGTTTCGGTCTACACCCGGAACGAAATAAAACAACCGGCTTGCGGTGCATCATGGCGATGCGCTGCAAGCCGGTTTTCCTTTAAGGCTGTCTTTTACGCGCTTTAGGCATGGCGGGTTGATGTCCCGGCAAGGATCGCGCGGTAGCCTTCGGTAAATCCCGGATACTGCAGTTCAAGCCCGCTGGCTAGCAGCTTGGAATTATCGAGCCGGCGGTCGGCAGCACGTCGTGCCGGGGCTTGTCCTGCCTCTTCCGGCGCAGGCAAATGAAGTTCCTTGGCCAAAAATTGGTAGACCTCGCCTAGCTGGGCTGGGGTGCTGTCACTGGCCAGGTAGAGGCCAGCGGCTTGCTCTCCCAGCGCCGCAACGTGAACGATGGCCGCGGCCAGGTCATCGCGGTGGATGCGGTTGGTCCAATGCGAGCCCGCGGGAATCTGTGCGGTTCCGGCGGTGACGTGATCGATGAGCCGGGTGCGGCCCGGGCCGTAGATTCCCGACGCCCGCAGGATTGTTACCGGCAGGCCGCTGCCGGCGAGCGCTGCCTCGGTGTGCGCAAGGACCTGCGCGGTGGGGCTAGCTGGGGCAAGCGGTGCTGATTCGTCGACGAGTTCTCCGTTGGCGCCGCCCATCACTGCGGTGGAGGAGATGTAGATAAGCCGGCGAAGATTGGGGCATTGGGCTGCCAGCCGTGAAGCCAGTTCTTTGGCGACCCGCAGATAGCCGCGCGTGTAGCCATCGGCATCGCGGGTGGCTGGCACGGGAGTGAGCACGACGATTTCGGTCTGCGGATCGATGCTTGGCCACTGGGCGGCATCGAGCAGGTCTACGCTGTGGCCGGTAAATCCTGCGGGCAGCTTCTGGCTGTTGCGCCGCCAGCCGGTGACGCGATGGCCCTCCTGCTGGAGCCGCAGTCCTGCCTCGGTGGCGACATCTCCGCAGCTGACCAGTAATACTTTCACGAGACTCCTTTGGCGCGATATGTCCTCGGAGGCGAATCCCCCTACCCATAGACTAGAACCTTTAGGCCAGCGTGGCATGCGCGCGGAGGAAGGGGGCCAGGTGCAGTCTTCGGCGCGTTGTGTCCTGTTCTGCGTGGTTGCATTGCTCTCCATGCTCGGCGAGGGCATGGCGGTCTTTGCCTTGACCCTGGAATCCGCGGATCAGTTGGGGTCCTGGGGCGTAACCGCGTTGTTCCTCGCCGGCTTGGTTCCGCCGATCCTTGCCGCCCCGGCTATAGGGCGTTGGGTGGACGGGGCAGGCCTTTTCAGGGTGTGGATCCTGAACCTGTGCGTGCATGTGGCGATTTTCGCGGTGATGGCCATTGCCTCCAATATCTTCGCGAGCCTCGCCTTGATGCCTGTGGCCAGTATTTGCGCGGTGGTTAACGGAGCGGTCATTTTCAAGATCGTTCCGCGCATCCGCGGAGGCTTCAGCATTGCTCGTGCCAGCAGCTTCCTTGTCGTAGCGACGTCCCTGGCGGGAATCATCGCGCCGGCGATAGCTTCGCTCGTCTTCGCGAAATCGGGGATCGGCGCGGTGCTTTGGTACGCGGCGGCAGGATTCCTGGCACTGGCCCTGGCGGCCATCTTCCTGTCCCGCTCGCAAGCCGCCAACGGGACAGGAACAGACGCAGCGAACGAGCCGGATCAGGGTGGACCGGTATCGCCCGGTGGAGCTGCATTGACGCGCAATCCACAATTGCGGATCTTGCTGCTGCCGGTGGCGGCGATCGTGCTGTTTACCGCAGCAGAAGGCGTTTCGGGGGTGTTCTACCTGCGCGGGATCACCGATAACGACACTGGATATGCGGTATTGCTCGGTGCCTGGTCCGTGGGCGCAGTGTTCGGTTCCCTGCTGGGAGGCAATCGCCGCTTCGGTACCCGAAGCGCCTTGACGATTCTGCTCGGTGGAGGGCTGGTGGGCGCCGCGATCCTCACGGAAGGGCTCTGGTCCAACGCGGCTGGCCTGGCCTTGGTGTTCCTTGCTGGCGGGCTGGGCAATGGACTGCACAATACTGGAGTGCGAACAGCCATTTACGAATACGTGCCGGAATCCCGCCATGGTGCTGCTTGGGCGCAGCTGCGGATGCTCATCAACATCATGGTCGCATTGGGCTATCTCATCGGCACCCCGGGATTGCTGATTGGCCCGGCCAGGGCAATCATCGTGATCTCCGGTGCCGCGACGCTGCTGGTTATTGTTGTATCCGCCGCGCTGTACAGCTGGAAAGCGCAGGCCAGGGTCCATGGGAGGACCTCTGCTACGGAGTCCCGGGGGTAGCGCGCTCGCCGGAAACATGAAGGTTGCTGGATAACGCGCTACAATTCAAGTATTCGAATATTTGTACTAGAAAGTGGTGGGGTGTGGCTGAAGAACAGGAGCTGATGCCTCCGGGAGCAACCCAAGGGCCGGTCCAAGCGGTATCCGCGATGGGTTTCCCCTCGCCAGCACGCGATTATTTTGACGGTGGACTGGACCTGAACCGGTTGCTGGTCCGTGATCGTGTCTCCACCTTCATCATGCGCGTCTCGGGCCACGCCATGCGGTCAGCTGGCATCTTCGACGGCGATGAAGTGATCGTGGACCGATCGCTGGCCGTGCGCCACGGCTCTGTGGTCATCGTCAACCTCAACGGGCAGATGCTGGTGCGCCGCTGGCAGATTGACGGCCACGAGGTTGGGCTGCTCAGCGATGAATCGCCCCTGCCCGTGGTACTGGCCGAAGGCGATGAGGTCAGTGTCTTCGGCGTCATTACCAGGTGCCTGCATCATGTCCGCTGACCACGTATCCCTGGTGGACGTCAACAATTTCTACGTCTCCTGCGAGCGGGCCTTCGACTATTCGCTGCGCAATCGTCCCGTGGTGGTGCTGTCGAACAATGACGGCTGCGTGGTGGCCCGTTCCCAGGAAGCCAAGGATCTGGGCATTCCTACTGGAGAACCCTTCTTCAAGGTCCAACGCTATATGGACTCCCACAACCTTGCGGTGCGGTCGAGCAACTATGAACTGTACGGGGATATTTCTGCCCGTGTCATGGAATTGCTCGGACGCTTCGGGACCTGGCACGAGGTGTATTCCATCGATGAATCTTTCGTCGGCCTGGAAGGCAACCTGGAACAGGTGCGCAGCACCGCGGCCCAGATCCGTGCCGCCATTGACAAGACTATTGGGGTGCCAGTCTGCGTGGGTGTCTCATCCACCAAGACCCTGGCGAAGCTGTCCAACCATATTGCCAAGCACAATCCGGGACTGGGCGGAGTCTGCGTCCAGCAGCTCATGGATCCCGAGGTCCTGGGCAGTATCCTGAACCGGGTTCCAGTCACCGATGTCTGGGGTGTGGGCCGCAAAACCGGTGCCAAGCTGGCAGCCATGGGCATTGAATCCATCGCGGACCTGCAAGCAGCTGACCCATTGGCGATCCGCAAGAAGTTTTCTGTCGTCTTGCAGCGCACGGTCTTCGAACTCAACGGGCAACGTTGCATTGGTCCGGTGGAGGAACGCGCGGATCGCGGCCAGGTCATGTTCACCCGTTCCTTCTCCACGCCGGTGCGCACCTATGAAGCGATGGAAGAAGTCATGTCCATCTATGCGCAGAAGGCTGCCGGCCGCTTGGCGCGCGAAGGCCTGTACGCTTCATTGCTTACCGTCACCGCGGGCACCAGCCGCTTCGCCCGGGGAGAAGCCTCATTCCCCAGTGCCCAGGTGCGCCTGCCGCGTCCGACGCGGGATCCCATCGTGCTCAGCAAGCTGGCAATTGCCGCCATGCGGGATCTGATGAAACCGGGAATGGACTATGTTCGCGGGGGAGTGATCCTCTCCGGGCTCAGCGATTCTCCGGGCGAGCCACAGCTGGACCTCTTTGGCCAGAGTCCCGATCCGGCTGCCGAGGAACAAGAGAACGTCTCTTCGGTAGTCCAGGATATCTCCCTTCGATTCGGTGCCAAATCCATTGGCCTGGGGCATGCCGGGATGGCCAAAATCCCTGAATGGTCAATGAAACGAGAGCATATTTCGCAGCGCTACACCACCGACTGGGATGAACTGCTGGTGGTGCGTGCCTAGCGTTCTGCCAACGGCAAAAGGTTCTCGGCTCTTCGGCAACTTCGCAGTTTACGGTGGAAGGATGATCTCATGACTACCCGTGCCAAGCAGCTCATGTCAGTCGGAATCCTGATGACGGTGATGCTCGCTAGCTGCAGTGCGCCGAATGCCCAAGAAGCAGCTTCGAGCACGTCCGAGGGCAGCTCCAGCAGCCCGAGCAGTACGAGGACTCCTGCGCAGCAGGCAACTCCCAGCCCGTCCGGCAACTCCGGGGCAGAAGAAAGCCCATCGCCTAGCCGCAGCCAGGAACCCTCGCTGCGCCAGCAAGCAGAAGCGCTAGCCGGCGAGCTGAGCGCCAGCGAACAGGCAGCGAGCCTCGTGATGGCCGGTGTCCCGGCAACAGGAGCAACCGCTGCGGAAATTTCTGCGATGAAGAAGCAGGGAATTTCCAATGTCTTCCTGCGTGGCCGTTCGCAACTGCCGGTGAAGCAGACCGCCGCCCAGGTCCAGGAAATTACCCAGGGCTTGGAGTCCGGCATTCCCGGGCAATTGCCGGTCTGGGTGGCCACCGATCAGGAAGGGGGCTTTGTCCGGGTGCTCCAGGGCCCCGGTTTCACCGAACTGCCGACTGCGTTGACGCAGGGAGGGTGGCCTGTATCGAAGCTGGAGCGTGAAGTGGGCGCCGCCGGGAAAGAACTGGCTGAAGCCGGCATCAACGTGAATCTGGCTCCGGTGGCGGACGTTGTTCCGGCCAGTATCGGCACCGGCAACGCACCCATCGGCTACTTTGGCCGCGAATACGCGCATGACGCCTCGGGGGTCTCCAAGGCCATTTCGACGGTGAACGAAGCGCTGCGCTCCGAAGGCGTGCAACCGGTAGTCAAGCACTTCCCCGGATTGGGCCGGGTCGCTGGGAACACCGATACCAGTACCAAAGTGACCGATACGAAGATCGATGCGGACTCCAGCGATCTGCAGCCATTCGAGCAGGCTATCGAGCAGGGCAAGTCCTGGGTCATGGTCTCCAACGCCCGCTACTCCCGGCTCGATGGAAAGAATGATGCACCGTTCTCTTCGAAGATCATCACCGGATTGCTGCGTGAGCAAATGGGGTATGGGGGAATCGTGATTTCCGATGATCTCTGTGAAGCCAAGCAGGTCGGCTACCTGCCGGTGGGCGAGCGCGCAGTGAAGTTCGTGGCCGCCGGCGGAACTGTTCCGCTATGCGTAAAATCGGCTCCGGCCATCACCATGGCGAAGGCCCTGGCAGCCGAGGCCAAGGCCGATGGGAAATTCGCGGCCCAGGTAAGAGAAGCCGCAGTGCTGGTTCTCGAAGAGAAGCTGCGCATGCAATAAGCTGCACAGCTGGATCTTAAAGGTGTAGGCCCGGGGCTCTTCCTTACTCGCTAGGAAGTGCCCCGGGCCTGCTCTTGGGAGGTGGAAGGCCTACTTCTTGCCCTTCTTCTTTCCGTCAGTTACTTCCAGAACCTGTGCACGGTCATCATTGCCGTTGTGCAGGTGAAGCAACAGTGCCTTCGATGCCTTGGTGCTGTCTGCAACGGTCACCGGGATCTGGGTCCCGGACAGATCGGTGAACAAGGTGCCTTCTGCACCGAAATCAACCTGTGGCGCTGCCACGTTGAAGTCGATCCAGCCGGTCTGGTCAACCGGGATCATCGAGCCGTTCTCATCGGTGTTGTACCAGGAGTAGCCCAGCACACGGTAGGAGATCTCCGACGAATCCTCATCGAGCCCCAGGGCTGACAGGGAGATCGGGAAGACCGCTGCATTGGTGTCGAAGGTGTTGGTATCGACATCGCCGAGCATGCCGTTCACTGGCTGCAGGTCAACTTGCTCGCCGGTGGCGAGGTTGAAGGTTGCTGCCAGGTCAAGGTCAACTTCGTCGAATGCGGCGTTGAAGGTAACGAAGTCGGCTTCGCCGTCGCCATTGGTATCGATCTCGACATCCAGCTCGGTGCCGCCAGCCAGGTGGGCCCAGTTGGCCCAGGTGGAGATGCCGACATTCAGCAGGCCGTCAGCCACACCGGTGCGGGCAGCGGTGCTCGATGCGCCAACGTGCTGCAGGTCCACGGAACGGGCTGCCGGGATGCTGTCCAGCGAATCGTCGCCGCGTTCACTCGAAGCACCCAGTTCGAAGGCGCCGAGCAGGGAGGTGACCGAAGTAGCGCCCTCGCCAGCAGTGATGTCCTTGCCCTTCAGGCTCAGGGTGGTGGTATCCGCGCCCTTCTTCAGCTTCTTGAGCTTGCCCTCCATGTCAGCAGCCAGCTTGGGAGCTGCCTGGACTGGAATGCGCAGGGTCGGAGCATTGCTGGCAGTCAGCTCGACGCGACCGCTGGCATCGGCAACCCAGGCACGAGCCAGACCGGACTGGCTGGTAGCCATGGTTGGATCGATGGTCTTGGCCCACTGCTGCGGGTCAACGCTCAGGGTGACGTTCAGCTTGGCGCTGCCGCCGGCCGGCACGGTGACACTGCTGCGATCCAAGGTGAAGCTTGCGCCTGGGATCTCGGTAGCGGCCACGTAGTTGGCGTCGTAGCTCTGCGCCTTGCCGCTGGTGTTCTCAATGGTGATTTCGCGCTGCGCGCTGAACGGCTTCTTGCCTCCCAGCTCGATAACGCCGAAGACCACGCTGGTCAGATCCGCTGCCTCGGAATCGTAGGCGAAAGCAGGGCTCTGGAGTGCTGCATCGGCCATCACGCGACCGGAACCAACACGGTTCGGACCGTAGGCTTCGCCATTGGCGGCCTTGATGTCGGTGGCCGCGGTGTTCATGATGATGCTCTTGGCTTCATATGGGGTGTAGTCGCTGTCTTCCAGAACCAGCGCGGCGATACCAGCAACCAATGGAGTGGCCATCGAGGTACCGGTCATCACGGCGGTGCCGGTACCGGTGCCCACGCCAACCGAGCCGATCTGGGTACCTGGGGCAGCCACATCCGGCTTGACCACGCCGTTGGAACCGTGGACGCCACGCGATGAAGAGGAATTCAGCGTGTCTGCAACGCCGGACTCGCTGGAGGAACCGCCAACGAATTCGGGGGACAGGGTAACCTGCAGCGTGCCAGCTTCAGCTGCTGGGCGCAGCTTGTTCGACTCGTCCAAGGTGAACTGCGCACCCGGGATGGTCGCGTTGCCGGCGATGCCTGCATCGAACAAGTTGCTTTCTGCATCCAAGAGGACACCGGTGGCACCGGCGGCTTCAGCGTTGTTGAAGCGGGCGCCGGAACCGCAAGGGAACTCGCCGTTCTCGCTCCACTGCAGCCAAACCCACTTGCCTTCCAGTGAACCTTCTTCGAATGCGTCGCAACCGAATGCGTTATCGGCCGGAGCCATCACTGCTTCTCCGGACAAGGCGGCCGGATCAGCATTGGTGTAGTTGAAGTTCGCCGAGTACTGGCCCGAGGCCGAACCGGCGACATTGTCGGGACCATCGACCTGGATCTTGTCCAAGGTGACGTGCGAGCCAACGGAGTTGGCTACGGTCAGCGAGGAACGCGAGTTGCCCGGCGAACCGCCCACGTCGGTGACATCGCCGGCATTGCCGGAAGCGACAACCGAGAGGATGCCGGCTGCGCTCAGGGCGTCGACAATGTCATTTTCAGGGTCGTTGGCCGGGGAATGATCCGAACCAAGGGACATGTTGACCACGTCGGCGCGGTCCGAGAAGTCGCCGTCGCCGTTCGGATCAAGTACGTAGTCCAGTGCTTGGCCAACCACGGAGGAGGAGCCGCCGCAACCGAAGACGCGGATGCCGATGAGCTGTGCGTCAGGGGCCGAGCCCGGGCCGACCTTCATCTGCGCCAGCGCGTCGGCGTCCAGCGAGGAATAGTCCCCGGTGAAGGTCGAGCCATCGGCGTTGACGCCATAGCCTGCGGTGGTTCCGGCAACGTGGGAGCCGTGTCCGGCAGCTTGGCAGTCAAGCGGGTTAGGGTCCGGATGCGGAATTGGCTGGTAGGTGGGATCGTCGGAGTCGGCGTTGTAGTCATCGCCAACCAAGTCCCAACCGCCAATGAACTTGTTGGTGTCGATCAGGCCCGAATCTGCACCGGGCAGCTCATCGGAGGCCTGGGCTTCCTTGTAGCCTTCCAAGGTGCCCGGGCCGCCGAAGCTGGCATGGGTGTAGTCCACGCCGGTATCCAGTACAGCCACCTTGACGCCGTCACCGGTCTTGTCCAGGGACTTCCACGATTCCAGGGCGCCGGTGTCAACGACCGAGCTGCGGTTGGAGGGCTTCTTGGGAACGATGGAGCTGATCTTGGCAACGTCGCTACGCTGTGCAAGCTTGCGCAGATCAGCGGCATCACCGGTCAGTGCGACACCCTGCAGTGCGTTGTGCGTGGTGTAGATGACCTTCGAGTTGGCCTCGGCTGCCAGCTGCTTGCCCTTGGCCTTGACCTCCTTGCCGATCTTCTTGACCTTGGCAGTGTCCTTCTTCTTGCCGGACTTCTTCACCGTCTCGAAGGCGCCATCACCCTGGAACTGAACGAAAACAGACACTTCACCAGTTGATTTGGCAAGAGGTCCAGAGACTTTCAGGTTGGACAGCGCTGATGAACTGGTGATTGGCAGGGACGCGGCATTTTCGCCGTCGCCTGGTTGGGGGATTCCTGCTGCGCTTGCCGGTCCTGACAAGGTAACAGCCAGTGCAAGCGCAGTGGCTGATCCCAAAATCAGGCGCGGCACTCTCTGCGTGCGGCGAGTGACCATGATTCTCCTAGCTGGGCTGGATAGCGGTGCTGCTCCCGTCATGGGCGGGCGACATAAAAGCGGTGCGAGCCTTGATGATCGTCCGGGGTAAACGTCCGCTAGTGCGTATACCCATAGCTGGAATCTTAGGTGACGTAGCTCATATATCAAGGGGTTATTGAATAGTAACCTTTGGCTGGATATTGTGCTGGCTTGGGAATTTCACAATAAAATCCGCGAACCACTGCGACAAACCCGCCCAGCAAGGCCTGATGGGCCCGTCCATTTTTGAGAAAATTTGGACGCTTTGTTACTCATCAGTTCACTACTTGCTGGGCGGGCGGCGCCGGAATCGGCTTGAAGGCTGCGGTTGCCTAGAGGCGGTTCAGGAAGCTATGCACGCGCTCGTCGAGCAGCTGGATGCGCTCGGCAACGACAACCATTGGGTCCGGGTAGATCGGATTCTTCGGAGGCGGGATCCGCACATTGCGGGAGCACTCGAAGTTCAGGCAGATCAATGTCCCCAAGGTATTGCCGTCACGTCCAGCCTGGCCAGCGCGCTTGGTCGTCCACATGCCTACCGCGCAAGGGATGTTCACATCGCGGCACATCTCGCACATCGTGGCGTTGGTCGGCTTGCGGCCACCGTCGGTGGGGCGCAAGAGGATGCCGCGGGTCTGCCCCGCTTCGTCGGTGTGGAGCAGGTAGCCGCGCTGCATCATTTTCGGGTCGCGCCAACCCAGGTACTCCAGCGAATCCCACTCGAGGGAGGCAAAGTTTTCGGGAAGGGTCAATTTCTTCGCTTCTTGGCGGCTGGCGTTGATGAAGGAAGAACGGATGGTTTTTTCGGTCAATGGCTGCATGGGAAATCCTCAAATAGTCCGCACGCGCTTCATGGGCGCGCGGAATCACGAATCGTCAAGGTATTGAGGTCTGCAAGGGAACGAAAAATTGGGGGCACTGGAACATTGCCTAAGGCAGAAGCCTTAAGCGGAAAATGTGTTGCCAACCCCGTTCGATACGCAGACGAACGGGCAGAGCGTCAAAGTGGCTTGCATAGCCGACCGCTCCTTCCTGTGGTTCTCCACGCATTGATTCTGAGCACTTCCGGAATAACCATAACAAGTGCGGTTGGCTTAGGCCAATGACTGGGATCACGGTTAAAGCAGTTTGCTGGCCACCGCCGTGAACGGCAGTGGCCAGCAAACACTCCAGCAGCCAGGGCCTAGCGGCGGCCGCCCTGCCAGAGTGCGTCAAACGGGGTGTTGCCAGAAACGCGGTTGCGGATGCCTTCGGTGACAAACGCCTTGGCTGTGCGGGCTGCCTCCAGCGGGGTAGCGCCCTTGGCCAGCTCTGCAGTTACGGCTGCGGCCAGCGAGCAGCCCGCGCCGGAGACCGCAACTTCGCCGATCTTCTTCTCGCGCAAGACCTCGAGGGTCGTGCCATCGTAGAAAACGTCCACGGCGTCTTCGCCAGCGATGCGGACTCCACCCTTGGCCAGGACCGCCGCGCCGGAGACCTCGTGGATCTTCTTGGCGGCTTCGATCAGATCATCTTCGGTGGTGATCTTGATTCCCGAGAGCTGTTCAGCCTCGAAGTGGTTCGGGGTGACGAACGTAGCCAAGGGCAGCAAGGCAGCCTTGAGGGCTTCGTCGGTGTCCAGTGCGTGGCCTGGTTCCTGGCCCTTGCAAATCAGCACCGGGTCCAGCAGTACGTTGTCCCACTGCTGGGAATTCAACGCGGTGGCAACGGTGTTGATCGTTGCTGGCGAGCCCATCATGCCCAGCTTGACCGTGCTGAGCTTGTCCTCGTAGCAGGCCTGGATGGCTTCGAGCTGATCGGCAATTACCTGCTGGTCAACGGGAACGAAGCGGTGGTTCCAGGAGTCCTTGGGATCGAAGGAGACGATGCAGGTCAAAGCCACGATGCCGAAGGTTCCCAGTTCCTGGAAGGTCTTCAAATCGGCCTGGGCGCCTGCGCCGCCAGTGGCTTCGGAACCAGCGATGGTCAGGGTCATGGCTGGAGAGGCAGTGTTTGTATTAGTCATAGTCTCAATTGCGGGTAGTGCGGGTAGGGAATGGGATTAGCTGTGCTGCCAGAAGCTGAGCGTGGTCGCTTTGGACCAGCCTTCGGGAAGCTGCTGGGCGTGTTCTGCGGTGGCTACCAGCAGCAGCCAGGGCAGCCCGTGGCCGAAAGCTGCGCCTGCAAAGTTAGCCAGTACCGCGCGGCGAGCCGCATCGGGATCAGCGGGGGAGAAAAGGTCCGGGTCGGTAAGCAGGCCGTAGTTTTCGCCGTAGCGCATGCGTCCTCGGGCGACCGGACGGTCGAAGTCAGTCACCTCAACGACGTCATAGTTATCCATTGGAGCCTCGAAAAGCCCGGACGTATCGGCGAGCTTGACCACCTGCTCGACGTCGTCGGGCTTGCCGGCCAGCAGATGCATGGTCGTGCTTTGCTGCCAACCCGAAGTGGCGAGTTCTGCAGCGGTGCTGTCGTTGGGAGTGCCCAAGAGGATCAAGCGCTGCGCGTCCTTTGGCGCGGACCAGGAAGCATCAGGCCAGTAGCGGAGGATTTCCACGTCTTCGCCGTCTTGATTCACCGAACGAATCTCGTGCTGGTTCGGGAAGGAAGCAATGCGATCACGCAGCGTGGCGTAGTCGTGGGTCCAGCTTGGCAGTGCTCGTGCCATTGCGCTCATAGTGCTGCGTTCTCCTTTGGTTCGCTAGGGATCACCTATCGGCATGTTTGACTTTACGCCTTAAGACGCGGTGATACGGAACTCTGTGTCAGGGTGTTTGCCGACGCGCGCAATCCGCGGCTTTTCAGGAGGCTTTCGGCCGTCTCAGCGGTGAAGGATCTGCCATGGACACTTCGGCAATCCCTGCTGGCCCTGGATCCATCAGTGCCAGCACATCTTCAAAGAGCGAGCGCACCACAGGCAAGCGGCAGAGCACCGCGAACTTGGCGGCAACCGGTGCCATGTTCTTCATCAGAAGTCTGGATCGGCGCTGCTGCGGCGACTGGTCGAAAGCCCACGCCGAGAAGATCTGGCGGGAAACCAGCAGTAAGAACTTCGGCAGATCGCGTCGTATGCCCAATGGGGGCAACGGGCGGGATCCGGAAACGACCTTCTCCCATATCTCCAATTCAATGCTGGAAATCTCGTCGTTGCCCATATCGCGCGCGAGCATCAGACGCAGGAACGCAGGCCCGAAATCGTGATAGGGAGCCAACGCTTCGACGCCCGTGTCGAGTACTGCGCGGATGTTGGCTTCGAGGGTATTTCCCTCTGCGAGCATCCCCGCGCAAAGATCATATTGCTCCCTGCGCAGGTTCAGCAGGAGCTGGGCAACGATCTCCTCTTTGGACTTGAAGTAGTAGTACGCATGCGACAGGGAAACCCCTGCGTTCGAAGCAATGGCACGCATGCTCGAGGCTTTATATCCGTCCGTGGCAAAGCACTCCAAGGCAGTTGCCAAGAGTTTGGCTTGGGTCTGCTGGCCTTTTTCGGTGCGTGGTTGCGTTGTCATGGAGCCTTTGGATGGAAGTGGGTGGATCCGATTCTACCAATTATTTGAACGCGTTCAAAAAAGGAAAATTTTCATGCTGATGTACGGGAGGACGATCACTGCACTATTTGTTTCCTCGAATTTATAGTTCGAAGACATTCAAGTGAGATATGAATTTTGGAATTCTTTGATTTCTGAAACATGGTTGGTCTTCAACAGGTGAGAACGTGGCCGCAGTTATGCATGGGATACTTGTTGCGTAAGTGCTAATACAGCGGGACAGCGCGCAGGCATGGAACCTTCACCCTTTTGATTCGTGGGCAGGGCCGTGCCCTTTAGCGATGTTCTGGCGAACCACTTTGACAAGGAAAAAATTCATGGGCGATTCCAACGCCAGCAACAATCTGATTCGAACCAAGAACGCGGTTTTCGCTTCTTCGGGTTCTCCCTACTTCTCCACGGTGCTCACCTTGATGGGCGCGGTCGTGATTCTTTCGAATATCGGCGCCTCCAAAGGTGTCAGCTTCGGTCCGCTGATCACCGATGGCGGCTTCTTCCTCTTCCCGCTGGCCTACATTCTGGGCGACGTCATTGCGGAAGTCTACGGATTGAAGGCGGCTCGCCGTTCAATCCTGGTGACTTTCGCCTTGGCGTTCTTCGCAGTGTTCTGCTTCTGGGTCATGATCCAATTGCCATCAGCCGAGTTCTACGACGGGCAAGACGCATTTGAGCGCACCCTTGGCCCGATCTGGCAGATCGTCGTCGCCTCCGCTTGCGGCTTCCTGGTGGGGCAGCTGGCCAACTCATGGGTGCTGGTCAAGCTCAAGGAACGCACCGGCGAGCGTGGGCTGATTCTCCGCTTGATCGGCTCCAGCGGTGTTGGGGAGTTCCTGGATACCCTGATCTTCTGTGCCATTGCAGCGCCAGTTATCGGCATCGCCGATGCGCCGACATTCATCAACTACGTGGTGGTGGGCTTCATCTACAAGACCGCCGTGGAGGTCCTGTTTGTTCCGGTGACCTCGATGGTCATCAAATGGTTCAAGAAGCGCGAACCTGGCTACAGCCAAGCGGCCATCGCAAGCTAGTGATCCTGTGGGCATCATCCGTGAGGGCGATGCCCACAGCTGTATCCGGACACTAGAATCGATGGCATGCAGACAGGTCAAAGCGCTGAAGTTCAGCTAGAAGCACGCGACTTGACCATTGGCTATCCCAATCGCGTGATCTGCGGGCCGATCAACCTGCAGCTGGCTCCCGGTGCTGGCTTAGGAATTATCGGTGCCAATGGCAGCGGAAAATCAACACTGATCCGCACGATCCTGGGACATCTCATTCCGGTGGAAGGCACCGTCGAGTTCCAAAGTCTTCCCGTGAATGAAAGCTCGGAGCATTTTCGCCGTACCGTCGCAGTGCAGGTCACCGACGGCGCCTTCTTCGAAGAACTCACGGTGCGCGAACATCTGGAAATGGTCGCTCGTGGACACGGACTGGATGATTGGGCCCAGTTAGTCCAGGCAGAACTCGACTTCTTCGAAATCACTGCTGCTGCCGATCACCTTCCCGGCGAGCTGTCTTCTGGCCAACGCCGTAAGCTGCTGCTCGCCGCGGCCTTGATCCGTCCGGCAGAACTGCTGATTCTTGACGAACCGGAACAACGCCTGGACCTGCGTATCAGGCAGAAGCTGTACCAGCGGCTTGCCGGGGTACGCGGCAGGGGAACAACTTTGCTAGCGGTGACCCATGATCCGCTGATGCTGCGAAGCTGCGTGGACCAAGTGCTGCTTCTGGATGAAGACGAGGGTGAACTGCTTGATCCGCAGGCCGGGGCGCAGTGGCTTGAGCGCTAGCCGGGTTGCAACCCATGCCGTTGATTTCAATCCTAGAGAACTGGTCAATCGAGCCAAGAAGCGGCGGAATTTCTCCGAGAAATTCGACAGCTTTTCCGATGCCTATGTCTGGGTGCTGGCCGCGCTGGTGGCGTTGGCTTACCTCTTCAGCGCACTCTTTGGCATGCTGTTTGTGCTCTTGGGCGAGGGCGTAGCGTACCAAGTGCTGCCTAGCGCCGTCTGGCGCTTGCAGGACCTCTCTTTCGTGCTATTGGCCTTGGCCGGCTTGGCAACCTTTCGGCTCATGCTCTACCTGGGGCCTTGCGGGCTCAGTGCGGCCAAGGCCGACTGGTGGCTGCCGCTGCCGGTCAAGCTCCGGGCTATCCGCCAGCCGACGTGGCGAAATGCGGTGCTCATCGGTCTTTTCGCGAGCAGCTTTGCCGGTGCGTTGTGGCTGATCGTGATGCTGGGGCTGGCCGGATCGCTCCCGGTACCCGTTGCAGTCCTTGGGCTCGCCTGCTTCGCAGTGGCCGGTGTCGGGCTTGCCAACGCGGCCACGGCGATCCAGGGGAAGAACCAGCAAATAGCTGCGCGACGGATCTGCGACTGGGTGGGCCTCGGGCTGCTCATCGCCTTGGCCGTGCTGTGGATGCTCATGATGTTCCAGATTCCTTGGGCCCAAAGCCTGGTTGGCGCTATGGCTGCGGCCACCTTGAAGCCGGCTGCCTGGGTGCTCGCCTTGCTCGTTGTCCTGGTACTTAGCGGCGCGAGTACGTACGGTGCGTTTCGCCATTTTGACCAGATTCCGGGCCAGGCGTTGCGTTTTGCCGGAGAGCACCAGCAATTCGCCGTGGGGGCTTTGATGCAGGGCGACTCGCGAGGCCTCTCGGCTCCGGCGACATCCGCTATTAGCCGCAGGCGCGCACGCGGTGGCAAGCTCACCGCCAAGTTGCCGGTGGCGTGGCGCATTCTCTGCCTCCGTTTGCTGAGGGGAGGCCGTTGGCATTCGGTGGCCGGGTTCCTGCTCCTGGCTTTCGCGTTGGCCGCCACGGTTCAGCGAATTGCCAACCCGCTGAGCGCAGCGGCCTTTTACCTGGTGCTCTGCCTGGTTCTTACCTTGAGCATTTCCGCGACCATTGCACCGCTTGTTTCCGAACGGCAGCTCACCCAGCTGCTAGGGATTTCGGAACAGCGCCTGATGCGGGCAGCAACGCTGTATGCGATGCTATTTTCAGCCACCGCCTTGCTGTTCTTGACCGGCGGGCTGGGAATGCTGGGCATGATCCAGCTGGATCGCATTTGGCTTTGGACCGCCGCAGGCCTGGTCGCCGCGTTGGGGTGTGCTGCGGCAAGCAGTGCCCACGCCAGCAGGGAAGAACGGGACTGGGATGCATTACTCGGGGGAGCCACCAGCGACTCGGCCGTGGCCACGTATCTTTTCCTGGAAACAGCGACTTTCCTTCGGGCAGCTGCCACGTTCTCGCCAATTTTCTTCTTGGTGCTCAGCCCCGGTACTCCCATTCCCCCGTTGCTGTGGATCGCGGCAATGCTCTTTGGTGCAAGTGCCCTGGTTCAAGTTTCCGGCAGGAAGCTGGGCGCGGGGGCGTAGGTAGTCTTGGAGGATGAACGATTTGATTTCCATCCACGAGCCCGATGGGCTTTCCGCAGAATTGCTCTACTCAATACTGAAACTGCGTGCCGAGGTATTCATCGTCGAGCAGCGATCGTGCTACCCGGACATCGATGGCCGCGATCTGGATGCCGGCACTGTGCATCTGGTGGCCACCGAGAACGGGAAAGTGCTGTGTACTGTGCGAATCATGGACAGCGCAAGCGGCACTCCGCGCATTGGGCGGGTTGCAACGGCCGCAGAAGCCCGAGGCCGGGGCCTGGCCGGGGAACTCATGCAGCGTGCCGTGGCGCTTTGCGCTCCGGAGGCGGAGATCCAGCTCAGCGCCCAGACCCAGCTGGAGGGCTGGTACGGAAAGTTCGGTTTCCTCCGCTCCGGAGAAGACTATGACGACGACGGGATCATGCATTTGCCGATGACCCGCGCAGGGCAGGGCGTTTCGGCCTAGAAAAGCCCGAGGCATCGATTCTCCTTGCACTGCCCAGTGCGTGGAGAATCGATGCCTCGACTGCTTTGCGGCCCTTGGCTACAGGGCGGCCGGCTGGCCCTGCGGATCCGGTTCGCCAGCGTAGTAGCTGGAGAGCACCTTGTCCTTGAGCTCGAAGAAGGTTCCGTCCTCGATCGCCTGGCGCGCGGATTCAACCAGCGAAACAGTGAACTGCTCGTTGTGGATGGAAATCAACGTGTGGCTGAGCAGTTCCTTGGCCTTGTACAGGTGGTGAATGTACGCACGGGTGAAGTTCTTGCAGGCATAGCACTCGCAGCCTTCCACCAGCGGAGTGAAATCCCGCTTGTAGCGTGCGCCGGAAAGATTGAAACGGCCCCAGGGGGTATAGAACGCCGAGTTGCGCGCAACGCGAGTGGGCGAGACGCAGTCGAAAGTATCGGCACCATTCTCAATCGCGGTGAAGACGTCATCCGGCTCGGAAATGCCCAGCAGGTGGCGCGGCTTGTTCTCTGGAAGCTCTTCGGCGCACCAGCCGACGATGGTTCCCAGATTTTCCTTCTCCAAGGCGCCGCCGATGCCGAAGCCATCGAAGGCCATGGCCCCCAGGTCCTGGCAGGCCTTGCGGCGCAGGTCCTCGTACTGGGCGCCCTGGATGACGCCGAACAAGGCTTGGTACTCCTTGCCTTCGCGGGAATCGGTCAATGCAAAGTGCTCGGCAATGCAGCGCTCGGCCCAGCGCCGGGTGCGCTCCAGGGACTCGACCTGGTAGCCGCGGGAATTCTGCAAGGTGGTCAGCTCGTCGAAGGCGAACATGATGTCCGCGCCGATCCGGTGCTGCACGCCCATGGAGATCTCAGGGGAGAAGCGGTGCTTGGTGCCGTCGAGATGGGACTTGAACCAGACGCCGTCCTCGTCCACATTGGCCAGGCGTTCCTTGCCCGGGGCCACGGCGTCGTCCGGACCAGACTGGTCTACGGACTTCATGTCGATGACCTTCTTGAAGCCCGAGCCCAGGCTCATGACCTGGAATCCGCCGGAGTCGGTGAAGGTCGGCCCCTGCCAGCCCATGAACTTGCCTAGTCCGCCAGCTTCATCGAGGATATCCGCGCCCGGCTGAAGATACAGGTGGTAGGCGTTTGACAGCACAGCCTGCGCGCCAAGCTCCTGAACCTGCACCGGGGTGACTGCCTTGACGGTAGCTTTGGTGCCTACCGCAATGAACGCGGGCGTCTTGACGTCGCCGTGCGGGGTACGGATAACGCCGGTACGTCCCAACATCGGGGAACCGTCCGGAGCGGTCAGCCGGGTTCCGACTTCAAAGCCGAATTCATCCTGGCGGGCATGCGGGGCACTGGGGTCAAAGTTCTTTTCGGACACGTACCAAGTGTGCCGTATTAACCGCGCGGTGAGGAAAACGACAGGGGCAATGTGCGCCAAAACCTAACGCTTCACAAGGCAAAGCGCGAATAATGGAGCGTACGTGTTGTGTCCAACGCGACGGAAGGAAGATGTGGGTCTGGAGAATTTGAAGAAATCCGCCAAGGCGCTCATTACGCTGGGGCCTGCCCGCAAGGACCATTGGATCGGCCTGCGCACCGGCATCGGTGTTTTTGCGCCTCTGATCACGCTCTTCGCGATTGACCGGCTGGACCTTGTGGTCTTTGCCGTGTTCGGCGCCTTTACCGGCGTGTATGGGCGCGTGGACGGCTACTGGAACCGGTTGCGGATGCAGGTGCGTTCCGGGGCCTTGTTCTTCGCGGTAATCGCTCTGGCGCTGGCCGCTTCGCACTGGTGGATCGACCATTCGGACCCTGGAATCAAGCAGTGGCAAGTAGTTGGCGCGACGACTCTCGTGGCCGGTGCCTGCTCGGTGCTGGTGGGTTTCATGCGGCTGCGGCCCGGCGGTTCGCTGTTCCACATCTTCGCATTCGCGGCAATTGCCTCGATCCCCGTCCCCGCGCCAATCGGCGAAGCCCTGCTCGTGTCGGCCCTGACGATCTTGTTGTCGGTAGCCATCGGTGCGGCCGGTGCACTCGGGCAGTGGACCAGCTTGTGGAAGCGCACCCCGCTGCCGCCACTATCGGATAACGTCCGCAAGGCCATCTGGTGGGAAGGGCTGTTCTACATCCTGACAGCCGGCGTGGCCGGCGCCTTGGCCAATACCGTGGGCAGCAGCCTGGAAGCCGGGCACAACTACTGGGCGATGGTGGCCGCGGTGGTTCCCCTGGTCGGGCACACCACGACCTTGCGCATCCGGCGCGGCGTGCACCGAATGCTCGGCACCCTGGCAGGCATGGTCCTGATGGCGGTCTTGATCTTCCTGAACCCGCAGGTCTGGATCCTGCTCGCCTTCATCGCCATATGCCAATTCATGGCCGAGCTGCTGGTCATGCGCAACTATTTCCTGGCGCAGGTCTTCATTACCCCGATGGCGCTCGTGGGCGTCTCGCTGGTGACGGGCCTGAGCGGCTCGGTGATGTACGACCGCGTGGTCGAGACCCTGATCGGCTGCACCGTGGGCATGCTCGGGGTGCTCTTGGGAAGCTGGGTTGGATCAATCATCAAGCGCCGGCAGGGAATCATTCCAAATAGCGGGCAGCAGGGCTAGATATTCACTCCGACATGGGCTAATGCCTGACGGAGAATATTTTCTCGACCGCCAGCGAACTCGCCCTGGATGTCCGAGCTGAGCGCTTCGCTGGGCGAAAGCCAGGTCAGCTCCAACGCATCGGAGCGAGGGCTGGTCTCGCCGCGAACCGGCACGATGTAGCACATGGATACGGCATGCTGCCGATCATCGGTCAGACCGGTTTCGCTCGGCGCCGGGAAGTATTCTGCAACGGTGAAGGGCACCGGTGAAGCAGGAAGCTGCGGAAGCACCATGGTGCCCAGGTCCTTTTCGATGTGGCGGATCAACGCGGCGCGTATGGTCTCGCGGTACATCACTCGCCCCGAAACGAAGGTGCGCAGCATGCGCCCGTCATCATCGCCGGTGAGCAGCAGGCCCACCTCGTTGACGTAGCCCAGCGGGTCCAGGCGCACGGGAATGGCCTCGACGTAGAGCATGGGCAGGCGCTGCCGTGCCTCGTAGAGGTCTTCTTCGGAGAGCCATCCAGGGTATGGGTCAGGAGTGCGCACGTTCATGGTTCTATCTTCGTACACAAACCCTCGACATTCCGTGAAGCTGGATCTGTGTTGCCGAACTCACCTATAAGGTTTCCTGCACCCCTAGTGCACCGCAATCCCAAGCGATAAAATCGATAGAGCTATTTGAACCTCCTTGCCCGGCGAAGCAGCCGCAAGCGTCAGATAGCGTTTCCTTTTTCCGAATCCTCGTGGAAGCAGATTCCTGCCGTGACGAACGCTCCAGAACGACTGAGCAAACAGAACTTCACCACGATTGCGGTGCTGATTGTTTCCAGCTTCGTGGTCATCCTGAACGAGACCATCATGAACGTGGCCCTGCCTGTTCTGATGGATGAATTCAATGTCACCGCTGACGCGATTCAGTGGCTGTCAACCATCTTCATGCTGACTATGGCCGTGGTCATTCCAATGACCGGCTTCCTGCTTCAGCGGATGAGCATCCGCAATGTCTTCGTCTTGGCCATGGGCCTGTTCACTCTGGGCACCCTGCTGGCTGCCCTCGCGCCGGGCCTGAGCGTCCTGCTGGTGGCCCGCGTGATCCAGGCCAGCGGCACCGCCATCATGATGCCGCTGCTGATGACCACCATCTTGCATCTGGTCCCGGCTGAGCGCCGCGGCGTGCTGATGGGCAATGTCTCCATCGTGATCTCCGTAGCCCCGGCCATCGGCCCGACGGTATCCGGACTGATCTTGCAGTACCTGTCGTGGCGATTCATGTTCATCGTGATCATCCCGATCGCGGTAGCGGCTCTGCTGATCGGCACCCCTCGACTGTCCAAGGACGTTGACGGCGCCTCGACGCCGCTGTCCATTCCTTCGCTGATTCTGGCCATCCCGGGTTTCGGCGGCCTGGTCTACGGCCTCAGCGGCTTGTCGGTTGGCGTCACCCCGCTGAACCTGGGCATCCTTGTTGGCGCGATTCTGTGCCTGCTCGCTTTCGTTTTCCTGCAGCTGAACCTGCAGAAGGAAGACAAGGCGCTGCTGGATCTGCGTCCGCTGAACTACAGGGCTTTCACCCTTTCGCTGGTGCTGATGATGTTCTCGATGATTTCGCTGTTCGGCGTGATCATCCTGCTGCCGATGTTCTTCACCAACGTGTTGGGCATTGAAACCCTGACCACCGGTTTGATCATGCTCCCGGGCGGTCTGCTGATGGGTGTCCTGGCGCCATTGGTCGGAAAGCTCTACGACAAGGTCGGCGCCCGTCCGCTGATCGTTCCCGGCGCCCTGGTGCTGCTGGTTTCGCTGCTGGGCTACGCGGTGGTCCTGGATGTGGACACTCCGATCTGGCTGCTGGTTGTCATGCACCTGGTGATGAGCTTGGGCCTGGCCTTCATCTTCACCCCGGCCTTCACCACTGCGCTGAACCCGCTGCCGCACAGCCTGCACTCGCACGGTTCGGCCCTGCTCTCGACCTTGCAGCAGTTGGCGGGCGCCATGGGCACCGCCCTGCTGGTTGGCGTTGTCGCCTCATCCACCGCCGCGAAGATCGCGGCTGGCAGCGATCCGTTGACCGCTTCGGTCGAAGGTTTCCAGCCTGGCTTCCTGATCGGTGCCGGCTGCAGCGTCGGCATCGTGGTGATCGGCTTCCTGCTTGGCGGCAAGAAGAAATCGGCTGGAGTCGAAGCCGAGCCTGCGACGGTTCCGAGCCACTAGGCTGCAGGACAGTGCAAGAGCCGCTGGATCCCATCGCGGGGTCCAGCGGTTTTTCCATGCCCGCGGGCAAGATTCTTCGCCTCCACGCAACTGGCCAGTAATGTAGATCACAAGACCACTGTCTACAAAGGGGTAAACATGCAGTTGCAGGATTCAGTCGCTCTGGTCACCGGCGGCCTATCGGGATTGGGACGCGCCACGGCGCAGAAGCTGGCCACCGGGGCCAGGCATGTGGTGGTACTCGACCTGCCGCGTGAGGATGGCGATGAAATCGCCGCCGAGATCGGCGCGAATGTCCGCTTCGTGCCAGCTGATGTCACTGACGCGCAGCAGGTGGCTGCCGGCATCGAACGTGCCAAGGAACTTGGCACCCTGCGGGTGCTGGTCAATTGCGCCGGTGTGGCAACACCAGGCAAGGTGCTGGGCCGCGAGGGAGTGCTGCCGCTGGAGCGCTTCGCCAAGGTGCTGGACATCAATGTCAACGGCACCTTCAACGTGATCCGCCTGGCCGCAGAAGCCATGGCGCATAGCGAAGCGCTGAGCGATGAGCAGGGAACCACCGAACGCGGGGTCATCATCAACACCGCGTCGGTGGCGGCCTTTGACGGCCAGATCGGGCAGCCGGCCTATGCGGCCTCCAAGGGAGCAGTAGCGGCTATGACCCTTCCGCTGGCTCGCGAGCTGGCGAACCACCAGATCCGCGTCATGACCATCGCACCGGGCATTTTCCACACGCCGATGATGGCCGGCCTGCCGCAGGCTGCCCAGGACTCGCTCGGAGCCCAGGTGCCGCATCCTTCGCGTCTTGGACGTCCGGAAGAATACGCGGCATTGGTGGAGCACATCGTGGCCAACCCGATGCTCAACGGCGAAACCATTCGCCTTGATGGAGCCATCCGCATGGCGCCACGCTAGGCAACTGTGGCGGGGTGCGGCCAGCCCTAGAACTCTATGGGCTTGCCGCGCTGCGCACGGTGCTCGGCATGGCTGATCTGGAACCGGCGGTTCTCGGCCATCAGGAAGACCAGCAAGGCCATGAAGATCCAGACCGCGCAGACCCACAGCGGTGCGGACCCATTGAGCCAGCCCTGGATGGCAGCGGCGATCATGCAGATTCCGAAGCCGCTGGCAAAGGCGTGGCGGCCGCGCTCCGAGTGGGCGAAGGCGGCGGCAACCACTGAAATTCCGGCCGCCACCACCACAGCAGGAAGTCCCTGCCCACCGTCATTCCATCCGGCGGCGGCAAACCAGAGCTGCAGGGCATAGACCAAGCTGGAACCGGCAAAGAAGCTTACCGGGGCATCCGTTGCCCAGCGCTCCAAGCGGTTTCGCGCAGTATTCCTGTTCAGCTGGAGCACGCCGTACAGGGACAGCAGCGAAGCGATGGTTGCCAGGATGGCAGCGCTGATGGCCAAGAACCCGGAGGCCAGGGTGATGGCGCAGGCCATCATCGCTGTGGCCGGGATCGAATAAACGGAAATGATTCGCTGGCGTCGCGCCGAAAGCTGATCGCGGCGCAGCGAAAACGCGGCGCTCAGGACCAGCGCGATGGCAGTTGCCGGCCACAACACCGAATGCACCAGGCTGGTATCCAGCAGGCTGGACGGCGCGCGTCCATGCAAGCCGGAGGGCAACGCCAACGAGGTCAGCAGCAGCAATAAGCCCGAAGCGCCCAAGAGGTAGCCGCGGACCGTGTCGAAAGGTTCCACTGCAGGGTTGGGGCGATGATCCGGCGCCGCGTAGGGCAACACGAAGGAGGACCGTTCTGCCGCCGAAGCAATGGCAGACTGGGCCGACTCCACCAGGGAATCGAGTTGCGGGGTCCGCTGGTGTTCGGCCATCTTGCCTTCATCCTTACGGGTCACGGGATAATAGGCACCAGCCTAGGGCAATTCTTCCCCCGTGAGAAGGGGTTATGGGACCGACGGCGCTTCCAGTAGCCGCTGTTGCGAGCTGAAGCTGCGCGCGTGGCCGGTCAGCGGATCGGTGAAGGAAATGGTGTGCGCCAGCAATTGCAGCGGGCGCCGGTAGTCATCCGGGGCCAGATCCCACAGCCGCGGATAGAACGCGTCATTAATGATGCCCAGGCCCAAGGAAGCCAGGTGCACTCGCAGCTGATGGGTCTTGCCCGATCGCGGTTCCAGATCCATCAAGGCGACCTCCAGCCCGGCATGGAAACCGGTGCTCGTCCCGATCGCCTCGAGCTTGACCAGGGTCTGGGCGTTCGGCTCCCCTTCTTCCACAATGGAACGCAGCTGGCCCTTGACCTTGGCCATCCGGTTCTCGAAGAGCAGCGGCATCCGCTGCAGCAGGCCACGCAGCTCGGATTCCGGTTTGACCTGCGAATGCTCCCCATTTGGATGCAGCACCCGTCCAGTTTCCAGGCCTTCGCCCGGCTGCAGGGCGACCACCGCCTTGTAGCGCTTGGCGATCTCGCGGCGTTCGAAGAGCATCTGGTAATCGCCGCGGGTCGCCGGATTCACCGCGAAAAGAATGACCCCGGCGGTGGCCCGGTCCAGCCGGTGCATCGGCACCAAATCATCGATGCCGGTCTGGTTGCGCAGGCGTACCAGCGCGGATTCCTGGATGAAGCGTCCGCCGGGTGTGGTGGGGAGGAAATGCGGCTTGTCCACGACCAGCAGATGCTCGTCTTGGTGCAGGATCCTGGCTTCAAAGGGAATGGGAGTTTCTACCGGCAGGGAACGGTAGTACCAAATGAATTCGTGCTCGCCCAGGGGCGTCTGGCGGGTGAGCGGAGTGCCGCCCAAGCCAACGATCTGCTGATCATCGAAGCGGCGCAGGATGCCCTCTGGATCCACATGGCTGAAGCGCTCAAGCAAATAATCTGCGACAGTCGCCCACGAACCGGTCCGCGGGAGGCGAAGACGAGTTGCATTGACGCCGTTGCGCACGGGAAGCGGGGATTCCATAGCCATAGGGGCTATTCTCCCATCTTTGCCAGGACCGCGCAGGCCGCGGTCTGCTAGGTTGGTTCGATGGCCATGCGTAAATACAGCGAAGTCGACGTCTTTTCTCCCACTTCATATCTGGGCAACCCCTTGGCTGTGGTCCACGATGCAGAAGGCCTGGCCAGCGGGCAGATGCAAGGATTTGCCAAGTGGACCAACCTGGCCGAGACCACGTTCCTGATGCAACCGGAGGATCCGGCCGCCGACTACCGGGTGCGGATCTTCTCTGCCACCCAGGAATTCCCCTTCGCCGGCCACCCGACGCTGGGCTCGGCCTTTGCCTGGCTGAAGGCCGGCGGGGTTCCCAAGAAGAAGGGACGGGTCATCCAGGAATGCGCCGCCGGGCTGGTGGAGGTGCGCGTTGAGCCGCAACGGCTATGGTTCGCTGCACCGCCGCTGACCCGCTACGAACCGGTTGCCGAATTGCTGGTGCAGCGCATCGCCGAGGTACTGGCGATTCCCCGGGAGCAGATCCAGGATGCCTCATGGCTGGTCAACGGCCCGGAATGGATCGGGGTGAGGCTCTCCAGTGCGCAGCAGGTACTGGCCTTGGACCCGGATCCCAACGCCCTGGGGACGCTGGCCATCGGGGTTGCAGGTCCGCGGGAGCCAGGGGCCGGCACGCAGTTCGAAGTGCGTGCTTTCGTCGGCGGGGACCCAGTGTGGGAAGACCCGGCTACCGGCAGCCTCAATGCGGGCCTGGCCCGGTGGCTGGCCGATTCCGGGTTGGCTCCCGAACGCTACATCGCCGCCCAAGGCACCGCGATCGGGTACCAGGGCCGGGTGCATCTGCGCGTTGAGGACGGCGTGGTCTGGGTGGGAGGCGACGTGAACAGCTGCGTGCAGGGCGAAGTCGACCTCTAGGCTTGCAGCCGCGCCCCGCCGCCTAGGCCGCTGGCTGGCAGGAAGGGCACAGGTAGCAGTCCCGTTCAGCACCGGTGGAAGCCGAGGGAATGCGCAGCAGCCCGATGCGGGTTCCGCAGCGCAGGCAGGGCTTCGACGCCCGGCCGTAGACCCACAGCGGGTCGCGGGTGCGCGGCTGCCCGGTAGTCACCCGCCGCGACCGGTCCTTGTTCACCACCAGCAAGCGGTGAGCCAGTTCGATTAATGCCGGCAGGCCGGCCACCTCGCCCACCGCGGTGAGCGGATGCACGCGCCGCAGGAACAGGATCTCGCTGCGGTAGACATTTCCCACCCCGGCCATGATCCGCTGGTCCAGCAGCGCTTGCCCGATGCCCAGCTGCGGATCGGCGCGCAGGTTGTCCAGCGCCCGTTGCGCATCCCAGTCCGGCCCGAGCAGGTCGGGTCCCAGATGGCCGACCACCTCGGACTCCTGTTCGGTTGGCAGCAGTTTCACCTGGGCGATCTCGAAGCCCACGGCCTTGGCGTTTGCTGTTTCCAGCACCACCCGGGCGGTATGCGCCGGGCGCTTCCAGCGTTCGCCTGGCGCATAGAGATCCCAGCGCCCTTCCATGAGCAGATGCGAATGCAAGGTCAGCGCAGGCTGGGCGAAGGCCGGGTTCGCAGTAGCCGGCGGCTGCAGGCGCATCAGCAGGTGCTTGCCCCGGGGGACGACCTCGCGCACCGTGTACCCGGCGACGTCCACGGTGGCCAGGGCCGGGACGCGGAAATCGGAGGCCAGCAGGATTTCGCCGGCCAGCGCCTGGTGCAGGCGGGCGGTGGCGCGGTAGACGGTATCGCCTTCGGGCATGGGCAACGCTCCTTCGATAGCGGGTCAGCGGCGGAAGCGGATGCCTTGGGGCGTCGCATAGAAACCGGCGCCCAGCAGGGCGGCGCCGACCGGATGGTCCTGCACCGGCTGCCCGTCGACCGTGGCGATGGCGATCTTGTCGACCTGGGCGGTGCGCAGCGCGGCGACCATCGCCGTGGCGAGGATGCGCCAGGACGGCTCGGGCAGCTGCCCGAAGGTCAGCACCGTGCGCCCGCCGCGCTCCAGATAGAGGCTCAGGGCCCCGTCGAGCAGCCCGACGATTGCGCCGGCCTTGCGCCCGGGGCGGTGCCCGGTTTCGGTCGCAGGCCAAGCCAGCGCCGCGCCATAGGGGTTCGCCGGGTCGGTGGAAGCCAGCACCGTGGCCACCGGCTGTCGGCGCGGGTCATCGGCCAGCTGGAATCCGCGCAGCCGGTCAATGGTGGTGGAGGTGGAGAACTGGGCGGCGCCGAGCTTCTCGACGAAGTAGCCGCGCCGGGCATGGCCAGCTTCTTCCAGCTTCGAGAGCACCCGGTAGAGCTGGCCGAAGCCGCCGGGCACCGACTCGGCGGCCACCGAGCCGCGGGTGAGCACCCCGTAGCGTTCCAGCATGATTTCCGCGGTGGCGTGGGCGCTGATCGTGGGGTCCGCTACCGGTGCGGGCAGCAGCGACCAGCGGGCCGCGCCGCGCGAGCCGCGCGCCGGCCCGCCGGCTTGTTCCCGGGCCAGCCGGTTCAGCCCGGAGAGCCGGTTCAATCGTGCGGCGCGGGCCCGCGGGGCGGGCTTGGCGATTTTGTGCGCGGTGCTTCCGCCGGCCAGGTAGCCGCGGATCGGCGCCATGGTATCCGGTGAAATGTACCCGGCCCAGAACAGCCTCCAGCAGGATTCGGCGACCTCGTGGCTGCTGGCCGCCGGCTCATCGCTGCGGTGGATGCGTCCGGCCAGCTCCTCGGCGAAGTAGGCGCCGGTGGACTCGAAGGCCTGGAGCACGCGCAGGTCCAGGGCTTGCAGCGCGCTGGCATCGGGCTGGGGAAGGCTCAGCGCTGCATGCTCGGCGGTGTGCAGCGACAGCCAGCCGTCCTTGCCGCCGGCGGCTCCGGCACCGCAGATCAGGATATCCCCGGAGCTGCACAGCTCATCCAGCCAGGAATTCTGGTAGCCCCTCAGCCGGGCCGGGAGCATGAAGGACTCCAAAGCGGAGGCGGGGACCTCGGCGCCCGCGAGCTGGGCAACGATTTCATAGGCGCCGTCGGCTCCCTGCAGCGAAGAACCGATCTGCTGCCAGGCCGGCAGGAAGCGACCGTAGGTGTCCTGGTCCACCGGCTCCACCTCGGCACGCAGCGCCGCCAGGGATCGGGTGCGGATGGTGCGCAGCACCGACACGTCGCAGTATTCGTCGCCGGCCACGCCTTCGGGGACGAGCTCCAGCGGGCGGAAGGCCCCCAGCGACAAGCGGCCGGCGGCCACCAGCTGGTCGAGGACCGGGCGCAGCACCGCGACGCCCAGTCCCAGCTGCGCGGCCAGCTCCCCGAGGGTGAACGGGGCGTGGGTGCGGGCGAAGCGCGAGACCAGGTCCTGGATCGGAGCGGTGGCAGGCTCCAGGAAGGCCGCCGGGATGCCGGTGGGCAGCGGGGTGCCCAGCGCATCGCGCAGCTTGCCGGCATCCTCGATGGCCGCGTACACCAGCTGGCCGGAGCGGCGCAAGGTGAAAGCCCGGCGCGTGGAGACCAAGGCCTCGGCGTGGGCCCGGGCGCTGGCAGGATCCAGCGCCGCTTCGTCATCGGCCGGATCGCGCAGCCTGGCGGCCAGCTGCCCGGCATCCAGCGGACCCAGCAGCCGCAGCAGGTCCGCAGCGCCTTCCATGCCCGCCAACCGGCGGTTGGCTGCCAGATGCTGCAGCTGCTCCTGCAAGGCCGAGATGACCTGCGGGTCCAGCACCTCGCGCACGTCGTTGCGCCCGAGCAATTCGCCCAGCAGCACCGGATCCAGGCTCAGGGCGGCGGCGCGGCGTTCGGCCAGCGGCGCGTCGGATTCGTAGAGGAACTGCGCCACGTAGCCGAAAAGCAGGGATTGGGCGAAGGGCGAAGGCAGCTCGGTGGTCACTTCCACCAGGCGGATGGCCCGCGAGGAGATGCTGGACAGGATCCTGGACAGTGCCGGCAGATCGTAGACATCATTCAGGCATTCGCGCACGGTTTCCAGGATGATCGGGAAATCCGGGTAGTTGCGTGCCACATCCAGCAGCTGGCTGGCACGCTGGCGCTGCTGCCACAGCGGGGTGCGCTTGGTCGGGTTGATCCGCGGCAGCAGCAGCGCGCGGGCGGCGCATTCGCGGAAGCGGGAGGCGAACAACGCGGAATTGGCCACCTGCGAGGTGACCACCTCGATGATCTCGTCGGCTTCGAAGGCGAAGAGATCCGCCCCGGGCGGCTCATCGTCCATGGCGGGGATGCGCAGCACGATCCCGTCGTCGGCGGCCATCGCCGAGGCGTCCAGCCCCCAGCGTTCGCGGACCCGCGCGCCGACGGCCAGCGCCCACGGGGCGTGCACGGCCAAGCCGAACGGGGAGTGCAGGATGACCCGCCAGTCGCCCAGCTCGTCGTGGAAGCGCTCGATCACGAAATTCTGGTGGTTGGGCACCTGGCCGGTGGCCCGGCGCTGCTCGTCCAGGTAGTTGAGCAGATTGTTCGCGGCGAACGGATCCAGCCCGCTGCCGTGCAGCACTTCGGCCGCTTCGGTGCGTTCGCTGGCCAGCAGCTTCGTGGTGAATTCGCCCAGCGCCGCCCCGAGTTCCACCGGGCGTCCCAGCCCGTCGCCGTGCCAGAAGGGCAGCTTTCCGGGCTGGCCGAAGGCCGGGGTGACCAGCACCCGGTCGTGGGTGATGTCCTCGATGCGCCAGCTGGTCGCCCCGAGGGCGAAAATGTCTCCGACGCGCGATTCGTAGACCATTTCCTCGTCCAGCTCGCCCACGCGCTTGGGCGCCTTGTCATCCTCGGATCCGGCCAGGAAAACGCCGAACAGCCCGCGGTCCGGGATGGTGCCGCCGGAAATCACGGCCAGGCGCTGCGCCCCGGGCCGGGCGGTGAGGGTACCGGCATCCCGGTCCCAGATCAGCCGCGGCTTGAGCGTGGCGAATTCATCCGAAGGGTACTTGCCCGAGAGCATGTCCAAGGTGGCCAGATAGGCGCTGCGCGGCAGCTGCTGGTAGGGGGCGGCGCGGCGCACGGTGTCGAACCATTGCTCTACGTCCAAGTCGTCCATGGCCACCGCGGCCAGGGTCTGCTGCGCCAGCACATCCAGCGGGTTGGCGGGGATCACCATCTTCTCGATGGCTCCTTGGCGCATGCGGGTGACCACCAGGGCGGTGGAGAGCAGGTCCGCCCGGTGCTTGGGGAAGAAAGCGCCCCGGGAGACCGAGCCGACCTGGTGCCCGGCACGGCCCACGCGCTGCAGCCCCGAGGAGACCGAGTTCGGGGATTCGACCTGGATCACCAGATCCACCAGTCCCATGTCGATGCCGAGTTCCAGGGAGCTGGTGGCCACCACGGCGCGCAGCTTGCCCAGCTTCAGGTCTTCCTCGATCTGGGCGCGCGAATCCTTGGACACCGAGCCGTGGTGGGCACGGGCCAGTAACGGAGCTTCCGGGTGCGCGGCAGCGGTGGAACCGGCCTGGGCCATCATCGCGGCAGGGGTGGAGGTGGAAGCATCCTCGGCGCTGAATCCCTCGCGTTCGGCGTAGATTTCGTTCAGCCGTCCGGTCAGCCGCTCGGCCAGCCGGCGGGAGTTGGCGAAGATGATGGTCGAATGGTTGTCCAGCACCAGATCCACCAGCTGGTTCTCCACATGCGGCCAAATGCTCGCCGATGCCGCGGGGGAGGAACCCGGACCCAGATCATGCGCTCCGGCCGCGGAAGGCAGGTCGGTCATGTCTTCCACCGGGACGCGCACCGCCAACTCCCATTTCTTGGTGGACGGCGGGCGCACGATGTTCACCGGGGCGGATCCGGCCAGGAAGCGGGCCACTTCTTCGGGCGGCTCGACGGTGGCAGAGAGCCCGATGCGCTGGGCCGGGGCGGGCAGCAGCGCGTCGAGCCGTTCCAGTGACAGGGCCAAATGGGTTCCGCGCTTGGTATTGGCAATCGCGTGGACCTCATCGATGATTACGGTGTGCACCTCGGCAAGGGTCTTGCGTGCCTGGCTGGTGAGCATCAGGTACAGCGACTCGGGCGTGGTGATCAGGATTTCGGGCGGGTCCTTGAGCAGCTTGCGCCGGTCATTGGCCGGGGTGTCTCCCGAGCGCACTCCCACCGACACCGACGGCTGGGACAAGCCCATTTCGTGCGCGGTGGCGCGGATGCCAGCGAGCGGAGAACGCAGGTTGCGCTCCACGTCGACCCCGAGGGCCTTCAGCGGAGAAATGTAGAGCACCTTGGTGCCATTGCCCGTTGGATGATCGGCATCGGAGTCCATCCCCGGCAATGCTGGAGCGTCAAGTTCCGCATGGTGCAGCCGGTCCAGCGCCCAGAGGAACGCGGCCAGGGTCTTGCCCGAGCCGGTAGGCGCGATGACCAGGGTGTGCTTCCCGTCCGAGATGGATTCCCAGGCGCCACTCTGGGCAACGGTGGGCGCGGAGAAGACGTCGGTGAACCACTTGCGGGTGGCTGCGCCGAACCGGGACAGGACATCGCTCATGGAATCGATACTACGGTCTGCGAACGACAAGATCGGCCATTATCCGCCCGCCGTGATCTCCCGCAGGGCCGCCACATGGCTGACATAGGCCCGGCGTCCGGATTTGGTCAGCGAAACGCGCATATGGCTGCGCCCCAGCTTGGTGAACCGCTCGATGCCGATATACCCGGCATCGGCGAGCTGCTTGAGGTGCTTGCTCAAGACGGAGTCGGCGACATCGAGGATGCCGCGAAGGTGCGCGAATTCTGCCCACTGCACCGGGGCGAGGCTGGCGCAAATGCGCAGCCGGATGGGTGCATGGATCAGCTCGTCGAATTGCGCATTGCTAGATGGCTTGTTCATTTCCATCCTTGATGCGGGATTTGATGGTTTCGCGGCGCATGATCCACAGGGAACCGGTGAAGGCAGCGGCCAATGCGAGGAATTTGGGTATCGCGAACAGCCAAGTCTGGGGAATCCAGAAGGTGCACAATTGCAGGGCGAGCATCATGAACAGCATGACAGCGATGTATTTGCCCGAGTGCCGCAATGCAGAACGGGACTTGGGCCGCTGGCGCGACCAGTAGGCGTACCAGGCGATCAATGGCACAAAGAGCACCGGCGACCAGTACCAAAGGGCGATGTCGATGACTCCGTAGAGCGAAAAGATTGCCGACGTGACGATGCCCAGGGCAATCATGAATGCCCCGGGGGCTTCGGTGGCGCTGACGGTGCCGCTCGCGGCTTCTTCGGCCGTGGCGAGTTGGGAAGCGGCTTCGCGCTCCGAGGGGATCTGCGAATTGTTCACCTGGCTAGACCGCCATTTCCTGGGCATCTTGCACACGGTCCTTGTCCCATGCCGTTTGCGCGGCGGAAAGCAAATGCCATAAGGCGGTGCAGGAGACGACTAGTTTCGCACCGATGCTCCAAGGGTCCTCGGCGACCCAAAAGCGCAGGCACATCACGATCATTGACGCCAGGAACGCGTACCAGCCGTAGGTTGCCGAGCTGCTGAGCAAAGGGCGCATCGTGGCGCGGCTGCGCATAATCACGTAGTGCACGAGGGCTGCAACGACAGCCACCGCGAATAACGCCAGAGCCATCTTTGGCGAAAGGACATGTTCAAGACTCATCGCGGTGCTCCCGAGCACCACGTACACGAAGAGGGTGGCCCGGGAAGAAGTGCCGGCAGCGATCATCTTGTTCGAGGCCTGGTCCGCGGAGGCCAGGCGCTCCGCGGCGGTCAGCTTGTCGATTCGTTCTTGCCCCTCAGCCATGATTTCCCCACTTTCCGTTATGGAAAGTCTTGTCTTTCCAAGTTGGAAAGTCAAGGGAATGGCTTAAACGTGATGGTACTTCCCGCCTGCCAGGATGTCCTGCGCGCGGTACAGCTGCTCGGTGAGGATCAAGCGCACCAGCTGGTGCGGGAAGACCAGCTTCGAAAGCGACCAGGTGAAATTGGCCCGCGCATGCACGGATGCGTCCACGCCGTACGCGCCGCCGATGATGATGACAACGTTGCGCGAAGCATCAATCGGGGTGCGCAAAGTATTGGCCAACGCGGGGGAGTCCACGTTCTTGCCGCGTTCATCGAGCAGAACCACGAAGTCGCGGTCATCGATTTTCGCCAGGATGCGGGCAGACTCCTCGGTGCGGGCCGCGTCGTTCTCGCGCGAGGAATGGTTCAGCAGCTGCCAGGTGAGATTGAAGGGCTTCTTCATCCGCTTCTCGTAGCGGGAAATTCCCTCGTCCACCCAGGATTCGTGTTTCTTGCCAACTGCCAGCACCTTGATCGTCATGCTTCTATTGTTCCGCATCGATCGAGTTCAGCGCTTCGCGCCCGCCCCGATACGATGGAAGCCATGCGATCCTCATGGTATTTCCGGCAAGGCCAACGTTCCCGCGGCGCACAGGTGCTGTGGATCATTTTCGGGCTGGTTGTCGCCATGTTCTACTTCACCCGCAGGGTGCTGGTCTCCCTGCACGCGGGCGGATGGGCCAGGGATCTGGATGCCCCAGCCTACCAATGGGCACTGGAGCACCAGTCGCCGTTCCTGTTTGCGGTCTCCGACTTCTTGTACTTCTGGGGATCCACACCGGGGATGACCATGATCATGCTGGTGATCACCTCATTGCTGTGCTGGAAAACCCGCAGCGCGTGGCCGTTGGCGGCCATCGCGTTCACTGCACTGGTCTCGGTCCTGCTGACCGTTATTCTCAAGACAAGCCTCCAGGTGCCGCGTCCCCAAGGCGTTCCCGGAGGCCCGGCGCCGCCGCAGACCTTTTCGTTCCCCAGCGGGCACACGCTGAACTCGGCCGCGCTGATCGGCATCGCCAGCTACCTGGCGATCATCTACGGGCTGCGCCGCTACGCGTACCTGATCTCCATCGTCGCGGCGCTATTCGTCCTGGCGATGGGAGCTTCGCGAATCTACATCGGGCACCACTGGGTCTCTGACGTGCTGGTGGGGATGCTGATCGGGGCCGCATGGGCTGCCGTCGTGGCGATCCTGCACTACTACTTTGTGCCGCGGCCGCAGGTCCCTAGGCCAGCACCCGGATCGGTGCGCCGCTAGCCCACGCGCGGATGTCTTCCACCGCGTCGCGGTAGAACATCTCGAACTGCTCGATAGTCACATAGCCGATATGCGGGGTGGCAATCACGCCCCGGGTAGCGGCCAGCCGGTCCTTGGCCGGCAGCGGTTCCACGTCGAAGACATCCACGGCGGCCAGGTGCAGCTGCCGGCTGTCCAGTGCGTCGATGAGCGCGTCGGTCTGCACGATCCTGCTGCGCGAGGTGTTGACCAGGATGGAATCGGGACGCATCCACGCCAGCTGCTTGGGTCCGATGACCCCGGTGCTGCGCTCCGAGAGCTTCAGGTGCACGGTCACGATGTCGCTGGTGGAAAACAGCTCGGCTTCGGAGACCAGCTCCACGCCCACTTCGGTGGCGCGGGCCTTGGTGAGATTCTGGCTGTAGGCGATGACCCGCATGCCGAAGGCCAAGCCGACCTTCGCAACCTTCGCTCCCAGATTTCCCAGGCCGTAGACGCCCAGGGTCTTGCCGGACAGGCCCAGTCCGAAAGTGGTCTGCCAGCCCGAGCCAGCCGCCAGCGGGCGGTCCGCGGAAAACAGCTCCACGTCCAGTCGGCGCGCGGCGCTGAGGATCAGCGCCCAGGTGTGCTCGGCGGCATCGGTAGCCACGTAGCCGGTGTGGCTGACCACGATGCCCTGGTTCTTGGCAGCCTGCAGGTCGATGGATCCGTTGCGGCGGCCGGTGGTGACCAGCAGCTTCAGGTTGGGCAGGGCATTGAGCCGGGCGGCCGGGAAAGGCGTGCGTTCGCGCATGGCGACGATGGCGTCGAAGGGCTGCAGCGCCTGGACGACGGTGCTGTCCTCGTGGCCCAGGTGCTCGGTGAAGACAGTGACTTCGGCGTCCAAGGCGACGGCGAGGCCGTCGAAATCGGCCAGCGAGCGGGCCACGTTGTGGTAATCATCCAGGATTGCAATGCGCATGGATTCATCCTAGGCACCTGCAGCCGATGCTGTCCCACTGCGGGCGTAACAAAAAGCTGGTGCCTGCTCATTGAACTGCTCCCCAAAAGTTGGACTGAAAAAGTCACAACAACTTTTGGGGAGTTTTTCATGCACGCACGAAGGATGACGCTACCCGATGACCGTGAAATCCAATTCCTCGGTGAAAGAACGCCCATGCACGTCGGTGGCAGTCACCGTGGCGGTGTGCGCCCCCACGGAGAGATCATCTGGCAGTTCCAAGCGCCACAAGTGGCTGGTCTTCTCGGCGAATCCGCCGCCATGGACGAATTGCTCGGCGATGGCCGCCGGATCCGAGTACTCGGCGCCTGACAGCGGGCGTTCGCCGGCCATTTTCTGCGTCCGCTCGGCCGCAACCGGGTCCTGGCCGTCGATGGAGACCTCGACAGCGGAGCCGGTGCTGCCCATCCAGAAGTTCGTGGTCAGCCAGGTGTCCTCGGCCAGTCCCTGCCGGCTCACCGCCAACGGGTCATCCAGGGCCGGAACCGTGCCGCGCTCCTTTTCCAGATTCTCCTCGTACCACTGCCGGTACGCCGGGGTGTTCAAGCCCAGGGACATCTGCTTGCTGGCATCCCCGCCGGTCACGGTGAAGCGCTCGGTGATACTGGTGTTCTTGATGTCCAAGGTGAGCACTCCCGGAGGGGTCCCGTCGCGCTGGATGGAAGTCGGGTAGCCATTCTCGGTAACCCGTCCGTCATACCACTGCCCGGAAATGGCCGGGACAGTCAGGTGCGTGAAGGGCAGGCCTGCCTCGCCGACCTCGTCGCGCCAGCCATCCATCAGGTCCCCGGCGCGCAGGTTCTCTGACATGTGGGTGTGCCCGCCCAGGGAAGCGACCTCGCGTCCTTCCAGCAGCTCGTAGATCTCCCGGACCTGCTTGGTGGAATGCTCGTCGCTGTAGAAGAACTCCAGCAGGGGGCTGTGCCCGGCCAGGACGATGGCCTTGTTCTTGGGTACCTCGGCCAGGTCGGCGCGCAGCCACTGCAGCTGGCGCTTGCCCAGATCGTAGGTGTAGTCGCTCTTCTTGGCCGGAACCGCAGTCGGGTAATCGATGGTGCTCAGGGCGATGACGTGAGTCTTGCCCGTGTCGTAGGAGTAGTACTCCGGACCGAACTGGGCGCGGAAGGAATCGTACTCGTGCTGCCCGTCCAGCGAGTCGTAGTCGATGTCGTGGTTGCCCGGCAGGAACCGGGCCGGACCGTTGAGCATGGAGGACAGTTCGCGGGTCTGATGGAAGAAAGTCAAGTCATCTCCCACGAGGTCGCCGATGAACAAGGCGCCGCAGCCGGTGTAGTCGGTGCGGGCCGCCAGATCGGCGAAAGCGCCTTCCCTGGCGTACTCGACTTCCTGCTGGGTATAGGTCTGCACATCGGCACCGATGACGCAGCTCTGCTCGGGCGATTGCGTGGCGCTGCTGGCCACCAGCGGGAAGTTGACTGCCTCAGGCAGCGGCCCGGTCGGGGCGATGCCGTCGTACTTCAGGTCCGGGGAGCCTTCAGGCAGGTGGGTGTAGAAGAATTGGGCGACGTTGTCGTCGTCGACCGGAACCTGGAAGCCCCGGGGCTGGGTGACGAACGCGGTCATGTTGTTGTATGCCGGAAGTTCGTAGCGTCCCTGCCCATCGGTGGCCACGATGTCGCGGCCGTTGGAAACCGTGACGTTCGGTAGGCCAGGCTCGTTGGCATCCTGCGTGGAGTTCTTGTTGCGATCCTCGAAGACCACTCCGTCGAGCGTCTCTTGCGCGGTGCCGCTGCGGCCAGTTCCTGCCGGGATCACCTCGACTGACCCGCGGTAGGCCGAGGAGCTCCAGTCCGCGGCGGACTTGGCGGCAGGCACTGCCTCGAGTTCCGGGGTGGCGCCGATGAAGGCGGTGGAAGCTGCAATGGCAACTAGGCTTCCGGCGGTGAGATGCAGTGGGGTGAGATGATTGGTTTTGCCGGGTCGAGCGAAGATTTTCACGAACGTTCCTCCGGGTGGGGACAATCTGCCGGCCCCTTGGCCGGCCGTCTTCCACGGTGCCAATGGCAGGTGAATTGCAACCCCTGCTCAGGTAATGTCTAATAATCGATCCCGTAAATAGTTATCGACTGTCTTGGCGGGATTTACTGTTTTCGAACCAGTGAAATGAAGTGGCGCGGATGGAACTAGTGCAGGCGCTCATGGCAGGCGCGCGCGGGCGCAGGATGCTGTGGGAGTTCGCCACTGCCAGCGAAGAGAAGCTGCTACCGGCGTTCGGGGAGCATCCGCTGCATGCGGCGATGTTCTACGCCGCGTATCACGTAGCGGTAGAACGCGGCGAAAGCGTTGGCCTGTTTGGCGCGGATGAATCCAGCATGCCCGAAACCAGTGTCCAGCAGATCGCCCGGCGCCTGGACGGCACCACTTTGGTTCCGGCCACCGCAGCGCTGCTGCAGCAAGCGCTGGTCCGCTCGGTCGACAGTGCCCGCTATTGGCAGGAACCGGATTGGGAAGACACCCTGCTGGCGTTGCCGGAACTGGCCGCGCCGCTTGAGCGCGTGGCCCGGCACCTGGCGGACAGCGGGCTCGCGGCCGTGTGGCTGGATCCCGTGGATCTGCGCAACCAATTCCAGGTCGAATTCGACCAGCATGACCCGCAGGGCAGGACGCAGGCTCCCGGTAGCAATGCCCTGGGCCTACTGCAGGAGTGGAGGGCCGGCATCCTGGCGACCGAAGCCCGCGATGCCGCCGAAATGAGTAGCACCCCGCTGGGCAGCTTCAGCGGGGAATGGTGGTCCAAGCCCAGCAGCCGCCTGCCCTCCACTACCGGTGTGTTCCCAGACCGGGAGCCAGTGGGCCTGAGCTGCGTGGAGGACGGTTTCGGATGGGAGCAAGCCAGCGTCAGGTTCACGAGCGTGCCTCCCGCAGCCAAGGTGCTGGAGATCGCCACGGCCGAGGACTGGATCCGGCTCTGCCGCGAGCACGGCATCGAGGTCACCGCGCACAAGCGCCACGACTGGTACCTGTCCACCGGGCGCGACGGCGCATGGAAGATCCCCGACTGGCTGGCCGTGGCGCGCGATTACGACGGGGTGCATCTGGGTATCGGCGCCTATCTGGCGCTCGCCGGGCAATGCCTCGACATCGATGATAAATACGCCAGCGTGATTGCCGGGTGGGACCCGGACCAGACGTTCTGGTTCACCGATGAGCTGCGGTGCTACGGGCCTGCACAGGAATGGATCTGTCTGGACGCCAACAACGAGGATGCACGGTGGGTGCCTTCCGGCGATGGCCCAAGTTCATGAGCCGTCACGGGCGCAGTAGCCAGCCCGGGTTTCTGGTGCAATGGGTTCCATGAGTGAAACGACAAACGATGAACTGGCCGCGGCTACCGAAGTCATCTTGCAGCTGCGCTGGTCGGACCAGGATGCCCTGGGACATGTGAACAATGCGCGCATCGTGACCCTGATGGAAGAAGCCCGCATCCGCTGGACGCGCGAGGACGGGACAACAGGCCGTTTCGAATTCGGCACCGTGGTGGCATCGATCCAGATCGACTACCTGCGCCCGCTGTACTACCAGCCCGAGATGCTCATCCGCATGGGCATCAGCCGGCTGGGCAACAAGTCCTTCACCGTGCGGGGCATCGGCTACCAGGACGG
This sequence comes from Glutamicibacter sp. NPDC090743, assembly GCF_044769125.1. Taxonomy (NCBI): domain Bacteria; kingdom Bacillati; phylum Actinomycetota; class Actinomycetes; order Micrococcales; family Micrococcaceae; genus Glutamicibacter; species Glutamicibacter sp. NPDC090743. The sequence continues at coordinate 108,387 of NZ_JBIVXE010000006.1, read as the reverse complement.
GCAGCCGGTATTCGACTCGACCACGGTCATGGTGCCGCTGGCAGCCGATGGCGTCTCGTCGCGCCCGCTCAACGAGCTGGAGCGCAGCTGGCTCGGCAAATCGCAGATCCCAGCACGCAGCTAGGCTTCGGGTGCCGGTCCCTGGCCGTTGAGCAGCGCGGCCAGATCGCGCAGCTTCGCTTCGGAGTCCGAGCCCGGGTCGGTGGTGTAGATGAACAGGGTCTGGTCTGGTGCCCCGGTCACGTCCAAGGCCTCGTAGTTGACCTCCAGATAGCCCACCTGGGGATGGTTGAACCGCTTGATCCCGTCCCGCCGCTCGACCACCCGGTGATCGGCCCACCAGGTGCGGAATTCTTCGCTGTTCATGGACAGCTCTCCGACCAGCTGCGCGAGCAGCGGATCGTGCGGATGGCGCCCGGCATCCAGGCGCAAGGTGCCGACCATCGAGGCGGCGATCTGCTCCCAGTCGGCGTAGCGCTGCCTGGCTTCGGGATCCAGGAAGGCCCAGCGGATCAGGCTGCGGTGGCGCACCGGCTTGGCGAGGAAGTCGGTGAGCAGGCTGGCGGCCAGCGCATTCATGCCCAGCACCTCGGTACGCCGCCCACGGATGAAGGCCGGATGCCCGGTGAAGGAATCCAGCAGCTGATGCAATGACGGGCGTACCCGCTGGATGCTGTTCGACGGGTTGTTGCGCCCGGAACCGGAGACCGACCGGGCCAGATTGAACAAATGCCCGGCCGCCGTCTCATCCAGTTCCAGGGCCTTGGCCAACGCGCCGAGCACGGATTCGGAAGGGCGCTTGTGCCGGCCCTGTTCCAGCCGGGTGTAGTAGTCGGTGCTCACGCCGGCCAGGACCGCAACCTCTTCGCGGCGCAGGCCAGGCACGCGTCGCCGGGGACCGCCATCGCCTGCCGGGCTGACCAGGGCCCGCCGTGCCTTGAGGAATTCGCCGAGCTCGGTATTGGAATTCATCCCTGCATTCCTTTCATCCGCGGGCCGCATCGCCCCGGTCTTATCCTAGCCCTGCGTGCAGTGGCAGCTAGCAGCCCGAACTATCCTAGGACTGCCATACCCCGGATCAATGCGCCACGTCCCACGGCCCCTGGAGCCGTGCAATGGTGGTGGACTATTAATGCCACTGCCACCATCGCCCAGGAGCGCACATGCCCAAACCCGCCGATAACCTGCCCACCCGCGAATCGGCTCCAGCAGCTGCGCGAGCACCACGCGAACCGCTGCTGGAGCGGGCCGAGCAGCGGCCTGCCGGAATCCGCGACCTGCTGCGCGACGTGGGCGGGGTATATGCCAGCAATGGCGTGATCGGGCTGGTTTTCTCCGCCTCGGGCCCCATCGCGGTCACCCTTGCGGTGGGTGCCGCTGGCGGGCTGTCCCAGGCCGAGATGGCTTCCTGGGTCTGCGGGATCTTCCTCTCCGCCGGGTTGGCGACCATCGTGATGTCCCTGCTCTACCGCCAGCCGCTGGGATTCGCCTGGTCCATCCCCGGCACGGTGCTGCTGGGCCCTTCGCTGCAGCACCTGTCCTTCCCCGAGGTGGTCGGGGCGTTCTTCGTCTCCGGGGTACTGGTCCTGGCCTTGGGCGCTACCGGGGTGGTGCGCCGGATCATGGCGGCCATACCCATGCCGATTGTGATGGCCATGGTGGCCGCGGTCTTCTTGCGCTTCGGCACCGACATCGTCTCGTCCACCCAAGCCAACCCGGTGGTGGCCGGCCCCATGGTGCTGGTCTTCGTCCTGCTCGCTGCGGTGCCGGCGCTGGGCAGAAGAATTCCCCCGGTGCTGGGCACGCTGATCGCCGGGGCCATCGCGGTGGCAGCCAGTGGCCAGTTCGCGTTGGACGCAGCTGGCGGGCCCGTGCTGGCCACCCCGGTGTTCACCGCTCCGGAATTCACCTGGGCTGCGCAGCTGGAGCTGGTGGTGCCGTTGGCCATCACCGTGCTGATTGTGCAGAACGGCCAGGGTGTCGCGGTGCTGCGCTCTGCCGGGCACCGTCCCCCGGTCAATGCCTTTGCGCTGGCCTCGGGCGGGTTCTCGATCCTGAACGCATGCTTCGGTGCGGTGTCCGCCTGCGTCACCGGGCCAACCAACGCGTTGCTCACATCATCTGGCGAAAAGCACCGCCAGTACACCGCAGCGGTGGTCTATGGCTTCCTGTCCCTGCTCTTCGCCCTGTTCGCTCCAACGCTGACGCGCTTAATGCTGGCCACCCCTGAGGCTTTCGTGCTGGCCTTGGGAGGCATCGCCATGCTCAAGGCCCTGCAGCAGGCCTTTGTGACGGCCTTCGCCACCAAATTCACCCTGGGCGCCCTCGTGACGTTCGTGGTAACCATTTCCGGTCTGGACCTGTTCAACATCCATGCCGCCTTCTGGGGTATTCTCATCGGATATGGAGTCTCCCGGCTCATGGAACGCACGGACCATTCGACCGCTTCACGGCACTAGCGGCAATGGCCCGCACACTGGCCAGCTGGCAGTTCGTGCCGAGCCCGCGAGCTGGCCTAAGCTGGCGGTAGCTTACATCGATCTTTTCGGACAGGACGGGCATGGCCACGGGCAGCATGTATCGGGTGGGAGTACTGGGCCACGGGGCGATCGGCTCCGTGGTGGCGGAGCAACTGGCAGCCGGGACGGTGCACGGTGCCCAGCTCGAAGGGGTGATCCTGCGCCGGCCGCAAACCGGGCTGGAGCATGAGCAGCTGAGCTGGGAGTCGGCCCTGGAGCGCTGCGACCTGGTGGTCGAATGCGCGGGCCAGCAAGCCCTGCGCGAGAATGCGGTGCGCATCCTGGCCTGCGGGGTTGACCTGCTGGCCAGTTCCATGGGGGCGCTGGCTGACCCGGAGTTCGCCGCGCAAGTGCAGGCCGCCGGACCGGGACGCTTGTCCAGCACTGCCGGGGCCATCGGCGGATTGGACCTGCTGGGCGCGGCTGCCCGGATGGGCGGCATCGACCAGGTGCTGGTGACGACGCGCAAGCTGCCGGCCACCTTGGTGCAGCCGTGGATGGATGCGCAGCGGCGCGGTGAATTGGAGCAGGCCGCCGGACCGGTAGAGGTATTTCGCGGTCCAGCCGCGGCAGCGGCCCAGGACTTCCCGAAGTCATTGAATGTGGCCGCGGCGGTGGCGTTGGCTGTGGGGGATTGGGATGCGGTGACAGCCAGATTGATCGCCGACCCGGAGGCAGGCCTGACCGAGCACCGCATCGAGGCGCGCGGCCCAGCCGGCGAGTACAGCTTCTCGATCAAGAACCACCCCTCGCCACGCAACCCGCGCACCAGCGGCATCGTCCCGTGGGCCCTGCTGCACTCGATCCGGCAAGCCGCGGCGGCGCGCCGCTAGCGGCGCGGTGCCACGGCTAGTGGCCTTCGGCTGCCGCGTACTCCTCCAGCACCTTCTTGCCGATCTTGAACGCAACGTTCGCTGCCGGAACGGAACAGTAGATGGCGCACTGCAAGAAAACTTCCTTGATTTCTTCGGGAGCCATGCCATTGCGCAGGGCCGCGTGCACATGCATTTCCAGTTCTTCCCAGTAGCCGCCGGCGATCATTGCGGTCAGCGTGATGGCGCTGCGGGTAGTGCGCGGCAGGCCGTCGCGGGTCCAGATGGTGCCCCATGCGTAGCGGGTGATCATTTCCTGGAATTCGTCGGTGAACTCATTCGAGTTCCTGGTGGAACGCTCAACGTGCTCGTTGCCCAGCACCTGGCGGCGTACCTCCATGCCGGCATCATAGGTATCGCCGGGAAGGCGCGGTGAATCAGCCATTTCTGCAGGTCCTCGCTTCTAGTTGGCCAGCAAGAACTCGGCCAGCAAGGCCGCGGTCTCTTCGGGTGCTTCGGCCGGGGCCAGGTGGGCGGCCGAATCGATGACCGCCATGGTTCCGCGGGGTGCATTTTCGGCGATGAACTCCGCGTCTGCCGGAGGGCACACTTGGTCCTGTGCGCCGTTGATGGCAATGATCGGGTCGCTGGTTGAAGCCAGCTGCCCGCGCACGTCGAATCCTGCCAAGGCGCCGCAGGCGTGGGCGTAGGCGAAGCGGTCAGCGTTCTGCAGGCTGTGCAGCAGCTCGGTGCTGATCACCGGTTCCTTCTCGATGAATCCCGGCGCGAACCAGCGTTCGGCAGAACCGGCGACCATGGTCGGGGTGCCGGCCTTGGCGACCAGCTCGGCACGGTCGGTCCACCCTTCGGGGGTGCCGATCTTCGCGGCAGAGCAGATGGAGGACAACGCGTTGAAGAAGCCGGCGTGGTCTACGGCCAGCTGCAGGGCGGTGGCCCCGCCAACCGACACTCCGGCGTAGTACAGCTTGCCGTCCTCGGGGATGACGCCGTCGGCACGCAGCGCCCCTACGGCCTTGGTGACGCCGGTAGCCAGTTCGGCCAGCGAGAATGCCTCGGTGGACGGCTTGCTTTCGCCGTGCCCCGGCAGGTCCCAGGCGATGACCTGGAACTTGTCCTTGAGGTAAGGCAAGGCCGGGGCCCACAGCGGCAGGGCCGCAGTGCCCAGCGAGGGGCCGACGATGAGGGTGGGAAGTGCCTTGTCGGTGTGCAGCAAGGAGGGGGTTAGTTGCGGGACTGCCATGATTCCTTCCGTGCCGAGTAATCGGCGAGTACGGTTTCGGTGAAGCGATCCGCGGCACCGAGGTAGCCAGCTGGATCAAATAATTCGTAGAGGTCCTGGTCGTTCAAGTCATGCACGGAGATTTCCAGGCGCAGCAGATCGCGCAGGGAAATGCGCTCGTCGAGGCTGCGGCGCACCAATGCCTGGATGGCCGGTTTTCCGCCGACCACCAGGTCAGCCAGGGCGGCAGCGAGTCGTTCGGAGAGCACGGCATCTCCGCCCAGGGCGAGGTTCCGCTCGATGGCAGCGCGATCCACTCCCAGGCCGTTGGCCAGGAACGAAGCGTGGAATGCCGCCCCTGATGCCAGCCGGGCCAGTTCGCGCAGGGCACTCCATTCGGCGTGCCAGCCGCCATCGGGGCGTTCATCCACCGCGGTGCCGGCAGCAGTGAACAGGGTGGAGAGCAATCCGGGGGCGCTGAATGCCGCATTGCGCAGCAGTACCGAGCGCACCGGGTTCTGCTTCTGCGGCATGGCCGAGGAGCCGCCCTTGCCGGCCTCGCGAGGTTCGGACAGCTCGCCGATTTCCGGACGGGAGGCGGTGAGCACATCAGCGCCCAGGGTCCCCAGCGCGGCAATGGCCGCACCCAGTGCGGAGCCAAGCTGGAGAATCGGCATGCGGTTGGTGTGCCAGGGCGTTCCCGGATCCTCCAGGCCCAGCAGGGCCGCCAGATCCGAGGACAGCGACTGGCTTGTGGCCGTTGTCTGCGGCTGGCCGGAGAGCAGCTGCTCCAGGGAGGCGAGCGTGCCTACCGCACCGCCCCATTGCAAGCGCAGCTGCCGCGCCGCGGCATCCAGCTGCTGCTCGGCATCCAGCACGGCCGAGAGCCAGCTGGCCGCTTTCCAGCCCAAGGTGGTGGGCAGCGCATGCTGGGTCAGCGAGCGGGCAATGCACACGGTCCCGCGGTGGGCCTGCGCCAGGGCAGCCAACCCGCCAGCGGTGCTGCGCAGATCTGCCAGCGTGAGCGTGAGCGTCTTGGACAGGACCAGCATCAGCGCGGTGTCGATGATGTCCTGGCTGGTGGCACCGCGGTGCAACGCGGTGCCCGCAGTTTCCGCGGCCCCGTCGTGCTTGAGCAGGTCGCGCATCATGCCCAGCAGCGGGATGAGCGCATTGGCCCCATCCGGTGTCCGGGAGGCCAGCAAGGCCAGGTCGTAGCGGTCCACGCTGGCCACCTCGCGCACGGCCTGCGCATCCTGGACGCTGCACAGGCCGGCATCCGCCTGGACCTGCACCCATCCGGCTTCGGCATCCAGCATGGCTTGGACGAAAGACGCATCGCTGGCCAGGGCCGCGGCCGCAGTTCCTGCCCAGGCGGGGGCCAGCACGCCGTAGTCTGCGCCATCCATTCGGTGCCTCGATTCTTAGCTGTTGAGCGTATAAGCCGTCTATCTAGAACTGTAGTGCCCGGCAACGGGCAACACCCCGCCGGGCGCTCCAACGCCCGTAACAGTGCGGGCGTTGGGGCAATCCAGCGGGGTGTCGCGGTGGCAACTAGCTCTCGCGCGGGTAGGAGAGGAACACCGTTTCGTTCCCGCCTTGCAGGCGGATATCGAAGCACAGCGAGCCATCGTCTTCGCGAGCAGCAATCAGCGTTGCGCGTTCTGCTTCGCCCAGCGATGACAGCAACGGGTCGCTAGCCAGCGCTTCGGTGTCCTCCGGCAGGTAGATGCGGGTGAACAGGCGATTGAGCAGGCCGCGGGCGAAAACCGCGAGCATGATGAACGGGGCCTTGCCCTCTTCGGTAGCGCCCGGGTTCACGGTGGTGAAGGTGTAGTGCCCGGCGTTATCCACCGCCGCCCGTCCCCACCCGGTGAAGGTGTAGCCGTCGCGAACCAGCGAGCCATCGCGGGCAACGACATTGCCGTTCTCGTCGGCCTGCCAGATTTCCAGCAGGGCGTCCGGGATCACCTCGCCCTTGCCATCGGTGATCACCCCGTGCAGGCGTACCGAGCGGGGATGGGCCTGGCTGGCCAGCTCATTGCCTTTCTCATAGGGCAGCGCGTAGCCGTAGAACGGGCCGATGGTCTGCCCCGGTGTGGGGGCCAGCTTCAGTTCTGGTGCCTGAGCCATGCTAGTGGTCTCCCTCTTCATCTTCCATCCAGGTGCGGTTGGAGCCGGTGAGTACGATGTCCCAGTTGTAGCCGGTAGCCCATTCATGGGACGTCAGCGAATGGTCGTAGCTGGCGACCAGGCGGTCGCGCGCTTCCTTGTCGGTGATCGCCTGGTAGATCGGGTCGAGGCTGAACAGCGGGTCGCCCGGGAAGTACATCTGGGTGATCATGCGCTGGGTGAAGTCGGTGCCGAACAGCGAGAAATGGATGTGCGCCGGGCGCCAGGCGTTGTGGTGGTTCTTCCACGGGTAGGGTGCCGGCTTGATGGTGGTGAAGGAGTATTCGCCGTTCGGGCCGGTGATGGCGCGTCCCACGCCGGTGAAGTTCGGATCGATCGGGGCCGGATGCTGGTCGCGCTTGTGGATGTAGCGTCCCGCGGCGTTGGCCTGCCAGATTTCCACCAGCTGACCGGCCACCGGGCGGCCGTCGCCATCGAGCACGCGGCCGGCGACCACGATGCGCTCGCCGATCGGCTCGCCGTTGTGCTGGATCGTCAGATCCGATTCCAGCGCGTGCACGTCGCGCTGGCCGAAGGCCGGGGAGTGCAGCTCAATGGTTTCCGGGTCCACGTGGCGCAGGTTCTTGGTCGGGTGGCGCAGCAGCGAGGAACGGTAGGGCGCGAAGTCGATGCGCGGCTGGGTCTCGGCTTTCTTGCCCTCGACCACCGACTGGCGGTAGGCCGCATGGATATCGGCGATTTCCTGGCTGATGGATTCTTGCGAGAGCGTCGTGGCTGCGGGGTCCAGCACGTGGGAATCGCTGAACGACTCGTTAGCTGTGGTTTCGGTGCTCACTGCGTGCTCCTTTCGAAGGGGGCGTACGGGAGTGGTGGAGGAAATGCTTGGCAAGGGCGAAGGCTAAGCGTGGGGCCAGCCGGTGTAGGACTCGGCCAGGTACTGCTGGCCGAAGCGCGAGGAGGTGACCGTTTCCAGTTCGCCCAGGGCGCGCTTGGCCATGAACGGGTCCCCGCCTACCGGGGTGTGCAGCATGGAGGTCATCCAGTAGGAGAAGTTCTGCGCCTTCCACACGCGCTTCAGCGCCAGGTCCGAATAGCCGTCCAGCAGCTGCTCGCTGCCGGTGGAGAAGTAGGAGTCCAGGGCCTCGAAGAGCACCTTCACATCGGCGAAGGCCAGGTTCAGGCCCTTGGCTCCGGTGGGCGGGACGGTGTGCCCGGCATCGCCGATCAGGAACATCCGCCCGTGGGAGAGCGGTTCGCGCACGAAGGAGCGGAAGCCCAGCACGGTCTTGTCGAAGATCTCCCCGGTTTTCAGCTGGAAGCCATCCGGCCCGTCCACGCGCTTTTGCAGCTCGGTCCAGATGCGGTCATCGCTCCAGGCGTTCACGTCTTCGTTCGGGTCGCATTGGAAGTACATGCGCTGCACGGTTTCGCTGCGCTGGGAGATCAGCGCGAAGCCGTGCGGGGAGTTCGCGTAGATCAGCTCCGGGGCGGATTTCGGTGCTTCGGTGAGGATTCCGAACCAGGCGAAGGGGTAGGTGACCTTGAAGTCCTTGCGCAGGGTTTCGGGCATCTGGCGGCGGGCGAAGGAGCGCGAGCCGTCGGCGCCGACGATGACATCCGCGTGCACCTCGAAGAGGTTGCCCTCGGCATCGGTGAAGCGGAACTTCGGGGTGGATGTCTCCATGTCCAGGATCTCGGTGACTTCGCAGGAGTACCGCACGTCGCCCTGGTCGCGTTGGCGTACCGCGGCCAGGTCGACGAAGACCTCGTTCTGCGCGTACAGGGTGACGGTGGCGTCGACCAGGTCGCGGAAGTCCAGCGGGTGGGATTCGCCGTTGAAGCGCAGGTCGATGCCGGCGTGCTCGTCGCCGTGGGTGAGGACCCGTCCATCCACGCCGGACTCGGTGAGCATCTTGACCGCTTGGGCTTCGAGGATTCCGGCACGGTGGGTGTTGCGGATGGCCTCGTGGTCGCGCATTTCCACGACGATGTTCTCGATGCCGGTTTTGGCCAGCAGATGCGAAAGCATGAGCCCGGCTGGACCGCCGCCGATGATGCCGACCTTGGTCTTGAGGATGCGTGGATTCTGAACCATGGGACCCTGCCTTGCTGTCGTCTGGACCAGAAGCCGGGCGCCCGGCTGCGTTGCCGGACCGATGCATGTGGTCTAAGGAAGTAAGAAGAACTTCCATCAGGATGCGGTGCATGTGACCCGGCAGACAGGCGCATTCTCAATGAATGGGAAAAATGGGTTGCGTATCTATGCCGCACCGGTCAAGCGCAACAGGGTGCTGGCCTTGCAATTTCTGGTCGCTAGATGTTGTCGAGGCGCAGTGCGCGAGCGATGCCCCGGGCTGCGGTGCGTAGCGCCAGGGCTGCGGACTGCAGTGTTCCAGAGTCGCGGGGGACAACCACCGAGATTACGGCAACCTGATAGCCTGCCTCGTCGAGGATCGGGGCGGCGGCACCGGTGGTTTCCGGGTCGATGAATCCGTCGAACGAGGCGAATCCGTTGCGTCGGATTTCCGCCATTTCTGCGCGGAGTTCAGGATGGGTGGCGGTCATCAGTTCGTGGTGGCGTTCCAGGAACCCGTGAATGGTTTCCGGCCGTGAAAAGGCCAAAAGTGCCATGCCCATCGAGGTTCGGTGCACAGGCATGCGTCCGGCGACATTCGCCTGATTGACAACGGAGCCCGGCCGCGAGAGACGCTCGATGATCAGCACCTCGTCCTGGTGCAGTACCGAGAGCTGGGTATTTTGCCCCAGCAGCTGGTTGATGTCCTCCATGAACGGCAATGCCGCGGTGCGAAGGTCCTGGGTGGCAGCGCTTCGATTGGCTAATTCCCAAAGGCGCAAACCCAGCCGCACCTGGCCAGATCCGTCTCGCGCCAGCAAGTCATGGGATACCAATTCATCGAGCAACCTGTACATGGTTGCTTTGGGGATGTCGGCACGCCGGGCCAGGCTGCTGACGCTGAGCGACTGATTGTTGAGATCAAAAGAATTCAGGATCCGAACCAAGCGGTCCAGCATAGAGTCCCCACTGGGCGAATTGGCCATGGAACTATTTTAGGGCAGTGGCTGCTTCGCTTCTCCTGCATCCAGGTGAGTGGCTCTGCGCTTTAGTGCAAGCAGGGTTCGCTATCGCGCCGAATTTCCCTTGTTCATCCAGAGTTAACGTGGAATTTTTCCAGCGATTTTCATTGAAAAGAGTAGCGAAAACGTTATTTGAATAGTGGTCGTATTATCGAAATGCTTGATGTAAGGTCGTTTTCGAACGCGGAATAAACTCCAAGAAGGCGGCGGCAATGGTTCGGAATCATCAAGTGAAGCTTGCAGCTTTGATAGCTGCACTGACGCTGGCAGCCAGCGGTTGCGTCAGTGCATCCCAGGGAGGGGCCGGTGATCCTTCTGCTGGCACGGTGTCGCCTGCGCCGAGCTCCACGGAGCAAAATGCCGAAGTTCCGCAGCGCCCGGCGGTCCTCAGCGAGAAATCCGAGGAAGGGCTGGAAGGTGCCGTGGAGTATTGGGTACAGCTGCTGAACTATGCGGTGGCGAGCGGTGACACCGCCGCACTCAAGGGCTTCTCGGCAGCGGACTGCACCTTGTGCCAGGAGCTAATCGCCCAGACCGACCAGGCCTATGCCAATGGCGGAAGCATTGACGAAGGCGAATTCAGGGTTATTGAAACCATGAGCACCCTGGACAAGTATCGAGCATCGCCGGGCGAGCCCAAGGTTGTGTTTGCCAGCTTTGGAATAGAGCGAGCCGTTGGCCAAGTCCTCGGTGCAGATGGAAAGGCGACCAGCGAAATTGAGCCGGTTTCCTGCATGGATTTTGAAGAACATTGGGATGAGATCGCTTATGACGAGGATGGAAACTTCATTGGATCCATTTGCTCGCTAGCTGTGCAGGACCCGGCGTTCGACGAGTCTTCCGGATGGCAGCCGCTGAATGTCGCGGTTAACGCGCAATAGCAATATTCGCCTTGGAGAGTGCCCTGGCTGCTTCGGCAGCCGGGGCATTTTTGTGCGGGGAACCGGGTGGACCGCAACAGAAATCTATTGAAGCTACGGACATCAGCTGCTAAAGTTCATTCTACGAACATAAGTTCACGATGTGAACAGACCGCAGCGATGGAGCAGTGAGACGATGCAGCAGGCCTACCTATACGACGCAATCCGCACCCCCTTCGGCAAGATCGGCGGCGCGCTGTCCAGCCACCGCCCCGATGACCTGGCCGCCCACGTGGTGCGCGAGCTGGTCGCCCGGGCGCCGCAGCTGGATGTCGCGGATATCGACGAGTCGATCTTCGGCAACGCCAACGGCGCCGGCGAGGAAAACCGCAATGTGGCCCGCATGGCCACCCTGCTCGCCGGGTTGCCGACCTCGCTGCCGGGCACCACGATGAACCGCCTGTGCGGCTCCTCGCTGGATGCCTCGATCGCGGCTTCCCGCCAGATCGCCACCGGCGACGCGGACCTGGTCCTGGTTGGCGGCGTCGAATCGATGAGCCGTGCTCCATGGGTGCTTCCCAAGACCGAGCGTCCTTTCCCGATGAGCAATCTGGAACTGGCCAACACCACCCTGGGCTGGCGCCTGGTCAACCCGGCCATGCCGGGGGAATGGACGGTATCGCTGGGCGAGGCCACCGAGCAGCTGCGCGAGAAGCACGGCATCTCCCGCGAAGACCAGGATGAATTCTCCGCGGCATCGCACCAGCAAGCCGCGGCCGCCTGGGAGGCCGGAAAGTACGACAACTTGGTAGTTCCGGTTCCGCCGGCGAACAAGCGCGGCACCGAAGTCACCCGCGACGAAACCATCCGTGCCGATTCCACTGCCCAGACCCTCTCCAAGCTGCGCACCGTGTTCCGCACCGGGGAGAATGCCACGGTGACCGCTGGCAACGCCTCGCCGATGAGCGACGGCGCCTCGGCGGCCTTCATCGGTTCCGAGCGCGGCGGCGAATTGCTGGGTGCCGATCCGATCGCCCGCATCGTCTCCAACGGCGCTGCCGCGCTGGATCCGCAGTTCTTCGGCTTCGCCCCGGTGGAAGCCGCCAACAAGGCTCTGGCCAAGGCCGGCCTGAAGTGGTCGGATATCGCCGCGGTCGAGCTGAACGAGGCATTCGCGGCCCAGTCCCTGGCCTGCATCCGGGCCTGGGATATCGACCCGGCCATCGTCAATGCCTGGGGCGGGGCCATCTCCATCGGCCACCCGCTGGGAGCCTCGGGCCTGCGCATCCTGGGCACCGTCGCCCGCCGCCTGGCAGAATCCGGCGAGCGCTACGGGCTCGCCGCGATCTGCATCGGCGTCGGCCAGGGCCTGGCCGTCGTCGTCGAAAACGTGAACGCAACCAAGTAGCTTATAGAAAGGCAGCATCATGGCACCACGCATTGCCACCTCGGCCGCGGACGCCGTCGCCGAGATCACCGACGGCGCCACCGTCCTGATCGGCGGCTTCGGCAACGCCGGCCAGCCGATGGAACTGATCAACGCGCTCATGGACTGCGGCGCGAAGGACCTGACGGTCGTGAACAACAACGCCGGGCAGGCCGACGCCGGCCTGGCCCTGCTGATCAAGGAACGCCGGGTCAAGAAGATCATCTGCTCCTTCCCGCGCCAGTCCGACTCCTGGCACTTCGATGAGGCCTACCGGGCCGGGGAAATCGAGCTGGAGCTGGTTCCGCAGGGCAACCTGGCCGAGCGCATCCGCGCCGCCGGCGCCGGCATCGGCGGGTTCTTCACCCCCACCGGCTACGGCACGCTGCTGGCCGAGGGCAAGGAAACCCGCGTGATCGATGGCAAGGGCTATGTGCTGGAAACCCCGATCCACGCCGATTTCGCGCTGATCAAGGCACTGAAGGCCGACATGCTGGGCAACCTGGTGTACCGCAAGACCGCGCGGAACTTCGGCCCGATCATGGCCACCGCGGCCAAGTCGGCCATCGTGCAGGTGGACGAGGTCGTCCAGGCCGGTTCCATCGATCCGGAAAACGTCATCACCCCGGGCATCTTCGTGGATACCGTGGTGGAACTGGGAGGGGAAAAGTAATGAGCGCAATGACCACCACCGAAGCAAAGCTCACCCGCGATGAAATGGCGCAGCTCGTTGCCGCGGACATCCCGGCCGGAGCATTCGTGAACCTGGGAATCGGCCAGCCGACCAACGTCTCGAACTACCTCACCAAGGAACAGGGCGTCACCCTGCACACCGAGAACGGCATGCTGGGCATGGGCCCGGTCGCCACCGGCGAGGACATCGACCCGGATCTGATCAATGCAGGCAAGATCCCGGTCACGCAGCTGCCCGGCGCCTCCTTCTTCCACCACGCGGATTCCTTCGCGATGATGCGCGGCGGCCACCTGGATGTATGCGTGCTCGGTGCCTTCCAGATCTCCAAGGATGGCGATTTGGCCAACTGGCACACCGGTGCCGAAGGTGCCATCCCTGCTGTGGGCGGCGCCATGGACCTGGCTATCGGCGCCAAGGCGACCTGGGTGATGATGAGCTTGTTCACCAAGGCCGGGGAATCCAAGCTGGTTGAAACGCTAAGCTATCCGGTCACCGGGCTGGGCTGCGTCTCGCGGATCTACACCGAAGTGGCCGTCTTCGAGCTGCGCGATGCCAAGGTCTTCGTGCGCTCCACCCATGGCATCAGCTTCGAGGAGCTGGCCGCCAAGGTCCCGGTGGAACTGACCCAGGCCTAGAAGACCCAGTAGATTAGTGGGGTGCGCATCCGAGTCCCGGAAGTGCGCCCCGCAATCATTTCCAGCGCGCAAGGAGCACGGTGAGCGAGCAGGCAGCAACAACCACATCGGTCCAGTCCCTGGCCCGCGGCTTGGCGGTCATCAGCAGCTTCGATGCCGATCACGCGTCAATGACCCTCTCCGAGGTCGCCGCACGCACTGCCCTGTCCCGGGCCACCGCCCGGCGGTTCCTGCTGACCCTGGTGGAGCTGGGCTATATGCGCACCGACGGCAAGCATTTCGAGCTGACCAGCAAGGTCCTGCAGCTGGGGTACTCGTACCTGTCCAGCGCCACCTTGCCGCAGCTGATCGAACCGGTGCTTGAGGAACTCTCGGCTGCTGTGCATGAATCGGCCTCCGCTTCCATCCTGGACGGATCGCAGATCGTCTACATCGCCCGGGTGCATACCCGTTCGATCATGCGCGTGGGCATTTCGGTGGGCACCCGCTTCCCGGCGGCCAACACCTCCATGGGCCGGGTGTTGCTGGCCTACCAGCCCGAAGAAATCAGCGAGGCGGTGATCGCCGCCGGCGTGCATTCAATGACCGGGCTGGGGATCGATGGCCCGGATCAGCTACGCGTTGAACTTCAACGGATCCGTACCCAGGGCTATGCCGTGGTGGACCAGGAATTGGAGATCGGCCTGCGCTCGGTGGCGGTGCCGGTATTCAGTGCCGATGGCACCGTGGTCGCCGCGATGAACGTGTCGATGAGCGTGCGTCCGAATACCAGCGACAGCGCGCAGGAGGCAGCCCAAGCGGTGCTGCCGCGGCTTTTCGAGGCCGCGCAGCAGGTGCGCGAGGCGCTGGCCTCTAGCCGCTAGCACACGCAGGGGATCACGCGACGGCCGGATCCCACTGGATTTCGTCGCACGTGAGGATCGTGGCGAGCAGCCCGAGTGACTCGATGCTCGCTGCATGGGCCGCTTCGGTGGCCGCCGAGCACGCATCTTCCACGATCGCCACCCGGTAGCCGTGGTCCACAGCAGCCCGGGCCGTGCTTTCCACCGAGATATTGGTGGCTACCCCGGCGATCAGCAGGGTGCCGATGTTGCGGGATCGGAGCAATTCAGCCAGTTCCGTGCCTAAGCCGCCGACCTGCTGGTTGGTGATGACAGCATCGCCGGGGCTCGGGATCAGCGGCGGAATGATGGCCGCCGATTCGGTGCCGTCCACCAGGCAGCCTGCCTGCTGCACCATCTGCAGCAGCGGGGAATTGGGCACCAGATCGCTATAGTCCGGTGCGAAGGCGATGCGGGTGTAGATGATGGGGGCGCCGGCCGTGCGGGCCTGCTCCAGCAGCCCGGCCAGTTGGCCCACCACGTTCCGGCGGGTGATCTGCTCGTGGAACATGTCCGCGAAGGCGCCATTTGGGCCCGATGATGTCCCCCTGGTTGTGGATGGACACCACTGCGGTCCTGGACGGGTCGAAAATCATGGGATGTCCCTTCCCATAGGCCGCTGACCTCTTCAGCAGCGCTCGATTTCAGCTTGCCATGAAGCGAGCCGCGCAGGCCAGCGCTTATTGACGGGATTCGCGCGGATCCCGGCTGGAAGGATCTCCATGCTCGCCTGCCTAGTCTCGAAGTGCGGCCAGGCCAGAGAGCTGAGCATCATGCCAGGTTTTGGAATAATCGCGGACCACGGCGGCGGAGATGGCTTCTTCGGCGTCCAGCATCTTGCAGCAGGCCTTGAGCAGCTTGAGGGAGGAATCGTCCCGTTGGGCAACCGAGTCCAGGTAAGTTCGCAGCATCGCGCTGTCCTGGTGCCGGCCTAGGATTCTCTGTAGCTTGCGCACGTGCCGCAGCAGCGCACCGGCGCCATCAAGCCCTCCGTAGGCCAGGGACTCGGCCAGATGCATCAGTGCCTTGGCTGCCTTGCGCTCCTGGTGCAGTGCCTCGTCGCGGACGGCTCCCGCGGCGGCCTCGCCGGAGTCGTGGTGGGCGTCTTCCAGGGAGCGGATCGACGCGCTCAGCAGCCTTTCGGCCTCACCGGCGGCCGGGCGCTGTTCTGATTTTGAGGCCCGAATGACGGACGGCAACTGGTCCAGCATGGCCAGCTTACCCCGGAAACGCTCGCTGTCCAGGGCGTTGCGCACTTCCTGTTCGCCTTGGTTAAAACAGCAAGCGTGCACCGGCGTTGCATCTGCAGTGACACCCGCAGCAATAAAATCCGGCAGCGGCCAGGCAGATTCCCACCATTGGTCGACAAAGAGTGAGTCGGCAGTTTGCCAGTCTTTGACGCCGGGGTGGGCCTGTGGATCTATGGCGGAGGCGCTGACCTAAGCGGGCATGGTTGCCCGTCCTTGACAGGAAAGAAACGGATCTAGAATACGACGGCGGGTATCAGCCGCGTGCGGTGCCCAGAAAAGACAAGGTACACACAGCATCCCGTGTGAGCGGTTGGCTGGCCGGCGCATGCAAGCTCAAGAGCTTGGACTTGCCCTTTGCGAGTTTATGCAAGGTTCTAGTCTCAAATTACTGGCGTGCGGCTGCCTACGGCTGTCGAACTAATTGAAAATATTTCTTCCAAACGTAATTTCAATAATCCAAGTGAGTTATGATTACCATCGTTAGTAGAAAAATCGACTATCAAAGGACAAAGCAAAGTGAAGTTTAGGCAGATTTTGGCAGTCATTGCCGGTGTGGGACTTGCAATGTCTTCAACGGTCGTTGCAAATGCGCAACCGCTAAACACTGTGGTAACGACAGATTCGACGATCACGGAAATATCGGTGGAACAATTGAACGAGCACAGTTCGCTGATTTTCCCGCCAGCTTCAGATGCAGAGTCGCCAAGCGGACTTCAGGTAGCAAATCCAGCGCTACTGGGCGCGATAGACAGCTTCAATTGTAACGTCTCTCGTAATAGAGGTTGGAATGTAACTTCTTACACAGCTAAGGGCTATAGTGCGTTTGCTGGCGGAAAAGTTAATCTGAAGTGTGGAACGTCTAGCACCTCTGGATACTTGCACATAAAGTCTCGACATGCATATGAGTGGGCCAAGCGTATTGGTTCTGTGGGAGGATATGGGCGTTGGGATGATTTTATGGATTACGCAACGCGCAGCATTCTGAAAAATCCTGCGATGATTCGCAATGCGGGCGGCGGAAAGCTCTGTTATAGCGCACCGATTGTGCTTACGAATGCCAAACGTACAAAAAAGGTAACTTTCAACCCGACCGTCGTTATTTCGAAAACGAACAAGTTGGTTATAACGTCTTATCCAAGTTCTAAGCCGGCGTGCAGGTGAGGAGATAACGCATGACGAAAACTCTCATGATCGTTCCCCAGTGGACGAACATTTTGCCCATTGAAATGCCCTATGAACAAGGATATTTTAGCGGTGATCCACTTCCGATGGTTCCCGAGGACATTGCGAATCGTTTGATTCAATGGAATCAAAGATTTATCGATAAGTATGACGAAGTTGCTGGCTGGACAGAGCAAGATCTAAGTTCGGTTCACTGGGCCGAAGGTGAAGTGCTCCGGCGGCAACTCGTGGAAGCCCTGGGCGATGAATATCGGATAATCATCACTCGCTCCTACCGGTGAATTCTCAAATCACGGCGACAAGATTCAGCGCCGTTTATGAATCCGGAATAATATAATGTGAACTTGAGAACCGCAGTCTGGTCCAGAGTGTGGTTCTCAAGCGTTAATGACCATGTTGCGCGGAATTTACGAATGCCCCGGTCCGTGATCCTGAGTTTGAGATTCGTGGATTCTGTCGCCAAATTTTTGCGTGAAGTGGGACGGGATGCCTCCGGAATCAGTGATTCCGCCAAAGGAAATCCACAAGTTTTCGCATTGGGCTGGGGTCGATTCCGGCCCGCGATTATCTTTGTTGACCAGCTGGTTCGCGCTTCTGCCTCGCGACTCTTGGCGGGGGGGTGAGCTCGATCGCGGCGTAGATCGCTTCAGAAATTCCGAATGGGCCTTGGCGGGAGTATGTGACGGCCGGGATGACGAATTTTAAGTGACAGAATTTACTTGTATCTTCAACAAATTGCAGTATGCTTGAACTATTGAGTTTTGCCGGGGAGAAGCGAAATCCGCAATTCCTCCCCAGGGCACCGTCACCGGCAACTGATGAGGAGTTGACCTGCCATGAGCAACTTGTTGAGCGAAGTGCGTTCTTCCAACTGGGATGACGCCGGGGAATCCGGTGCCGTGTTGGTCTTCCTGCATGGCTTCGGCTCCAATGAACACGACCTGGGCTCGCTCGCCGAACCGCTGGGATTGGATCTGCCTTGGGCTTCGCTGCGCGCTCCGCTGGAATTGGGCCACGGCGGGGCCGCCTGGTTCCAGATCACCACTCCGGGCGTCCCCGACGCGGCGCCGGTGCAAGCGGCCACCGCGGCGATCTGGGCCTGGATCGATGCAAATGTAGACACCGCCACCAAGATCATTCCAATCGGTTTCTCCCAGGGCGGGTTGATGGCCAGCCAGCTGCTGCGCACCCGGCCCGAGCGGGTGCTGGCCACCACGATCCTGGGCGGATTCGTCTTAGGCGGCACCCAGCCAGCCGATGAAATCATCGCCGCGCAGCGTCCAACTGTGTTCTGGGGCCGTGGCACCGAAGACCGGGTCATTGCCCCGGTCGCCATTGAACGCACCGCCAAGTTCCTGCCCGAGCATTCGACCCTGACCGCCCACACCTACCCGGGGTTGGCCCACGGGATCAACATGGATGAACTGAACGACGTCCGCAGCCATATCACCGCGCAACTTGACCTGATACCGCTGGGCAAGTCCTGAAGCGCGGCTGGCGGGCAGCAGTGCCCGACGGCCGGGATAACCTTGTGTCATGGACAATGTCGAGCAGTCACTGAGCAGAATCCGCGCGGCGATCGAGAAGCTGCATCTCGCAGCGGCCCAGGACCATGACGCGCAACGCGCCCATGCGGCACGCTGGCTCGAAGGCCTTTTCGAGAATATTGAAAGCCGAGAGCAGCTGCGAGAGGCTGCCCGGAAGGCCTTGGAACTCTACCGCGGTGGTATGGGGTCCTTCCAGGATGTGGGAACCGCGGTCATGGATGACGCGGTGAGCGGACTGCGCCGAGCCTTGGGCTCCGCGCGCTCCTGGCTCTTGCGCAGCTAGGAGCGGCATCTGGCAGGGAGCAATCCCCGCGGCGCGTGCCGCTACGCGGCGACGGTTTCCTCGACGTCCCGGATCCTGGCATTTTCATCGGCCACGCGGGTTTTGCGCACGCTCCACGCGTGGGTCAGGATGACCAGCAGGATGCCGGGGATCAGCCAGAGGATTAGCCGCAGGAGATCCATGCCGATGGACTGCCCGGGGAAGTAGACGAGGGTCTGCACTGCGTGCAGCCACCCGGCGCCATTCCAGAAGGTATTGAGTGCACCGTAGAATCCCGGCTGCATTTGCGGCTGGAAGATCCCGCCGGAACTGGTGAAATTCAGTGCGACGAAGCACAAGGTCAGCGTCGGGGTGGTCCAGTGGCGCAGCAGTGGATGCAGGCCCAGGCCCAGCAGGCTGATGCCGGCGGCGTAAACCCAGGAAATCAGCCAGATGCCCGCGTAATGATCCTCGATGATCCGGTAGACCGGGCCCGCGATCAGCACCGCGATTGTGGCAACCACCGCTGCGGCAACCGCCGCCATGGCGAAGCGCACGGGTAGCTTGACCTTGCCCATGAACCCGGCCAGCGGCACGGCGCTGGCGTAGCCGCCAATGCTCAAGGCGACCAGCAGGAAGAACAGCCCCTGCCCGGTGGTGTCCTGCTCGCCGGTGGGCACGACATCTTCGATGCGCAATGGCTGGCCTTGTTCGTAGGCCACGTCCAAGAAGACTTTCTGGGCGATATTCGCCGAAGTTTCCGACGCGGCGCTGGAGCTGTAAAGCGTTGCCGTGCCGCCGCTGGTTTCGTAGGCGGCCACGAGCTCGCGCTGCTCGACCAGTTTCCGGGCCTGGTCCGCATCGGCGACGGTGCGCACGTTCAATGCCCCGTCGGACCCATCCTGCAGGGTCTGGGCGAAGACCTTGGACTGCGCGGAATCGCCCACTACTGCCACCTGCACGTTGTGCGGACTGGGCGCGTGGAAGGCCCCCAGGTAGAACAATCCCATGATTGCGCACAGGAAGAACGGGATCAGCATGGTCAGCACCAGCTTTCCCCAGCCCAGCGGTGCCGGCTTGGATGCGGGGGACTTCTTTGCAGCCGGGTTGACGGCATGCTTGGAATCGGAGGATTGGCGCGGGGCGTTGTCGGTGAGAGTCATCAGCATTAAAGAATACGCTTAATGTTGCATGATGCAACATTGAGTGCCCGGCAAAGCCCTGCGTACTAGACTCGGAACATGGGCAAGGAACAGCGGGAAGCCGATATCCAATCGATCTTCCATCACATGCAAATGATTACCCGACGTGCCAATACGCGCTCACGCCAGCTGGCCGAGCCGCTGACACTCGTGGAGCATTCCCTGCTGCGCTTCATTGCCGATACTCCCGGAACCCGGGCCACCGACATTGCCGAGGCGTTCTCGCTGAACCGCTCGACAGTCTCCCGGCAGGTAGGCACGCTGCTGGACTTGGGATATATCGCCTATGACGATGCGGAATCCGGGCGCGGCCGCGTAGTGGAACTGACTGGCGTGGGCCGCGAGCGGCTTCAGGCTTCCGCCGCCGTGCACCGAGCTGCGGTAACCGATCGTCTGGAGGGCTGGAGCGAAGAGCAGATCTCGGCCTTTGCCGAGGCCTTGGAACGCTATAACGTTGCCGACTCGCAGTAGGTCCAGGGAAATCTGCAACTTGCCCTAGGCGATCCTGGCGAAACGCGGGCCGTTGTAGCCATCGCGTTCAACGTGTTCCGCAAACATCTCCAGCGGCCGAGCCCAGAAGCTGTAGTCGTCGTAGAGCTTGCGGTAGAAGACCAGCGGCTCTTCGGTTTCGCTGTGCTTCCCCACGGCCAGCACCTCGTAGCGCTGGCCCTTGAAATGCTGGTAAATTCCGGGTTCGATGCTCAACCTGGTGGCCTTTCTGATCAATGATGGTACTGGAGAACTTACCGCGGGCCGTGCCCGGTGCCGCCGCTGCGCTGGACCAGCAGGTGCTCCAGGATCGGATCCAGGACGGCCAGCCCGTCTTTCACTCCGCCGGTGGACCCGGGCAACGTGATGACGAAGCTGTTGCCGGAGAATCCTGCGACCCCGCGGGTAATGATGGACAGCGCGGTGGTCGCTTCTCCGCGCCGGCGGATGGCCTCGATGATTCCGGGCAGCTGGACATCCAGCAGCGGGGCAACCATTTCGGGGGACTGGTCATCGGGTGAGACCCCGGTCCCGCCGGTCACGATCACGACCTGCGCGTCGTTGGCCAGCAGGTCATCCACGGCAAAACGCACCGGCTGCCCGTCGGCCACCACCATCGGCTCGCCGGTCTCGAAGCCGCGCTCGGACAGCCACCGGGTGATCAGCGGACCGGTCTTGTCTTCGGCGGTGCCTGCTGCGGCGCTGGTCGAAGCAACCACCACGGCCGCCATGCGGCTAGTCTCCACGAACCCAGTCACCGCTCTTGCCGCCGGACTTCGCCAAAACCTTCACCGAGCGGACCTCGGCGTGCTTGTCCACGGCCTTGACCATGTCGTAGAGGGTCAGAGCCGCAACGCTGGCCGCGGTCAACGCTTCCATCTCCACCCCGGTGACGCCCTTGGTGGTCACCTGGGCGGTGACGCGCACCGCGGATTCCTCGGCGGTGAAATCAATGGACACCTTGGAAATCGGCAGCGGGTGGCACAGCGGAATCAGTTCCCAGGTGCGCTTGGCCGCCATGATGCCAGCGACCCTTGCGGTGCCCAACGCCTCGCCCTTGGGCAACTGCCCGGTCATCAGCATCGGGACAACATCCGGGCGGGTGGCGAAGATGGCTTCTGCGGTGGCCACGCGCTTGGTGACGGCCTTGTCGCTGACATCGACCATATGGGCGCTGCCGTCTTCGCGCAGGTGGGTGAGTTTCTCAGACATTCATGCTCCAAGTTTCGATGCTTTGGCCGGCAGCCAACTGGCTGACGCCTACCGGGATATGCACCAGCGCATCGGCGCGGGCCAGATCGTGGACCAGGTGGGATCCCGGATCCAGGATGGTGACCTGGCCATCGCGGATCAGCGCGCGGCGCACCTGGTGCTTGTGCTCGGGGGAACTGGCATCGGCTGCCAGCGGGTAGTGCCTGGGCAAGGGCTCTGGCAGGGCATTGAGCTGTCGCAGCAGCGGGGCCAGGAACAGTTCTGCCGACAGCAGGGCACTGACCGGGTTGCCCGGGAAGCACAGCACCGCTGCCTTGGCCAGTCGGGCGAAGCCTTGCGGACCGCCGGGCTGGATGGCCACATGATGGAAAACCCCGCCTAGCGGCGACAGCGCTTGGCGGACCACCTCGTAAGCTCCGGCGCTGATACCGCCCACGGTTACGATCAGGTCAACCTGTTCCTGCAAGACATCGATGGCCAGGGCGAAGCGCTGCGGATCATCGGGCAACTGCAAGGTGCGCACCTGCACCTGATAGCGGCGCAGCCAGGCTGCGAGCATAGGGGAATTCGAGTCCGGGATCTGGCCCTGGGAACGCTGCCCATCGCTGAGCTCATCGCCGGTAGTGCACACGGCCATCTTCAAGGCCCGGCGCACCGGTACTTCACGCAGCCCGCTGGAAACCAGTGCAGCAATCATGGTCGGGGTCAGCCGGGTTCCGGCCTTGGCCACCAAGGCGCCGGTTTCGAGATCACCGCCGGCGGGGCGGATGAAGCGGCCCGCGGCGCTGGGGGCCGAGAATTCCGCGTGGCCGCTGGGGGTGCCAAAGCCGGCACGAACCAATTCCGGGAAAGCGCCAGAGCCGCTTTCCTCGATGGGGATGACGGTGTCAGCACCCAGCGGGATCATCGCACCGGTCATCACCGGACTGACCGTGCCTTCAGCCAGGGATATTTGCCGGTCGCCGGCAGCAGCCGTGAAACCCAATGGCAAAGAGATGGGGGAGCGGAGCGAGGCTGCTGCCAGATCCGCGCTGCGCGCAGCGTAGCCATCCATCTGCGAATTGGTGAACGCAGGGATGGGCAAAAGGGCGTACTGGTCCTCGCTGAGGATTCGATCGCTGGCCTCAGGGCTATCGATGGGCAGCACTTCATTGTCCAGGCAGGCGAAGACCGGGGACAGCAGCTCTTCAAGTTCCGCGCGATGGCTTTCCAGAGTGCAGGACATGGACTATCCGCCTGCGAACGGCGGCAGGACATCCACGGTCAGATCGTCGGCAGTGCCCAGCTCGCCGGCATCGCGGCGCACCACGCCGTTGATCAGGAAACTTCCGGCGCGCAAAACCTGGGCCATTTCAGGTCCGTAGGAATCGATCAGTTCGCTACGCAGCCTGGCGAGTGTATCGGGGCGTTCCCAGCTCTCCTGCTCGCAGCCCGCTGCTGCCGCCGCGGCAGCGAAGTAGCGTATCGTAATCTTCGACATGACTTCATGCTATCGCGCCTAGGCGATAAGGAGCACGATGAAAAGCGAACGCGACTTTCCCGCGCTTGTGGCCCCCGGGCCGCCACTGAGCGGCGAACAGGCTGCTCGCGCTGCACGCCAACTCTCGTTGCCCGGATTTGATGACACTGCGCAGCGCAGGCTGGCTGCCGCCCGGGTACTGGTTATCGGCGCGGGCGGACTAGGCAGCGCCAGCGTCCCGTATCTGGTCGGAGCGGGAGTAGGCACCATCGGCATCGTGGATGATGACGTGGTGGAGCTATCCAACCTGCACCGCCAAGTCACGCACACCACCGCTAATATCGGCTTGGCCAAGACCGCTTCCCTGGCGCAGGCCGCTACGGCGCTGGACCCCAATGTGAAGATCATCGAGCACAACCTGCGCCTGGATTCATCGAACGCGCTTCAGATCTTTGCGAATTATGACCTCGTCATCGATGGCAGCGACAACTTCCCAACCCGATACCTGTCCAATGACGCCGCGCAGCTCACCGGCATTCCCCTGATCTGGGGATCGATCCTGCAGCATCATGGACAAGTTTCCGTGGCCTGGCATGAGCATGGCCCGGGCTACCGAGACCTGTTCCCGGATCCGCCGGCCCCGGGCACCGTGCCGGATTGCGCGGCCGGGGGAGTATTGCCTGGATTATGCGGAACCGTCGGTTCGCTGCTGGCTACCGAAGCCTTGAAGCTGATCGCCGGAATCGGTGCCCCGCTGGTGGGCAAGGTGCTGATCTACGATGCGTTGGCGGCTAGCACCCGCACCCTCGAATTCTCCCGTGATCCCCAAGCGGGCGAAGTCACCGAGCTGATTGACTACGTGCTCTTCTGCTCCGGTTCTCTGCCCGAGGTCCAAGGCATCGATGCCAAGGCGCTCGCCCAGTCGCTGGCTGGTTCCGCTGCTCTTGTCTTGTTGGATGTGCGCAATGATGACGAACGCGCACAACAGCACATCGCCGGTTCCTTGCATCTGCCCCTTCCTGAGCTGGAAGCAGCTATTGAATCCGGCACAGATCTGAAGCAGATCCCGGCACGGGTAACGGTCTATTGCGCACGCGGTCCTCGCTCGCAACGCGCTGCCGCCTTGCTCGCTGGCCGGGGCATCAAAACAAACTATCTTGAAGGCGGGCTTCCCGCACTGGCCGCGGTGGCACCGCAGCTGCTGGCCGAACCCGCATCTATCGAAGGAAACCGCTCATGAGCTATGCGCTGATTACCGAAGAACCTATCGACGAGGTCGCAGTGCGCGATGCAGTGCAGTCCGATACTGCAGGCGCAGTGGTGCTCTTCCACGGAATTATTCGTAATCACGACGGCGGCCAGTCGGTGAACTCCTTGGACTACTCGCATCACCCACAGGCGCAGGATTTTCTGGAGAAAATCATTGCCGAGGAAGAAGAACGCACCGGGCTGAAGCTTTCCGCAGTGCACCGCGTGGGTCCCTTGAAGATTGGCGACGCCGCGCTGGTCGCTGCTTCGGCAGCAGCCCACCGCAAGGAAGCATTCGATGCCATTGAGAACCTGGTGGAACGCATCAAGGCCGAGGTCCCGATCTGGAAGAAGCAGCACTTCTCTTCCGGCAGTTCAGAATGGGTTGGCCTGTAGGCTCGATACTGCTTCACATATGCAACTAATGGAAAGCCGGGCTTGCCTGTGACTGACTATTCTCCTGGCGTAGGGAGCAAGACCGACTATAGGGAAATCATGCCGGGAGAAATTCCTCGCGATGAATTCCTGGTGTCCAGGCTTCGACAACAATGTCTGCCGCTTCCGGATGTGGAAACCGCGACCTTGTCGATGCAACACGCTCTGGAATTTTCGACGCACAAGATGCTTTCCAAGCGAGAGCTACGCAAACTGACACACGACTTTCTGTTGGCTTTGCCCGGCGTTGAGTTCGACAGGACCAGCCTGAACTCCGCGATATCGAATGTCGCGAGTGCGGTCCTTTCTTTTCATGGTGCTCCGCGAACAGCGCAGACAATAGACGACGTCTTGCTTGCGATTCATGCGTATTTTTGGCTCGAGAGTATATCTGCCGAAGCACTGTTAGAAGGTTTTGAATGCTAGTGCCGATTCGAAAAACTTTTGCGACCATCGTCGCTTTGGTACTGCTATCAATGAATATTTGCTTCTTTATGTTCTACGCACTGTGGCAGAACGCGGATAGCGCAGCGATTCGCCGAAGGGAATCCGGCTCCGCGGTTCAACCAGGGTAACTGCTCGAGGACGCAAATTGATGTGGGGCGCGGCTCAAGGTTCACTACTGGTCATCATCGCCTTGGACGTCCTGGCGATCCTGTTTGCCGCCACGGCATTCTCAGCCTTCCACAGGGAAGACGTAGTGAGAGTGAAAGCCTCTCGTCTTTCGGCATGACGCTTCATCCCTAAACTTTTGCCGCTGTCCGACAGTTTTAAACATCGAGGCCAGCGCTATTTTGTGTCTACCCATTCGCACTAGGGTTGGCTTATGGAGACTTCCAAGCGCCAAAACTATGTTGACTACTTGGTGGATGAATATGGGTATGAAGCTCACATAACGCCGTGGGGATCTGTATTGAATTTCCGAACTTTGACGATAATGGCCGTGCGATCGTTAAATGGCGGGTTACAGAAAAAGACATTGCCAGCTTGAATGGGATTAGGATGCCACGTGGATTCACTGGTGGTGAGCAATATGCATTCTCGGAATTGATAGCGGCCCTTCACACTTTCACTGGTTCACGAGGAATCATGTACGGGGCAAGCATGAGGATCGAAATTGAAGGCTAAGACATGTCGAAAGTGCCATGGCCACTCTTTTCTTCAACATAGCAGCGAAGCATAGTTACATACTGCACGTTACCGTGAGCGAGCTGCACATACTTTTGGGTATGGAACTTGTGAGTTTTTGTGGAGTCAAGGTCGGGTAGGTACAGTCACAACAAGTAATTCCATACTTGACTGCGAGGTCCTTATGACTGAAGTACTGCCGGATCCCTATCTGTACTTGCATGACCCCGAGGAATACCTGTCTTCGGTTCGGTCGAAGTTCCCCAGCATCCAGATTGACCCCAAAGTTTCTCTTGGACTTGGCGTCATGGAGTTCAAAAAGCCAAAGAGAATGCGCAAGGAACTGGATAAGGAACCTACACGGTTTGGGGCCTCCTGGTTCGGCGGTCAACCCTTTGAGAATGGCCGGGAATGGCCGAGAAGTTCCGACGGGACACTGCTCACGCACATTGCCCAAGTCGACCTCGGATACGAATCCATGAACGTGGGAGATCCTGGATTCATCCCCACGGGTCTTCCGAACGAAGGCATCATCCAGTTCTTCCACGACACGCAGAACATGGGCGAACCCGAAGACGTGGAAGACCTTCTGAATCCGCCTTGGGCGATTCGGTACTTCGTACCCGAAAATGACGAGGTCGAAACCTTCGCATTCATGGAATCTTCTGGTGATGCAATACTCTCGATTCCGTTGATGCCGCTGGACATTGACGGGTTCATGAATCTCAAGGATCAGTTCAGTGTCGATTTCAGATCCGAGGAAGAAGCTGATCTCTATGCGGATTTCGTAGAGCTTACCGAGTTCGAGATCTACAACAGGTTGTTAAGGTTCGAGGCTCAGCTTCCGGATCATCGCCCGGAGCATCCAGATTTCATCCCGGATGAACGCATCAGCAGGATGTCAGGCTGGAGTGCGTGTGAAATCCGTGAGGAGTACAACGGGCAGCTGGCCACGTTGTTGCCGCTCACGGATGCGTCGGATGAACATGTTTTGCTTTTCGAGATCAATCCAAGGACTTTCCCGACACCTGGTTGGTTCCACGAGCGGCCGGTTCAGGTATGGATCCGCCGGACAGATCTAGACGCGAGGAATTTCGATCATGTGTGGTGCCTAATCCGCACTGACGCTTAGCAGGTAAGCCCTGCACGATCTAGAAAGCGCATCGAGTTCCGTCGCGCTAGGTTTCGGTGAGCTTTTATCGTTCACACAATCCTCGGTTTGGGATCCTGTTATGCTCACCTCAAACGAAGATAGCGATCTGATGAGCGTAAACACACATCCAATCGGGAGAGCCAGGTAATCGTGGAGTTCATGACCATTCTAGCAGCCCTCGGGATCGTGGTTTCCACTTTCCTGTTTGGGTTTTTCATTGCAGGCTTACACGAGACCGGGCCAGAATCCCACAAAGAGAGTGCAACTTCGGTGGCACTCACCGCGCTCATGATGCTTTTCATTGCCGTCTGCACCGCATTCATCCTCGTTGAGCCGGCGTTGATCAACCCGCTGTGGTTGCAATACACGCTGATCGCAGGCGTTCCGCTGGTGGTTGGCTACGTCCTGCGCCGGGCGCTGGCCAGGAGCATGGATAGCACTCAGCAGTAGGCCTAGGTGTCATCTGATAGGGAGCCTTAGCAATGCTAGGGGGTTCTTCTCTCGTTTAACTACGTGACGGCCTGACTGGGCCGATTCTAGGGATAGTGAGTCCGCAAGATCTGACAATTCAACAGCCTTAAATCTACATAATCAATCTTGTCGGTAGTTGTTAATGGAGTTATGTTGACGCCTAGTTAAAGGCCATAGATATGGGCAGCGAAGGCCACGAAAACTTCCCCGCGCCTGAGTAGATACGTTGTTGTCGAGCCCGCAGGAGAACGGAATGTCCACCCGCTGGCGAGGAACTGCCCGTCTTCATGAATGTACTTCGACTGGTATTTATTCGTCATTCCTCAACATCGGTGCGAGGTTCGAAATCCAGGAATCCAATAGCGCACGCAGTTCTTTTGGCTGAACGTCGCTGACCTTTGCCTCGCTCATCGCAAGGCCGAACGCCGCCCAGCGCAGATCCATATTCTCGGTGCGCACGAGGCAACTGTTCTCATCGATCTGCTGGATCTGGAACCAGCGGCCAATGAGAGGCTCCAGCTTTTCGGCGCTGGCCTGAATCCGAGCGCTCACTTCTGGTTGCCCGCTGCCGCGCAATCCTGCGCGCACAAAGGCCGCTGCGTCGCCACCTGGCACTTCACGCGGCGCAAACCGCAATGCCCTGGGTGAGGGGTTCAATGCGCGATCCACCCGGAAACTGCGCCAATCATCGCGGTCCAGATCAAAGGCCACCAGATAGTAGCGGTTGCCCACATTCACTAATTGGACCGGTTCTACCCGGCGCGAGGTTTCTGCTGACTTGGCATCCTTGTAGTCGAAGGCGATTCGTTCATGATCGCGGCACGCCTGGGCCAATGCCACCAGTACCGCTGGATCCACCGGATCCGTTGCGGAGGACTGGGAATTGAGCGGGACAGTGCTCGCGGTCAGCGCCTGCGCCCGCTTCCTCAATCTGGCTGGCAGCACGGGCACAAATTTTCCCATCGCCCGCAGTGCGGCCTCGGCCAGCGCGGAAGATCCGCTGTGCACGGTGGATTGCAATGAGACTACCAATGCCACAGCTTCCTCATCGTCGAGCACCAAGGGAGGCAGTGCGGTGCCGGAGGCCAGCTGGTAGCCGCCGCCTACGCCGCGATCAGCTTGCACCGGATAACCGAGATCGCGCAGCCTGTCGATGTCCCGGCGAACGGTGCGCAGGCTGACGTCCAGGCGTTCAGCGAGCTCGTCTCCTGACCAATAGCGATGGGTCTGCAGCAGCGAGAGCAGGCGCAAGAATCTGGTGCTGGTACTCATGCAACAAGTCTGCCTTGATTTAGGACAAAAACTGGCACTTTTCACTTCTACTCTGGTTAATACCAGCTGGAAATACCGGCTGCAGCTTATGCCAGGAGGCAATCATGAGCACCATGGCCATCACCAACACCACCCTCACCGGCGAACGCGCGGACCTGCTCCAGGCTCTGGCCAACGCCCGGCATTTCCTGCGTTTCACCGTCCAGGGCCTGAACGACGAGCAGGCATCGCAACGCACCACGGTGAGCGAATTGACCCTCGGCGGGTTGATCAGGCACGTGACCGCGGTCGAGAAGCAGTGGCAGGGATTCATCGTCATGGGCCGGGCGGCCATGGCCTGGGACGGAGCGGATTTCAGCCAGATGCCGCCCGAGGCGGTCGAAGCCTTCCTCAATGAATTCCGCATGCAAGACGGAGAAACCCTGGAAGAGCTGCTGGAGATCTACGCGCAGATTGCCGACCGTACCGACGCGCTGCTGGCAGAGGTGGACCTGGATACCGTGCATGAGCTGCCCTCGGCCCCGTGGTTCACCGACACGCAATGGTCGGTGCGCCGCACCCTGGTGCACATCATCGCAGAAACCACCCAGCATTCAGGACATGCGGACATCATCCGCGAATCCCTAGACGGACAGAAATCGATGGGCTAGCCGCCGATATAGGACATTTCGATGCGTTTGCGATTGCCCGGGGTCAGCGCTGCGCGCAGCTCCGAGTAATTGTCATCGCGCTTGCGCCAGTGGCCGGTCAACGCCTTCGCCAAGTCCTCATCGCTGATTCCGTCACGCATCAGCTGGCGCAGGTCGTAGCCGGAGCCGGCGAACAGGCAGGTGTAGAGCTGGCCTTCGGCCGAGACGCGAGCGCGTGAGCATTTGCCGCAGAAGGCATTGGTGACACTGGAAATCACGCCGATCTCCCCGGCCCCGTCCTTGTAGCGCCAGCGGTTGGCGGTCTCGCCCGGTTCGGTCTTGGTGACTGGTTCCAGCGCCCATCGTTCGTTGATCATGGAGACCACTTCAGCAGATGGGAGCACTTCATCCAGCTTCCAGCCATTGGTGGTGCCGACGTCCATGAATTCAATGAAGCGCAGGATGTTCCCGGTGCCGCGGAAATGCTCGGCCAGCGAAAGGATCTCGCTGTCATTGACCCCGCGCTTGATCACGGTGTTGATCTTCACCGGTCCCAGGCCGACCTCGCGGGCCACCTGGATGGCTTCCAAGACCTTGGAGACAGGGAAATTCACGTCATTGATGGCTTTGAACTTTTCATCATCCAGCGAGTCCAGCGAGATGGTGACGCGGTTCAGGCCGGCTTCTTTGAGGGCAGGTGCGAGCACTGGCAACGCCGAGCCGTTGGTGGTCATTGCCAGGTCAATGCGTTTGCCTTCGGGCGTGCGCAGGTTGGAGAGCATTGCCACCAGATCCACGATGCCGCGGCGCAGCAATGGTTCGCCACCGGTCAGGCGCAGCTTGGTCACGCCAAGAGAAACCGAAATGCGAGCCAGACGCTCAATCTCTTCGAAACTCAGCAGCTCCGAGCGCTCGCGGAATTGGAAGTCACGGCCGAAAATTTCCTTGGGCATGCAGTACACGCACCGGAAATTGCAGCGGTCCGTGACCGAAATCCGCAAGTCATGCAGGGGCCGAGAACGGGCATCCAGTATTTCCCCTGCCAATGGAGCTTTCATGCTTCCCAGCTTAACCCGGTTGGGTCCTAGGCGATAGGGAGTCGTCTGAAAGCGCAAATCAGTGCGTAAAATAAGCCGGTAGACCTCAGTGCGGTTGTAGCATGGGCTTAAAGCACAATTTCTGGAGAATTCATGCGCGTACGTTGGCCGCTGGCCCTTCGCTGCACGGTGCTAGCCACCGTGGCCGGGTTGTTCCTGACTGGCTGCTCGGCGAGCGGCAACAGCACCGGGGAACCAATCACCATTGCGGCAGCAGCCTCCCTGCAAGGTGCCTTCGAGCAGATCTCCGAAGAATTCACAGCCGAACACCCCGAAGTGCAGATCTCCAGCATCACCTATGACGGCTCTTCTACCCTGGCCACGCAGATCCTCGAAGGCGCCAACGTGGATGTCTTCGCTTCGGCCGATGAACGCAACATGTCAGAGGTAACTGAAGCCGGGTTCGGCCACGAGCCGGTGATCTTTGCCAGCAACACCTTGGTGATCGCCGTGCCGCAGGATAACCCGGCGGATATCGATTCCCTGCAGGACCTTTCACAGGCCACTATGGTGCTGTGCGCACCACAGGTACCCTGCGGCGCGGCTTCGCAGCGATTGCTTGAAGCCAGCGGCGTGCAAGTCACCTCGGCCAGCCAGGAACAGAATGTCACCGCGGTGCTGCAGAAGGTGGCCGCCGGTGAAGCAGATGCCGGGCTGGTCTACGCCACCGACGTACTCGATGACGGGAACGTTGCGGCGATCGTGCCCGATGGGGCAGAAGACATTGTGAACACCTACCCGATCGCAGCACGGGGTGAAAATCCTGGCGCACAGGCCTTCGTAGATTTCGTGAGCAGCGAGCGCGGCCAGCAGATTCTGGAGGAGCACGGCTTTGGTACCGGGGCCGCGCAGGCTAATGGCTAGCGATACCGGGGTACGGGTTCCAGGCTTCGCCATTGCACCGGCGTTGCTGGGCGTGGCACTGCTGGTGCTTCCGCTGCTCGCACTGATTTCGCGGGCCAGCTGGTCCACGCTGGTGGCCGATGCCACCAGTGAAGAAGCGCTCGCCGCACTGTGGCTGAGTTTGCGCACCGGGGTGGCCGCCACCGTGCTGTGCGTGCTGCTCGGCGTGCCACTGGCGGTATTGATGGCCCGCAGCTCCACCCGCGTAGCCCAGCTATTGCGGGCCTTGATCGCCGTCCCGCTGGTGCTGCCGCCGATGGTAGGCGGCGTCGCACTGCTCTTCCTGTTCGGGCGCACCAGCCCCATTGGCCAGTTCATTGATTCCATATGGGGGATCTCCCTGCCGTTCTCCACCGCCGCGGTGGTGATTGCACAAAGTTTCGTTGCACTGCCATTCCTCGTGCTCTCCGTCGAAGGCTCCTTGCGTGCCGCCGGCCAAGGCTATGAGCAGGCAGCCGCCACCTTGGGCGCAGGGCGCTGGATGGTGCTCACCCGCATCACCCTGCCGCTGGCCGCCCCGGGCCTGGTCGCCGGCATCATCCTGTGCTTCGCGCGGGCCATCGGCGAGTTCGGCGCCACCGCGCTATTTGCCGGCAATGCGCCGGGTGTCACCCAGACCATGCCGCTGGCCATCTACACCGCATTCAACGGTGCCGGGGCCGGACGAGACTCGGCTGTCGCACTCTCGCTGCTCCTGCTGGCCACCGCAGTTCTGGTGCTGCTGCTGGTGCGTGCCTGGCGCCCGGGAGCACTGAAATGACGCTCAAGGTAAACCTGCAGGTGCCGCGCACCGGATTCGACGTAGACGTTGAATTCGCGGTGCCCGCCGGCAGCACGCTGGCAATGATGGGCCCCAGCGGTTCGGGCAAGTCCACCATCGTCCACGCCATCGCCGGGATCCAGAAGATCACCCGGGGGCGCATCGAACTGTCCGGCACGGTGCTGGCCGATGCGAAGCTGCACCGTCCGCCGCACCTGCGCGAAGTCGGGCTGCTGGGCCAGGACCCGCATCTGTTTCCGCACTTGGACGCCTTGAAGAACATTGCCTTTGGCGCCCGGGCCGGGGGACTGGAGAAGTCCGCGGCCACGGCCGCCGCCAGCGAATGGCTCGCGAGACTGGGACTGGAAGAAATCGCCAGCCACCGGCCCGAGGCACTGTCTGGCGGACAGCGGCAGCGCATCGCCCTGGCGCGCGCCCTGGCCGCCAAGCCGAAGATCCTGCTCATCGACGAACCCTTCGCTTCGCTGGATGTCGAGGCCGCCATGGACATGCGCGCCCTGGTGCGCGAAGAGCTGGCGCGCACCGCAACCAGCGCCATCGTGGTCTCGCATTCGGCCGCCGATACCTTGGCGCTCGCCGATGACCTGCTGGTGCTTGAGCGCGGACAGATCATCCAGCAGGGCACCGTGGCCGACGTCTTTGCCGCCCCGGCCAATCGCTTTGTGCGCGCCGTGGTGGCCACGCTGCCCGCGCAGCACCCGATAAGCATTCAGGAAGAGCAATCATGAGCACCGGAAATGACCCCATAGAACTTGAAGTGCACCGTTCGCGGCTGCTCTCGCAGGTGGTGCCCGTGGCCCCGCAACGGATTGCGGTGGCCGGCGGTTTCACCGCATTGCATGGTGCAGTGCTGGCCCAGGATGTTGCCTCAGCGCACCCGCTGCCGCTGTGGGACAACTCGGCCATGGATGGCTACGCGGTGCGCTCGGCCGATACCGCAACTGCTCCGGCGGCGCTGGATGTGATCGGTGAAGTGCCGGCTGGAAGCGGCTGGAATCCGGTGCTGGAGGCAGGCCAGTGCGTGAAAATCATGACCGGTGCCCCGATCCCGTCGGATGCTGACGCAGTGGTGCGCATCGAGGACACCTCGGCCGCGGTTGAGGGCTGGGATGTGAAGACCGTGCAGGTCAATGTGCAGGTTCCTGCTGGCAAGGACATCCGCCGCAGCGGGGAAGACAAGAATGCCGGGGAACCGATGGCCTACGCCGGCGAGGAACTAACCGCGGCCCGGCTCTCAGCCTTGGCCGCAGCCGGATCCAGCACGCTGGAGGTGCGCACCATGCCCAAGGTGGCGGTACTGATCACCGGAGCAGAATTGCGTACTCCCGGCCAAGCGCTGACGCGCGGGCAGATCCCGGAAACCAACTCCTTGCTGATGGCGGGGCTGCTGGCAGAATCAGGAATCCAGGCCACTACCGTAGTGCACTGCGTCGATGACATTGAAGCAGTGCGCGAGCAGCTGGCGATCCTTGGCGCCACCCACGATGCCGTGCTCAGTACCGGAGGAGTGGGACCGGGCGCCTATGACGTCATGCGCCAAGCGCTGGAAGCAGAACCCCAAGTGCAGGCGGTGCGGGTGAAGATCCGTCCGGGCCAGCCGCAGTGCGCCGGACGGCTGGCAGCCGGCGCGATGGTCTTCGCCCTGCCGGGCAACCCGGTCAGCGCCGCGGTGAGCTTCGAGCTGTTCGTGCGACCATGCCTGCGTGCCATGCAGGACCACCGCGACGTGCTGCGTCCCACCTTGCGAGCAGTGGCCGCGGTAGGTTGGCGAGCCGCCGCAGAACGCGTCCAGGTCATCCCGGTCGTATTCGAACATGGAGAGCAATTGCGATGCGCACCGGCGGTCCAGGCACAGAGTATTTCCCACTCGGTAGGCGGTTTCGGCGCGGCCCAGGGCTACGCCCTGGTCCCGGCTGGGATCACCCAGGTCAATCCCGGCGATGAGGTCGAAGTCCTGAGGATGGTTCCATGAGCAATTCGAACGTCATCGGCTTCGACGCCCTGGTCCTTGCCGGGGGACGAGGCACCCGCTTGGGCGGTGCGGGCAAGGCGGAACTGCAATTGCATGGCCAGCGCCTGGTGGACCGTGTGGTGGCAGCGACCCGCAAGGCGGGAGCCGCCCGAGTTATCGTGGTTGGCCCGGATACTGCGGGAACCAAAGCCGATGCTGTAGTGCGTGAAGACCCACCATTTGCCGGCCCCTTGTCAGGCATTGCCGCGGGGTTGAAGGAACTCAGCGGTGAAACCGCGAGCGAATGGACCATGGTCCTGGCCTGCGATTTGCAGCGCCCGGTCGCGGTCGCCACCACGTTGACCAAGAACTTCGAGCGGCGGGAGACTGATGGCCTGCTGCTGGTTGATGCCCAAGGCCACACCCAATGGCTGGCCGGGATCTACCGCACCGCGGCGTTGGCCTCGGTCTGCGACGCACTTGGTGAGAACCTCGTCAACGCGCCGGTACGGCGCGCATTGAACCAGCTTCACCTGGCACAAGTTCCGGTGGATGATGAAACAAGCAGCGATATCGATACCCCGCAGGCGCTGGAAAGTGCCCGCCGCAACGAAAGGACGCGCATGGCACAGCACCTGCCACCAGAAGCACTGAACGACTGGCTGGAAGCCGCCGCCAAGGAATTGGGCTTGGACTCCAGCGAAGTGGATATTGCTACCGTGCTGGATGCCGCCAAGCATGTGGCCCATGAGGTTGCCCGCCCGGCAGCGCCCTTGAGCACCTTCTTGCTGGGATTGGCCATGGGCAGCGGCAAGGGAGAGCTTGCAGGATTATCCGAGCAGCTGGTTTCACGTGCCCATCGCTGGGCCGACGAGCATCCTGAAGGAACAGCTTAAGCCGCAGATTCCCTTGCTGGAACCCAGACCTCAACCTGTCCTGATCTGCCTATGTTCCTGTGTCCGGTGAAGTAATAGACTCGGCTCATGCCAATCGGAACACTCGATAGCTCGGCGCTGCTGCGCGAATATCTCAATGACGCACGCGAAGCGGTCTTGTGGAAATGCGAAGGTCTGGACGATGCCCAGGCGCGGACTCCCATGTCCTCGACAGGTACCCACGTCATGGGGCTGCTGCTGCATCTGGCCGTCACCGAGGCCGGATACTTCATTGCCTGCCTGGGCCGGAAAATCCAGGATCCGGTCCTCCGGAGCATTATCGATTCCGAAGATGAGCAGGCAGACTTCCTGCCGCCACCGGGGATGTCCTTGGATGATGCAATATCCCTATACAAGGAAACGATTGCCGCAGCCGATGGTGTTCTCGATGAGCTGGAGCTGGATTCGCCAGCGGTGGTGCCGTGGTGGAATAAGCATCGGCACACCACGGTGCAACGGCTTCTGGTGCATATGATCGCCGAATCGCACCGTCATGCCGGACACCTGGATATCGTCCGCGAGCAGTTGGACGGTTTCATTGGTCTGCGCCCTTCAGCGCCTAACCTGCCAGAGCTCACTCCCGGTCAGTGGGAGCAGCAACGCCTGAAGCTCAAATCTCTAGCAGACAGCGTCTAAGGCTGCCTGCATGCCCAAGAGTTTTTCCCCGGAACGGCGCTGCGCTGCTGCGGCCCCAAATGCCTCGGACAGGTGCCAAGGCTAGGGCTCTGGCCGGTGCTGGCTCTGCTGGTATTCTCAAGCAATGCCGCGCGTGAAAGAAAAAGCTGTCTGCTACGTCGTCCAAGATAACCACCTGCTGGTCTTCACGCACTTGCAGCACCCCATGCATGTCACCGGGGTTCAAGTACCTGCCGGCACCATCGAACCGGGTGAAACCCCTCGTGAAGCAGCCGGACGCGAGCTCTTGGAAGAAACTGGGCTGGCAGGGATCATCACGCGGGAACTGGGAATCTTGGCCTACGACGTGCGGCCCATGAGAGATGAAATCGCAAACCGCCACTACTTCCAGCTCAAGGTTGCCCGGCAAGATCTTGCACGGCGTTGGATTGCCGGTGAACCAGATCCCGCGCACGGCGGCGCAGCTGAGTCCTGGGAATGCTGGTGGATGCCCTTGGAGCAAGCACATGTCCTGGCCGCAGGGCTGGGAGCGATGCTCGGGCAACTCGCTGATCGGCCGGACTCAATGTAGAAACGACTCGTATTTCCACGGCGTGTACCTGGATGCACATCCCATCGGCAGCACACGGACAAGTCCCTAGTGAACCGAGCGAGGCCGGCACATTTGGACTCGGTTCCGGGATGTCCGGAACTCGTGGACGGCCGCTCGGTTGGACTCATTCGCGAACCATTCTTTCAGCGACAGCGTGGACCAACCTGACGCGGATTATGGAGCCAGCCGTTCACGCGGACTGCCTGATCGGCCACCGGCGCCGGCTGCTGCGGTTCATTCGCACTTGCTATCCGTCGTGGGTGTCGATCTGGGGCCAGGGTCCTTCTGGGTGTCGACAGGTGGATGCGCCGCTATCTCAGGTACAAGCGGCCAAGCCGGCGAACCGGTAACTAGCCACATCGTCCATCTCGCACGGGCGGCTCTTCCCGACGCTTTCGCCGTCCGCAGGATTCCGCAGATCCGCAACTGATTCATGGCCAACAGCATCAGTTGGATAGCGCGCACGACGTGATGGTGAGAACGCCAATATTGGATACGTGTGATCGACTTATCGAACGATGCTCTGTCCCGGTTGCCATGCTGGTGGGCGCATCCCAAGAGTATTTCGACGGATGTTGCAAGTCGCAATCCGGAGAAGTGCGGACAATGCAAGATCATGAAACCTGACGATTGCTGGGAGATACGAAGAAGCGCAACGACGAGAGCGGAAGAAAGATATTCTTCGATCCATAGTCAGATGGCCCTTGAAAGCAATCCGAAAGGCTAAACCGGAGATGGCATTTCAGTTATTCGGTTCGCCAGCGACTCTGCGAATCGCTGTGCTTGCGCACCTGCATCACCCCATTCGGGCGCCTTTTGCTGGTGGTATGGAATCGCATACCGCACATCTCGTTGCCGGTTTGGCATCGAGAGGACATTCTGTTCGCCTATTCGCCAAGGCGGGCAGCGATGAGTTCGACGTAATGGCGAACGCAGAACTTGAACCAATGCTTCCAGAGTCCTATGTAGTGCGCGGGTATCCCGATGACGACCTGACGAATATGCAGCATCAGATTTTGGATGGTGCTATGCAAAGTGCTATCGATAGAATCCATGCGGGAAATTTCGACGTCGTAATCAATAATTCGCTCAGTCCTGTTCCGCATGAGCAGCTTC
Organism: Glutamicibacter sp. NPDC090743; assembly: GCF_044769125.1. Lineage (NCBI taxonomy): Bacteria > Bacillati > Actinomycetota > Actinomycetes > Micrococcales > Micrococcaceae > Glutamicibacter > Glutamicibacter sp. NPDC090743. The sequence continues at coordinate 71,141 of NZ_JBIVXE010000006.1, read as the reverse complement.
AGGACATCCCGACCTTTCACATTCTGCACACTCCCCCTCTGCCACGGATCGTCAGGGTCCTGGAGCAACAGGGAAATCCCCATACCAGGCACCTTTTCGCTACTGTATCGAGCTCCAATGCCCGAGCGTGGAAAACTTGGATCCCACAACTGCACATAATCGAAAACGGAATTGACATCGCCAGCTGGTCGTCGGCCCGTGAAACGTCATATCGCTCGGGCTTGGCTTCATGGAGCGGCCGGATTACACCGGAAAAAGGTCCCCACATCGCCATTACGGCCGCTCGTGCCGCTGGCATGCAATTGGTTATGGCGGGCCCGATCCAGGACCAGGAATATTTTGACAAGCTGATCGCCCCTGGACTTGATGAACAGATTCAATACCGTGGTCATCTGACACACACTGAGCTCAGCAAGATGATCAGCATGAGCGAAGTGTTTCTCTCCACCCCGCTTTGGGAGGAGCCTTTCGGGTTGACCACCTTGGAAGCGATGGCATGCGGCACTCCTGTTGCCGCCCTGCCATCTGGAGCAATGGCTGGTCTTATCGGCCCTACTGGTGGTGCCGTAGCCGAGCGCTGCGATACAGCGTCCCTTGTAGAAGCGATCGAGCGGGCAAGAACTCTTGACAGAGATGCTGTGTTCCAGAGAGCGGCCGGTTTTTCACATGATCGAATGCTCGACTCATATGAACAAGCACTTGTTGAAATCGCGTTGAAGACCTCTGCTGAAAATCGCCGCAGATGAGCAGATTACCAAGAATTTCCTACTACGCACACCATATGGGCTCCGGGCATCTGCGCCATGCGCGCAGAATAGTTGAAACTAGGATGTTTGACGTCCAGGTAGCGAGCACAGGACCGATGAACCAGGCGCTGCTTCCAGAAGGAACGAATTACGTTCCATTGGCGTCGGATATCTTGGAAAATCATGCTGGTGAGATTACAGCCGGCGGCTACTTCCACTATGCTCCGGCAGACATTCGGATTACTAAACGATTTTCCACATTGAATCAGGCGTGGTATCAATTCGCTCCGGATCTGGTCATGGTCGATGTCTCTGTGGAGGTGGCTATTTTTGCCCGGCTGAGCGGATACCGCGTCGCACTACGCCGGATGCCAGGACAACGCACAGATCAAGCGCACGAATTGGGGTATGGCATTGCAGATGCGCTGTTCGCCTATTACCCGGAATCCATTGAAGAAGCTTCCCATCTCCAACGGTACGGGAGCAAGAGCTATTACCTTCCGTCCCCTGACCCTGTAGGTTATTCCGACCCTGGGCCCCGAACGAGCTTCCCTCGGGAGGCATCCCGGAAGGTTGCCGTCCAAACTTCACTGGGTGCGGCAATCAGCCTTGATGAAATTGCACGTGCCGCTGCCTCAGCGCCGAGCTGGTCCTGGGACGTGCTGGGTTCTGTACAACGCGCTACCGGCGCAATGCCCGATAATTTGCGCAGCCACGGCACAGTTTCCAACCCTGAACAATGGATGGCCGATGCCGATGTCATCATAACTTCAACAGGGCACAATGCCGTCGTCGCGGCGGCGAGCTGTCGCAAGCCTGCGCTGCTGATTCCGGAAGAAAGGCCGTTTGGCGAACAGATGGCCTATGCACGCATGCTCCACCGTGCTACCGGATACCCGATGCTCGCTTCGTGGAATACGCCAGTGGATTGGAACGCACTCTTGCCAGTGGCTGCTTCCAAGAACCCGGATGCCTTGGCGATGGTGTTGTTTGGGGACCATGACGGATTTGCCGATGCCTTGCACGGGATGGTCGCTAGCGTAACGAAGCATCCATGCTAGTAGGCATCGTCGCTCCGAGCGCGTTCGATTTGCAGAGATGTCGGTTCGCGAAGCACTTCCAAATCGGCAGCTGCCCGGTCCCAGGCAACCAGATCCATGCTTGCAAAGGCTGCCAGCCAGCCTTCCATAGGCCATGTTCCCCACCGGTGGCGGAACTGTTGGGCATTTTCCACAATCTGCGAAAAGTGGTTCAAAGGCGGTTTGAATACTCCGTGGTGCTGGTGGAATACAGTTTCCCGAATGAAAACTACCGGAAGATTGCTCTCGCGTGCCTTGAAAGCGAAATCAGTATCTTCGGCCCCGTACCCCTCGTACTCTTCGGAGAACCCCTCCAATACAGAGAAATCTCCAGATTTAATGGCAAAGGCCAGCGACCAGAACATTTCATGCAGCTGGCAGGGCACATTCCGAGGGAGGCCGGACCGAGCATGATGAGACTCGGACAGTTCACTCAACTTCGAATCCTCCGGAGGTGCTCCTGCAGGAAGAGCAGATCGCAGGTATCTCGGTTCTGCCATCACCAGAGCACGCTGCGAGGCGAGGGTACGGAGCATGCCGGCGAAGCACTCTTTGGACGGTATGCAGTCGATATCCAGGAATACCAGATTCTCCGTACGGGCATTTCGTGCAGCAGTATTCCTCGCGCGGGCCAGAGGCAAGCCGCGCTCGCCAGGCAAGGACCGTAGATGAATAGTCTTGACCGTAAGGCTGGATTCCACCGGCGCAGGAGCAGGATCGTCCATATAGACAATCACAACCTCTTGGGGCTTCATCGAGCTGCGCTGGACCCCATCCAACAGCCGTTGGAGGTGCCCAGCACGGCGGTGGGCAATGACCAGAATCGAGAATTGCATCAGGCACCATTCGCATAGGAATTTCGCATTCGCCTTCGACCCTATCGAAGAGCTACCACCAAAGGAGGACTGAGCATGATTTCACAGAAGGCTTCCAACATCATTCGTATAGCGTCGGTACCCCACGACCAAGTTTATATTCGTCATCTGGAACCGTTGGAGGGCCAGGAGTACGACATCGCGCGGTTGCCCGACCCGCGGCCGGTCGATGGCGGACAAAGCATCCAATCTGCTTGGTGGCCACCTGCAATGCTGAACTCACAGTGGATTGTGGAGAATCAGCGTCAGTTCGACTTGATGCACATCCATTTCGGATTTGACGCGTTGGACCCGAATGGCATGGAAGAAACAATCGGCGCATTGAAAGAAACCGGGAAACCCCTAGTATATACGGTCCATGATCTGGTAAATCCGCATCAACCGGACCCCCGCGCACACCGGGCATTGCTGGATGTGCTTATTCCGTCAGCTGACGAGCTGATCACCCTAACCGACGGAGCGGCCGCGCAGATTGCGGCTGAGTGGAAACGCACTGCCCATGTGCTGCCTCATCCGCACGTCATTGATTTTCCAACGATGGGAGAGCTGCGCCAACGCCGTGAGAAACAGCCACGTCAGTCCGGGTCGCGGACGCGGCGAGTGGGTGTGCATCTCAAGGAAGTCCGAGCCAATATTTCCCCGGCTGTGCTCCAGCCTCTGGCCCGCATCGTCTCCGATATCCCCGGCACAGTCCTGCAGGTCAATATCCATCAAGAAGTCCTGGATCCACAGAATCGGGAGTACCAGCCAGCCCTGGCACGCCAACTCATAGACGGACACGCTCGGGGAGACTGGGAACTCGAAGCGCACTCATACTTCACCGAAGCGCAGTTATTCGCTTATTTGGGATCTTTGGAGGTGTGCGTACTGCCGTACCGCTTCGGCACCCACTCCGGATGGCTGGAAGCGGCCCTGGATGCTGGCGCCGCAGTCGTTGTTCCAGACTGCGGGCATTATCTGGGGCAGCATCCCTCCGTGGAACCATATAGATGGAATGGAGAAATGATCGATGAATCCAGCCTGAATAGGGCAGTGCGGCATCAGCTGAAGTTGCGGCAAATTCCCGGGCTGGATGTGGAGGCGCGCAGGAGCCAACGACAGGCATTATCTGAAGCGCACCGTCGCATATATACAGGGCTGCTGGCTAACTGAGATCTTCACTAGAGTGTATTTCCAGACGATCATCGTAATCTTGCCGAGGCGCTCCTTTAACGGGGCCCTCGTATATTCTGCCCCAGGCTCGGGGTACACAAGGGCCAGGATCGGGTGCCTAGGTGGCATGAACCGTCGATGGCATCGATTCAGGTATTAGGACTCATGTCCGGAGCATGGCGTGCCTTCTGGGTTTGCGGATGCCGGGCTGCATGACGCGGGTTGTGGGCCAATCCCCGGAATTAGTGAAGGCTCATCGAAACCAGTATCCTTACTGCAAATTGCAAGGCCCGGCAAACAGCGTGGTGGGAGGAAATAAGTGACAGCGACAGGTTACGAATCGACTTTTCGACTGCACACGAGTGATTCGCTGCGCGCAGCTGCGCTCGTGTTGATACCAGTTGTTTTGCTGGCAGCCGGATCAGCCGCGGCGGCAGCGATGGCGCTGGTTTCTGGTGGGACCTGGTTGCTCCGGTACTATGCCGCGTCGCGTACTCAAGATGTGATGGGGCAACTCGTTTTCATAGCCGCTGGAGCTTTCAGCGCGTTTGACGTGTACCAAGTGATCTGGTGGCTGGACCTCGCAGTCCACTTCGTTACCACGGCCACTGTCACCCTCCTGCTCTTTGACGTCGCAACTCATCGAAAGATTCTAAGACCGCCTTCAAACTCGGCTGAAGAACACAAAATAGCAGGCTGGCTGCTGGTGAATGGCACCTTAGCGGCTGTTCTGTGGGAAATCGGAGAATGGGCTGGCTACTTCTTGATTTCCCGGAGTATCGGGGTCGGAATCAGCGACAGCATTACTGATTTACTCGCCGGCATGCTGGGCATTGTCCTGGCAGTGTGCTGGATCAAGCGGATAAGGAGCTTCGGACGCGCATGCGAATCAGCGTAGTAGTCCCGGTGCTGAACGACGAGCACCATCTCCGAACGCTACTGGAAAAGCTTGCGTCGCAGACGCGGCAAGCAGACGAGATCATTGTGGTTGATAACGGATGCACCGATGATAGTGCTCAAATCGCTCGTTCCGCCGGGGCAAAAGTCATTGTTGAGAGAACTAGAGGCATCCCCGCCGCCGCAAGTGCCGGTTACGACCAAACCTCGGCGGAGATCATTGTGAGGTGTGATGCCGATTCGATCCCGCCGGACAATTGGCTTGAGAAGGTCCATGAAGAATTCGCCGGGAACCCCGCTATTGATGCTCTGACCGGCCCCGGTTATTTCTACGACCTTCCGCGGGGCCTCCGGACACTCGGCTCGGTCGTTTACGCTTTCGGATATTTTGCCGGCTTGGGTTCAGCTCTTGCGACCGTTCCGCTATGGGGGTCCAATATGGCGTTCAGAAGCAGCCTGTGGGAAGAACTGAGCCATGAAGTATGTCGCGAGGGATCTGCGATCCATGATGATTTGGATTTGAGTTGTGCTTCGCAGGGGAGTTTCGTCCTGAAATTCGTTCCCTCTTTGCGTGTGGAGGCAGCAGGACGGGTTTACGCGCGGCCGGCCGGACTCAGGGCTTCCAGCAAGGTAGCGCTGAACACTCTGGCGAGGCATGGAGGCTTGAAGGGAATCATCAACCGCTGGAGTGCTGTGCTCGGGTTCCATCCTTGATGGATATTGGTCCCTGCGCCGGCGCGGCCTCTCGGCAGCGGCTGGCATGGGTTGGGTCCCTCCGAACTGCGAGCTGGAAATCCTCAGTTAGCTTTGGCGCGGTTCCGGGCGACAACCAGGAACACGACGATGGCTGCCGAGCACACCAAGATGGCCACTATGCTGGCTTCTGGCCCGAAACTTCCCCCGGACAGCCAGTCCGGTCCGCTGCTGGTCGCGGTGACCAGCGATTCGCGGGCTTCGGAGCCGGAGGTGACCGATCCGAACAGGCCGGTGATCGCGAAGTTCCAGCCGAAGTGCACGCCGATGGCCAGCCAGAGGGATCCGGTAGCCAGGTATGCGGCGCCCAGCATGATTCCTGCTTCGATCATGATGGCGAAGGCGCCCCACAATGAGGCATCCGGATTCACCAGATGGACCAGTCCGAAGAGGACGGCCGAGATACCCAGCGCCACCGTTGTGCCCCAGAGGCCGCGCAGCAAGCGGAAGACGACGCCGCGGAAGAATACTTCCTCTGACACCGCGATAGCGCACATCATTCCGGCTACGGCCAGCATCCCGGAAACAGAGCCCCAGCCGGTGATCGCGTAGGCGCCGAAGAGGGCAAGCAAGCCCACTGTGGCACCGGACATCAGCACCCCGAGCCCTGTCCCGACCAGCACATGGCGGACGCCGTTGCTCCTCGGGAATTCTTTTACCTTGCGGTGTTCGACTCGTTGTCCCGCAATGCTGAACAGGCCGATCATTGCCACGGCCAGGATGGGTCCGATAATCAGGGCTGCCACCGGATTGCGTGGCCACGCGGCCAGGGCATTGGCCATCAGCATTGCTATGGCCATTCCAGTGACCATCAGGGTTGTGGAGATCCAGATTTTTGCCTGAGGGAGGGGGATTTCTCGGTAGCTTCTGTCATTCTTGCTCCTTGTTCGCTACCCGTTAGTGGGTGTGAACAAGACGCTACGGCGTTGGGGCGCGGGACAAATCACCCGCATCGCGGACTGCGCGCGAAGCCACGAGCCCAAGATCCACAGCGCAGCCAGCAACGCTCCGAAGACGAAGACGAAGGCGTCGGGCACGGTGAATGTGGGGTCAATCCGAATCAGGGCCGCGACAAGCAGGACGTAGCCGGCAAGGAACAGCGATACGGCCAGAGGTCGGTGCCGTTGCACCAGCGCGCCGGCACCTACCAGGGCCACCAGCAGACCGAGAGCCGCGAATGTGGTGGGAAATTCGAGCAATTGGTAAAGCGGCAAACGACGAGAAGGCGAGGGTCAAAGACCAATGCGGCCAGTGGCGCAGTACTGCCACCGAGCCGCCCTGGAACACCACGAGCACTATGCCAAGCAGATTCAGCGGGTGATCGGGGGAGTCCGCCAGCTCAAGGCCCTGCCGTACCAGCCCGGGGACGAATGACAGGCCGATGAGCACCGCAGCGGATACGGCGCCCCAGTTGAATCCGGCCAGCGGCCAACGCACAGTCTTCACTCCGGAATCGTACATCTGCGCCAGGCAGTGCAACGGGCGAAAGATTATCCAGCAACTCTCCGGCGTCGGATCCCCAGCAGGTGGCCGGTGGGTCTCAAGGAAGACCGTGCTGGCGGGACGTGAAGCCCAAGAAGAATCGTGGCGTCGGTAGCGGTTCCGTGTGCTTGGGGCGAGCGCACCACGAGGTGCGCGTGCACCTCGTACCGGGCTTTTCGGTATTCGCCGGTGGATAGCGCGACGCGGGCTGCCAGATGATATTGAACGGAGTCCCGGTAGCTGCATGCCCGAACTGTTGAGCTCCTTTGTCAGTGGCTCAAGGGGCTGAGTGAGAAAACTGCCACCCCTAGATATGTCTTTTATCCGCGAGCTGTATCAAATAGGATGTATTTATGAAGACTTTGTTCGTTGTTTCTGCCATTCTTTTTGCTGCTTGTTCGGTGCTTTCCTTTAGCGGAAATCCAATGGTTGGCATCTTTGCGGCCGTGGCCAGCTTGTCATCGCTGGCAGGATTCTTCGTGGTTCGAAACTGCGAGGCGAAGGCTTAGCGCACGTACCTCTCGTCGATGGAGCTGCGGCGTTCACGGTAAACTCGAGAACTATGGCTATCGGCGCGACTATACACACCTTTGAAGTTCAACTTGCTGATGTAGATCGCGGGGTTTACGAGGATCTTTCGCTCCGTGTTGCGCAGCATCCATCAGAAACCGATGCCTACATGGTCACCCGTGTGCTGGCCTACTGCCTCGAATATGAAGAAGGCATCGCCTTCTCGGCCGGAGGCGTTTCCACCGGGGAAGAGCCAGCCATTTTGGTCAAGGACCTGACCGGACTCATTACCGCGTGGATTGAAGTCGGCGCCCCTGATGCCCAGCGCCTGCATTTGGGCAGCAAGCGGGCAGACCGCACCGCCGTCTACACGCACCGCGATCCTGCCAAGCTCCTGGCTTCTTGGCGTGGCAAAACGATCCACCAGTCGCAGGAGATCATGGTGCGCTCCTTCGACCCCAAATTCATTGATGCAGCGGCCCAAGCATTGACGCGCCGCAATGCCATGTCCGTCTCGGTGACCGAGGGGCAAATCTACCTTGAATTGAACGGGACGAATCTGGAAACCCAGTTCAGCACGCATGAGATTGAGTAGAAAAGCTTAATCTCTGATTCAGCTCAGTGTGGGGTCGCAGTCATCAGCGCGCGGAAACATGGCAGGTGTACACCAATGACACCGACGGAAGTGCTCCATGAAACTGCGCAATATCACCCTTGGCACGGCAACTCTGGCTTTGGCCGTCACCCTGGCAGCTCCCGCCGTGGCTGCTCAGATCGAACCGACTGGATCTGATCCACTGATCATCGGCCACCGCGGAGCAGCAGGCGTGGCACCGGAGAACACCTTGGCTGCCATCAAGGCAGGCAGCCAGTCCGGCGCTGAATTCATCGAAATCGATGTGCAGCTGTCCAAGGACGGAGTACCGTTCATCTTCCACGACGGTACGCCCTCCCGCACCACGAACGTGGCAGAGGTCTTCCCTGGCCGCGTCAATGACCCCATCACGTCATTTACCTGGGAAGAACTGCAGCAGCTCGATGCCGGTTCCTACTTCTCAGACGAGTTCGAGGGAACGAAAATTCCCCATTTCGATGAGGTTCCAGGTGTACTGACCGGTGGCACGGGAGTATTCATCGAAATCAAAGATCCAGCCAAGTCCCCTGGCGTGGAGAAGCTGGTAGCCGACGCGCTGGCTGAGGATCCTGAATGGAAGGCACTGGCAGAGGCCAACAAGATCGAGGTCCTCAGCTTCGACGCAGCATCCAACCAGATCTTTGCCCAACTGGCACCTGAAGTACCACTGCAGCAGCTGGCCGGAACCGTGCCTTCTGCCGCGGAACTGGCAACCTACGCGACCTACGCGGATTCTTTCGGCACTAGCTACCGCACCCTTGACGCCGCCGGTGCGCAGCGCGTGAAGGACGCAGGCTTGGGCCTGGGCGTCTACACCGTCAACGCCGTCGAAGCAACCGATGCTGCACTGGCCCTGGGTGTCGAGCGAATCACCGGCGACTTCCCAGCACAGGTGAACCGCCACATCGCTGGCCAGAAGGATTTCCCTGCCAACAATGGCGTGGTGATTGCCAACGCGATCAATGACGTGCCGGGAGATGACATCGCCCCAGAAAATGGCGAGCACGTGATCCTGGAGAACACCGGAAAGCGCACCATCGATGTCAGCGGCTACATCATTCGCGATGCCGCTAACAACATCCTGGAAATTGGCGAAGGATACGAGCTGGAGACAGGCGATCAGCTGCGCGTGTACTCGGGTCCGGGTACCAACAGCGAAGAAGCCTACTACGTGGACGGACCGGGAATCCTGAACAACGGTGGCGACTCGCTGGCGCTGTGGGATGCCAAGGGCAAGCTCACCGATACCTTCGCGAACTAGCTCTAGGCACAGCAAAACCCCGGGGATCATTGATTCCCGGGGTTTTTCTGGCGGTGACTGTGGGATTTGAAACCTTTAGCAGTCCGTGAGAGTACTCTCAGGGCTCGGATTCGTTTTGTCGGCATGGTGATCGATGCCATGGCTTCCTAGCGTAGATGTTCGTGCTTGTGACTCATAGTCCGTTGTCTCATGGTCGTCATAATCAAAAAGCTTGATATATGAACATTCCTGAGCATCGACGCGCGTTTGGCGACCGGGTCCGAGAGTTGAGGAAAGCCAAGGGTTTACGTCGCAAGGAGCCTTTGCCAACCATCCTGAACTCGACCGGACTTATGTCAGCGGAATCGAGCGTGGTCGCAGGAATCCCACCTTGGACATCATCGTGAAGATTGCCAGTGGTCTCGGCGAGCATCCATCTGCCCTTCTGCCGACCATCGAGTAATCCGAGGCGGGTTTTGCCCTCCTACTTAAGTAGTATTTACGCCGTTCTTATTTAATGATGATTATTAAACGTGCTCGTTTCTGGGGAGATCCGATCCAGAGCGAGGACTTTTGATTCGGTGGCGCGATTCCGGTCGACCCCCGCTTGGCACGGCAGATGATGCGCCGATCTTTACGAGGATGTAGATTTCGATTCATTCAAAAGGTGATAGTCGTGAAGCTTAAACTTCACTCGATTGCGGTCCGGTCAAATGACGACCACTGCATTCCAATCCCAACATCAAGACAACAATTCCGCTCCGGGGTCACGTACCTTGCGATCGCGTTCGTGGCAATCGCTTCTCTGGTCCTGACTCTGAGTACTGCATTGACGAAGCCAGCGGCGGCCGCTTCGTCTCCGGCCGTGACCAGCATTGCCAGCTTTGGCGAGAATGCCGAGAGTCTGCCAAAGTCCGAGGCTGTTCAGTTGGCCAACAGCGCTGATCTTCCAACGGAGTCGCTCTCAGGCCTGAAGGTCGATCGTTCAGACGTTCAGGCATGGTCGATGTCCGACGGGACATCGTATGTCAGTTACCCGCTCGTTGGCGACGGCGTTCAGCTCGCCACAGTCGGTGCGCTGCTTGATAAGTCTGGCAACGTTGCGCAGCGCACAGAGATGGCTTTCATTGGCGACGACGTATCTGGTCATGCCCGCATGTGGGTCGACGGAAATCTGACCATGGGCAAGCAATTGACCACAGCTGGCGCGGAAAACAACGTCACCACATATGCCGGTTTCTGGGACAAGCTCAACAACTGCCTTGCATCGCCGCAGCCGCGGGCGTATGGGGCGGTCAGGTAGGATATTGCATCGACCAGGCCCAGAAATAGGAAGTGGTCAACATGAAAAAGATCTCGAAAGCAATCATCGCGATGGTTGCAGGCTGGGCGATGCTCTTCGCGGTTGCTAGTCCGGTCAACGCTTCCGAAGGTTCGTTCCTAAACAACGAGCCGCTTTCGGAGTCAGCTGTCGAGCGGGCGATCGCAAGTGCCGAACCGAGTTTCGATGCTCAGCTGCGAAACGGTGCAGAAGTCGATATCAAGCAGGCAAACGTCGCCCGGATCAATGGCTCCAGTTCGCTGATGGTGGCAGCGGCTACGTCTGGGGACGGCCACGACGAGGGCTCCTTCGCCGTTGCCGTGGTTGACGCTGCTGGAGACGTTGTCCAGAGCTTCGCACAGGTTCAAGCCACGTACACCAGCGACAGCACTGCCGAGGTGAAGCAGTGGGTCGATGGGAGTTTGCTCAAGCAGTGGACTGTTGAAGCTACTCCCGAAGCTGAAGCTCGGGCTGCGAAAGCCTTGAGCGCCATGTCTCCTGAAGGCTCGTCGGTGGGCGTTGCGGCCGCTGGCAACGAAGGTGTGATCAAGTGCCTCAACGCGCTGGGCATCTCCACCATGGCGGCGCTCGTGATCATCTCCACCTGTGCGGCGTTCTGTGCTGTTACCGTGGGAACAGGCTGCATCATCTGCGTGGCTAGTTTCACCGCTGTTGCTGGCGCATCCGTAGGACAGTGCCTGAGCGGTGCCAGCTAGGCACGAGAAAGGAAACGGCAAATGACAAAGCAACCTAGCAATTCGTCTGCCGCCAGGAAGAGCACCGTAGTGGTGCTTCTGTTCCTTGCGGTAGCCGCGATCAACCTGCCACGGGTCCCTCAGCTTACCGACTACGCCGTGGTTGGATGGGCTGTTGGCGGAGTACTGCTGCTAGCAGCGCTGATCCTGGCGTTCACCAACTACCGCCACCACTCGAAGACCAGCACTTCACGATAGTAGGTAACGCCGGCTCGTTCGTCGAATGAGCCGAGACGAGCAATGTCCAGATCCGCTGAGCCTAACCCGAAGAGATCCCCTTGCCGCATACAGCAGCAGGGGGACCTTTCTCTGTGCCCGGCTTCCTGAGGGCAAGCGCGCGCAGCAGGTGCGGCAGCCGGCGGGAGGCTAGAGATCTTTTTCGTCCTGCTTGCGCGATGCCCAGTATGGTCATTCTTCGTTGTGGTTCACCCAGTCGCAGGCGTGCGGGCCTGCATGGTGGTGGTAGCCGTGTTCACAACGAAGGATGGGCATGTCGTAACTACCCTCCGGTGAAATATGCACCATAAGTGCACCATGTCAAATCTTTAAAAGAAGAAAACCCCTGGCTGACCAGGGGTTTTCATTGGCGGTGACGGTGGGATTTGAACCCACGGTACGGGGTTACCGTACACAACATTTCGAGTGTTGCACCTTCGGCCGCTCGGACACGTCACCAGACCTGATAACTCTATAACGAACATCAGGCGAAAACAAAAACGAGAGCGCTGTTTTTGGCCTGAAGTGTTCCGAAACACATCAACGTCGGTTTCTAGCCGCGCTTGCTCCGGAAGAATTCACGCAACAGGTCACCGCATTCTTCTTCCTTGACCCGCGAGTACACCTCGACCCAATGGTTCAATCGCGGTTCACGGACGATATCGAAGACCGAGCCGCACGCGCCGGCCTTCTCGTCCCAGGCCCCGAAGACCAATTTGGGAATGCGCGAAAGGACTATTGCCCCGGCGCACATGGCGCAGGGCTCAAGGGTCACCACCAGGGTGCAGTCGGATAAGCGCCAGCCATCATCTTGTCCCTTGGCTTCCAAGGCCTTGACCGCATTGCGAATGGCGACCACCTCGGCATGCGCCGTGGGGTCCTTGATGGCCTCGCGCTCGTTGCGTCCGGTGGCCAGGACTTCGCCTTCGGGGGAGAGGATGACGGCGCCGATGGGTACGTCATCAGTAGCCAGCGCTTCGCGCGCTTCAGCCAAGGCGAGGTCCATCCAAGCATCAAATTCGTGCACCATAGTGCTTTCACTTTACGTGTTTTGGGACGGTAGCCGGGTGCTCGGAGTGTGGTGCACTGCGCACTGCACTGAAGTTTGCTGTTTCCTTGGGCACACCAAAGTGCTTTAACGGCGGGAAATCGGGGATATCTCTCGATTTGCCTGAGTCGGTGCTGATAGATTTCTACTTATGCGCGTACAGGTAGTCGACCACCCACTGGTGGCACACAAGGTTTCGGTTCTTCGTGATAAGAACACCCCATCCTCGATTTTCCGCCAGCTGACCGACGAACTGGTCACCCTGCTGGCTTATGAGGCAACCCGCGAGGTGAAAACCGAAAACGTTGAGGTGCAGACCCCGGTCGCCACCACCACCGGTACCTCCATTGCCAAGCCGACCCCGCTGGTTGTCCCCATCCTGCGCGCCGGCCTGGGCATGCTCGAAGGCATGACCCGCCTGGTTCCGACCGCTGAGGTCGGCTTCCTGGGCATGGCCCGCAACGAGGCAACCCTGGACATCATCACCTACGCTGACCGCGTGCCAAATGACTTGGCCGGCCGCCAAGTGTTCGTGCTGGATCCGATGCTGGCCACCGGCGGCACCCTGGCCGAGGCCATCAAGTTCATCTTCGAACGCGGCGCAGAATCCGTTACCTGCATTTGCCTGATCGCTGCCCCTGAGGGCATCGAGCGTCTGAAGGAAATCCACGGTGGCGATCATCGCGTGCACATCGTGCTGGCAGCGATGGACGAAAAGCTGGACGAGAAGTCCTACATCATCCCAGGCCTGGGCGATGCCGGCGACCGCCTGTATGGCGTGACCCCGCCCATTGCCTAGTTCCAGCTAAGCGATGTGCCCGAAGGCTGCGGTGACTACACCGCAGCCTTCGGCGTTTCTTCACCGGTTTCGGGCGTGTCCAACGGAAGCCGGACCTCGAAGACGGTATCTCCTGGCTGGGAGGTGACCGTGACGGTGCCCCCGTGGGCTTCGACGATGCTCTTGGCGATCGGCAGGCCCAGCCCGGTCGTGCCATCGGAGCCAGAACGCGCCTTGTCGGCGCGGGTGAAACGTTCGAAGACCCGAGGCAGGAATTCCGGGGCAATGCCCTCACCGGTGTCGTGAACCCGGATGATGGCTTCATCGGTGTCTTCGTCTTGGTCCACCGAAACGGTGACGGTGTTTCCGGCCGTCGTGTGCTTGCGGGCGTTGGCCAAGAGGTTGGTGATCACCCGGCGAAGCGAGGCCGAGTCGCCATTGACGATGGTCTGCGGCGCCTGGCAGTCGAACTCCCAATGGTGGTCGCTCGCGGTGAGCTTGAAGTCCTCGGTGATATCCGATGTCAGCGAGCACAGGTCAATTTCGCTGCGCTTGAACGCATTCTCCTCATCCAGCCGAGCCAGGAGCAGTAGATTTTCAACCAGTGAGCTCATTCGGCTGCTTTGCTGCAGAACGCGGTCCACCGAGCGCTGCCCGTCCGGGGAGAAATGCTCAGTGGCCGAGAGCAGCTCGGTGTAGCCGCGGATCGCCGAGAGCGGAGTGCGCAGTTCGTGCGAGGCATCGGCGACAAATTGGCGCATCTGGGCCTGGGACTTCTCGCGGGCGGTCAGCGCGGTGGAGACGTTGCTGATCATCGCGTTCAGCGCATTGCCGACATTGCCCACCTCGGTACCGGGGACTGCATCTTGCGCCGGGACGCGCTGGGTCAGGTCCACCTTTCCTGAATCAAGCTCTTCGGCGGCAACCGAAGCAGCCACGGTGGCCACGCGCTTCAGCGAGGCAAGCGAGCGGGAGATCAGCCACGAACCGGCCAGGCCCGCACCGGCGATCAGGATCAAGGCGATGAACAGCGTCAGCCAGGCCATGCCGCGCAACGCCAGATCGGTGCTGTGCAGGGGCAAACCGACAATCAGGATGCCGTTGGATCCAGAGTCCTTGACTGCGACGAGGTAATAGTCGCCCACAGTCAGGTGGGCACGTACCGGCTTGAACTGCCCGCCGGCACGCAACGTGCTCAGCTCCAGATCCACCATCGGGATGGCATCTTCCTGGCTCAGCTGCTTCAGCACGCCGGTGCGTTCGTCCAGCACCCCGCCGTTGAAGACGTATTTGTCGACGAACCGCGCGGTCAGCGTGCCGGCGGACTGGCCGGGGGCATCAAGCCGGGAGTTCACCGCTGGTGCACCCTGCGAATAATTCAGCGCGCGTTCGGTGGTGAGCCGCAGCTGGCTGTTGAGCTGGTCCATCAAGGTCTGGCGCATGCCCGCGTTATAGAGCAGGCCGAGCAAGACAGATACGGCGGTGACCGAGGTCAGCAGGATGAGCAGCAGTTTGCGCTGCAGCGCGTGCGGCGAGCTCACCCTGGTATTCGGGGAAAAGAAACTCATGCAGCCGGCTTCAGCACGTAGCCAACGCCACGCACGGTGTGGATCATCGGCTCCGCGTCAACGTCAATCTTCTTGCGCAGGTACGAGATGTACAGTTCGACGATGTTCGCCTGGCCGTCGAAATCGTAGTGCCAGACGTTGTCCAGGATCTGCGACTTGGATACCACACGGCGGGCGTTGTTCATCAGGTAGCTGAGCAGGTCGAATTCGGTGGCGGTCAGCGAAATTTCGCGGCCTGCGCGGGATACGTCGTGCGAGTCCATGTTCAGCACCAGATCGCCGACGACCAATTCAGCGGAATCCGCAGTGGCCGCACCGGAACGTTCCACGAGTCGGTGCAATCGGATCAGGACCTCTTCGAGGCTGAAGGGCTTGGCGACGTAGTCGTCTGCACCGGCCCCCAGGCCCTCGATACGGTCTTCAACCGCGTCCTTGGCAGTGAGGAAAAGTACGGGGATTTCAGGGAAGTGGGTGCGCACCTTGCGCAGCACCTCGGGGCCGTCGAACCCAGGCAGCATCCAGTCGAGAACCAGTACGTCCGGCGCCAGGGAGCGAGCGGTGGCTACTGCTTCGGGCCCATCGTGGGCCATCGTGGCTTCCCAGCCGAGCATGCGGGTTCCCATGGCGACCAATTCCGCCAATGAAGGTTCATCATCGACCACGAGAACTTTGATTGCCGTGCCATCAGGGTGAGTCAGCCGGGGCAATTGCGAAGGGGAGAATCGTGATTCATTCATGTTAATCAGCTTGTCCTATTGCCATGGGCCGAGAATATGTTTTTGCTGTGTGCCAGCTATGACTATAAGTCGATTTTATGCGGGGAAAACCCGAACCGATAGTGGTTAATTTGGTCAACCCCTAAGAACGACGAATGATTGAAGCGTGGACGGACCATAGTGATGAATGAATATTCAGGCCTATGAATGGACCGGGCATAATGACGAAGTTCTATTGATATGTTGACCATATTGTTTAGTTAAGCGCTTAGGTAGCCTAGAATTGTCTAAAGTGTTGTGCGTCACGTTTGGAAACATTCGTCTCACTATGTGGACGCAGGTGTTCATTGTTACTTGCAAGTTGCCAATGTTACGAGGAAACTAGAGGTGTGAGTACGGCGCAGGACGGTAAAAGCACCTCGGATTCCAACATCGAGTTGCCCAAGATCGTCCTCAACGAATGCTCGGCGTCCATGGCATCCAAGCCGAATTATGAGTGATTTGTAATCCGATCTTGGGAGTTATTGACGGGAAACCCAACTGCTGAACGTGGACGAAGGCCGCGAACAGCGCAAGCAAAACCCGAAGCATGAGCGCCAAACCACTTGGCCTTCGCACTAAAAGAGGAAAAGATTATGTCGGCTGGTTCCGGATACGTCCACGTTTCAATTCGCAATGCGCAGAACCGCGCAGCAGCTGCGCAGCGTTCAGCTTCTGGCAGCTATGCACCAGCGGGTTACCGTCCGCTGCGCGCGGTTTCCAATGTTCATGAAACACGTGATGCATCGCATCAGCCGGCTAGCACTCCAGTGCAGTCAACAGGCCAGCCAAGCGCCGACACCTCCGCACGCGGCTTCGTGCTCTACGTGGGCCTGGATGAAACTGCCGCCCAGGCGCAGGGCACCTCGCTGGGCAAGCTGGCCACCCAGGTCCGCGCCTTCCTGGCCACTTTGTCGCCGCAAGCGCAGACCCATGCCGCCGTGGCACTGGCTCCAACTAGCGCCCAGGGTGAGCCCATCGATGTAGTTCGCCAGGCTTTGGGCGATCCGACGATTTCCCGCCGGCCACGCGCTGAAGCCCGTCCATCCACCCCGCGCCCATCTGGCGTGCTGATCGACCTCTCGCGCCGCGAAGTCTACCTGGATGGCGAAACCCTGAACCTGACCTTCAAGGAATTCGAGCTGCTGAACTTCCTCGTGGAAAACGGCACCCGCACCGTAGGCCGCGAAGAGCTGCTGGAAAACCTGTGGCGCAATGCCGAAGAAGTCCCTAACGAACGCACCATCGACGTGCATATCCGTCGTCTGCGTTCCAAGCTGGGACGCCTGGCCAATACCGTGCGCACCGTACGTGGCCAGGGCTACCGCTTCTACGAGCACCCAGAAGTTGTTGTCTGGGCAGCTCCGGAATACTCCATCTAGCATCAGCTGGCAGCAGTGGCGGGCAAACCGGGTTCGGTTTGCCCGCCACTGCTGTCTTAAGCTGGAACAATGAACACCATGCATTCCCGCAAGCTCATGCTGATGCGCCACGCCAAAGCCGACTACCCGCTGGGCGTCGCGGATCACGAACGGCCGCTGGCGGCCCGCGGGCACCGCGAAGCCCCGGCCGCCGGAGCCTGGCTTGTGGAGAATGGCCTGATACCGGACTACATCATCTGCTCCGACGCGCTGCGTGCGCGCTCCACCTGCGCCTGGGTACTTTCCGAACTCGGCGAGAAGGGCCCGACCCCCTATGTCGATTCGCGCATTTTCACCGCAGGAGTCTCGCAGCTGTGCTCCATCATCAATGAAGTTCCCGATACGGTCAGCAACCTGCTGGTGATCGGGCACCAGCCGGTGCTCCAGGAATTGGCGCTGCGCTTGGCGGCAATGGACTCGGATGAAGAAGCCGTTTACGAGCTGGCGATGAACTATCCGACCCTGGGAACCACGGTGCTGGAAACCAAGCATCCGTACTCGCACCTGGATGCCCGTGATGCGCGCGTCACGCATTTCACCGCACCGCGGCCCGCATGAGAGAAGTCTCATCAAGTTTTTTCTAATGCACTAGTCAGCCTGTAAATAAGCGGTGATCTGCCTTTATGAGAAGCAGATGATAGGCCTCTCATCGAATACACCTCGCCGCCTCATGAACCGTTCACTTTCAGTTAACCATTGCTCGTTTCACTGGGAATCGTTGGCAGCACGGCCAGCACCGGCAAACCGCAACGGCGGGCCGGAAACACTGAAAGAGGAATAGGCAGATGGCCATCATCGCAGAATCACTTCCAACGCAGACCCCCGCAGCGCGCAATGAAGTGCAGCAGCAGATCGATGCACAGCGCGCCCGCACCATCCGCGCTGCCTACACCACCCGCTTCGTTGCAGCCGAGCTGCAGCGCAATCCGCAGGATTTCGAGATCGTGCGCCGCGCAAACATGGTGCCGCGTGCCGGTGACGTCGTCATCGCGACTGTGACCGAGCTAGGCAAGCACACGCGCCTGCAGTCCCCGGTTTCCCGACGCCAGCTGATGTTCGTCGGACAGGAAATCATGGTCGCCTACGGCCACCGCTACGCACCAGACCAGTTCCTGGCCCATGTGCCGGATAACCTGGGTCCATGCCAGCTGGTTGCAGGCGGCGGTGTCGCCAGCGAAGTCATCGAACAGCACGCCTCGATCGATAAGGCGACACAGCTGCAGCCCGCAGGCCTGCTGATGCGCCACGGCAAGGTCGTGAACCTGGTGGACTTCGCTCCACTGGGCATCGAGAACGCATCGCCGCGCGCAGCGCAGGTTGCCGCGCCGCGCCCGCCGGTGATCGCAGTGCTGGGCACCTCGATGAACTCCGGCAAGTCCACCACCCTGGGATGCCTGGTCAACGGACTGGTCAACTCCGGCATGGAAGTTGCCGCAGGCAAGGCCACCGGCACGGGTGCCGGCAATGATCCGAACCTGTTCACCGATGCCGGCGCCTTCAGCGTCTGCGACTTCACCGACTTCGGCTTCCCAACCACCTACCGCTTGGACTACGAAACCGTGCGCGACCTGCTGGTGGCGATGATCCGCGAGCAAAGCGCCACCGGCGCAGACGCAGTGGTCATCGAGATCGCCGACGGGCTGTTCCAGGGCGAAACTTCCCGCTTGCTGCGCGACCCGATTTTCGCCGAGCATGTAGACCGCGTGCTGTTCAGCGCCCAGGACGCCTTGGGCGCCCAGGCCGGAGAGCGGATCCTGCGCGAAGCAGGCCTGGATGTTGCCGCGGTTTCCGGGGTGCTCACGGCCTCCCCGCTGGCCGCGATGGAAGCCCATGCGCAGCTGTCCACCCCGGTCATCGGGACCTTCGACCTGTGCCAGGCAGAGGTTGCCGCCGCCCTGCTGCCAACCCGCTAGGAGCCAAGATGCTGGACCAGAAGATCGCCGTTGAGCAGCCGGCGCAGCCTGGGCGCCTGCCGGCCCTGGTAGCGCCCGGGCGGCGGATGCTGCTGGCCGGATTGCTCAGCCTGGGCATTCTCGCCGGCTTGCTCTCGATTGCCATTGGCTGGCTGATCGGACAGCTCTCGGCCCGCATCAGCTGGGCAGCTCTTGGCGCGGTCCTGGGCTTGGTGGGATGCTTCTTCCTGGCCAAGTACGCTGAACGGGTGCTGGCCGAGAAGCTCGGCCAGCATTATGTGGCCCAGCTGCGCCGCGGGCTGGTCACGCACGCTTTGCGCAGTGCACGCGGTCCGTCCATGGGCATCACCATCGCCCGTTCCACCAACGACCTGTCCTCGATCCGCAACTGGATTGTGCAGGGCATGGTCCCGCTGGTCGCCGGTTTGCCATTGCTGATTGTCAGCGGTGCGGGCCTGTGGTTCCTGCATCCGCTCCTGGCCCTGAGCTTGGCCGCGACCCTGGTGCTCGAGGGCGTCCTGCTGGCGGCCTTGGCCGGGGGTACTTTCCTGAGCGCCAGGACCTTGCGCCGGCACCGTGGGAGCCTGGCCTCGCGCATTGCCGATACCGTCGCGGCGCGGACAGCTATTGCGGCCGGCGGCGGCGTGGAACGTGAAGTGCAAAGGGTGCAGGACTCCTCGCAGAAGGTGATCGATGCTTCGGTGCATCGCGCCCGGTTCGCCGCCGCCCTGCGTGGCGGGGCGCTGGCCATTCCACTGCTGGGTACCGCGCTGGTTGTGGCAGCGGCCTCGATGGCGCAGCTTCCGCCAGCTGCCGTGGCGACCGCCCTGACGCTGATGGGAATTTGCGCAGGAACCCTGGGCGAGTGGGGCCGCGTGGTGGAGTACCGGCAGAATTACAAGGCGGGCCGGCGAATCATCGCGCCGCTGCTGGCCGAGCAGGAACGCTGGCGGGCCCGCGAAGAATCTTCGGCAAGCACCCGCGATGCCAAGGAGCTAATGCTCCAGCCTTCCTCGGTGCGCATCCAGGTGCCCGCAGGGATGGCCGACCAGTTTTCCACCCTGCGGGCACAGCCCGGGGAGCGAATTGCGCTGCGTGGAAGCCAGGGCCAATGCGCGGCGCTGCTTTCGGCCATTGCTACCGGCGCCCTGGTGCACGGCGCCGACCCGCAGGCCGGGGTGTGGATCGCCGAGGGGCGCAGCGAGGATCTGCCTGCTGCCGGCCGCCGCAAGCTCGTGGGCTCCGCATTGGAATCCATGGTTCCCGAGCGCGGAAGTGTCGCCCGTGCGCTGCGGTATCGCCATCCGGGCGCTTCGCTGCGCAAGGCCGTGGCGCTGGCTGAAACCTGCGGTTTGAAGATGGCCGATTTGCCCGGTGGAGCGGAAGCCCGCTTGCGCCGGGGCGGCGAACCGCTTAGTTCCGGGCAGCAAGCATCGTTGCTGGTGGCACGGGCGCTGTTGCGCGAACCGCCCTTGCTGGTGGTCGATTCGCTGCTGACCCGCTTGCCCGATGGAGCCTACGGCGACGTGGCCGAACTGCTCAACGGCTATCCCGGGGTGCTGCTCTTCAGCGCCGGACTGCCTGGCATCAGGGAAACCGCCAGCTGGGACGCGCAGGCCTAGGAGCCGGCCGCCGGACGGGTAGCGCGAAGCCCATCCACGGTGAGCAGCACGGCGCGCACCGTTTGCCCGCGATCCAGGCCGGTCTGCCCCGAGGCGCGCATCCGGGCAGTAAACAAGGCCGCACCGAAAATACTGGTGGCTACCGAGAGCTTCTGGTCGGGCTCGAGCACGACCAGGCGTTCGAGAACCTCGATGATCAGCCCGGTCACCTGCGTGTGCAGCGGGGTGCTGGCGAACGCATTGGCGGTGTCCGCGCTCAGCTGCTCCTGCATCCACAGGTGGGCAAAGGAGGGGTAGCTGGCGACGAAGTCCATGGAGAATTCCAGCATCTGCCTCAGCGCAAGGTAGGGGTCTTCCCCGGAGGCCGCACGTGCCAGTTCGCCCATGAGCTTGTGCGCGCCGTAGCTGAGGATCTGGCTGACCAGCTCGTCTTTGGAACCGAAATTGTAGTAGACCGTGCCCTTGGAAACGCCGGCCGCGGCCGCGATCTCGTCCACCGAGACGGACTCGGGGGAGCGCGAACCGAGCAGCTGCATGGCCGCTTCGAAGAGCTTCTCCTTCGAATCCGTGGCCCGCACACGGCGGCGTTGGCCCGTTGGCGTTGTCATTCTTTCAGCTCCGGTTGCAGTGTTTTCAAGCTCCAGGTCTTGTTCTTGCGTACCGCAAGCATACTCAAGACTAGTCCAATGGCGGTGTAGAGCAGCAACGAACCGGCAACCGATGGCAGCACTCCCAGATCCGCGCCGTACATCAGGTGGCGCATGCCGATCACCACATTGCTCATGGGCAGGATCCGGTGCAGCAGGTGCAGCGAATCAGGCAAGGTCTCCCAGGGGAAGGTGCCGCCTGAGGTGACCAGCTGCAGGACCATCAGTACCAGCACCACGAACTTTCCAGCGGTGCCCAGCAGCGCGAAGCACCCCTGGATCAGCGCACTGAAGCATAAGGCAGAACCGGCCAGCAAAGCCCAGATCAGCCACGGGTGGGCGGCATGCAGTCCCAGCCCGAATCGCACCACCGCGTAGAGCAGGCTGGTTTGCAGCACTGCGATGGCGGCGAAGGGCAACCAGCCGCCGATGGAAATTTTCCAGTTGCTGCCGTTGGAAGCCAGCGCGCGCTTGGTCATCGGGCGCATCACCTGGGTCAGGATCAGCACGCCGATAAAGGTCGCCAGGGTCATGAAGAAGGGGGCAAGGCCTTCGCCATAAGCCTGCGCTTCGGCCTGCTTGCTATTGGAGACAGCTACCGGATTGCCCATGACTTCGGCCAGTTGCCCGCTGGTGGACTTATCGGGGTTCGGCACCTTCCCGGTGCCGTCCTCCAGGCCGGCGGCCAATTCATCTGAACCGTCTTGCAGTTCTTCGGTGCCGTCCGAGAGCTCGCCGACTCCATCGGAGAGCTGCACCAGTCCGTTGTGCAGGGCTCCGGTGCCGGCGAGCAGTGTGCCGGCACCCTGATCCAGTTGGCTTGCGCCGTCAGCCGCGTTGGTGGCGCCATTCAATGCGGACTGCTGGCCCTCGGCCAGGGTCTTTGCCCCGGTGTGGGCTTCGGCGGCGCCGGAGGCGAGCTTCGCCGAGCCTTGGGCTGCCGAGCCGATGCCCTTCGCGAGTGCAGGCATGGCGTCATCCAACGCCTTGGTGCCATCCGCGAGGGTGCCCAGGCCGGTGGCCAGCTGCTGGTTTCCTTCGGCTACCTGCGCCGATCCGTCGGCGAGGGTGTGCAGCTGCGTTTGCAGGGTAGATAACTCGGTATTGACCTGGGTCACTTTGGTATCCAAGGCATTGCCGAGCGTAGAATTCTGCACGCTTTGGCTGACCGTGCTCTGGATGGAATCAGCCTGGTCCTGGGTGAGCACGCCACTGCTGACCAACTCGTCCAGGCGCTGCTGCGTATCTTCCTTGACGCTATCCAGCTGCGTTTTCGTGTTGGCCTGCAGCTGGTCGATTACCGCGATGGCGTCATCTGCCGTGCTGGCCAGCTGCTGGTTGCCGTCTGCGACCTGCTGTGAACCGGCAGCAAGCTGGTCGGCGGCTTCTTTCGCGCTGGCGGCGCCTTGATCCAGCTTCGAGACGGAACCGGGCAGCGCTTTGGTCTGCGTCTTCAAGGTGTGCAGACCGTCGCTCAGCTCTTTGCTGCCGTCGGCCAGCTGCGCGGTGCCGTCGGCCAGTTCGGCGCTGCCGTCGCGCAGCCGGGTTTGGCCGTCGACCAGTTGGCCCAACCCTCCCGACAGGTCGGCGGTGCCATTCTTCAGGGTCTTGGTGCCCGAGTTCAGCTCGGTGCTGCCATCGACGAGCTTGGTGGTGCCATCGGCCAAGGTGACCACGCCATCGCCCAGTCGCAGGGTGCCATCGTAGAGCTTCCCGGCGCCGTCTGCGGCTTCGCCCATCGAATCGTGGATGTCCACGAATCCGGCGATCATCGCCGAAGCCGTTTCGGTTCCCACTTCCTGGGCGACCGAGGTGCGCACCGTGGTAGCCAGCGTTTTGGCGAAGTTGGAAACCATGAAGTTATTGGCATCGTTGGTCAGCAGCTCGATATTGGCCTGTTCGGCATCATCGAAATCGCCCGGCGAGACCAGGGCTGAGGAAAAGTCCTCGGGCAGGATCAGCGCAAAGGCGTACTGGCCGGTGGCCACGGCCTGCTCGGCTTCCGCCTTGGAATCCACGTGCGCCCAGCTGAAGGTGCCGTCGTCTTCCAATTCCTCGACGACGTCGTCGCCGACTCGGGTTTTCTCGCCGTCCTGTTCGGCGCCTTCATCCAGATTGACCACGGCGGCCGTGACCTTGTCGAGGTTTCCCTGGGGGTCCCAGTTGGCGTAGAGGTAGAGCGCGCCATAGAGCAGCGGAACGCAGGTGACCGCGATGAGCGCCAGTTTGGGCAAGGTGCCGCGGCTCATCCGCTTGAGCTCGGAGAGGGCAAGTCGCAAAGTTGTCATGGTCTATTCCTTTGCTTCGCACTGAACAGCGTCAGCAAGTTCGTCGGCTGGGAGGAAGAAATCGTGGTTGTCCGCGATGCCCTCGGCCATGGCCAGGTGATCCAGGCCCAGATCGAGTTCGCCTTGGATGAACCCGGTGGATGGATCGGGTAGCGGGAGCACTGCTGGTTCCGGGTCGGCGTCCTGCCCGGTTTGCGGCTGCCAGCACTGGGGCAGCCGGCTGACGATAGCCAGGACTGCGAATTCCCGATGCGAGGAAGCGAAGTTCTCCAGGGTCTCGAGCCAATGCTCGTCTTCCAGATCGTGCCGGTCCGGTGAATCGACGATGAGCAATTCAAGACGGGGATTCTCGGCAGCCAGCAGGAGCTGGAGTTCGAAGAGGCGGCCCGGATCGATGGCATCGCTCCAGCAGCTGGCGATATCGTCGAATCCATGCTGCGCCATCCACTTCCTGGCGCCGGGCTTGCGCCAGCTTGGCCCCGGGATCAGCCCCAGATCTTCTGCGACAAGATCGCAAACCTTCAAGTGGGATTCGGGTTCATTGATCCCCGGCGAATCGACCAGAGCGCTGTGCTTGCGCAGGGTTCGCAGCTTCGGATCCGCATTCCACACCACCGTCCCGGAGCTGGGTGCCATGCGTCCGCTCAGTACTAGGCCCAGCGCGGTCCGGGAAATCTGCGGCTCGGATACCAGCAGCTGCAGTTCACCTCTTTGCAGTTGCACGGAGGTGGGCCCCACGAGCTGGTCGTGGCGTCCCTTGACGGTAATGGAATCTGCGGTAAGCACAGTTAAAGGCTAATTGAACTGACCAGTCAGTTCAATTAGTGAAAAGGTTCCTTTAATCACTACTGGACGTAAAGCGTTTGATGACCTTTGATGGTTGTTGGGTACGTCACGAAAAAGCGGGGCAGAGTTCAGGAGCAGTTAATCGGGCTTTGCTTACCTTGGAACCAGGCCCATGCACGCGGCAGGGCCGCCGCTGCTTGAATATCTACCTAGGGAAAAACATGATCAATAGACGTCCCACTCGCATCGCTGCCGCGGTGCTGGGAACCGCGCTTGCGGTTTCGAGCTTCTCGGCGGCGCACGCCGATACTGCCGAAATCACCCCCATCGAACAGATCCAGGGGACCGGCGACAGCTCACCCATGGCTGGCCAGGACGCAACTGTGCGCGGTGTTGTCACCGGAGCCTACGCCGACGGCGGATTCCGCGGTTTCTATCTGCAGAGCGCTGGCAGCGGCGTAGATGCCTCGGGCCAGGCGAGCTCGGCGATCTTCGTGTACGCGCCGGACGAGGTTTCCTCGGTGAGCGTCGGCGACCATGTCCAGGTTTCTGGCGAAGTGTCCGAATACTATGGCTTGACCCAGCTCAAGGCCGGCAGCGTCGAGGTGCTCGATGAACCGGCGCAGGGCGTCAAGCCGCTGGCGATTTCGCTGCCGAGCAGCGATGCCGAGCGCGAGCGCTTTGAATCCATGCTGATCGAGCCGCAGGGCGAGTTCACCGTCTCGGATAACTACTCGCTGAACCAGTACGGCGAGCTGAGCCTGGCCATGGGCACCAGCGAGATCCTGCCCGGCGAACGGCTGCTGCGCCAGCCAACCGATGTCTTCAAGCCGGGCAGTGCCCAGGCCAAGGCTCTCGCGGCGGAAAACGAGCAGCGCTCGATCGTGGTCGATGACGGGGCCACGCTGAACTTCTCAACCAGCAAGAACAAGCAGATCGCCCTGCCGTACATCGACGCGCAGCAGCGCGTCACCGTAGGCGCTGACGCATCCTTCATCGCACCGGTCATCTTGGACTACCGCTACGATATGTGGCGTTTGCAGCCGCAGGGCCAGGTGGTCGGCGCCGATGATGCCGATATCGCCGTGAACTTCGAGCAGGTCGACAACGACGCTCCGCAAGAGGTGGGCGGCAATGTCAGCGTTGGCAGCTTCAACGTGCTGAACTACTTCACCACTACCGGCGACATGCTCGATGGGTGCTCGTACTACACCGACCGCGAGGGCAATCCAATCAATGTCCGCGGTGGTTGCGATGCGCGCGGCGCGGCGACCGCTGAAAGCTTTGAGCGCCAGCAGTCCAAGATCGTTGCCGCACTGGGCAAGTTCACCGCAGACGTGGTGGTCCTGGAAGAAATCGAGAACTCGGCACGCTTCGGACAGAACCGCGATGCCGCCCTGGCTCACTTGGTCAACGAGTTGAACCAGGAAGCTGGCCAGAAGGTTTGGAGCTATGTCCCTACCCCATCGGTTGTGCCCGCTGACGAAGATGTTATCCGCACCGCGATCATCTACCGCGACAAGTCAGTGAAGCCCATCGACGAGTCGGTCATCCTCGACGATCCAGCATTCGTGAACGCCCGGGATCCACTGGCCCAGGCCTTCCAGCGTGTCGGCGGAAACCAGAACACCCGCTTCCTGGT
The DNA here is from genome assembly GCF_044769125.1 of Glutamicibacter sp. NPDC090743. Classification (NCBI taxonomy): domain Bacteria; kingdom Bacillati; phylum Actinomycetota; class Actinomycetes; order Micrococcales; family Micrococcaceae; genus Glutamicibacter; species Glutamicibacter sp. NPDC090743. The sequence goes on along the minus strand of NZ_JBIVXE010000006.1, from coordinate 45,013 downwards.
CGTTGCCAACCACTTCAAGTCCAAGGGCTCGGATCCTGCTGATGGATCGGGCAATGCCGACAGCGGCGATGGCCAAGGCGCTTGGAACGAAGCCCGTGTCGGCCAAGCGGAAGCGCTGGTTGGCTTCGCGGACGATCTGAAGAAATCGCGCAATACCGACCAGGTGCTGCTGGCGGGGGACTTCAACTCCTATTCGGCTGAAGATCCGATGCAGGTTCTGGTTGAAGCCGGGTACGTGGACCTCGGCGCCGCAGCCGATTCCCAGAGCTACCTCTACGACGGCTTGGTGGGCTCGCTGGACCACATCTTCGCTTCGGAGAAGCTGGCGGGCAAGGTGACTGGAGAAGACATCTGGAACATCAACGCCCTTGAATCCGTGGGCTACGAATACAGCCGCTACAACAACAACATCACTAACCTGTTCGCGGCTGACCAGTACCGTTCCTCGGATCATGACCCGGTGCTCGTCGGACTGCAGCTGGATAAGAAAAACTGACTTTTCCCGCCTGCGCGGTGGCGGGGCGCTCTTCTTCCCTGAAGAGCGCCTGGCCACCTTCTTTTAACCCGCTTTGGGGAACCCAGAGGGGCGCTGGTTGCGGGGCGGAGAATTCTTTGGGGAAAAGGCTTGACAGAAAACTTCCATCGTGGAGAATTGTTGGAGAAGATTTGTGAGAGCGCTCACAAAATGTTTGGCAGAGTCGCTTTCATCGTTTCAGGCATCCAGGAAATCGCAGGAATTTTCTTTTTTGCCGTATTTTGAGAGCGCTCTCAAACTTGTTGGCGCTCACCCGCTCGCACGATTCATATCCGAAATGGAGTCACCGTGAAACCCTCACGCAAATCCCCACTGGCACTGGCCACGGCCGTTGCCGGAAGCATCGCCCTGGTAGCAACCGGCTGCGCAGCCGACGCAAGCAAGGATGCCCAGCCGGCCTCGGCTGATAACCCGGTCACGCTGACCGTGACGACCTTCGGCACCCAGGGACTGGACCCGCTGTACGAGAAGTACCAGAAGGAAAACCCTGGAATCACCATCGAAGCCACCAACATCGACACCGGTGGCAACGCGTTGACCGACTGGAAGACCAAGCAGGCTGCGGGTGCCGGCCTGCCAGATGTCCAAGCAGTGGAAGAAGGCTGGCTGGGCCAGGTGATGTCGGTTGCAGATTCCTTCACCGATCTGCGCGAGTTCGGTGCCAATGAGGTAGCGGGGGATTGGGTTGACTGGAAGGTCAAGCAGGCCACCGACCCAGAAGGCCGCGTCATTGGCTACGGTACGGACATTGGGCCGATGGGCATCTGCTTCAATGCCAAGCTGTTCAAGGACGCTGGCATGCCCAGCGAGCGCGAAGAAGTTGCCGAGTTGCTCGGTGGCGACGACGCAACCTGGGAAGACTTCTTCAAGGCAGGCAACGAGTATGTGAAGAAGACCGACAAGGCCTTCTACGACCAGTCCGGTTTCGTCTGGAATTCCATGGTCAATCAGCTCGACGAGGGCTACTACAAGGCTGACGGATCACTGAATATCGAGGGCAACGCCGAACTGCGCGAGCGCTGGGACCTGCTCTCCGATGCTGCGTCCAAGGGGCTGTCGGCCAACCAGACCCAGTGGGACTGGGGCAAGGGCCAGGCCTTCGTTGACGGTTCCTTCGCCGTCATGCCTTGCCCGGGCTGGATGCTTGGCACGGTCAAGGGCCAGGTTGAGGGTGCCGGTGGAGACTCCAGCGCAGGCTGGGACTTCGCAGATGTCTTCCCGGGCGGCGCGGCCAACTGGGGCGGCTCGTTCCTGACCGTGCCGACCACCTCCGAGCACCCGGCCGAGGCTGCGAAGCTCGCCCAGTACCTGACCAGCGCATCGTCGCAGGCGACCTCATTCGAGGAAGCCGGCACGTTCCCTTCGAACCTGGAAGCGCAGAAGTCCGATGCAGTGACCGGCACGAATGAGATGAGCGAATTCTTCAATAACGCACCGGTGGGCGAAATCCTGGGCAACCGCGCCAACGGCGTCCAGGCCCAGTACAAGGGCCCTCAGGATTCGGTGATCCAGGAGCAGGTCTTCGGCCCGGCTATCAAGGCGATCGATGCTGGCAGCGACAGCGAGACCGCCTGGAACAAGGCCCTCTCCACCCTGCAGGAACTGGAAATCAAGTAATCCCGTAGCCCGCTTCGAATCCAGGCAAGGGCCGCGGCACGCAACGAGGTTGCGGCCCATGCCTGGACAGCTACTGCAGCAGGAAAGATGCCACTGATGAGCACCACAACACACGATGCCCCGGAACAAGACCGGGACGCCAGCGCGCCCAGTCCGCAGCCCCAGCGTTGGAACAAGGGGAACAATGCTCCGGCCGGGGCTAAGCCGGCCGAGACCAGGGACGAGCGCAAGACGCGCCGGCGGCACCTTCGCGGGCGGTGGGATTTCAAGTACTCCCCATATCTCTACATCTCGCCTTTCTTCATCCTCTTCGGCCTGGTGGGCCTGTTCCCCCTGATCTACACGTTCGTCGTCTCGATCAATGACTGGGATCTGCTCGGCGGAGCAGGAGCCTGGATCGGCCTGGAAAACTACAAAGCCGAACTGACCTCTCCGCTGTTCTGGAATTCCCTGTTCAATACCTTCAGCATCTTCCTGCTTTCGGCCATCCCGCAATTGGTGATCGCGACGTTCATCGCGGCCATGCTGGACCAGAACATCCGCGCCAAGACCTTCTGGCGCATGAGCGTGCTGGTTCCCTACGTGGTCACGCCGGTGGCCGTCACACTGATTTTCTCCTCGGCATTCGACGAGCAGTATGGCGTGCTGAACAACCTGCTGGCCGCCGTGAATATCGACCCGATCGCGTGGAAGACCGAGGTCTTCCCGTCGCATATGGCTATTGCGACCATGGTGAACTGGCGCTGGACCGGCTACAACGCGCTGATCCTGCTGGCAGCCATGCAGGCGGTGCCACGCGAACTGCATGAATCGGCGGCCATCGACGGCGCCGGCGTGATCCGCCGCTTCTTCTCGATTACCTTGCCCAGCATCCGCCCCACGATGATCTTCGTGATCATCACTGCCACCATCGGCGGCCTGCAGATCTTCACCGAACCCAAGCTGTTCAACCCCAGCAGCTCGGTTCCCGGCGGCCCGGACCGCCAGTACCAGACCACGGTGCTCTACCTCTGGGACCTGGCATTCAATCGCGGGGACTTCGGACGCGCTTCGGCCGTGGCCTGGATCCTCTTCCTGATCATCATCGTGATCGGCGTGATCAATTTCCTGATCTCCGGATCCATCGCTTCCTCGGCCGACAAGAAGGGCGCCGGCAGCACTGGCAGAACCCGAGCGGCACGTCGGGCAGCTGCCCGAGCCCAAGCCAAAGCAGCAAAGCCGGCCAACGGAACGCAGAGCGGAAGTGTAGCAAATGAGTAATGCAACAGTGGAACGCCCCGCGCGCCAGGTCCGTGCGCCCCAGCGCCGCGGCAAGAACTTCTCCATGGACCGCCGTCCTGGCTTCCTCACCTACGGAATCCTGCTGGCCTTCCTCATTGGCAGCACCTACCCGCTGTGGTACTCGTTCGTCATCGGTTCCTCCACCGGTGCGGTGTTCGCCTCGGCGTACCCGCCGCTGCTGCCAGGCGGCCAGTTCTGGACCAATGTCGCCGAGGTCCTGGACTCCGTCGATTTCTGGGCGGCCCTGGGCAACAGCATCATCGTCTCCTCGGTGATCACCTTCTCGGTGGTTTCCTTCTCCACCCTGGCAGGCTACGCGTTCGCCAAATTGCGCTTCCGCGGGCGCCAGGGGCTGCTGGTCTTCGTGATCGCGACCTTGGCCGTGCCCACCCAGCTGGGCATCATCCCGATGTTCATGATGATGAAGCAATTCGGCTGGACCGGCTCGCTGGGAGCCATCATCATCCCGACCCTGGTCACTGCCTTCGGCGTATTCTTCATGCGCCAGTACCTGGTGGAGAACATCCCCGATGAACTGATCGAGGCCGCCCGCGTGGATGGCGCCTCCATGATCGGCACCTTCTGGCATGTCGGGGTTCCAGCGGCTCGCCCGGCGATGGCGATCCTGTCGCTGTTCACCTTCATGACCGCCTGGACCGACTACCTGTGGCCCATGCTGGTGGCACCGCAGAACCCAACCTTGCAGGTGGCGTTGAGCCAACTGCAGTCTGCCCGATACGTTGACTACACCATCGTGATGACCGGGGCCCTGCTGGCCACGATCCCGCTGCTGGTGCTCTTCATACTTGCAGGCAAACAACTTGTATCCGGAATTATGGCAGGAGCTGTAAAGGGCTAATGATGAACCACCTATCCCAAAAATTCGCGTGGCCTAAGGAATTCTTGTGGGGCTCGGCTACGGCAGCAGCCCAGATCGAAGGCGCTGGCCATTCCTACGGCAAGGAAGATTCGGTCTGGGACGCCTTCGCCCGGAAGCAAGGGGCCATCGCAGGAGGTGAGAACCTCGAAGTCGCAGTGGACCACTACCACCGCTACCGCGAAGATGTGCAGCTCATGCGCGAACTGGGCCTGGACTCCTACCGGTTCTCCACCAGCTGGGCTCGCGTGGTCCCCGGGGGCCGCACCGTGAACCCCGAAGGCCTGGATTTCTACTCCCGGCTGGTCGACGAGCTGCTGGAGAATGGCATCCTGCCGTGGCTGACGCTCTACCACTGGGATCTGCCGCAGGCATTGGAAGAGCGCGGTGGCTGGACCAACCGCGAGACCTCCTACAAATTCCTCGAATACGCGGAGGCTGTGCATGAAAAGCTCGGTGACCGCGTGAAGCACTGGACGACATTCAACGAACCGCTGTGCTCTTCGCTGATTGGCTACGCCGCCGGCGAGCATGCCCCGGGACGCCAAGAACCTCAAGCCGCGCTGGCAGCGGTGCACCACCAGCATCTGGCCCACGGGTTGGCCACCGCCCGACTGCGCGAACTGGGCGCGGAGCATATCGGCATCACGCTGAACCTGACCAACGCGGTCCCGAATAATCCCGGCGATCCGGTGGATCTGGAAGCAGCGCGCCGCGTCGACGCATTGTGGAACCGCATGTACCTGGACCCTGTCCTGCGCGGTTCCTACCCCGACGACCTGCTTGAAGACGTCCGGGGTTTGGGGCTGGCTGAAGTCATTGAAGCAGGAGACCTGGAGATCATCTCGCAGCCAATCGACTTCTTGGGCGTGAACCACTACCACGATGACAACGTTTCAGGCCATCCGCTGCCCGCCGGCCAGCCGCAGCCCGTGGTGCCTACCGATTCGCCGAAGTCTTCGCCATTTGTCGGCAGCGAGTATGTGACCTTCCCGGCACGCGACCTGCCGCGCACGGCCATGGGCTGGGAAGTGAATCCCGAAGGGCTGCGCGTGCTGTTGAACCGGTTGAGCCGGGACTACGCTAACCTTCCGTCGCTGTACATCACGGAGAATGGCGCTTCCTACACCGATACGGTGACGGAAGCCGGAACCGTTGAAGATCCCGAACGCGAGGAATACATCCTCAACCACCTTGATGCTGTGGCCCGCGCGATAGAAGACGGCGTGGATGTCCGCGGCTACTTTGTCTGGTCTTTGCTGGACAATTTCGAATGGGCTTGGGGCTACGCGAAGCGCTTTGGCATTATCCACGTCGATTACCAGACCCAGGTGCGAACGATTAAGAATAGTGGCAAGGCCTACGCAGGGTTGATTGCCGCAAACCGTACAATGGCATAACACCTGAGCATGATGGTCCGCAGCCTGCCGATGGTGCTGCGGACCATCATCGTGTTTCACCGACGGACTACTGCAAGGCACCTGGATAAAGATCATGATCATGCACGAAGCGCGGAGCCCGAAACCGACCCTCGAGTTGGTGGCAGAACGCGCAGGTGTCTCACGGGCCACGGTCTCCCGTGTAGTGAATGGCTCGGATCGGGTGAAGCCAGGGGCTCGCAAGGCTGTTGAATTGGCGATCCGCGAATTGAACTACGTGCCTAACCGTGCCGCCCGTTCCCTGGCGCAGGGCCGGACCAATTCCATCGCCTTGGTGGTTCCCGAGAACACCGCGAAGTTCTTCGCAGACCCGTACTTCGCCAAGGTCGTCCAGGGCGCTGCCCAGTACTTGGCCGATACCGAATTCATGCTCACCTTGCTGCTGTCCACCGAAGCGGATCCGGTGAAAACCACCCGTTACCTGCAAGGCAGCAATGTGGATGGCGCGCTGGTGCTTTCGCACCACGCGGATGACCGTTCCTATGCGGATCTCGGAACTGTGTTGCCCATGGTTTATGGCGGACGCACCATGAGCACCGATCAAAAGGACATCTATGTTGTCGATATCGACAACATCGCCGCCGCCAGGCAAGCGACTGAGGTCATCCTTGGCCAGGGACGCACCAAGCTGGCAATTATTGCCGGGCCACAGGACATGGGCGCGGGACTGGACCGTTTGGTGGGATTCAAGCAGGCAGTTGAACGCGCGGGCCTGGAGCCTGCGGCTATTGAGATCGGCGACTTCACCCCGGCTAGCGGACGGCGCATCATGCAGCAGCTGCTGGACGCGGATGTTGCGGTAGACGGCCTGTTTGCCGCCAGTGCCCAGATGGGCTTCGGAGCTTTGCAAGCCCTAGGGGAAGCCGGTGTGAAAGTGCCGGAGGACATTTCGGTAACGTCCGTTGATGATGACTCTTTCGCGCGAAGCTCGACACCGCCGTTGACGACCATTGCGCAGAACCCGGAGCGCCAGGGCGAAATCATGGCGGAACTGTTGATCAAACGCATCAACGGAGAACAGGTACCCGAGTGGAGCATCATGGACACGAAATTGGTGTTGCGCGCTTCGCACTAGTCTGTTGCGGCACCGCTGCCGTTCACCGCCGGGATTTAACAAAAAAATTCCCACTCGATCGAGTGGGAATTTTCAGTTGGTGCGCCCAAAGGGATTCGAACCCCTGACCTTCTGTTCCGTAGACAGACGCTCTATCCAGCTGAGCTATGGGCGCATATTCATTTATTAGCAGTCTTGACGACTTGAATAACTTTACACGAGATTTCCGGGGAGCAAGAACCAAAACAGCAAAAAGTGCCGTGATTCACAAAATAACTAGTCGACTACGGAATCACTGGGATTGGAAGCCGAATGATCGTGCAATATCGCTTGGTAGAGGTTGTGGTTCTGCCAGCGTCCTTCGATCTCCAGATAGTTCGGCGCCATGCCAATTCGGACGAAGCCGTTCTTTTCAAGAACGCGCTGCGAGCCGTAATTGTGGGGGAGCGTACTGGCTTCCAGCCGGTGCAAGCCCAGATCGTTGAGCGCCACCGTGCGCAAGGTGGCCACGGCTCGGGAAGCCAAGCCCCGCCCGGTGTATTCATGATCGATCCAGTAGCCCAGGCTGGCGCTTTGGAATGCGCCACGGGCCACTCCGCTGATATTAAAGCGTCCGATGAGCGCATCCCGTTCGAAGAGCCCGAAGGGAAAGGCCAATCCGCTTCGGCGAGCTTCTGAGGCGGCTGCGAGGTGTGCCGCTTGCCGCGTCTCGGTGAAGAATTCTGCGGGGCGAGCCGGCTCCCAGGGCTCCAGGTGCTGTCGATTGCGCTGGTAGGACTCAGCGACTTGCTTTGCGTCGGCGACTTCCAGCAGGCGCAGGCTGAGCTGGCCGCCTAGAGCAAGCTGTGTCATCGGGCAATCCTTTGGGGGAAACAAAAAATTCCCACTCGAGCGAGTGGGAATTTTTCAGTTGGTGCGCCCAAAGGGATTCGAACCCCTGACCTTCTGTTCCGTAGACAGACGCTCTATCCAGCTGAGCTATGGGCGCATATTCTTTTGTGTGGCTTGTTCTCACGAACCTCGAATAACTATACAGGTCGATTTCGCGCTGTACAAATCGACGGGCAAAGCTAGTGGGTCCAGATGAACATAAGGTTATGTGAAGACGTTGAAAGGGTACCGGTCTACGTGACCTTCGTCACATAATCGAGTCAATTCGTTTAGACCAACCCCCGGAATTTCGGGAATTTTTTCCTTCGGGTCCTCCGGGTTTCACTTTCATGAGGTTTCGATCACACGGCGCTGGAGTTGAGTACCTAATAGCCTTGATTTATTGCAAGTTCAGCCCAATGGAGGGAATGGATAATGAGCACGAGCTCGGATCAGAACGTTATCAGCGCAGCACCTACTTCGCACGAGAAGTTGGCATCCTGGGTTGAGGAAGTTGCCGCACTGACGAAGCCGGATCGTGTTTATTGGGTTGATGGGTCAGCTGAAGAAAATGATCGCCTGACTGCCGAGCTGGTTGAAGCCGGCACCTTGGTCAAGCTGACCGATCCGAACTTCCCTAACTCTTACGCTGGTTTCTCGGACCCCAAGGATGTGGCCCGAGTCGAAGAGCGCACCTTCATCTGCTCCGAAAAGGAAGAAGATGCAGGCTTCACCAATAATTGGGAAGACCCAACCAAGATGAAGTCCATGCTCAGCGGCCTGTTCGATGGCTCGATGCGCGGACGCACCATGTACGTCATCCCATTCGTCATGGGCCCGCTGAACGCGGAAGTGCCTGCCTACGGCGTGGAGATCACCGATTCCGCCTACGTCGTTGCCTCGATGCGCATCATGGCCAAGATCGGCAATGAAGTACTGCGCAAGATGGAAGCCGAGGACGCTTTCTTCGTTCCAGCGCTGCACTCGGTAGGTGCACCCCTGGAGCCGGGCCAGGAAGATGTTGCCTGGCCATGCAACGAAGACAAGTGGATCGTGCACTTCCCCGAAGACCGCGCCATCATGTCCTACGGTTCGGGCTACGGCGGCAACGCGCTGCTGGGCAAGAAGTGCTACTCGCTGCGCATCGCCTCGGCGATGGCCCGCGATGAAGGCTGGCTCGCAGAGCACATGCTCATCCTGAAGCTGACCAGCCCGCAGAACAAGTCGTACCATATTGCCGCGGCATTCCCGTCGGCCTGCGGCAAGACCAACCTGGCACTGCTGGATCCAACCATTGAAGGCTGGAAGACTGAGACCCTGGGCGATGACATCAACTGGATGCGCATCGGCAAGGACGGCGAGCTGCGCGGCGTTAACCCCGAATACGGCCTGTTCGGCGTGGCGCCAGGCACCGGCTGGTCCACCAACCCGAACGCGATGCGCGCCATCTCCAAGGGCAACAACATCTTCACCAATGTTGCGCTGACCGATGACGGTGGCGTCTGGTGGGAGGGCATGACCGACGAGGCTCCTGCGCACCTGACCGACTGGTTGGGCAACGACTGGACTCCTGAATCCGGTCGTCCGGCAGCGCACCCTAATTCGCGCTTCTGCACCCCGATCGACCAGGTCGACATGCTTTCCGAGGACTACTACTCGCCTAACGGCGTGAAGATCGATGCGATCCTCTTCGGCGGCCGCCGCAAGACCACCATTCCGCTGGTGACCGAAGCCCGCAGCTGGACCAACGGCATCTTCATGGGTTCGACCCTTTCCTCCGAGACCACCGCAGCCGCTGCAGGTGCGACCGGAGTGATTCGCCGTGACCCGATGGCGATGCTGCCATTCATCGGCTACAACGCAGGCGACTACCTGAACCACTGGGACAAGATCTCGAACAAGCTCAACCCAGAGCAGATGCCGAAGATCTTCTTGGTGAACTGGTTCCGCCGCACGGCTGACGGTGGCTTCGCGTGGCCAGGGTTCGGCGACAATTCGCGTGTGCTCAAGTGGGCTGTCGAGCGTATCGAAGGCACCGCGGACGCCCGGGAAACCATCATCGGAAACGTCCCGACCGGCGAGTCCCTGGATTTGGCCGGCCTTGAAGGGTTCACCCCAGCCGACGTCGAAGCGGCAGTAGCTGTCAACAAGGATGAATGGGCTACCGAAGTCGAGGCCATCGAAGAGTGGTACGCCAAGTTCGGCGACGCGCTGCCGGCTTCGCTGCGTGCAGAGCTCGACGGCTTGAAGGATCGCCTGAACGCGTAGTTGACTAGGATCTCCAGCAGATCCGCACAGTGAACGCCCCGGTGACTGGAATTCCAGTCACCGGGGCGTTCTCGTGCGCCACGGAGGAATTGTCACAATCCGGGTACAGTTTCCACACGCCGGGGCAAAGTGGGTGCAAAATCAACTATTTATGAAAAGATTGCTCTATGGTTTTGGCACGATTGATTCTCGGGCTGCTGTGCTTGTCGCCCATGACTGGCTACGAGCTCAAGAAGCACTTTGACTCCTCTATTAACCACTTCTGGAACGCAGACAAGGCGCAGATCTATCGCACTTTGGCGCAGCTGGTGGACAAGGGGTATGCCACCGTGCGCACCGTCGCGCAGTCGAATTACCCTGACCGCCAGGAACACCACATCACGGAAACGGGACGTGCGGCACTGGCCCAGTGGCTTTCTGCTGGTGCGGTGCAGTCTCCCGAGCGTGATCCCTTCATGGGGCAGGTGTTCTTCGCCGCCGAACTCGAACGCGATGATATCCAGAGCTTGCTGGAGGAGCGCCGCCAAGCCACGCAGTTCATCCTCGATGACTACCTCTCCCAGCGCGAAGGCATTGACATGCGAGCCGCTGCGGACCGTCGCAGCTTCCTGATGGCTGCCACACTTGACCATGCAATCCGACAACAAGCCGCGGAGCTGGAATGGCTCGACGCGGTATTGGAGTACTTGCCATGACTGCAGCCAAAGACCAGAACAAGACCCCTGCAAGCGGTGCCGGGCGCGATGCCACCGATTATCCGGAAGTGCATCCCGGGCGGCATCATGATGGGCAACGGTCGATGAAGACCCTGGTCTTCCTCCACGGCGGAAACGTCGGCAACTGGAGCTGGGACCCGCAGGTTCTGGCCTTTGGCGACTGCAACATCCTGACGCTGCACCTGCCGGCCTTTGGTGCCCGGTTCGAGGAAACCTGGGATGGCCTGGAATCCGCCGCCGATGATGTCGCCGCCTTGATCGCCGACGAGGTTTCCGAAGGCGGCGTGCATCTGGTTGGCATTTCCCTGGGTGGAGTGATTGCTTTGCACGTGGCCGCACGGCATCCGGAGCTCGTTGACTCCGTGCTGATTACCGGCACTCCGGTGACCGGTGTGGGGCAGGCGGCCCGGGCTTTCCAGCGGATGCAGCTCAAGCTCATTGGCAGCGAGTGGTTCTGGCGTTTCCAGGCTGGTGCCTACGGAATGGTGGATGATGAGCGCGAGCTGTTCACCGAGCACGGCGTGAAGCTCAAAGCCGAGAACATGCGGGCCATCATGGACGAGATGGACCCAGGGGGATTGCCGCAGAAGCTCGGCTCCTACCGGGGCCCGGTACTGGCCCTCGCTGGAGCCAAGGAGCCCAAAGTTGTGCAGAAATCCTTTGACGCGCTGCGCGCAAGGCTCCCGCAGGTGATCACGCGCGTGGTTCCGGGCATGCACCACCAATGGAATATCGAGAACCCGATCCTGTTCAACTCGGTGCTGCGCAAGTGGATTTCCGATGCGGGTCTGCACCAGATCCTGGTTGATCCGCAGGCTGCGAAGCCGGCACCCGGCGCGAAAGCAACACCGGTGGAACAAGCCGCTGAAGCGCCGGCGAATCAGGACCTGGAAGCCGGGGAGCCCGCGCCGCCAGCTCAAGAAGCCGGGCAGAAGAAGCCTGGCAGGTTCGCCGGGAAAATCGATCCTCGAAAGCTGGACCCGAAAAAGTTCGATTTGAAGAAGAAGGCACCGAAACAGGGTGGCAAGCCGGATTCTCCCGCGGATACCGGAAAATAAAGGCAAAAAAGTGCTGCAGGCGGATTCCCCATGGATCCACCTGCAGCACGGCTCTGTCACCAGGAAGCTAGGCGGCGAGCCATACATCCGGGCCGAAGACTTCGTAGTGGATACGCTCGGCCGGGATGCCGGCTTCCAGCGCCTGGTTGCGCATTGCATGCATGAATGGCAGCGGGCCGCATAAGTAGACCTGGGCATTCCCGGTCAGTGCGCCGGCGAGATCCATGTAGCCGGACGTGGCGTTCAGCCCCTCCGGCAATTCCCCGCGTTCGAACCAGGTGCTGATGGTGGCTTCTGGCAGCTTGCCGATGGATTCGAGCATCTGCTCGCGCAATGGCCAGGCGGTGGCCGTCTGGTCTGCGTGCAGCACGGTGACCTTGCGGGTGGAGCCGCGTGCGGCCAGGGTCTGCAACGCGGCCGCGCTTGGGGTGCAGCCGATTCCGGCGGTGGCGATCACCAGTGGCGAGCCATCGTCATCGATGACCAGGTCGCCATACGGATTCGATAGCTCCACCACGTCGCCGAGTTTCAGGCCATGGTGGATCACCGGGGAGAATTCGCCGTTCACATCCAGTTTGACCGTGACGGTGCGGCGGTCGGTTCGCTCGATGTCGCCGCTCAAGGTGTACTGGCGGACCTGGCGCAGGCCGTCGGCCATCGGCATGCGGACCGAAACGAATTGGCCCGGCTTGGCGACGGTGGCAGGGGTCCGGTCAGCTGGCTCGAAGCTGAAGCAGACCGAATCAACGCCGGTTTCGGTGCGCTCGACAAGCTTCCACGGGGTGTAGATCTCGGCGTTGGCCTGCTGCGCGTACAAGCCTTTCTCGATCTTGACCAGCGCGTGGGCCATCAGCCAGTAGACCTCGGTCCAGGCCTCGGCGATCTGCGGAGTCAGCGCCTCGCCCAGGTCTTCGGCGATGGCGTCGAAGAGGTGCTTGTAGACGATGGGGTACTGCTCCTCGGCGACACCGAGGGAAGCGTGCTTGTGGGCTACGCGCGCGAGCATGGTTTCCGGAGTGGTGCCCGGGTACTTGACCAAGTAGGTTGCGAAGACTGCGATGGATCCCGCCAAGGCCTGCTGCTGGGTGCCGTTCTTCTGGTTCGAACGGGAGAAGATTCCGTCGAGCAGTTCCGGGTGAGCGGTGAACAGGCGGTTGTAGAAGTTCGGGGTAATGCTGGAAATGCGCTCTGCGATGATTGGCAACGTGGCTTCAACGACCGGGAAGGACTTCGTGGACAGCATCGGGTCTCCTTGGAGTAGGCGATAACTTGTATTCCAGATACAAGATTTATGATTCATTTCTACGCCTAGTAGAAAAGGATTGCAAATCTACCGGCCGGTATTCGTAACAGAAATCGGCGATGCGACCCCCGGGGGGCGCAGGGGAATCAGGAAAGGGCGCGCACCGTAGGGAAGGGGAGCGCCGTGAAGGGCATCGCGGATGATGCTGGGCAGATGTCCTGGATGGTCAGCGGGTCCAGTGAAGCGTAGAAAGCTTCGCGGGCCTGCCGGAAGACTGCCCGCAAGCGGCAGCTGCCCGAAAGCGGGCAGTTGGATTGCGCGTCATGATCGGAGCAATCCACAATATCGGTGCGCTTGTCCAACTTGCGCAGCAGTGAGCCGAGGGAAAAATCCAGTGCTCCATCGCTCAGCTGCGCGCCGCCATTGCGGCCGCGGGTGACCTGCAGGATTCCCAGCGTGCGCAGTTCCAGGACGGCTTTGGCAACGTGGTTGTAGGGAACCCCCACGGACTCGGCGATCTGGCGGCTGGTCAGTTGCCCGGTGCCGGGCGTTGCAAGGACCATGACGGTTCGCAAGCATACGTCGGTGAAGGCACTGAGTTTCATGATTCCTACTTTACGTGCGAAAAGACTTCCGGGGTCAGCATAGTGACTATGCCGACCCCGGAATTACCAACTGCGGTCTAGAGCGCGTTGGCCCAAATGGCTTCCGCCGACTCTGCCGCTGGCTCGTCGAAGATCCATTCGCCGCCTGGCTCTGCAGGCATGGTGTACGGCTGCACGATGGCCAAGGCCGCACCGACACGGTGCTCGGCCACAATGTGGATGGCATCCTGGTCGTTTTCCTGGAGCAGCACATCCGAGGCGACAGCGATCGCCTGGAAGTGGGTGCCCTGCTGGTTCAGCACCTGCATCAGGTCCGCAACCATGGCTTCGGTGTCGATGTCGGCTTCCGGATCCTCAGGATCATCCGTTGGCGGAACAGCGATCAAGCGCAGCTCCGGCTCGTCTTCCTCTTCCTTCGGCTCCAGCGCGATCGCGAAAGGCAGGAACACGCCCTGCTCTTCGAGCTGTTCGCGGGCCACGCCCAGGGCGGTGCCCAAGACCTTGTTCAGCGCGTCCTTGACGCCCTCATCCAGTTCTTCGAGGTTCATGTCTTCCCTTTGCTAGTTGGTGACGTTCTTTTCACGCACGATAGCCAGAACGGCATCGCGGATGGGCTCAATGATTTCTGCGGTCCGGCCTTCGCCGTTGAAACGCAGGAATGGTTCGGTGTTCGATGGGCGCAGATTGATCCACCAGCTGCCATCGGCCGCTGAAATGGTCGTGCCGTCCATGGTGATCACTTCTACTGGCTGGTCTTGGAAATGCGACACGACCCGGGCAGTGGCACCTGCCTTGTCCTCGACCTCTGAATTGATTTCACCGGTGGCAGCGTAGGGTTCGTATTCGGCACCCAGCTCGGAGAGCGGCAGTTCCTGCTCGCCCAAGGCGGCCAGCACATGCATGGCAGCGAGCATGCCGGTATCGGCATTGTAGAAGTCGCGGAAGTAGTAGTGGGCGGAATGCTCGCCGCCGAAGACCGCGCCCTGCGAAGCCATTTCAGCTTTGATGAAGGAGTGGCCTACGCGGGTCATCACCGGAACGCCTCCGGACTTGGCGACGAATTCAGGCACCGCCTTGGAAGTGATCAAGTTGTGGATGATCACCGGGGACTCTTCGCCAGCTGCCTGCACACGGGCGATTTCGCGCACCGCGACCAGTGCGGTGATAGCCGAAGGGGACAGCGGCAGTCCGCGCTCGTCGATAACGAAGCAGCGGTCGGCATCGCCGTCGAAAGCCAGGCCGAGATCGGCCCCGTGCTCCAGTACTGCGGATTGCAGGTCCTTGAGGTTTTCCGGTTCCAGCGGATTGGCCGGGTGGTTGGGGAAAGTGCCATCCAGCTCGAAATACAGCGGAACAATTTCGAGCGGCAGCTCAGCGAGCACCGTACCCCCAAGAACTGCGGGGGTAGTCATGCCGCCCATGCCGTTTCCGGCATCCACCACGATCTTCAGCGGACGAATGCCCGACAAGTCCACCAATTCTCGCAGGTAAGCTGCATAGTCAGCCAGCACATCGCGCTCGCTGATGCTGCCCTGCGGGGCGTCACCGGAGACCGGCAGTCCCTCGTCAAGGTACTGCTGGGCCAGGTCGCGAATGTCGAACAGACCGGTAGCCGAAGAAATCGGGCGCGCGCCAGACTTGGACATCTTAATGCCGTTGTACTGGGCGGGATTGTGGCTGGCGGTGAAGACAACACCGGCGGCATTGAGCTTGCCCGATGCAAAGTACAGCTCATCGGTGGAGATCAATCCGAGCATGATCACGTTGGCGCCGCGGTAGGTGGCGCCACGAGCGAAGGCTTTGGCGAATTCTGCGGAAGACGGGCGCATGTCACCGCCAACCAGTACTTCCTTGCCGGACAGGGACAGGACGTCGACAAAGGCTGCGCCGATGGCTTCAATTGCTTCGGCATCCAGGTTCTCGCCGACTACGCCGCGTACGTCGTAGGCCTTAAAGCTCTGATTAAGATCAATTTCTTCACTCACGCCTTTCAGCCTACCGGTTTGACTGATTCAAATCATTGAGAACTAGGCGATTGCGGATGGGAAATGCCTAACATTTCAGCTATTTTCCCCTGTCGGCACCGCAGCTTGTGAGAGCTCATCCACAATTAGCGGACGCCACGGGCTAAATCGTGGGCAGGAACTGAAATACTGGAGGCATGGATGGCTCAACGCAAGTGGATCTGAAAACGCTGGCACTGCAGAAACTGCGCGCACTGGTGCAAAACCCGGACGCGCAGTTCCATGATGGCCAGTATGAAGCGATCAGCGCACTGGTGGCCGAGCGGCGCCGCGCACTGGTCGTCCAGCGTACCGGCTGGGGCAAGTCCGCCGTGTACTTCATCGCTTCCCTGCTGCTGCGAGAACAGGGCTACGGGCCAACACTGATCGTTTCCCCGCTGCTGGCATTGATGCGCGACCAGGTTGCGGCCGCGGAGCGTGCTGGAGTCCGCGCTGCGGCCATCAATTCGGCCAATGTGCTCGAATGGCGTGAAATCCTCGAAAAGCTGCAACGCAATGAGCTCGATGTGCTGCTGGTGTCCCCGGAGCGTTTGAACAATCCATCCTTCCGCGAGCAGCAGCTGCCGATGCTGATGCAGCGCTTGGGCCTGCTGGTCATCGACGAGGCGCACTGCATTTCGGACTGGGGCCACGATTTCCGCCCGGATTACCGCCGCATCCGGGACCTGATCGCCCGATTGCCTCAGGGCCTCCCGGTTTTGGCGACCACTGCAACAGCGAACAGCCGAGTAGTCCAGGACGTTGCCGAACAGCTGGCCGGCGGCACCGAGGAGGTCTTCACGCTGCGCGGCACCCTGGCTCGCGACTCGCTGCGCCTAGGTGTCCTGCGTCTGGCTTCGCCGCGCATGCAGTTAGCCTGGTTGCTCAGCCACATCGAGGACTTCAAGGGCTCGGGCATTATCTACACCCTGACGGTTTCTGCGGCCGAGGATATTGCTCGCCTGCTCAAGGATGCCAGGCACGAAGTTGCTGCCTACACCGGGCGCACCGATTTGGAAGAACGCGAACGCCTTGAACAAGCGTTGAAGAATAACGAAGTGAAAGCGCTGATCGCCACGAGCGCCTTGGGCATGGGTTTTGACAAGCCAGACCTCGGTTTCGTCTTGCACATCGGTGCCCCCAGCTCGCCCGTGGCCTACTACCAGCAGGTGGGCCGTGCCGGGCGTGGGAGCATCAACGCAGATGTCCTGCTGCTGCCCGGGCCTGACGACTCGGAAATTTGGGAATACTTCGCCACCAGCTCCATGCCGGACCAGGTACGCGCCACCCAGGTGCTCGAGGCCTTGGCCAAGACCGACGGTGCGATGAGCGTCCCGGCGCTGGAAAGCGCCGTGAACCTTCGCCGCTCGCCACTTGAGCTGTTGCTGAAGGTGCTGGCCGTGGATGGTGCGGTGGAGCGTGTTGCCGGCGGCTGGATGCGCACCGACATGCCATGGACCTATGATGCCGATCGGTACAAGCGAGTGGCGCAGAGCCGAATCCATGAACAAAACCTCATGGTCAGTTACGAGAACACTCGCGGATGCCGCATGCAGTTTCTGACCGACGCCTTGGATGATCCCCAGTCTGCTCCCTGCGGCCGGTGCGACAACTGCGCTGGCGTTTGGTTTGACGACCATATTCCTGACGATTCGAAGGACAGCGCGCAGGCGGCACTTGGACGGGTGGGAGTTCCTATTGAACCGCGCAAGCTGTACCCTTCGGGACTGGACCGGCTGGGGTACACGCTCAAGGGCAAAATCGCTATTGACGAGCAGGTGGCCACGGGCCGGGCGCTGGCTCGCCTGACCGACCTGGGGTGGGGCAACCGATTGCGCCAGCTCTTTGCCGACCCCACCGATTCCCCTATCGACAAGGCGATGTTCGATGCGTGCATCAAGGTGCTTGCCGAATGGAATTGGGAGGAACGTCCAGTGGGCGTTGTAGCCATGCCATCGAATAAGCGTCCCCAGCTGATCACCTCCCTTGCTCAGGGCCTAGCTGAGGTGGGACGGTTGCGCTACCTGGGGCAGCTCGAATATCGCGGTGCTGGACCACAGAATGGCCCGGGCGGGAATTCCGCTTTCCGTGTGGCTGCGGTTGCCGATGCTTTTGAACTTCCAACGCAGCTCGAACAGCTCATTGCCGACGCTCCAGGGCCGGTGCTGCTAGTTGATGATCTGGTTGATTCCCGGTGGTCCATGGCGATGGCTGGGCGGGCCCTGCGCATCGCCGGCGCACCGGGTGTCATGCCTTTCACTTTGGGCGTAGCCGGGTAATCGCACAGTTAAACAAAGTAGTCTGGAAGTATGGAATTTCTCATCTGGCTCGTTGTCCTCATCGCAGTGATTGCCCTGGGCTACTTCGGTCTGCAAGCGCTGCGCAAGAAGAACACTGCGCAAATCGCGCAGGCGATTTCCCGTGAAGCAGCGCAGGCGGCAAACGCGAGGCTGGATGATGCTTCACGCAATTCGGTGTACCGCAATCTGGCCAAGGGCGACGTCATGGGCGCGGTCAAGGATTTCCGCGCTGCTACTGGCGACTCGGTCAAGGATTGCGTGATTGCAGTACGCAGCCTCGACAAGTACCCGCAGACAGCCCCTGCCAAGGAATTGCCGAATGATGATGCCGAGATCAAGGCTTTGAGCGACAAACTCGAAGCTCAAGTTGAGCGCGAAGATCGTGAAGCGGCCGCCACTGCCGCAGAGGATGCCACACCAGCACCTGCCGATGACACTTGGGTTGTACCCCAGGAATGGAGCGAGCAGTTCAGTTCCCTTCAGGAACCAAGTGCTACGCACTTCAAGATGGCGTTCGAACTTGATGGCGAGAACCGCGAATTTTCCAGCGAACAACTGCCGGCAAATGAATACGACCAGCTATTCTCCATGCTGCGGGATTCCAATTTTGAAGAAGCGGCAAAGATCCTGCACGGCTATACGGATCTGCCGGTCGAAGACCTGGAACGCATGATCGCGACGTCTCCCATGTCTGGCGCGAGCGCCAACGGCAATATTGCAGACTTCCGCTTTGAAGGCCAGGGCCCGGATGGTCCAGTGCATTTCGATGCTGCCGAACTTCCAGAAGCTGACCGCGAAGCGCTCTTCGACGCAATCGCCGATACCGATCTGGACCGGATGTCGGACATCATTGTTCGCCACACCTCGTTGCCAGAGGATATCGTGCAGAACATGCTGCGGACCTTCGTTAAGCGCGACGACCAGTAGCGGAGAAACTGCTGTCCTGGAGTTTTGAAAATCCCCCGGATTCACCGAAAAATCGGTGAATCCGGGGGATTTTCCGTATTCGGAACGTTCTCGTCGAAAAAGTGCCATATGAACGAAAAACCCCCTACCTGAGTAGGGGGTTCTTGGCGGACACGGGGGGATTTGAACCCCCGGTCGAGTTTTAGCCCGACCCTTCATTAGCAGTGAAGTCCATTCGGCCGCTCTGGCACGTGTCCATCCGCTGTTTCCAGCAGAATCTAGCCTACCCGAAGATGGGCGCGTGTTCCAAAACGAGAGAGCTAACGCACCTGTCGCCACAGGAATTCGTAGCTGGTCGCCAGCATTTTGGCGGTTGACTCGTTATCCGTTGACCCGGCATGGCCACCGCCCTGTGGCTCGTGGTACCGCACATTGGCAATGCCCAGATCCATCATTTTGGCTGCCATGATGCGTGCCTGCGAAGGGCCGACACGGTCATCAGAAGTCGTGGTCCAAATCAACGAGGCCGGATAGTCATTGGCTGGATGAGGCTGGTCGGTGAGTCGATGCACGGGGGAGAAGGTCCGCAGGAAGTCCCAGTCCCCGGGAACCTGCGGGTCGCCGTACTCGGCAATCCAGGAATGGCCGGCAGCTAGCTGCGTGTAGCGCTGCATGTCCAATAGCGGGACGCCGCAGGAAATTGCTCCGAACAAGTGCGGGTAGCCAGAGATCATATTGCCCATGAGCAACCCGCCGTTAGAACGCCCTGTCGCGGCCAAATGCGCGCGGGACGTCACCCGGCGAGCCACCAGGTCCTGGGCGATGGCCGCGAAATCCTCGTAGGCACGATGGCGCTTTTCACGCAGGGCAGCACGATGCCAATCTGGCCCGTACTCG
This sequence comes from Glutamicibacter sp. NPDC090743, assembly GCF_044769125.1. Lineage (NCBI taxonomy): Bacteria > Bacillati > Actinomycetota > Actinomycetes > Micrococcales > Micrococcaceae > Glutamicibacter > Glutamicibacter sp. NPDC090743. The sequence goes on along the minus strand of NZ_JBIVXE010000006.1, from coordinate 25,344 downwards.
CCACCACCGCGAATGTTGGCCATGACGTATACCGGTTTGCGGCCCTCAACGGTACGGCGCGATAACCAACCGGTGCCCATGGCGGCTGCATAGCCAGGAGTCATGCTGTGCTGGAAACCGCCGTAGCCGTCCATCAGCACCGGGTTCTTCCCATCGTGAACCAAGTCGGATGCCGCGACCTGGAAATATGGAACCCTGGTGCCGTCCGCAGAGGTCGCAAAATGCTGGGTGACTTCAAAACCACCGGCATCAAAGCGATCCGGCGATTTCTTCACGACCTTTGCTGCCGAACCAACTGTGCCGCGCAACAAGGTAGTAGGGGTAATGAATCCGGTGATGGTCATCCAATAGTCATCGCCATGCTCCGGGTCCTCATCATCAACGGCTCCCACCGAGACGCTGAGCATTGGATCCATCAGCGGCATGTCCGACTGGCTGAAATGATCTGCGAGATCAATAATGCGCACTTGCGAAGCCACATCATGCAATACGGTGAGCAGCAGATAATTGGCGGTAAAGCTCAGTGATTCCAGCGCAGTGTGCGCATCCGGGACGAAGAGAACCTTCTCGATGCTGCCGGACTCGAGGAATCTATCCAGCCGGGCGATAGCCAATGAACCCGCAGCGATCTTCTGGCCCTGGTGTTCCCAATTGGTTTGGGGAGCAAAGAGGACCCACTGCCGGTGCAGGCTGACCTGCACATCGGTCGGAACATCGATCAGATGGTGTTCCCCGTCGATGAGGACACCGGCAGTGGAATTGTAGAAGTCGATGGCATCAGTGGTGACCACGCGTTCGAATCCCGGAGACGAATCGAAGTAGCCGAAGGCTGCGACATGTTCTCTATCGACTTGGAAGAGAATTGGCGCTTCTTCGATCTCCATGCCGCGGCTGAGCCTTCGCAACGTCTTCGCGTAGGTCGAACGGGTCGTGAACTGCTCGCTGCTGGCGGAACCGACAAGCAACGTATCGTGGTCAATCCACGAGGCTTGGGTCTTCGCAACGGGAAGGTCGAAACCGCCGGCAACGAAGCTCTTGGAGGTCAGATCGAATTCGCGAATGCGCACCTGGTCGCCGCCGTCAGGACTCAAGCGAAGCAGGGCCCGCTGGTAGGCGCCGCCGGCCGCTGGACGCAGGAGTGCTGAACCAGCGAAATGCCATTCGCGGCCTTCCAACTGCGCATGCAGGTCAAGATCCAATAGGATTTCCCACTGCGGGTCGTCGCTGAGGTAGGAATTCCAAGTGGTGCGACGCCAAAGTCCAAGACGATGGGCGGAATCGCGCCAGAAGTTGTAGTAGTGATCGCCACGCTTGGTCACCATGGGAATGCGGTCTTGGGCATCCAGAACCGTTTTGATCCGCTCCGCAGTAGCATGGAACGAGTCGTCGTACAGCTCGGACTCGGTACGCTGGGTCTGATCCCGCACCCATTCGAGTGCCGTTTCGTCGTGAATTCCTTCAAGCCAGGAATACGGATCAGCGCTTGCAACCTCAGAATCATGCTCAGTCATGGCCATAGTCTATGCGTCTGGCCCATGCCCTGTTCCAAAGGTAATAACCTAGAGGAGTGAACAGCGAGATAGCAACACCAAAGAACGAGTTCAGCCTGGCCCTTGTCGGGGCAGGCCCACGCGGCACGAGCGTGGTTGAAAGACTCGCTAACTTGGCGTTGAAACTCCCGGCCCAAGGCACCGTTCTGAAAGTTACGGTCTTTGATCCGTTCCCTCCGGGCTCCGGCCACGTGTGGAACCCGAAACAGTCGGAGCATTTCCTGATGAACACCCCGTCATCATTTCCGACAGTGGCCCCCGAACGGTTGGGCGATGAACCGGGGTTGAGCTTTCGCCAGTTCGTCGCACTGCGCGGCGATGGACGCAAGCTCACCGATGAGCATGCCAAGCTGATCGGGCAAATTGAACCCGGCTCCTATCCGTCACGCGCAATCTATGGCGAGTACCTTGAGCACGTGTATGAGCGCAGCGCAGCGATACTTGCCACCCACGAGAATTTCAGCATCGAACATGTAGCCGCAGAAGTCGTTGCGGTCCGCCCCGTCGGCAACGCCTATCAGATCGATTTCCGCAGTAACCTGGAGGGTGCCGAAACCCGTCAGCTGGCCGCTGACGCTGTGGTGCTGGCCTTGGGCCACCAGCCGGCAGAACTGAACCCATGGCAGAAGCAACTCAAGGATGCTGCCTCCCAAGCCGGGGCCACCTACCTGCCACCGAATGTTCCAGCGGACCTCGACTACTCCCAGTTCAAGGAGGGCCAGCCTGCGTTGATCCGCGGGTTGGGCTTGAATTTCTTTGACGGCATGGCCGAGCTGACGGCAGGCCGCGGCGGGATTTTCCGTGAGGCCAGCACCGAGCCGGGGCATCGCCTGCAGTACATCGGCTCAGGCCGGGAGCCGGCACTGATCGTAGCTTCGCGCCGAGGTACCCCCTACTGGGGCAAGCCAGTAGTGGAGCAGTTCATTCCTGATGAAATTGAACTACGCTACTTCGACGCTCCGGAACTCATCGGGCGCCTTGCCGAAGCACGCGCCACCAACCCTGCCTCCTCCTTGGTGTTCTCACGCCATATTTGGCCCAAACTGCACCGGGACATCTTGTTCGCCTACTACAGCACTTGCGCTCGCGCGCATGGTGCCCCGGAAGGTCTCGATGAGCGAGAATTCGTTGATCAGCTCGAAGCGATCCTCTCTGCGGAGCACCATGAAGGAAGCCAAGTGTGGCTTAGCGAACTGCGCAAGTTCGTCGGGCAGTTCCCGCAGTTGCAGTGGCTCGATGTGCCAAAGCTGGCAAGGCCATTTGAAGAACTCGGGTTCAGCTCCGATGAGCAATACCAGCAGGCAGTACGCGACTACCTCGTGGGCAATGCCCGGCACAGCACCGGCGGGCTAGAAGACCCGTTGTCATGCGCCATTATGACGATGAATGCCGGACGCATGCTGGTCAAGGAGCTGATTGCTTCCGGCGTGATCGACGAGCAGTCGCGCATTGAAGAAATCCAAGCGCACTTCGAGCCACTGGTCGAAGGGCTGTCCTCAGGCCCGCCGCTCGAACGCATTGAACAGCTGCTGGCGCTCTCGCGCGCCGGGATCGTAACCTTCCTTGGTCCGGACCCGGAGTTCGGCTTCGACGAGGTTTCCGAGCAGTTCACCGCATCCTCGCCCTGGGTAGATGCGGAGGTGCACACTGCGAAGACCATGTGCGAAGCGATGATGCCGAGTAACCGCGTGCTGCAAAATAACGCGGCACTGATAAAGCAGCTCTTGGGAGATCACGTAGCGCGCGTGCACACTTGGAAGAACACGGAAGGCGAAAGCCTGCCTGGATCCGGTTTCGACGTGGTCGGTGAACCATACCGTCTGGTCAACAGCGATGGGCTGGCGCACCGCGGGCTATTCGTGCTGGGATTGCAATTGTCATCAGCGCAGTGGGGGACCGCTATTGCCGCGCAAGCGGGCGACCTGCGCCACCCCGCGGCCCGAACCTTGCAAGACGCAGCCAACGTAGTGAACGAAGTGGCTCGCCTGGCGGGGCTGATCGTCAACGAAAGATTAAGCGCGGAGCAGTATTAAGCAGTTTGGCGGGCTGATCCAAGGATCAGCCCGCCAAACTCGAAAAGCGCGGATGGTATGGGATTTGAACCCATGAGACGGGGTTGCCGCCTACTGGTTTTCAAGACCAGCTCCTTCGGCCGCTCGGACAACCATCCAACCCGAAAAAGTATACGGCATGAACCCCTGTTGAAAGGAATTGAAGGCCATGAACGACGTTATGAACGCCTATATCTACAACGGTGCCGGTGGGCCAGAAGTCCTTGAACTGGTCCAACGGCCAATGCCGGTCCCCGCAGCTGGGGAAGTGCTGGTCAAGGTCGAGGCCTTCGGACTGAACCGCGCGGATGTGCAGCAGCGCAAGGGAGTGTATCCGCCACCTCCCGGAGCCAGCGATATCCCCGGGCTGGAAGTCTCGGGCAGCATCGTGGAGATCGGCGATGGCGTCAGCGGATGGAAACCGGGAGCGCGAGTTGCCGCCCTGCTCGCTGCTGGCGGGTATGCGCAGTACGTCAATGTTCCGGCAGAACTGCTCATCGAAATCCCTGAAACGGTTTCGAGCATCGAAGCCGCCGGGTTGCCGGAAGTCGCCGCCACCGTGGTCTCCAACCTCTTCATCGAAGGCGGACTGGGCCAAGACCAGGCGTTGTTGATCCATGGCGGAGCCGGCGGCATCGGCTCCATGGCCATACAGCTCGCCAAAGCCGCTGGCGCCCGCGTCATCGTCACCGCTTCCTCGGCAGAGAAATTGGACTACTGCCGTACCCTCGGCGCCGACGAGGGGATCAACTACCGGGAAGAGGACTTTTCTGCACGCGTCAAGGAACTGACCGACGCCAGGGGCGTGGATCTGATCCTGGATGTCGTGGGCGCCAAATACCTGGGGGAGAACGTCAAGGCGCTCGCCGTCGGCGGACGGATGGTAGTCATCGGACTGCAAGGCGGAGCCAAGGGAGAACTGAACTTGGGGCTGCTGATGAGCAAGCGGGCGCGGATCATCGGCACAACTTTGCGTTCCCGCCCGCTGCATGAGAAGGCGGAGATCGTTCGCCAGACCATTACCCGCGTGATGCCGCTGCTGGAACAGGGGAAACTGGCACTGAACGTCACCAAGGCCTTTGGATTCCCGGAGCTGGCCGCTGCCCACGAATACTTCGATTCCGGTGAACATACGGGAAAAGTTGTCATAGAGGTTTAAAGCAGCGGGAAACCAGTTGTAAGGTGACTCAGTAGTCATTAATGCGTGACTAGCCTAATAACCGCTGGTCGCGCACATCACTTGCACTGTTCCTAGGAGGTTGCTCGATTTGAGTACCCAAAATACCTTGCCACCAGCGGGTGTCGATCCTGAGGTTGCCGAACGCGAAGAAAAGCGTTGGACCCCCGCCAAGATCGCCATCTGGGTTGCCATCGCGCTGGTCGGCGGAATCGCATGGTCGATTCTCGCCTTCTCGCGCGGGGAAACCATCAATGCCATCTGGTTCGTCTTCGCCGCTGTTGCGACCTACCTGATTGCCTACCGCTTCTATTCGAAGTTCATCGAGCGCAAGATCGCCAAACCCGATGATTTCCGGGCCACCCCGGCCGAATCGGTCAATAACGGCCGTGACTTCGTTCCCACCGATCGCCGCGTGCTCTTCGGCCACCACTTCGCCGCCATCGCAGGCGCCGGTCCGCTGGTTGGACCGATCCTCGCAGCGCAGATGGGCTATTTGCCTGGCACCATCTGGATTATCGTGGGCGTGGTGCTGGCCGGAGCGGTCCAGGACTATCTCGTCATGTTCTTCTCCATGCGCCGTGGCGGACGCTCGCTGGGCCAGATGGCCCGCGAAGAGCTGGGCCTGATCGGCGGCACCGCTGCCCTGATCGCCACCCTGGCTATCATGATCATCATTACCGCCATCTTGGCGCTGGTGGTCGTCAATGCACTGGGCGAGTCCGCGTGGGGTGTCTACTCGGTGGGCCTGACCATCCCTATCGCCTTGTTCATGGGCATCTACCTGCGGTTCATCCGCCCGGGCAAGGTCCTGGAAATCTCCATCATCGGCTTCGTGCTGCTGATGTTCGCGATCATCTCCGGCCGCTGGATTGCCGAGTCTGCGTGGGGTGCCGAGTTCTTCCACCTGGATCGCACCACCATCGCCTGGGCCATCATCATCTACGGCATCATCGCCGCGGTGCTCCCGGTATGGCTGCTGCTGGCTCCTCGCGACTACCTGTCGACTTTCATGAAGATCGGCGTCATCGGCCTGCTGGCCGTGGCGATCATCGTCGTCCGTCCGGAAATCGATGTTCCGGCCTTCTCCGAGTTCGCTGGCCGTGCCGATGGCCCGGTCGTTGCCGGGCACATCTTCCCATTCCTGTTCGTGACCATTGCCTGCGGTGCGCTGTCGGGCTTCCACGCACTGATCGCCTCGGGCACCACCCCGAAGCTGGTCGAGAAGGAAAAGCAAACCCGCTTCCTGGGCTACGGCGGCATGCTCATGGAATCCATGGTGGCCATCATGGCGCTGGTTGCAGCGATTTCCATCGACCGCGGCATCTACTTCGCGATGAACTCCTCGGCTGCCGCTACCGGCGGCACGGTGGAAACCGCGGCGGCATTCGTGAACTCGCTGGGTTTGGCCGGCGTTAGCTTGGATCCAAACCAGCTGACCGAACTTGCCAATAACGTGGGCGAGAGCTCGGTTGTCTCGCGTACCGGTGGCGCTCCGACCCTGGCTGTGGGCATTGCGCACATCATGCACCAGTGGTTCGGCGGCACCGCGATGATGGGCTTCTGGTACCACTTCGCGATCATGTTCGAGGCACTGTTCATCCTGACCGCGGTTGACGCCGGTACCCGTGTTGCGCGCTTCATGCTGCAGGACACCATCGGCAACTTCTTCCCGAAGTTCAAGGACACCTCGTGGCGTCCGGGCGTGTGGCTGTGCACATTGATCATGGTTGCCGGCTGGGGCTACATCCTCATCCTCGGCGTGACAGATCCACTGGGAGGCATCAACACCTTCTTCCCGCTGTTCGGCATCGCCAATCAGCTGCTGGCTGCGATAGCGCTGGCCGTGGTGATGACCATCATCGCCAAGCAGAACAACTTCAAGTACCTATGGGTCGTGGCTCTGCCGCTGGCCTTCACCGTGGTGATCACCTTCGTCGCGAGCTGGCAGAAGATCTTCTCCGCAGATACCAAGGTGGGCTACTTCGCCAACCACAACGCCTACAAGGAAGCTCTGGCCAATGGCGAGACTTCCCTCGGCTCGGCGGGCAGCGTCGAAGCCATGGAGGCCGTGGTCCGCAACACCGGTGTCCAGGGCTGGCTGTCCCTGGTCTTCCTGGTACTGACCGCCATCGTGCTGGTATCGGCTGTTGTCGCAACCGCCAAGGCCAAGCAGAGCGGTGGTGGCAACAGCACCGAGGATCCTGCCGTGCCATCGAAGATGTACGCACCCGCCGGCTTGATCTCGTCGCCTGCCGAAAAGGAACTTGAAAAGGCTTGGAAGCAAATCCCTGCCGAAGCCCAAGTCCAGCGAGGCGGCCACTAGCCATGGCGACGCTGTTGGAACGCCTGGGGCAAGCCAAGAAGTTTGTCGACGGGGTGCTCGGGGCCGACAAGTACCAGCACTACCTGGAACACCACGAACGCAATCATCCTGGCGCCAAGCCAATGTCCGAGCGCGAATTCTGGAAGGACTACACCGACTGGCAGGAAAAGAATCCTGAAGGGCGTTGCTGCTGAACGCGACTGGTACCGGCCGTGAGAACCATTGGCGAAAGCGGATGGGGCTCGCGGCCGGTTTCGTTTTATGTCGACCCCGCTGCCGGGAACACTGCGGTGATCCCGGTAGGCTAGAACCAGTAATTCATCGGAATCCACCGGCAGAGAAGTGTAATGGCGTTCTTTTCACGACTGCGCGCTGAGCGTGCTGCTGCTCGCGAACTTGGCGAGGGCGTCTGGCGTCGCGCCCATGACCGTTTCCAGCGGTCATTGGACCGGGTCTTCCAGGTGGTAGAGGGCATCAACGATGACCAGGTTTACAATCAGCTGGTCCGAGAAGCCAATGAGATGGCTGTGCTGTTGCCGACCGTACGCCAGCTTTGCTGTGCGGCGCATCGGATCACCCCGAGCAATGACGACACGATCCCGCAGCTGACCTCTGCGGCGCATCGTTCGCTGACTAAGGCCGCCAATGATTTGGCGACGACCGCACAGGTCGTAGCGATGATGCGCATGCAGGCCGAAGCCGGCAAGCCGATCGATATCGAAGCCGTGCGCCATCGTGCCATGCTGGTGAAAGAAGACGTCAGCCGGGCCGTGCAATTGCTCGCTTCCAGCGAATAATTGGGTTTTCCCGATCGCTCGCGTGGTGTTCCACCGCGCAGGGCGCATCAGTGGACTAAATTAGTTGCATGACCCAAACAATTCCTGAACTGAAGTTCCTTGACGGAAACACCATCGACCAGCTTGGCTACGGCGTCTGGAAGGTCGCCGACGAGGACGCGGAAGCAGTCGTTGGCCAGGCCATCGACGCCGGCTACCGCCACATCGACACCGCACGCATCTATGGCAACGAAGCTGGCGTCGGCCGCGCAGTTGCAGCCAGCACCGTGCCACGCGAAGACCTCTTCATCACCACCAAGGTCTGGAACTCGGACCAGGGTTTCGAGAAGACCCTCGCCGCAGCGGATGCCTCGCTGGAACGGCTCGGCCTGGAATACGTCGACCTGTACCTGATCCACTGGCTGCAGCCCAAGCGCGGCACCTACGTGGACACCTGGAAGGCACTGATCCAGTTGCAGAAGGACGGCAAGGCCAAGTCCATCGGCGTTTGCAACTTCACCAAGGAAGCACTGGAAGAGCTCTACACCGAAACCGGCGTCCGCCCGGTGATCAACCAGGTCGAAACCCATCCGTACTTCCCGCAGGGCGAGCTGCGCGCCTACGAGGCCGAGCACGGCATCCTGCACCAGTCCTGGTCCCCGCTGGGCCACGGCGGCGAACTGCTCAGCGACCCAGTGCTGGTGGAGATCGCCAAGAAGCATGAAGCATCGGTGGCACAGGTAGTCATCGCGTGGCACCTGGCGGTAGGCAACGTGGTCATCCCGAAGTCGACCACCGAATCGCGCATCGTCGAGAACTTCGAATCGCTGAACGTGCATCTGGACGAGGAAGATCTGGCTGCCATCGCTACCCTGGACCGCGGAGCGGAAGGCCGTATCTCGGCTGACCCGGCAACCGCCGATTTCGAGTAAAAAAGCTAGGCAGAACAGAAGGCTCCCGGTTTCTTCCGAAACCGGGAGCCTTCTGCCGCAACTGCCTTGTGCCTGGCCTCTAGCAGTCCAGTACGGTTGGTGCAGCGAACAGCGTATCGACGCCTTCGGCGTACAGAACCGAGTCAGGAGCTCGATCAGCGAGAGTGGCGAAACCGGCGGCACGCAGCAGGCCATCGTCGAATTCAACGAGTTGTGCAGGTTGCAGCGGCCACGGTTCATGGTGGTTCCGGCAGTGCAAGGTGCGCCCAAGATGCCGCTGGTGGAACGCCCACTGTGCCGATAGCGCGATGGCGGTCTGCGAACCCGGGGTAATTGGACCGGCACTGGCAGAAGCTTCTACCGGACGCACGACGATGCGGGAACGTGCGCTCGGATTTCCGATGCGCCGTGTTGCATAGCTGATCGTGCCGGCCTTCTTCAGGATTTTCATGGACGACCACTGGTACTTCAACCCGAAGACTGCCCGCGCCATGAGCACAGGTAGCAGGCGTGATGCTTCAAGGCTCAGGAATACCACTGCGCGGCGTCCTTGATTGTCAACGGAATAGAGGCGCACATTGATCTCCGGGAAGTCACCCAACCACGGAATCGCAGGACCGGAGAAGAACGCACTGCGCGACATCTGGAAAGCGACGAGGCCCACCCAAGCGCTGCCGGCGACAATATCTGGCCGGCATCCTTCGGGCATGTACGGCGCCACCTCATCCGGGCTAACCCGCCAATGCAGGAACGCTACTTCGCTCCACCGTTGGCGCATGATCGCGTTGCCGCCTAGCGATGGCGGTTCAGGGGAGTACTGCAAGGATTGCATCAGTTTGGAATTCCTTGGAAATTGCTGTCGAAGGCTTATACCGCTATTGCCGGTCGCGAACCAGGATCGATGATCTGCTGATCGCGGAGTGAAGAATCGTTTGCCGGCTCTGGCCTAATTGAATATCCAAAAGCGCCGTTGGGCAAGATGCGGGATAAGAATGGACTGCGTGGGAATCGAAGACCCCGGGACCAGTCATGAAAATCCATTGAAAATTGCGAAAACCCCGGAATCATGCGGCAAGCGCGATTCCGGGGTTTTCTTCACAACGAGCCCCCTGCCGGATTTGAACCGGCGACCTGCTCTTTACGAGGGAGCTGCTCTACCCCTGAGCTAAGGAGGCCTGTACCTGCAAACAGGCACCACGTCACTTTATCCGAGGAATTGTCTGAACGTCAAAACGGCGACGACATCATCAAGCCCAATCAGCACCGGGTGCCGGCTTCGGGGACTTTGCCGTCAATCAGGTACTCATCCACCGCTTTGGTAATGCATTCATTGGAGCGTCCATATGCGGTGTGGCCATGGCCTTCATAGGTCAGCAGGGTCGCGTTATCCAGCTGCTGCGCCAATGCCTCAGACCATGCGTAGGGGGTAGCTGGATCGCCGACGGTGCCAATGACGAGGATCTCATTCGAGCCTTCCGCGTCGAGGACCTCAGGCTTGCCAGTGGCGTCGTGGTCCCAGGCCTCGCAGGTGATGCCGCCGTAGGCGAGATACTTGCCCAAGGTCGGGGCCGCACGCATCAACTCTGTTGCTTCGGCCTGCATCGCTTCTGGACTGGCGTCCATTGGACGGTCCAGGCAATTGATGGCGGTGAAAGCATCGGTGGAATTCGATGCATACGTGCCGTCGCCCTCGCGGTCCGCCGAGAGATCCGCGAAGCCGAGGATCATATCCACATCCGCGTCGTTGACGGCAGCGTTCATCGCATCGGTCAAAATGGGCCAGCTGGAATCGTCATACAGCGGCAAGATGAAGCCGTTGATGAAGTCGATGATCGGCACTGCACGCCCGTCGCTGGCAGTCATTGGTTCGTTCTCCACCTGCGCAAAGAACTGCTGCAGCTGCACCTTGGCCTCTTCAACGGTTCCAGTGAACGGGCACTCACCGCTTTCAAGGCAATTGGCGAGCCACGCGTCGATCTCCTTCTCGAAGCCAACGGCCTGGGCCAAGGTGAGGTCCGAAGCTGTGCTGGTTGGATCCATGGCGCCATCGAGTACGAAGCGACCCACATTCCGAGGGAACAAATCAGCGTAGGTTGCTCCGAGGAAGGTTCCATAGGAGAAACCGAGGTAGTCCAGCTGTGCATCACCGAGCACAGCACGGATCACGTCCATGTCCTTCGCTACCGAAACGGTATCGACGTGGCCTAGGAGATCGCCGGTATTGGACGCGCAGTCAGCTGCGTAGTCCTCGGTATCCTCGACAATTTCGTCCTGGTCTTCAGGAACCCAAGCCCGCAGGTTTTCCTGGCGTCCCTCATCGGTCTCGGCACCGCTTTGGCAGGTGACCGGGGAGCTTTCTCCCACGCCTCGCGGATCGAATCCGATGACGTTGTAGGTGCGCTGCAGGTCAGCGCTGAACATGCCTGGTACCGAGGACGCCACCAGATCCAGGCCGGATCCGCCTGGGCCGCCGGGGTTTACCAGCAGATTGCCTGTCGCTCCGTCCACTGCGCGGCGGTTCAACGCCAGATCAATGCTCTCGCCTTCGGGATCGGCATAGTCCAGCGGAACCTCTATGGTGGCGCATTCGATGATGCTGCCGCATTCTTCCCAATCGAGGTCTTGGCTGTAGAAGGATTCCAATCCTTCCGGTGTACTGGCGTTGGGCGCGGACTGCGACGCATCCGATGCGCCGGACTGCGAATCCGCTGTAGTGGAAGAGCAGCCGGCCAGGGTCAAAGCCAGAGCGGTCCCCACTGCGGCCAAGCGCATCATCGGTGAGCGTGCAGGCACTTTTAGTGTCTCCTTGTGATGGGTTAACGGCGTCCCGGCTGAGGCAGCAAACGGGTCATGAGTGCTTCCAGGGCCATGAGCTGGTTGACGTTGGCAGCCAAGCGGCTGCGCGTTTCATTGATGGCATCAAGCTGGGCCAAGGACTTCTCGCTGGACTGTTCCGCTGCGAAACGTTCGAGCTGCTCGCGCAGGTGCTCGTTGATCAGCTCAATTCCGGTTTTCAGCTGGATGCTCAAAACATCGCGGAAGAATGTGGTCAGGTCTGTCAGGGTACGGTCCAAGGCATCGAAAGCCGCACGCCGAGCGAATCGCTTGGCATCATCCTCCAGCGCCTTGAACTGTCCACGCAATCCAGCGGGGATGTTCTCCTCTGGACCCAAGCCGTTGGCGTGGCGCAGCTGGGCAATCTTGTTCTGCAGATCGGTGCCGGTAATGTTCTCGGCACGCTCGCTGGCCAGTTTGGAAATTTCTGCGGCAGCGGCCATCGCCTGCGGCAAGGTGGTGGTGCGCAACGGCAAGGTAACGACTTTTTCACGCTGGATGCGTGCTTGCTCGTCACGGGCCAGCAAACGGGCTACGCCAATGTGGGACTGCGAGACACGGGCAGCGAACAGCGCCTGTTCCGGTTCCAGGCCGTCACGGCGCACCAGAAGATCGGCAACATCCTGGGTGGACGGCACGGAGAGATTTACCGCGCGGCACCGTGATCGAATGGTCACCAGAACATCTGCAGGAGACGGGGCGCTCAGGATCCAGATCATCTTGGCGGGCGGTTCTTCAATGGCCTTGAGCAGCACGTTGGTGCTGCGCTCGGACATGCGGTCGGCATCTTCGATGATGATGATGCGCCAGCGGCCGGTGCCAGCACTTTCCTGTGCACGGGTAATCAGATGGCGGACGTCAGCGATCTGGTACTCGAATTTGTCGGTGGATACGAAGGACACATCCGGGTGCTCCGAATTCATGACCATTTTGCAGTTGGCGCACTGCCCGCAGCCGGCCGGGGCCTGGGTGCACTGCAAAGCTGCCGCGAAAGCCCGCCCCGCCGTGGTGCGGCCCGAACCCGGGGGACCGGTGACCAGCCAGGCATGGGTCGGGTTGCCGCGATCAACCTCAGCGGTCAACGTGGCAATGACACGTTCCTGCCCGGCAAGTTCTGCGAAGACCGGCCGGGTCACAGCAAGCCTGCCAAATGCTGCGCAACCGACTGGTGCAGCTTCTCCACGCTGGCGGTGGCATCCAGGACCAGATAGCGTTGCGGATCACGGGCCGCCAAGTCGAGGAAGGCGTTGCGGATGCGTTCATGGAAATCATCCGGCTCGGATTCCAAGCGATCCGAATCCTCCACGCCGCCGCTGGCCGCAATGCGCCGGGCACGTCCTTGCGCGGCGGAGATATCAAGAATGATGGTGGCATCAGGCTTCAGTCCGCCGGTTGCGAAGTCGTTAATCGATGCGACGGCATCAAAGCCGAGGGCACGGCCCATGCCCTGGTAAGCCAGCGAGGAATCAACAAACCGGTCGCAGATGACGTGGGTTCCGGCATCCAGCGCGGGGGAGATGACCTGCTGGACATGGGCGGCACGCGCCGCCGAGTAAATCAGGGCCTCGGTACGGGCATCGATCTCGCCGTGGCCATGTTCGAGCACCAAGGAACGCAGCTCTTCGCTGATCTGGGTTCCGCCTGGCTCACGGGTAGTGGTGACCTTGGCGCCACGGGACTCCAGCCATTGCTGGGCCAGGGCGACCTGCGTGGACTTCCCAGCGCCGTCACCGCCTTCAAAAACGATGAACAAGCCACGGGTTGGGGTACTCGATTCGATACTCACCCCACTAGCCTATCCAAGGACATTTAAAGATGTGCGCTGCAACGGCAGGATGTGCAACGAAAATGCGCCCAGTGTGGTGGATCAGTCAGATGAAATGTAGTGAAATCCACCGGCTGGCAGCGTCAAAGGAAGCGTAGAGTTTTTTCCATGAACCCCCGCACCGCAGAATCAGGCGCCAATCCGGCCTGGGATCCGAAAACTTTGCTCGTTGCCGGCGGGCGTCCGGCCCATGGCTACGATGCTCCAGTCAACCACCCGGTAACCTTCACCTCGACTTACCATTCCAAAGGCCAGGCGGCGCCGGGTGAACGCGTATATGCGCGCTTCTCCAATCCGACCTGGGATCCGTTTGAAGAAGTACTGGGCCAGCTCGAAGCGGCAACGCTGCCTGCCCTGGTGTTCTCCTCGGGCATGGCAGCTATTGCCGCCGCATTGAGCATCGTGCCAGAGGCCGGCGTGCTGGTGATGCCGCAGCATTCCTATAACGGTTCGCTGGCGTTGAGCGCAGAGCTGCAAGATGCGGGACGGCTGCGCATTCGCCCGGTGGATATTGCCAACACCGAAGAAGTGCTCGCTGCCTTGGATGGGGCCGATGTGCTCTGGGTGGAATCGCCAACCAACCCGATGCTGGAAGTCGCCGACCTGCCGTCCCTGCTGGCTGCCGCCAAAGCGAAGAACGTCGTGAGCATCGTGGATAACACCTTTGCCACCCCACTGCTCCAGCAGCCGCTGGTCCACGGTGCCGACCTTGTAGTTCACTCGGTGACCAAGTACCTGTCGGGCCACTCGGACGTGATCATGGGCGCGCTGGTCACCAGCGACGAGCAGCTCCACAGCCGCCTGCATGGGTACCGGACCTTGCATGGCGCGATCGCCGGCCCGATGGATACCTTCCTCGCATTACGCGGGGTGCGCACCATGGCCGTGCGCCTTCAGCGTTCGCAGTCAAACAGCCAGGTGCTGGCAGAACGCCTCGCGGCACATCCCAAGGTGCAGGCCGTACGCTACCCGGGACTGCCCAACGACCCGGGCCACGCGCGCGCCGCGGACCTCATGGGTGGGTTCGGATCGGTGATCGCCTTTGAAGCGGGAAGCACCGCCGAAGAAGCGGACCGGGTGCTGGAAGCCTTCCAGCTCATCACCGGCGCCACCTCGCTTGGAGGCGTGGAATCCCTAGCTGAGCGCCGGGCCCGCCACGCTTCGGAGCCGGCCAGCGTCCCGGCCAGCCTGATCCGACTGTCAGTAGGCATTGAAGAGGTGGAAGACCTCTGGGCCGATCTGCAGCAAGCGCTGGACCGGCTTTGATGCCCGCGGGCGCTGATTTCCGCGCGTGGCACAGCGCCCATCATTTGCGCCAAAAAGGTAGAGTACAAGCATGAACATGTTGCGCATGGCCCAAATAATCGAGTACTACATGATGATCGCTTTGAGCATTGTCATCGTTGCGCTCGCCGTCTGGGCTTTGGTTGATTGCCTGCGTCATGGCGCAGATCGTTTCGCCCAGGAAGGCAAGCGCACCAAGGGGTTCTGGCTTGGACTGACCGTCGCCAGCACCGCCGTGGCACTGCTTGGCATCTTCAGCCAGGGCGGAATCGGCTTCCTGCAGCTGATCGGCGCCTGCATCGCCTGCGTGTACCTCGCGGACGTCAAGCCTGCCGTCAGCGGCAAAGGCGGCGGCTGGTACAACTACTAGGCGTGCCAAGGCACCAAGTTTTCCCGAAGACCTGCATCCGCATCTTGGCGGACTGCAGGTCTTCGCACTTTAATCACGGGCCTTAACTTTCGCACGAGCAGGCTTGCGCATTGGTTAGGATGGATTACATGAGCCACACTTTGATTTTGCTTCGCCACGGACAGAGCGAATGGAACGAAAAGAACCTGTTCACCGGTTGGTACGACGTATCGCTGACTGAGAAGGGCCGTGCTGAAGCTGCCCGCGGCGGCCAGCTGCTGACCGAAGCTGGCTACAAGCCGGAGGTGCTTCACACCTCCTTGCTGACCCGCGCCATTGTTACCGCGAACCTGGCCCTGGAGGCCGCTGGCCGTTCGTGGATCCCGGTGAACCGCGACTGGCGCCTGAACGAGCGCCACTACGGTGCGCTGCAGGGCAAGGACAAGGCGCAGACCTTGGCCGAGTTCGGCGAAGAGCAGTTCATGGAATGGCGTCGCAGCTACGACACCCCGCCACCAGCACTGGATGATTCCTCGGAGTTCAGCCAGATCAACGACGAGCGCTATGCGGCGTTGGGCGACTCCGCCCCACGCACCGAGTGCCTCAAGGACGTGCTGGATCGCATGCTTCCCTACTGGGAGAACAACATCAAGGCCGACCTGTCGGCAGGCAAGACCGTCATGGTCACCGCCCACGGCAACTCGCTGCGTGCGCTGGTCAAGCATCTGGATGGCATCAGCGATGAAGACATTGCTGGCCTGAACATCCCAACCGGCATCCCGCTGGTCTATGAGCTGGATGACAACTTCCAGCCAATCACCAAGGGCGGAACCTACCTGGATCCAGCAGCCGCTGCGGACGCCATCGAGGCCGTTGCCAACCAAGGCCGCAAGTAGGACACGCTTTTCGGCGGCATCGAGGCTGCTGGCTACTCGCCAGTAGTTCGCGATGCCGCCGTCCGCTTGTTAACGCCGAGGTAACGCCAAGCATCCGGCTGTGAGCGAAACAACTGCGCACGATTGTATTTTTGGCATTAGTATGCTGTAATCTCCTATTTCGAATAGGCTCAATGGCTCACGTTAGGAATGCAATTCGTGGCAACTGATTACGATGAAGTCCGCCCAGACGTTGCTGAGGCACGTAAGGCTTCTCTGGATGCGGTGAAGTCCGCAAACGCACCGGACGCCAAGTCGGTGGTGCGCGAGCTCGACGAGACCGACCACACCGATGGCATGGATCTGCCAGGTGCGGATCTATCCAACGAGGAATTGACCGTTACGGTCATTCCGCAGAAAGACGACGAGTTCATTTGCGGCTCGTGCTTCTTGATTCGCCACCGTTCGCAGCTGGTGCGCGAAGAGGGCAATGTAGGCTTCTGCGTCGAGTGCGAAGGCTAGAAGCCCGCTAGACGCTGGCGCCACTTGCGCGCCAACAACCTGCGAGGGCAGTCCACCGATCGGTGGACTGCCCTCTGCTGGTTTAACGGGCTGGATTCCCCGGATGGGACCGGACTCCAACGGCGGTCCCTGGGGTGCCCAGCGCTGCGTCGTGCGTCCGCTGGCATCCTGCCGGGGCAATGGCTGGACGTGCGCTCACGGTGAGCGCGTGGAGCTGCATGGCCGGACGAGGCGCAGCACTGCCATGCCAACGGGGCCGCGGGCCACGGCACGGTACCCAGTTCGCGCCGCGATGCGAAGGCTTCCCGGACCCCGGACACCCAGTTTCAGTGCTGAATGAGCTGGAGAGCAAAAATGGCGCCTGCCATCCGGTGGTACCGGATGGCAGGCGCCAAGGCGCAGCCTTATAGCTTAGGTCCGCGGACCTAGATCTCGGTGGGGTCCCATTCGCCGGTCACCAGATAGGTGACCTTGCGAGCTACGGACACACCATGATCGCCGAAGCGCTCAAGGTAGCGGCTGGTCAGCGATACGTCCACGGTGGTGGGTGCATTGGCATCCCAGTCGTCGGCCGCGACCAGGGTGAAGACGCTGGAGTGCAAGCGATCCAGCTGGTGGTTCAGCTCGATAATTTCGGTAGCGATCTGCAGATCGCGGGTGTCGAGCAAACGCGCAACGGCCTTGGCGATGTCAATATCGATCTTTGCCATCTGGGCAAAGGTGTCGGAAATCCTGGCTGGGATTGCCGGGTTGGGGAAGCGCAGGCGGGCCAGCTGCGCCAAGTGGCGTGCCAAGTCGCCCATGCGCTCCAGCGAAGCACTCATGCGCAGCGAACCGACGATCATGCGCAGATCGCTGGCTACCGGTCCCTGCAAAGCCAAGGTATCGATAGCGCGCTCATCGAGCTGGTTCTGCAGGAAGTCGATCTTCGCGTCCGCTGCGATGACTTCCTGGGCCAGATCGACGTCGACGTTGGCTAGCGAATCCCAAGCTCGATCCATTGCGGTTGCGACCTGGTTGGCCATCTCAATGAGTTCTTCGCCAATTTGCTGCAGGTCTGCTTGAAATACCTTACGCACAGCAGTTCCTTTCGAGTGTCGGTATCCATGCCGGATGGTGGACTGCCGTGGCAGCCAACCGCCCCGAAACAGTTTTGTGGCATGGTGGAGGGTCTTGCTCCAGCTTGTCAGCGGGTGATTAACGAATATGCCACGAAAGGTGAACGTTTGGTGAACAGCGCGCCGAAATCGACTAAATCACGTCATTTAGGGCCGGTGCCACCCAAAGGTGAAGCTAGTCTAAAGATGTGAACGAAGTGATCTCGACTCTTATAGCCGGCGTCCTCGGCCTGGCTCTGGGGATCGTTGGCGTCATCGCCTTCCGGCTTTCCCAGAACCGCTCCTCGAAGCTGCCGCAGGTCGACGAACCCGTGCTCCCCGAGGGAGCCGCCGCCGTCCTGTCGGTCATTGGACGCGCCTTCGTAATCCTTGATGACGTCGACGGGGTGGTTCGAGCCAACCCCGCTTCCTACGCCTACGGACTGGTGCGAGGACACACGCTCGTCCACAACGAACTGCTCTCGCTGGTGCGGCAGGTTCGCGCCGACGGCGTGATTGCCGAAAGCCAGTACGAGCTGCAACGCTCCACGCTGGGTGCCGGGCAGCTGATTGTCCATGTGCGCGTGGCACCGCTGGGCGACGAGTACATTCTCCTGCTGGCCGACGACCGTACCGAAATCACCCGTACCGAAGCGATGCGCAACGACTTCGTGGCCAACGTTTCCCACGAGCTGAAGACTCCTGTCGGCGCGATCGGCCTGCTGGCCGAGGCCATTACCGAGGCTGCCGATGACCCCAAGGCGGTACGCCGCTTCTCCACCCGGATGGACAAGGAATCGCGGCGCCTGGCCGCCCTGGTCCAGGACATTATCGAGCTCTCCCGCCTGCAGGCATCCGATGCCATCGTGCAGGGCCAGGAAGTGAATATCGACAGCGTCGTGGCCGAGGCAGTTGACCGCAGCCACCTGATTGCCGAGGAAAAGGGCATCGCCATTACCGTAGGCGGACATCTCGAGGAGCCGATCCTGGGCGATGCGGACCTGCTGATGACTGCGATCCGCAACCTGATCGATAATGCCATCCGCTACTCCCCGGAGAACACCACGGTAGGCGTGGGCATCCGGCAGCGTGATGGCTATGCGCAGATCTCGGTCACCGACCAGGGACCCGGGATTTCGGCCGAAGAGCAGGAACGCGTTTTCGAGCGCTTCTACCGCGTGGACTCCGCACGTTCGAGGCAGACCGGGGGCACCGGCCTGGGGCTGAGCATCGTCAAGCACGTGCTGGCCAACCACGGCGGCGAAGTGTCGCTGTGGTCGCAGCCGGGCCACGGATCCACATTTACCCTAAGACTTCCCCTAGCGGACGAAGAACCGGCGACCAGCAATGTGCTTGCCGGCCAGACGATGAAGGAACGAACGATCGAGACGAATGCGTCCGATCGTGAAGGAGGACGCCGATGACCCGCATATTGATCGTTGAGGACGAGGAATCGCTCTCTGACCCGCTGTCCTACCTGCTGGAACGCGAAGGTTTCGAAGTCCGGATCGCCGACGACGGTCTGAAGGCCGTGACCGAGTTCGAACGCCATGGCGCAGACCTGGTGCTGCTGGATCTGATGCTCCCGGGCCAGCCCGGAACCGAAGTGATCCGCCAGATCCGCCTGAACAGCCAGGTCCCGGTCATCATGCTCACCGCAAAGGACTCGGAGATCGATAAGGTCGTCGGCCTGGAGCTCGGCGCCGACGACTACGTCACCAAGCCGTACTCCTCCCGCGAATTGCTGGCCCGCATCCGTGCTGTACTGCGCCGCCAGGGCGAAGGCGAAGAACTGATCAGCAATGTGGTCACCGCCGGTCCGGTGCGAATGGACGTGGAACGCCACGTGGTCTCGGTCGACAACACCGAGGTATCCATGCCGCTGAAGGAATTCGAGCTGCTGGAAATGCTGTTGCGCAACGCCGGTCGAGTGCTCACCCGAGGCCAGCTGATTGACCGCGTCTGGGGCAGCGACTACGTGGGGGACACCAAGACTTTGGATGTGCACGTCAAGCGCCTGCGCTCCAAGATCGAGGTCGACCCGGCGGTGCCCGAACGCCTGGTGACCGTGCGCGGGCTGGGCTACAAGTTCGTGGTCTAAAGCCAAAGAGCCAGGATACGCCAAGAGCCTCGGACAGAATCTTTCGATTCTGTCCGAGGCTCTTGTTTTGTCTTGCGCGAAGCTTAGTGGCCCGAAGTGGAGTGGGTCTCTTCTGGAGTCAGGTGCTCGGTAACCGACTGATCAGCACCGCCTGGTACGAAGTCGCGGTATTCAGCCAGGGTGCCATCGACAACTGGAACGCTAAATTCCACGTTCTCACCGGCAACGGTGAAGACCGAGTCGGCGTGTTCGCCAGCTGCAATGCCCATGTTCTTGATGATCTGCTGGTTCTTGTCTTCTTCAAGCTTGATGGTGCCGTCTGCAGGAACCTGGATGGAGACAGGTGCTGCGTTGTCAGCCTTGACCGACAGGGTCAGCGCGGAATCGCCGGCGTTGACTACGGAGCCGATCAGGCGGGCTTCAGTGTCGTCGCTGTTGGTGACGAACATCAGGTTGCGGACCTTTGCGTCTGCGACATCGACGTTGACGCCATCGCTGGCGGCGTAGTCGGTGTTGGTGGCCTGCTCGTTGATGGCGCCACAGCTGGTGACACCGAATGCCAGGGCAGCCACAGCGAGGGACGCGGCAATGCGACGTCCAGCGGTCATGCGTGCGGTGATCACGACACTAACTCCTCGGTGAGAAAAATGAGTTGCTTCGGTTCGTGGCCTGCTTAATCGAATGCACCTAGGGCAGGGGCAATCGAAAATTGGACCACGATTACCTCTAAGCCTAGCTGTTTTTCACGCAAAGACGCGATTTAGCGACGTGCAACACACGCATTTCGACAAGTTGTAGACAACCGATGCGGGGAAGGGGGTTGGTGCGCAGTCGACTGCCCTATCTTCTTCATAGCATGTTTCTCTTGCAAGTGGAAGAGGCATTTCCGCGTGAATTCGCGGTTATATGGGGCACAGTCGCAGGATCCGGAATAGCAAACATGGTAGACTAGGGCGTGGGAAAGGGGTTTATCCACATGGTTTTTGAGGTTGGCGAGACTGTTGTCTACCCGCACCACGGTGCCGCGATGATCGAAGAGATCAAGATGCGCAAGATCAAGGGCGAAGAGAAAATGTATCTCAAGCTCAAGGTGGCTCAGGGCGACCTGACCATTGAGGTTCCTGCTGAGAACGTTGATCTTGTTGGCGTACGTGACGTGGTAGGTCAGGAAGGCTTGGACCATGTGTTCGATGTCCTTCGTGCTGAATTTACCGAAGAGCCGACCAACTGGTCGCGCCGCTACAAGGCAAATGTCGAGAAGCTCGCTTCCGGCGATGTCATCAAAGTTGCAGAAGTAGTTCGCGACTTGTGGCGCCGAGAAAATGACCGTGGTCTGTCGGCAGGCGAAAAGCGCATGCTGGCAAAAGCTCGCCAGGTATTGATCAGTGAATTGGCCTTGGCCAAGGATCTGGACGAGGCCAAGGCAGAAGGCCTCTTGGACGAGGTTCTGGCTTCGGCCTAGCCCCGTTCCGGTAACGCATCGCCGTGAAACGCTCCCAAGCGTTTCACGGCTTTTGGCGTTAAAGCGGCCAAGGCCGAACCGCGCGGCACGATAAGCTGGGCGCTGTGAAGCAAAGCGAAGTGCAGAACTCAAGCCTGATCCTCGTGGCTGCTGGAATGGGAACCCGCCTCGGCGCTGGCCTTCCCAAGGCGATGGTCCAGGTGGCCGGAAAATCCCTGGCTGAACATGCCGTGGACCGGGCGCTGGGAATTCCGCAGATCACCGAAATCATCGTGGTGACCCCGCCGCAGGACGAACGCCTGGCCGCGGCCATGGCGCAGTACGGGGACAAGGTGCGCACCGTGCCCGGTGGCGCCAGCCGCGCCGCGTCGGTCCGCGCCGGCCTGGCTGAAGCCAGTTCCGCCGCCACCAACATTCTGGTGCATGACGCCGCCCGCGCTTTTGCCCCGGCGAAGCTGCATGAACAAGTGCTTGGCGCTCTGGCCGACGAGCAGTGCAACGCCGTCATCCCGGCGCTGAACGTCACCGACACCATCTGCGTGGTGGAGCTCGATGCCGCCGGCGAGCACGAAATCATCAAGGAAACCCCGGCACGTTCCATCCTGCGCGCGGTGCAAACCCCGCAGGGCTTTGACGCGCAGCTGTTGCGCGATGCCCACGCCCAACTGGATGGCTGCACCAAGGCAGAACTGGAGCAGGTTACCGACGACGCGTCGATCGTGCGGGCTTTCGGAGCCGAAGTCCATGTGGTGCCGGGATCGCAGCAAGCCATGAAGGTCACCTATCCCGGAGATCTCGACGCGGCAGGCAAGCTCGCGGCGAACCAGCCCGCGGCCACCCCAAGCGCAAAGGAAGAAACCATGATCCTGCCACGAGTCGGCAACGGCATCGATGTTCACGCGGTCAGCGAAGACCCGACTCGCGAAATGTGGCTGGCAGGACTGCACTTCCCGGAAGACACCGGGCTTTCGGGCCACTCCGATGGCGACGCGGTAGCGCACGCGGCCTGCGATGCGCTGTTCTCCGCTGCGGGCATTGGCGATCTGGGCACGCACTTCGGGGTGGACCGACCGGAATTCGCCGGGGCCAGCGGTGTGAGCCTGATTGCAGAAGCCGCCCGCCTGGTGCGGGAGGCGGGATTCGAAATCGGCAATGTCGCGGCGCAGTTCGTTGGCCGCCGCCCGCGCTTTGCCGCGCGCCGCGAAGAAGCCAGCAAAGTGCTGAGCGAGGCTATCGGCGCCCCAGTCAGCGTCATTGCGACCACCAGCGACGGGCTGGGCTACGAGGGGGAAGGCAAGGGCGTGACAGCCTATGCCACCGCACTGGTCTACCCGGTATCGGGCTAGGCCCCTTGGCGCAACCGCGGGGCTTCGATCATCGAGAGTGTCACAAGTGAAGTACAAAGGGTGCATCCATCGGATAACCTTAAAGACGTGAGCCTGCGATTCTATGACACCAAAACAGCATCCGTACGCGACTTCCAGCCATTGGCGGAAGGCGAAGTCAAGCTGTACTACTGTGGCGCCACCGTGCAGGGCATGCCGCACGTGGGCCACGTCCGCAGCGCCATTGTCTTCGACCTGTTGGTGCGCTGGCTCGAATACCGCGGCTTTGCCGTCACCACCGTCCGCAACGTGACCGACATCGATGACAAGATCCTGGAGAAGTCGGCGAAATCCTTCGCCGAGGACTTCGAGGCGGATGCCCATTACAAGCCGCGCGAAGAATGGTTCGCCCTGGCGTACCGCTTCGAGCAGGAATTCGCACGGGCCTACGAGGCTCTGGGTGTCCAACGCCCGACTTACGAGCCCCGCGCGACCGGCCACATCACCGAAATGCATGAGCTGATTGCACAGCTGATCGAACGCGGCCATGCCTACCCGGCGGCCGACAGCTCCGGAGATGTCTATTTCGACGTGCGCTCCTATGAGCAGTACGGCGCACTGACCCGCCAGAAGATCGACGATATGCAGGACGCGCCGGATTCGGATCCGCGCGGCAAGAAGGATCCACGCGACTTCGCGCTGTGGAAGGGCTACAAGGGCACCGATCCGCTGACGGCTTCCTGGCCAAGCCCCTGGGGACGCGGCCGCCCAGGCTGGCACCTGGAATGCTCGGCGATGGCTGGCAAGTACCTGGGCAGCGAATTCGACATCCATGGCGGCGGACTGGATCTGCGCTTCCCGCACCACGAGAACGAAATGGCCCAGTCCAACGCGGCTGGCCACGGCTTTGCAAACTTCTGGATGCACAACGGCATGGTCACCTATGAGGGTGAGAAGATGTCCAAGTCCATTGGGAACACCATTTCCCCGGAAGAAATGCTCGCGCTGGCCGACGCCCGCGTGGTGCGCTACTTCCTGGGCCAGGCGCAGTACCGTTCGATGCTCGACTACCGCCCGGACTCGCTGACCGAAGCGGGGGCAGCGGTCGAACGCATCGACACCTTCATCTCCAATGCGCGCTACCGCCTGGGTGCCGTCGCCGAGTCGATCGTGGCCACCGGGGTTCCGGAAGCTTTCGGCACCGCGATGGATGATGACCTGAACGTTCCAATGGCGCTGGCCGCGCTGCATGAAACCGTGCGGCTGGGCAATGCATCCTTGGATAGCCGTGACGACGCTGCCACTGCCAAGGCCTTGGGCCAGGTCTTGGCCATGACCCAGGTATTGGGCCTGGATGATGCCGGCAGCAATGAAAGCTCGAAATCTTCTGCAGAGCACGCAGCCCTGGATCAGCTGATCCAGGCCCAGTTGGCTGAACGCGCCGAAGCACGCGCTGCCAAGGACTGGGCACGCTCCGACGCCATCCGCGATGCGCTGGCATCCGCTGGCATTACCGTGGCGGACTCGGCCGATGGCGCTCGCTGGACTCTGGACAACTAGTCGCGAACACGCGCGGCACCAATGAACTCAAAACTAAAGGACATGAACCAATGAACAAAAAGGGCCCAACCAAGGGTAGTGGTGGCAAGGGACGTCGTTCCCTCGAGGGCAAGGGCCCGACCCCCAAAGCGGAGGACCGCCCGTACCACAAGGCTTACCGTGCCAAGCAGCTCTCTGAGCGCTCGGCCGCCAAGCGCAGCACCGGCCGTCGAACCGACCGCATCAAGGTCAACGCCGAGTTCGTCACCGGCCGCAATTCCGTCGTTGAGGCGCTGCGCGCCGGCATCCCTGCCAAGGCGCTGCACGTTGCCATCCGCATCGACGTCGATGACCGCGTCCGCGAATCCCTGAAGCTGGCTGCCGAGCTGGGCATCCCGCTGATGGAAGCATCCAAGCCCGAGCTCGACCGCATGACCGATGACGCGATCCACCAGGGCATGGCCCTGCAGATCCCGCCATACGAATACAAGGATGCAGTCCAGCTGGCTACCAAGGCCATCAAGGACTTCGACAAGGGATACACCCGGACCCAGCCGCTGTTCCTGGCACTG
This sequence comes from Glutamicibacter sp. NPDC090743, assembly GCF_044769125.1. Taxonomy (NCBI): domain Bacteria; kingdom Bacillati; phylum Actinomycetota; class Actinomycetes; order Micrococcales; family Micrococcaceae; genus Glutamicibacter; species Glutamicibacter sp. NPDC090743. Next base: position 746 of record NZ_JBIVXE010000006.1, on the reverse strand, counting down.
GATGGCATCACCGACCCGCGTAACCTGGGTGCGATTGTCCGTTCGGCTTCGGCCTTCGGCGCAGACGGCGTGATCATTCCAGAGCGCCGCAGCGTCGGCATGACCGCTTCGGCATGGAAGACCAGCGCCGGTGCAGCTGTACGCGTACCAGTAGCCAAGTGCAGCAACCTGACCAGCGCACTGAAAGAAATCAAGGCTGCTGGCATTTTCGTGATCGGCCTCGACGCCGGTGGCGACATGGAGCTTCCGAACTTCGAATTGGCTACCGGCCCGCTGTGCATCGTGGTTGGTTCCGAAGGCAAGGGCCTGTCCCGGCTGGTCCGCGAAAACTGCGACGCCATCGTTTCGATTCCAATCGACTCGGCAATGGAATCGCTGAATGCTTCGATGGCTGTTGGCATCTCGCTCTACGAGGTATCGCGTTTGCGCGCTGGACAGTCCAAGTAGTCTCCAAGCACCGTGAAGGGGCCATAACTTGCCAAGGCAAGTTATGGCCCCTTTTCATTGGGGTGACCTGCTTCATAACAACAATTTTCCGTTGTTTTTAGCCGATATTCACCTTGGACCGCAGGGAATCCGCATGATTCCGGGGATTCTGCGCAGAAAAGCATGGAAACTGGCCGATTTTGCGTCGTGGCTGAACCCGTGTAAAGTTTTATCTCGCGCCGCTGATCCGGACAGCCTGAAAGGGCGAAACGGAAACGGCGGGGTGAACAAGACTGAAACGTCGAGTTGACAACGGTCAA
>NZ_JBIVXE010000005.1:177455-443339 GCF_044769125.1 Glutamicibacter sp. NPDC090743 | reverse complement strand
CGGCGCCTTCCGCTCCCCCCCCCCACCCCCCCCCCCACCCCCCCCCACACCCCCCCCCCCCCCCCCCCCCCCCCCCCCCACCCCCACCCCCCCCCCCCCCCCCCCCCCCCCCCCCCCCCGCCCCCCCCCCGCTTCTATTTACGCAATTTCGGCTAAATGGACGTCATTTCTTCAGGTGGTCAACCAGCTGCGAAGCGATGCCGTTGTAGCTGCCTGGGGTCAGCGACTGCAGGCGGGATTCGGCTTCAGCCGAGAGGCCCAGTTCGCCAACGAATTCCTTCAGGCGGGCTGCATCCACGCGGTGGCCGCGGGTCAGGTCCTTCAGTCGTTCGTAGGGGTTGTCCATGCCCTCGACACCGGCGATAGCCTCGGCGCGCATGACCATCTGGATGGCCTCTGCGAGAACCTCCCAGTTGTGGTCCAGGTCGTCAGCCAGCACGGCTTCGGCGACAGACAGGCGATCCAAGCCCTTGGCAACGTTGGAGATCGCCAGCACCGAGTGGCCGATGGCGGTACCGATGTTGCGCTGCGAGGAGGAATCGGTCAGGTCGCGCTGCCAGCGGCTGGTGACCAGGGTGGAACCGAGGGTGTTCAGCAGGCCGTTGGAGATCTCCAGGTTGGCTTCTGCGTTCTCGAAGCGGATCGGGTTGACCTTGTGCGGCATGGTCGAGGATCCGGTGGCGCCGGCCACTGGGATCTGCGCGAAGTAGCCGATGGAGATGTAGCTCCAGACATCGGTGCACAGGTTGTGCAGGATGCTGTTGAAGCGTGCAATGTCTGCGTAGACCTCTGCCTGCCAGTCGTGGGATTCGATCTGGGTGGTCAGCGGGTTCCAAGCCAGGCCCAGGTGCTCAACGAAGTCCTTGGAAATCTGCTGCCAGTCAGCGGTCGGGACCGAAGCGTAGTGGGCAGCATAGGTGCCGGTAGCGCCGTTGATCTTGCCCAGGTACTCGGTCTTCTCGACGCGATCCAGCTGGCGGGTCAGGCGCCACGCCAGAACTGCCAGTTCCTTGCCCAGGGTGGTTGGGGTGGCTGGCTGGCCGTGGGTGCGCGAGAGCATCGGCACGTCGCGGGAGTCCTCGGCCATCTTGGACAGCTGTGCCACCAGGTCGCGGGCTGCCGGCAGCCATACCTGCTGCACGCCGCCCTGGACGCCCAGAGCGTAGGACAGGTTGTTGATGTCTTCAGAGGTGCAGCCGAAATGCACCAGCGGCTTGAGGTTGCCAATGCCGATCGCTTCCAGGCGGTTGGCGATGTAGTACTCGACAGCCTTCACATCGTGAACGGTGACAGCTTCGATCTCTGCCAGTTCCTTCACGGAATCAGCGTTGAAATCGGTGACGATCTTGCGCAGTGCTGCCTTCTGTTCCGCAGAAAGCGGGGAGGTGCCTGGAAGAACGGAGTTATCGGTCAAGTGGATCAGCCATTCAACTTCAACGTGAACGCGATCGCGGTTCAAAGCCGCTTCGGAAAGGTAGTCGACCAGCGGTGCCACGGCGCTGCGGTAGCGTCCGTCGAGGGCAGTCAAAGCCAGTGGTTCATTAGCAAGGGAAGTGCGCGCAATCTCAGCCATACTCATATTCTTCCATCCTCGGCGCTACATCACATCTTTTACTTCACCGCTGTTTCCACAACCGGTCGCCAAACGTGCTGGTGCCCCATTGTTGCTGTCCATGATGGTGGACAAATTCTCAAGGATGCGGAGCAGGGAAATGATGTTTCAAGCGACGCTGCTGACGGTGGCAAGTCAGCTCGATGACGCCCAGAAAACCACTAAGTTCGCCATCGCACAGTTGGGTTCAATCCGGGCATTGACTTGGAATTCAAAGGCTGGCAAGGCGTTTCTAGACAATGTTGAGGAGCTGAGCCAGCGACTGGAAATGCTCAATGGCGAGCTGAACAACGCTGAAGAGTACCTGGGGGTTGCCATGCGTGAGATCCAAAACCTCGAAGCGCAAATCATGAACCAGAGAATGGCCTCGTAGCCATGGGATATGAAGTCAATTACAACGAGCCGGATTACGCCCAGGCAGGGGAAATCTGCCAGCGGGTTGCTCGCGACATCAATGGCATATCCGACGCATTACTCAGGGCCGCGCAGGCTGCGGACAGTTGCCAAGGGGACCTGAATCTGCAGTGCATGGCGGCAGGCATTGAAGCCAGGGGCTATGGCATCGGGCATCTAGGCGATTTGATCAGAGACAGCTATCAGCAGGCCAGGGAAGGCGAAATCACAGCGTTCGAACTTACCGGAAAGGTCTCTGCGGCCATGCGGAATTATGAGGTTGCCGAAGCCGCAGTTGAACGGATGATGCTCGTAAGCACCAGCGCGGTACTGGTCGGGGACTTCATATCCAAGACCCGCGATAACGGCTGGCGTCCGCCGAGGGAAAGCATGGAGACCTTTTTGCGCTTGCTGATGTCCTACATCCCGCACTGGCCCTTGGCGCCGAATATGACCTTGACCGAGCAAATCGAAGGTACCGCCAAGTCGCTGTCGCGGATTATGCGGCTGCTGGGGTCAAACCGGAATACCGAAATAGAGCTCGCAGGGCAAGATCCAGCTCAGACGGTTGAACTGGATGGCAAGATGAGAAGCTATTTCCAGCTGCACGAAAAGCTGGAGGGCGAAGGCACGGAGAACAACGGAAAGATCATGATCGTCGAAGCTGACGATGATACTTATATCGCGCTCTTTCCGGGGACGCAGGATGACGCCGAAGTTCCTTCGCCTTTTGGCCCGGAAGGCATCGCTGACGGCTTCGGGGTGGAATCCGAGAATTTTGTGGAACCGCTCGATGAAGCATTAAGGCTCAGCGGAGCGAAAGAGGGCGATGAAGTAATCCTTTCCGGCTACTCGCAAGGAGGCATTCACGTAGCCCAGCTGACGAAGAACAAGTTCTTGAAGCGCAAGTACAAGCTGAACAAGGTGCTGACCCTTGGTTCTCCCATCGGCACTATTGATCTGCCAGAGGATGTCCGCAGCCTATCCGTAGAAGACCGAAAAGATATGGTGCCCGGCACCGATGGCGGACCCAATCCCCGCAAGGGCGAGCATTACACCACCACTTTCCCAGGTCTGCGCGAGCACATGCAGGACATCTTGCCCGAAGACGGGCTCTTTGGCCCGTCGCATCACCTCAAGAATTACGGTGACCACCTCCTGGAACTCGATGAGGACCCGAAACTGGAAATCAGAGAGCATCTGAAGCAGTTCTACCTTCCCGAATCCCCGCTGAAAATCCGCATGTTCAAGCTGGAGCGCAAGCAAAAAGAACGTCCGCCCTTGAAGGAAGAAGACAAGGAGCGGCTCAAGCACATGGCACCACGCCACTAAAGCGCTCAAGAACTGCAACCAGCCGGCCGGATCAGCATCACCGGGTATCACCGTGCTGATGAATGGTGCTGTGGATCAGGGCAGAAGATGGGACGCTGATCGGGGCCGGCGAATAGGGTATTAACGAAAGAGGACGGCACCTGTCGGATGCCGTCCTCTTCTTGTACTGCGTCGAATACCGCTTACTCGTTCTCGCTCTTGACGAACAATCCGAGGACCGCAGAGACGATGGAGATGATAATCGTGCCGGCGATGGCATCCCACCAGAACTGCTCGATGACCAGTTCAATCGGGGTGAAGGTCGTCAGCCATGAAGTCAGCAGGAGCATCAGGGCGTTAATCACGATGGTGAACAAGCCCAAGGTGAGGCAGGTGATTGGCAAGGAGAACAGCTTGACGATCGGACGGACCAAGGCGTTGACCAATCCGAAGATTGCGCCAACCGCCAAATAGGCGATGACCGTGCTTACTGCACCTTCGCCGGCCGCGACGATCTTGAGGCCGGGCACAATCCAGACGGCGGCGGCGAGGGCAAGCGCATTGACGATGACTCGAATCAGAAAGCTCATGCCTTAACTTTGGCATAGAAATCTGGGATTAGGATGAACCGCAGATATCGCTAAACCCTTAGTGAGGGCTAGGCTTTGAGGTATGACTGAGAACCCGGTGACCCAAGATCAGGTGCAGCCACGCTCTGTAGTTGCACGTTTACCCAAATACGCTGCGGGCAAGCCGCCTGCCCCTATTGAAGGCGCGAGAGCTTACAAGCTGTCATCGAATGAAATTCCCTTCGGTCCCTTGGACGCTGTGCATCGGGCGGTCGTGGAGCAGTCCGGCCTGAATCGCTACCCTGATCCGCTATCGACCAAGCTGCGCGAAGCACTTTCCGAGTACTTGGACGTTCCTGCGGAAGACATCGTGACCGGGGCCGGTTCCCTTGGCGCGTTGGTGCAGATCCTGAACGCCTTCGCGGGCCAGAACGAAGACGGCATCCAGGATGAAGTCATCTATGCGTGGCGTTCCTTCGAGGCCTACCCAATCCTCGTGCAGACTGCCGGTGCGCTGCCCGTTGAAATCCCGTTGCTGGAAGACGGGCGCCACGATCTGGAATCCATGATCGCAGCGGTGAACGAGAACACTTCAGTCATCTTGCTGTGCACACCGAATAACCCCACCGGTCCGGTACTCAGCCAGGCCGAAGTCGATGACTTCCTGGCACGGGTTCCGAAGAACGTGCTGGTTGTCCTGGATGAGGCCTACACCGAGTTCGTCCGCGACGAGAAATCGGTGGATGGCATCCATACCTACAACGAGAACGAAAATGTGGTTCTCCTGCGCACTTTCTCGAAGGCTCACGGCCTGGCGAATCTCAGGGTGGGCTACTCGGTGGCCCACCCGGAGATCACCGATAACATCCGCGTAGTGGCCACCCCGTTTGCCGTCTCCAGCGTGGCCGAGGATGCCGCGGTCGCTTCGCTGGCCCACATCGACCAGGTGCTTGAGCGCGTTGAGGGCTTGGTCATGGAACGCGAACGAGTTGCCTCGGCCCTGGCCGGGCAGGGCTGGAAGATTCCTTCCACCCAGGCGAACTTCGTCTGGCTTCCGCTGGGCGAAAAGACCGATGAGTTCGTCGAGCGGGCAAACGCCGTGGCGCTGTCGGTGCGCGGCTTCTCGAACGAAGGAGTGCGCGTCTCCATCGGCGAAGTTGAAGCAAACGATCGTTTTATTGAACTGTGCAAGGAATCACTAGACCTGGCATAGGGGCAACTGGTGCTGATTTCTCGCGTTTTAGCGGTCAGTGCCTATAGGCTTAGAAATTAGACAAGCCGTATATGTCCCATGCGGAATGTATTCCGTGTGGGGCATATTTATGACCGAAGGATGATAAATGACGCGTGCTGCGACCGAGGCGACGGAGCCGGATCTGATTCAGATCCTGACTCCGGACGGCCAGCGTCAGTCCCATGGAACGTACGATGCGTATCTGGGTGACGTTGATGATGACATGCTTCGCGGCTTCTACCGCGACATGGCATTGACCCGTCGATTCGACCAAGAGGCCACAGCATTGCAGCGCCAGGGCCAGTTGTGCCTCTGGGTCCCGCTGCGCGGGCAGGAAGCGGCGCAGATCGGTTCCGGCCGTGCCACCCGCCGAAGCGACTACATCTTCCCCACCTACCGCGAGCACGGTGTGGCACTGACCCGCGATGTGTCCTTCTCCGAAATGCTGCGCCTGTTCCGCGGCATCTCCGGAGGCGGCTGGGATCCCCGGGAAAACAACTTCCACATGTACACCATGGTGCTTGCCGCGCAGATGCCGCATGCCGCCGGTTATGCAATGGCTTTGAACATGGAACAGCGCGGCTGGGATGAAGCCCGTCGCGCCAAGGAGGGCAACGCCGTAGTCGCCTACTTCGGCGATGGCTCCTCCACCGAGGGCGAAACCCATGAGTCCATGGTCTTCGCCAGCTCCTTCAACGCACCGGTGGTCTACTTCTGCCAGAACAACCAGTGGGCGATCTCCGTTCCTTTCGAGGTCCAGTCCAAGGTGCCGTTGGTCAACCGCGCCGCAGGCTACGGCATGCCGGGAGTGCGCGTGGATGGCAACGACGTGCTGGCCGTTCTGGCGGTCACCCGCTGGGCGCTGGAACACGCACGCAGCGGCAAGGGCCCGGTCCTCATCGAGGCTGTCACCTACCGCCTCGGCGCGCATACCACCGCCGATGATCCAACCAAATACCGCATGAGCGAAGAAGAGGCCCAGTGGGCCCCGAAGGACCCGCTGATCCGCCTGGAAACCTACCTGCGCGAGAACAACCTGGTTGACGACGCCTACTTCGAGCAGCTGGCCGCCGACGCTGATGCGATGGCTGCCAAGGTCCGCGAAGACGCCATGGCCTTCCCTGTCCCGCCGCTGGCCAAGTCCTTCGAGCAGGTCTACGCCGAAGCGCATCCACTGATCCAGGAAGAACTGGCCTGGCATCTGGAATACGAAGCAGGATTCGCCGATGCGGCTGAGGGAGAGCACTAAATGACCACCACAATGACCCTGGCCAAGGCCATTACCAGCGGCCTGGACAAGGTGCTGGAGTCCAATGGCAAGTCTCTGCTGATGGGCGAGGACATCGGGCGCCTCGGTGGCGTCTACCGCATCACCGACGGGCTGATCGACAAGTATGGCGAGCACCGCGTCATCGACTCGCCGCTGGGCGAGGCCGGCATCGTCGGCACCGCCGTGGGCATGGCCCTGCGCGGCTTCAGCCCGCTGGTGGAAATCCAGTTCGACGGCTTCGTCTTCCCGGCTTTCAGCCAGATCACCACCCAGCTGGCCAAGATGCACGCCCGCTCCGAGGGGCGTCTGACCACGCCTGTAGTCATCCGCATCCCTTACGGCGGCGGCATCGGCTCCATCGAGCACCACTCCGAATCCCCGGAGGCGCTGTTCGCCCACACCGCGGGCCTGCGCATCATCACCCCGTCCAACGCGCATGACGCCTACTGGATGATCCAGCAGGCAGCCAGCTGCCAGGACCCGGTGATCTTCTTCGAGCCCAAGCGCCGCTACTGGCTCAAGGGCGAGGTCGATACCGAAACCCCGGCGCTGGATGCCTTCAAGGCGCAGGTGGTCCGCCCGGGCACCGACGCGACCATCGTCGCCTACGGCCCGCTGGTGCCGATCGCCCTGGCTGCCGCTGATGCCGCGCTGGAAGATGGCCGGTCCATCGAGGTCATCGACCTGCGCTCGCTGTCGCCGATCGATTTCGACACCATTACCGAATCGGTGCAGAAGACCGGCCGGCTGATTGTCACCCACGAAGCGCCGACCTTCGGCGGCCTGGGCGGCGAAATCGCGGCCCGCATCACCGAGCGCGCCTTCCTCTCGCTGGAAGCCCCAGTGCTGCGCGTGGGCGGATTCCACATGCCTTACCCGATTTCCAAGGTGGAGTCCCAGTACCTGCCGGACATCGACAAGTTGCTTGAAGCCCTCGACCGGTCTTTCGCTTACTAAGCGGAATCCAAGGAGTAGTAATGACAGTCTTTAATCTCCCCGATGTGGGCGAAGGCCTGACCGAAGCGGATATCGCCTCCTGGAAGGTCAAGGTGGGCGACACCGTTGAGGTCAACCAGATTTTCGTGGAAATCGAAACCGCGAAGTCGCTGGTCGAGCTGCCCTGCCCCTTCGCCGGGGTGGTCACCGCATTGCACGCGGCCGAGGGCGATACCGTACTCGTGGACAAGCCGCTGATCACCATCGATGAAGAAGGCAACGCGGCACCTCCAACCGGCGTGCCCGAAGCAGCCGAAGCCCTGAGCACCGCCGCACCGCAGGCCTCGGAGGAACCCGGCCCGCTGGTCGGATCGGGCCCCACCGCTGATGCCTCGGTGCGCCGGGCACGCACCACCCGCCCCGCTCCTTCGACGGCCGGTGCGCGAACCGCAGCGGTGCGCGCCTCCGGCTCCGCCTTGGCCGAGACCATCTCGCGCCGCGCGCAGTCCCTGGGTACCGCGGTGACCCGCGAAGTCGACCGCCGCAAGCCTGCGGTGGCGAGCTTCGTGGACCGCGTGCTGGCCAAGCCGCCGGTACGCCGGCTGGCCAAGGAGCTGGGCATCGACATCAACGACGTGGTGGGCACCGGCAACCAGGGCGAGATCACCCGCGAAGACGTCAACAGCTACCAGGCCCAGCGCGAAGCCGAGCATGCAGCGGCGCCAACCTATTGGGCCCACGGCCAGCTGGCCGATGCCCGCGTGGAACGCACCCCGGTGCGCGGCGTGCGCAAAGCCACCGCCAAGGCCATGGTCGACTCGGCCTTCACTGCACCGCATGTCTCGATCTTCGTGGATGTGGATGCCAGCCGAACCATGGAATACGTGCAGCGCCTGAAGAAGTCCCGCGACTTCGAGGGCATCAAGGTCTCGCCGCTGCTGGTGCTGGCCCGTGCCGTGATCTGGGCGGCGGCCCGCAACCCTTCGGTGAACGCCAGCTGGGTGGAAACCGCAAACGGCGCCGAGATCCACCAGAAGCGCTTCATGAACCTGGGCATCGCGGCAGCCACGCCGCGCGGCCTGCTGGTGCCGAATATCAAGGACGCCCAGAACCTGAACATGAAGGAACTGGCCATCGCCCTGAACGATCTGGCCACCACCGCGCGTGCCGGCAAGACCCGTCCCGAGGACATGCGCGATGGCTCGCTGAGCATCACCAACATCGGCGCGCTGGGCATCGACACCGGCACCCCGATCATCAACCCGGGCGAAGTAGCCATCGTTGCCTTCGGCACGATCCGCCAGAAGCCATGGGTCATCGACGGCGAAGTGGTCCCGCGCTGGATCACCACCTTGGGCGGATCCTTTGACCACCGCGTGGTGGATGGCGACCTCTCGGCCCGCTTCATGGCCGACGTGGCATCGATCCTTCAGGAACCGGCGATGCTGCTGGACTAAGGGCTCCCGGGCCAGCGAGGCAGCCCACCGCCCCGCGCAGAACCTTTCGGGGATCTGCGCGGGGCGGTGTCGTCCCTGCGGTTCGAAATGTTCCTTGAGCAGGGTTATTCAAACCCCTGTTGATACAGTTGTTCCCATGAACCGCACGTTTTGCACCGACCTGAAGTACCCCGGCAAGCTGCTGCTCGCGGGCCTGTTCGCAGCCCTGGGGCTGGGCCTGGGACTGGGTGCCGTGCCGGCGCAGGCAGCCGCGGATCCAACTCAGCCAGAGGCCACGGCTCCGGTCTACCCCTCGGCGACGCCCGACGATGACTCCGCAGATGAAGGCACCGTCCTCATCCCGTCGGTGACCTCGCAGGAAGGCAACTTCTACCTGGCAGTCACCGATGCGGCACTCGATGAGGTGGATTCGGAACGGATCATGGACCAGGTCCGGCAGGCCGTGGGCGAACAGGATGCGAAGATCCTGCTCGGGGTGGACCAGGAACCCAACAACCTCAAGGGAGCAGGGCAGCTGGTGCGCGGGATGCTGATGTTCGGCGACAGCGACGCGCTGAGCGATGACTGGCTGGAGAACGGAAAGACCCTGGGCTATGTCGGGGAAGGCTGGATCGCCATCGGCGTGATGCTTCCCCAGGAAGCCGGGGATCCGGTGGAAATCGCCGTGGATCCCGGGCGCGACGTGCGCGAAACCGCACCGGGAAGCCAGCAGCGGATCCTGGAGGCAGGGCAGGGAGAGTTCGCCGCCGGGGATTACACCGCGGGGATCACCGCCGTCGCGCTGGCCACCACCCAGCAGCTGCAGGCACCGCCGGACCGGACACTGGCCAAGGTGATCGCCGTGGGCGCGCTCGCCGCCGCCGTTGCGTTCCTGCTCGCATGGGCCTGGCGTGCCAAGCGCCGCAAGGCCCGGCAGGCAGCCGCCGCCGATCGCAACAAGCAGGCCGAGCTGCTCGAATCACGGATCCAGCGGGCAAGCATTTACCTGGACCGCCATCCGGTGCCCGATCCCGGACTGACGGGGGAGAGCCGCTTGGCGCAGGTGATGGCAGAAATTGAAAGGCAACGGGCCGGCTCCCAGCCAGGGGCCTTGCGCGCATTGGACACGGCCCCGGATTCCCTGCAGTCGCAGCAGGTCTCCGAAGCGCAGCTGGCCCAGCTGCGCGACCGCGAGCACGAGCTCTCGCTGCTGCGCGGAGCGGTGCAGCTGGCCCACGCCTTCACGGCACGGCCACGGGATTCGCGCGAGTCCTGGAACCGGATTGTCGAATACCACCGTGCACGGCTGGAGGACCTGGCGCTGTTCCTCGATCTTCCCGGTGCCGGGCGATTGGCTTGCGCGCAGGCCGCGCGCACCGTGATCATCACGCATACCGATGAGCTGCAGCTGCTGCACACCCGCCTGAGCTGCAGGAGTGCCGGCGCGGATACGGCCCCGGGGATCCTGGACAGGCTGTGGGAACTGCGCGACGAACTCGATGGCGTGTTGCACGATGCACTGGCCCAAGCCGGCCAGGCGAGGCTGAAGATTCCCCACGGGCTGGGCGAATCAATGGAGGGTGCGCAGCGGAAAACCGATCCGCTGGAGGACGATCCCATCGCAGTGCTCCGGAATTTCGCGCCAGGAAGCGGGACCCGCTGATGCCTGCCCGCTTGATGCATGATTCCACCGGACGGCGCTTGCGCCGCCCGTACCATTGGACTGCCATCGCCGCCATCATCATGGCGCTGGTGACCACCGCGCTGGGCGTGCGTGCGGTGATGGCCGTGCAGGCAGCCAACGTCCCGGACCCCTACGAGGTCCAGGTGGTGGTCCGCGGCGATAACGGCTTCAACATCACCCAGCAGACGGTGGACGCCGAGATGGCCCGGCACCCGGTGCGTGCCACGGCCCCGCTGGAACTGGTCATCACCGACCGCTGGCTCACGGGTGATGAACTGCTGCGCGGGCAGGTGCCGGAAAACCAGATCATCGTCTCGACCAGGATGGAGAACAGGGATCCCGGGCTAAGCGACGCCGAACAGCGCTTCGCCGGGGTGGGCCTGGACCGCAGCCTTGCAGCATCCGACGACGCGCATACCGACCTGCGCTTCGACATCGAGCACGCCTTCACCAAGAACGTTTCGGTAGGCCATGGGCCCAAGGCGGCGGCGGCCGCCGCGCATACTGCCGCCGTGCTGCTGGACGATTCGCCCAGCAGCTCGGCGATCTTCTGGTTCGCGGCCGTGGGTGCGAGCGCCATGCTCACCGCCGCATTCCTGGCCAGCGCCCTGCGCTTCCGCTCGCGGTGGGCATCGCGCCACAGGCGGCTGGCCGCGGCGCAGCGCAAGCTGGCCCGCGTGCTCCTGGACCTCGAAGCACTGGAAGCCACCTACCAGGCCACCGACCAATCGCGCCGTCCTGCCGGCTTCACCAAGGCGTGGCGGCAGCTCGAATCCCTGTCCCTGGATGCCGCCCGCCGCGAAGCGCCCTTGGTGCGCTCGCTGTTCACCCGGGCTGAATGCCTGGAACAGAGCACCGGGCAGCAGCTGGCGGCCTTCGAGGCCGACACGCGCAAGCTGACGGAACTGGCCGACTCGCTGATGGGCGCCGGCTCGGTGCATGCGCACCTGGCTGGCACCGGATCCACCTTCGACAAGCTCAGCAGCCCGATCAACGATGCGGCCACGGCGCTGCTGATCCGGCTGGACACCGCTCCGGGCACCATGGTGGCCGGCAAGGACCTGGCGGATTTCCGCAGTGCCCTCGGCGAACTGCTCAATGCCGCCCATGGCGATACCAGCCAGCGCACCGCCATCGAGCGCTGGGCCGAGGCCGAAAGGCGGCTGGCGAAGCTCGCCGGGAAGATCGCTGCCCGGTTGCGCCGGTATCCGCGGGGCCTGCCGCAGCCGGTGCCCCAGATCGGCGCCCAGCACAATGAGCTGCGCTCCAGCCTGGGCTTGCCGCCGGTATCCAAGCAGGGTGCGCTGGCGCAGATCGCCACGGCGAACTCGCTGGCCCGCGGGATTCTCGGCGACACGCTGCAGACCGACCAGGCTGCCGGAGGGACATCGGGCGAACCTGCTGGCTGGCAGCGCATGCTGGCCCGGCTCGCCAGCACCCGCAAGGCAGCTGGCGATGAACCGCCGAAGCTGCGCCGGGCGTGGAAGTCTGGACTGCTTGCGGCCCTGCTGGTGGGCAGCCTGATCGCCTCGGGGCTCATTGTCTCCTCGATAGCCAACGAACCCGAACGCACCCATGAGGGGTCCGGCCGGGGAATGGAACTTGAAATCGATGACCAGGGCCAGCTGGTTGACGAGGCCGAGATCCGCCGGTACATGGAAGAGGACTTCGACACCCCGCAGCAGATCCTGGTTGCGGTGCGCGATGCCGAAGCCTACCTGGAACTCAAGCACTTCGACGGCTCGGAATACCGTGATTCGACGCCCGAGAGCGTGCGCGCGGCGATCTTGCGGATCAAGGACGAATACTCCGATCGCGCTGATCCTGCCAACGGGGAGCTGCCCGAGGACTTGACGATCATTCCGCTGCTGATCACGGACGAGGGCAAGGGCATCATGCCAGGGCTGATTTCCGGTGCGGTCATCAGCGGTACCGCCTCGTGGGGAACGACCGGCGGGTGGGAGCACGGAAGCATCTACGAGTCGAACTATCCGGCGATGGAAGCGGCCAGCGCGGCCGAGGACTTCGCCGTGGTGCTCAAGCAAGCCGGGTACGAGCAGCCGGACTACAACACCACCTTGCTGTACTGGATGCTCGTGTTCATGCTGTTCTTCACGGTAATCAACGTTCTCCAGGTGATCCAGTACCTGCTCGGGGCGACGTCGCAGCTGACCCGGTTCTCCCGCGGCTCGCGGTCCGTCCAGCATTCGCGCCGGCAGCTGGAGGAGCTGGCCATGGGCTTGGAGGATTCGCAGATCAATGCGGTGGCCGTGCTCGGCGCGACCGCGGCCGGGAATGCGGACGAGGCAGGGCAGCGATTGTTCGAGCGGGCCTTGATGATGGCTTGGCGCGAAGCCCAGGAGTTATCCTCGATGACCCTGGGCCAGCGCCTTGCCGCCGGCTATGCCCAGCGCGCGGCGCATCTGGCCCGGCTGGTAGCGCTGCTGGGCGAACGCGATGCCGACGTGGCGCGGCGGGCCAAGGCGCTGGTGCTGGCCAGCCGCGGTGCCGGGGGAGATGCTCCAGCGCCAGTGGAACTGCCGGGACAGAAATGACTCCGCCCCGGCAGTCCGGCACTGCGCGGTTCTAGCCCAGCAGCTCGGGCAGTTCCTGCGGCGCGTTGCCCAGCACCTTCTGGGAGAGGAACTCGGTGACAACCTGGTACCAGATCTTGGCGTGCTGCGGGGACAGCACCCAGTGGTTCTCATCCGGGAAGTACAGGAACTGGTGCTCGGTGCTGCCGTCTTCCTTCTGGGGCAGCCCCGAATCGGCCAGCAGCTCGTACCACAGGCGCAGGCCCTCGCCGATGGGCACCCGGTAGTCCTTGTCGCCGTGGATGACCAGCATCGGGGTGACGATGCTGCCCACCGAATGATGCGGCGAGTTCTGCTCGCGCATTTCGGGGCTCATCTCGCGGGTCCAGTAGAACGCGGCGTCGGTGGTCTTGCCGAAGCCTTCCAGCGCCCACAGGCTGGCGTGGGTGACGATGGCCTTGAAGCGGTCGGTGTGCCCAGCCACCCAGTTGGCCATGTAGCCGCCGAAGGAGCCGCCCATCGCGGCGGTGCGGGTTTCATCGATGTCCGGCCGCGCCTCGGCGGCATCGGTGATGGCCAGCAGGTCCGTATACGGTTCTTGGCCCCAGCGGCCCCAGCCGCGCTGGATGAACTCCTGGCCGTAGCCGGTGGACAGGGCCGGATCCGGCAGTAGCACGGCATAGCCCTGGGCCACCAGCAGCCATGGGCTCCAGCGCCAGCTCCAGGCATTCCACGAGCCCAGCGGCCCGCCATGGATCCACAGCAGCAGCGGCGCCTTGTCGGCGGCAGAAGCGGTGGCGGGCAGGGCCAGCCAGGCGCGGATGCTCGACCCGTCTTCGGCGGTGGTCGTCACCTCGGTGAGCGTTCCGGGCAGGGCCGGACGGGACACCGGGGAGCGCAGTTCGGTCAAGGCCGCGAATTCGCCCGGCTCCAGGTCGCCGGTATGCGCCAGGTCGATGGCTACCGGTTCGGCCGGGTACAGGTAGCTGGAACGCAGCGCGTAGGCGGTACGCGAGTCGCTGCGGATGGCCAGATCGGTGAACGCGCCGTCATCGGTGAGCCGGGTGATCTTGTCGTTGTACAGGCTCAGATGGAAGACCGGGGCGTGGCCGTTGTCATCGGCGGTAAGCAGCAGCGAGCGCCCGTTGGGAACCCACTGCAGGTCGCTGACCCAGCGGTCCCAGCCGGCGGCGATCCGGTGGGTGGCGCCGTCGGCCAGGTCCATCAGCCACAGCTCGAAGACCGGGGCGGTATCGGCGGTGGAACGCTCCCAGCGGGCGTAGGCCAGCTGGGTTGAATCCGGGCTGATCTTGCCCAGCGTATATTCGTACGTGTCGTCGGGGGCCAGCAGCATTTCGTGGGCGCCGGTGTGCAGGTCGATGCGCATCAATCCCGGGGCTGAGGAGGCCCGGCCTTCGGGAACTTGCCATTCGGTGACCAGGAAGGCCCCGTTGGAAGCGACATCGTAGTAGGTATCCTCCAGATTCGCGCCGATGCCCGGGGTGAGATCGGTGAGCTGGGTACTGGTGGCGTCCTGCAGGCCGGGCAGGGACCCGGTGTAGTAGTGCGGGGTGGCCGGTCCCAGATCTTCGTCCCAGTAGCGTACCGGATAGCCGGTGTGCAGGATCGCCGAGACCTTCTTGTCCTTGCGTCCGGTGCGCAGTGCCGCTTCGGCCTCCAGATCCTTGGCACGGCTGAAGGCCGAGGTGCGCAGCACGACGGTCTGCGGGGACTGCTGGCAGATCCGCAAGGACTGCACCCCGGCTGGGTGGGAAATCACCGAGCGGGCTTCGCCTCCTGCTACCGGCAGGATCCAGCCTTCGGCCTTGGCGTCTTCCTTGGATGAGCGCTTGGCGACGAAGAGCAGGTCGCCGTTGGCGGTGAACTGCGGTTGCGATTCGCCGTGCTCGCCGAACGTCAGCCTGCGTGCTGGTTCTTCGCCTTTGGGATCCAGCGACCAGAGGGCGCTTTCGTATTTCGTCTCATCCTCGGAAAGCTCGCTGAGGGTGGTGACGAGCTTGGTGCCGTCGGGGGAGAGCGCCAGGCCGCTGAGGCGGCCCAGGCCGATAAATGAATCTAAATTATGAAATGAATGCTTAGAGTGTTCCACTTCACATATCTTGCCACTGTTCGCGGCTGGGCACTACCGGAAATCGAAAATTACCTGGCATCGGGAGCACGACCGGGACAACTTGCAACTAAGGCGTGATGCTGCAGCTATTGGAAAAACCTGCAAGGCCATGGAGGATGGGTTCCATGGGGGAGCTCGCGATGTCAGCTGCATGACCGGATGATCGATCAAGGAGTTGGAAAAGATGAACCGTGCCAGAACCCGTCTAGGCGCGCTCCCGATGATGTGCGCGGCAGCGCTGATGCTGGCTGCCTGCCAGGGAGCCGAGCCGGAACCGGCCGAAAGCCAGAGCGCAGCACCCAGCGGAACGTCTCCATCGGCAAGCGCCAGCGCGCCGACCGCTTCCAGCCCCGAATCCAGCCCAACGCAAAGTACCGCAAGCGCGGATGCGCCAAGCTCGGCGGCGCCAGAGCTGAGCCAAGTGCATGAAGTGCACGGCATCCGCGTCTTTACCCCTGAGCAGTGGACTGCCACCGGGGACGACTGCGACGGCGAGTGCACCGAGTGGGATGAATGGGAGATCAAGGACGCGCAAGGCAAGCACGTGCTGACCCTGATCCCCACCACGGCAACCTCTCCGGATGGAGACACGGCGCTGTATGAACGGGAGCTGCTGGATCGCAAGGAACTTGAAAATCCCGGAGCGGATACCGGATTCCGCCCGACGAGCCTGATTGCCGAGTTCTGGGAATCGACGGACCAGGAAGATGGGGAGAAGGATTCAGGATTCGACATTGCCCTGATCGATGACGAAGAGCTCGGCAAGCGCGATGAGAACCCGGACCTGAACTTCTTCAGGATCGGCGAGCAGTCGCCGATGATGTGGGTTGAAGAGGATTATCTGGAAGACCATGGTGTTCCTGACGACCCGACCAAGCAGCAAGCGCAGCAGTTCCTGGGCACCGAGCAATACGCGTTGGTGCGCGACATCCTGCTCAGCGTGGAACCTGCCGTCGGCTAGCCCAACCAGAACATAGGAAAGGCAACAGAAATCAGACGATCGCGCTGGCTTCTGTTGCCTTTCTTCACGCCTCAAGAAGCTGCATTCCGCGCCCAGAATTGGTAGCGAGTGTGCTGTGTTCCACGCAAGGGTGCGGAAGGGCTGCAGATGCTGAAGACCATCGAAGCGGGCAGGAGAAATTGCCGCTGAGTGGCGAAGATGCAGGGTGCGTTGGAAACCTCGGTGGCCGCGAAAAGCAGGCTTGGCTGTGCCGTCTGTGCGGTGTAACCAAAGCCCAAAAAGACTCTCATGTCACATTGTGTGGCCTGTAACATGCTACTGTGTGTAGGCACACAAAGTCATAACGTGAAAGGTGCACACATGGGCGTGCTGGCACTTGGCGTATTCATCGCCGTGACAGTCATAGTTAACGTCGTACTGAAACGGCGTATTTCAGAGGCGCTGGTACTAGCGCTGATAGCTTGTTCACTGGTCGGCGGCGCGGATGCGCTGAACTTGTTGAGCGCAGCAGTGATAGACGGCTTCCAATCAGACGTGACCTTCGCGGGCATGGCCTTTGTGTTCATGGGAGTGATCGTCTCGGCGACAGGCCTGATCGAGCGCCTGATCCATATCCTGAACTCGATGTTCGGGCGCGTTCGTGGCGGATCGGCCTACGTCTCGACCCTCGGCTCGGCCGCAATCGGATTGGTGGCGGGGTCAACCGCAGGCAACACGGCGACGGTCGGCTCGGTAACCATTCCGTGGATGAAGGAAAACGGCTGGTCTTCCAACCGCGCTGCAACGCTGGTAGCAGGAAACTCCGGCTTGGGCGTCGCGCTCCCGCCGAACAGCACCATGTTCATCCTCTTGGCCATGCCGGCTGCCGCTGGAATTTCCGCTGGCGACGTATATGTTGCACTGGCCATTGGTGGCGCTTATTGCGTGCTCTACCGCATGATCCTGGTGTTCACTTGGGCTCGTGCCGACGGCATTCCCGTAGCGAATCGCGATGGCATAGCGACGCTGGGGCAAGCATTGCGCGAAGGCTGGCGCTCGCTGCTGATCTTCCTGGGTATCGCGATCCCCGTCGCGCTGACCTTCGGCCCGCTGTTTGAATTCCTATCCCGTCCGGAATTGGTGGGCAAGGACTCGATGGGATCGATCTCGATCATCGTTTGGGTTCCGATTCTGATTTCGGCGATCGCATTGATCGAGGGGCGAAAGCGGATCTTCGCACCGGATTCGAAGTTCAAGGTGATCTTGAATCGCGAGCTGCCGCAGTTCGCCACTGTTGGTGTTTCACTCTTCGCGGCGCTGAGCGCATCGAACATCATGGAGGCCCTGGGCGTCGGTCCGCAGCTTTCAGATTTCCTGGGTTCACTGGATATGCCAAAGGCGGCGATTGTCGCAATCGTCTGTGTCATGGCTGTGGTCGTAGCCACCCCGCTGTCCTCGACGGCAACCGCCGCGGCCGTGGGTGCACCGGCAGTGATGGCGCTGACCAGCGTGGGTATCGACCCAGTCATCGCCGTGGTGACAGTGCTGTTGTGCACCTCGACCGAGGGTTCTTCGCCACCGGTCGGAGCGCCGATCTATTTGGCTGCCGGCTTCGCCGAAACCAATCCAACCAAGATGTTCATGCCATTGCTGGGCTACTTCGTGCTGCCAATGATCGCCATTGCCTGGCTTGTCGGCATGGGCTGGCTGCCGATTCCGATTTCGTAGGAGATAAACATGCGACTCATGAAAATTCTGTTTCTGATCTTCTTGGCGCTGTTCATGATCGGCGGCACGGCAATCGTCGGCACGCAGCTGGCAGGTGTGCTGTCGCTGAATGGCGACCTGGTCAGCGGCGCAAAGCAGGTCCTGTACCCGTGGACATTCAGTTTCGCGACAGCGTGCGCTCTGTGTGCCTTCGTGCTGCAGTATTCAAAGGAATACAAGGAAGACGAGCAGGACTAGTAGCCAGCTGTCAGTTCTGTCCACAAGTTTTCAGGGTCAAGGTCCAAACCTTGGCCCTGAACTGCTTGTGCGAGCAAAAGCTTTCCTGTCGCGACCAGGTGCTGGCGCATCGCCAGGGCCGCTGCCGGGGCGTTGCCACTGGAGATTGCGGTGATAATCGGTTCATGCTCGACCATGATGTCGCTCAGCGTGCGCTGCTTGCCTGCGGTGGAAACGCCCAGCAGCCGCGTTGCGACACGAAGGCGGTTCACGATGTTGCGGCCGCGGTTCGATTGCGCGACTTCAAGGATGAAGTCGTGCAGCTGCTGGTCCAGATCGAAGAACTCTTCGGTCAGTTCGGCTTCGGCGCAACGGGACAGACCGCCAACGATCTCATTTAGCTGCGCTGCGATTTGCGGGGTGCAGGCCTGCGCGGCTCGGAACGCGGCAGGAACCTCCAGAGCCAGCCGTAGCGAGAAAATTTCTGCGACATCTTTTGGCTGGGTCGGAATGATGCGGAAGCCGCGATTCCGCGCAAATTCAATCAAGCCGGCTTCTTCCAGACGCAACAGGCCATCGCGCACCGGTGACCGGGAGATCTTCAATCGATCAGCCAGCTGGTACACGCTGTAGAGGGTGTCGGTCTTCAATTCCCCAGAAATGACAGCTGAACGGACGTAGTCCATCACTTGTTCGGTCAATGTGCGCCCATGTTGGGCGGGGACTTGGGGATCGGAGGTCATGAACTGATTCTCTCATTGAAATCGACTGCGGAGTTTTCACGTAATCAAGAAACTAAACAGTGTGTAACATGTTACTCTGATGAGACGAATCAACGAGAGGCGATCACCATGTCAGCTCAGTCGAGCATCCAGACCTTGAGTCCTGAGGCAAATGAGATGCGGGAACGGCTACGGACCGATCTGACGACTCGGGCTGCATATATTTCCGATGCCTCGATATTCCGTCGGGTTCCGCAAGCGGTCCTCGAAGTGCGCAGCGAGGCCGACATCGCCTTGGGTATCGAATATGCCAAGGCCGAAGGCCTTTCGATCACGTCGCGAGGTGGCGGCACCTCGGTTGCGGGCAACGCCATCGGCGAGGGGTTGATCCTGGACACCTCCCGCTATTTCAATAAGATCCTCGACATCGATCCCGAGGCGAAGACCGCACGCATCCAGC
Organism: Glutamicibacter sp. NPDC090743; assembly: GCF_044769125.1. Lineage (NCBI taxonomy): Bacteria > Bacillati > Actinomycetota > Actinomycetes > Micrococcales > Micrococcaceae > Glutamicibacter > Glutamicibacter sp. NPDC090743. Next base: position 424,163 of record NZ_JBIVXE010000005.1, on the reverse strand, counting down.
CTGGAGTCATCTGCGACCAGCTGCGTGATGCGGCTGCTGAATACGGGCTGACCTACGGCCCGGACCCGTCGACCCATAGCCGTTGCACCGTAGGCGGCATGGTGGCCAACAACGCTTGCGGCTCGCACTCGCTGGCGTGGGGCACCGCCGCGGACAACGTCGTGTCCATGAAGATCATGCTAGGCGACGGATCCGTGGTTGAGGTCAACTCCGACGGCACCAGCAGCGAAGAACTTGACGGGAATCTCAAGGCGCTTCGCGATGCGAACCTCAAGGAATTGCGCACCGAACTGGGCCGCTTCGCCCGCCAGGTCTCCGGCTACGGCATGCACTATCTGCTCCCGGAAAACGGGTTCAATGTCGCCAAGGCGCTCTCCGGTTCCGAAGGTACCTGCGGGGTCATCACCGAGCTGGTGGTGCGCCTTGTCGAGAAGCCGAAGCATACGGCGCTGGCAGTATTGGCTTTTGAAACGGTCTTCGACGCCGCGGCTGCGGCCGCATCCCTGCGCCGGCCAGGCCTTGCCACCGCGGAAGGCATGGGCGGAGATCTGCTCGATGCGCTGCGTAGCCGCCCCGGGCAGCAGGATGCCGGATCCAACCTGCCAGGCATGGGTGCCGCCAACCGCGGTGGCGTAGCCAAGGCCGGCGGCTGGCTCTTCTGCGAGACTGCTGGGCAAACCATGGAACAGGCACGAAGCATCGCCGATGAGCTGGTGCAGTCCGCGTATGCCGCGCAGACCGGAGCTGCGATCGATGCCGTGGTCGTGACGGACCATGCCGAGGCCCGCACGCTATGGAAGATCCGCGAAGCCTCCGCCGGTATTGTCACCCGTCTGCCAGATGGCGGCGAGGCCTGGCCGTCCTGGGAAGATTCCGCGGTTCCGCCGGAAAATCTCGCCGACTACCTGCGCGACCTGTACGCGCTCATGGACACCCATGGACTGCGCGGCATCCCCTTCGGGCACTTCGGCGAGGGATGCGTCCACGTGCGCATCTCCTTCGATTTGGGCACCGAAGAAGGCATGGCGATCTTCCGCCAGTTCATGGAACAGGCCGCCGACACCGTAGCCAAGCACGGAGGCTCGCTGTCCGGCGAGCACGGGGACGGCAGGGCGCGCTCGGAATTGCTCACCCGCATGTACAGCCCGAAGATGATGAAGGCATTCGCCAGCTTCAAGGCGGCCTTCGATCCCGAGGGCCTGTTCAACCCCGGGGTATTGGTCAATCCGGAACGCATCGATGAGTCGCTGCGTCCCGGACCCGGGCAGCGCAGCTTCGAGCTGACGCCGGTTCATGCGCTCTCGCGCGACAAGGGTTCCTTGGTCAACGCGGTCAACCGCTGCGTGGGCGTAGGCCTGTGCCGTTCGGACGAGGGGGCCATGTGCCCGTCCTTCCAGGGCACTCATAACGAGGTCAACTCCACGCGCGGCCGTGCCCGGGTGCTTTCCGAGATGTTCCGCGGCACCACCTTGCCCGATGCCTACAAGTCCGAAGAGGTGAAGGACGCCCTGGACCTCTGTCTGTCCTGCAAGGCCTGCGCTTCCGAATGCCCGGTCAATGTGGATATGGCGACCTACAAGTCGGAGTTCCTGCACAAGTTCTACGAGGGTCGCATCCGCCCGATGGCGCACTACACCATGGGGTGGCTACCCAAGCTCACCCACTGGATGCACCAGGTGCCAGGTGCGGCATCCTTGGCCAACACCGTGCTGCGCTTCGAAGCGGTGCAACGGCTTGTCAAGAAGGTTGGCGGCATTGAACCGACACGCAAGATGATCACGTTCTCGGGCGAATCGCTGCAGCGCTGGGCGGCCAAGCGGAACGAAACAGAAGCCGCATCGCCGCAGGGCACCGTGGTGCTCTGGCCGGATTCCTTCAACAACCACCTGGATACCGGACCAGGCGAGGCGGCAGTCGAAGTGCTCGAAACCCTCGGCTACCGGGTGATCATTCCCGAAGGGTTCGTCTGCTGCGGTTTGACGTGGCACTCAACCGGCCAGCTGGATACCGCGCGCAAGGTCATCAAGCACACCTTGGACGTCATGGAACCCCTGGTCAAGGCAGGCTACCCGGTAATCGGCCTGGAACCGTCCTGCACGGTGATGCTCGGCCACGAAATCACCGAGCTGGTTCCCGAGGATCCTCGCGCGGCGGCGCTGTCGGCGGCCGTCGTGCCGTTCGCGGATCTGATCGCCAAGCATGTTCCGGCCGATGGCAAGCCCAGCGCCAGCTGGCCCTTCGAACAGCTGAACGTCGGCGCGGTGTCGCAAGTCCATTGCCATGAGCGTTCGCAGGGTGACCATGGCTCATCCTCGGCCGTGCTGCGCAGCATCGGCATTGACGAGCGTGAAATCGAAACCGGCTGCTGCGGCTTGGCCGGCAACTGGGGATTCGAACCCGGACATGCAGAACTATCCCGCTCGCTGGGCGAACGCGAGCTCTTCCCGGCCATCCGCAATCGTGCGCAGGACGATGTGGTGCTCGCCGACGGATTCTCCTGCCGCACGCAGATCGCCGAGGGCACGGAGGTCCGCGGCATGCATCTGGCGCAGGTGCTGCTCAAGGCCAAGATCACCGGCTAGCCAGGCTCGGAACGCAGAAAACCGGCCCGGACACAGCGCGATGCTGCATCCGGGCCGGTTCTGCGATCCTGCTACGGCTGGTTGGCCGGCTGCTCGTTGCGCAGCCGTGCCTCGGCGATCTCGTTGATCCGTCCGCGGCACAGGTACCAGCCGCCGATGATCAGAGGGATGATGATCACCAGCGAGGCAACCGTCCAGGTGCCTACCGGATTATCGAAGGCCATCATCACCAGCACCAGGGCCAGGAAGCCCAGGGTTACCCAGCCTGAAACCGGGGCGAATGGCATCCGGAAGCTGGGTCGATCCTGCTCTCCGCGCTTGGCGGTCTTCATCAGGGCCATCTGGCACAGCACGATCATCGCCCAGGAGGCAATGATGCCGATGGCAGCGAAGTTCAGCACGATCTCGAAGGCCTTGGCCGGGACCACGGCGTTGAGCACCACGCCGAGCACTGCCACCACGGCGGTGATCACGATGCCGCCGTAGGGCACCCCTGCCTTGTTCATCCGTCCGGCGAATTTCGGTGCCGACCCGTTCAACGACATGGAGCGCATGATGCGCCCGGTGGAGTAGAGCCCGGCGTTCAGCGAGGACAGCGCCGCGGTGAGCACCACCAGGTTCATCACCACGTCCATGCCCTGCACGCCGATGGATCCGAAGAAGGTCACGAACGGCGATTCTCCGGCGCTGTACGCGGTGTAGGGCAGCAGCAGCGAGAGCAGTACCAGCGAGCCGACGTAGAATACGGCGATGCGGATGATCACGGTGTTGATCGCCTTGGGCATGACCTTTTCCGGATTCTCCGTTTCACCCGCGGCGGTGCCGATCAGCTCGATGGAAGCATAGGAGAAGACCACGCCCTGCATCAGCACCAGCACCGGCAGCAGGCCGTTGGGCAGCAGCCCCCCATTATCGGCCAGCAGCGAGAAGCCGACCTCATGCCCGTCCAGCGGGGTACCGAAGATGACGAAGTAGCAGCCGACAATCAGGAAGGCCACCAGGGCCACGACCTTGATCAGCGCGAACCAGAATTCCATCTCGCCGAAGGCCTTGACGGAGATCAGGTTCATGGTGAGCACCACGGCCAGCGCGGCCAGCGCCCAGAGCCACTGCGGCACCGAGCTGATCCACCCCACGTATTTGCCGAAGAAGCCCATGTACAGGGCGACCGCGGTGATGTCCACGATGGCGGTCATCACCCAGTTCAGCCAGTACAGCCAGCCGGTGGCGAAGGCCGCCTTCTCGCCGTAGAACTCGCGGGCGTAGGAGACGAAGGAGCCGGTCGACGGACGGTGCATGACCAGTTCGCCCAACGCCCGCAGGATCAGGAAGGCGAAGAAGCCGCAGACCGCGTAGCTGATGACGATGCCCGGGCCGGCCGCCTCGAGGCGCCCTCCGGCGCCCATGAACAGGCCGGTGCCAATCGCTCCGCCAATGGCGATCATCTGCATCTGCCGGGAGGACAGGCCCTTGTGGTAATCGTTGTCGCCGGCCGTCAGCGCGGCATCGGGGACGTGCGCCGCGGTGGCGTGCGGAGTGGAATTATCCATATGATTCCTCGGATCTAGTCGGTGAGGTTGGCGAGGCGCTCGGGGGAGAGCAACTCATTGAGGTCTTCGGCCGAGAGCAGGCCGCGTTCGAGCACCAGCTCGGCCACGCCGCGTCCGGTGTGCAGCGCTTCGAGGGCCACCGAGGTGGATGCCGCGTAGCCCAGCCTCGGGTTCAGCGCGGTGACCAGGCCGATGGAGTTCTCCACCTCGCGGCGCAGCGCCTGCTCGTCCACGGTGATCCCGTCGATGCACTTGTGCGCCAGGGTCAGGCAGCCGTTGGCCAGGTGCTTCAGGGAGAGCCCGATGGAGTGCACGATCACCGGCTCGAAGGCGTTCAGCTGCAGCTGCCCGCCCTCGGCGGCCATGGTCACGGTCAAGTCGTGGCCCACCACCTGGTAGGCGATCTGGCTGACCACTTCCGGGATCACCGGGTTGACCTTGCCGGGCATGATCGAGGAGCCGGACTGCACGGCCGGCAGCTGCAGGTCGTTCAGGCCCGCGCGCGGACCGGAGGAGAGCAGGCGCAGGTCGTTACAGATCTTGGAGATCTTCAGCGCCACGCGCTTGAGCACGCCCGAGAGGTGCACGAAGGCGCCCACATCCGAAGTGGCTTCGATCAGGTCCGGGCTGGTGGTCAGCGGGAGGCCGGTCAGCTCGCGCAGGTGGCGGCAGGCGGCCTCGGCATAGCCGGCCGGGGCGTTCAGCCCGGTGCCGATGGCGGTGGCGCCGAGGTTGATCTCGGTGACCAGGCACAGCGATTCTTCCAGCCGCGCCCGGTCCTCGCCCAGGGTCACGGCCCAGCCGCGGAACTCCTGGCCCACGGTCATCGGCACGGCGTCCTGCAGCTGGGTGCGGCCCATCTTCACCACGGTGCGGAACTCGGCGGCCTTGGCGATGCACGAATCCTGCAGCACCTCGATGGCTGCCAGCAGCGGCTGGGTGGCGAAGTGCGTGGCGATGTTCACCGCGGTCGGGTAGGCGTCGTTGGTGGACTGCGAGAGGTTCACATGGTCGTTGGGGTGCAAGAAGGAGTACTCGCCCTTGGCATGGCCCATGATTTCCAGCGCCAGGTTGGCGATGACCTCGTTGGCGTTCATGTTCGTGCTGGTGCCGGCCCCGCCCTGGATCGGGTCGATGATGAATTGCTCATGCAGCGCCCCGCCGGCGATGGCCTCGCAGGCCTGGTCGATGGCGTTCGCGCGCTGGGCGTCCAGCAGCCCCAGCTCGCGGTTGGCACGCGCCGCGGCCTGCTTCACGCGCGCCAATGCGCGGATCAGGTGCGGGTTGCCGGACAGCTCGGTGCCGGTGATGTCGAAGTTCTCCTTGGCGCGCAGCGTGTGCACGCCCCAGTAGGCATCCGCCGGGATATCGCGGTCGCCGATCAGGTCATGCTCGCTGCGGGTCTGGCCGCTGAGCAAGGTTTCAGGCATGGTGGATTCTTCTCCAGGATTCGTTGAAATGGTTGGAACGGAAAAAACTACAGTGCGGCCAGCAGGCCCACGGGCGCACCGCCGCCGAAGGCCGGGCTGGTAGCCAGCGGTTCAAGGGCGATCGCGGCCTCGGAGCCCAGGTGCTCGGCGAGCAGCTTGGCGGTGATCGGCATCCGGGCGCGGTCCGAGCCGTCGGCGATCTTCACGGCCAGCGCGCTGCCATCGGGCAGGCCCACGGCCTGGATGCCCTCGAAACCGTCCTTGGCCACGGAGCCGGGCACCGCGCGCATCAGGGCGGTGACATCGCGGCCAACGCCGGCTACCAGTTCCGGGTAGCCGGCCATTGCCGCGGCCACGCGTGCCTCGGCGGTGCCTTGCGCGGCGCTGGCCAGCTTGCCGAAGGCGCGGGCCAATCCGGCCAGGGTCATCCGGTAGACCGGGGTGCCGCAGCCGTCGGTGCTCACCCCGGAGATCTGTTCGCCCGAAAGATCCTCCACGGTGTCCTGCAGCAGCTGCAGGAGGCGCTCGTCGTGCAGGTAGTTGGCGGTGTCCCAGCCCTTGAGCTCGCACAGGGCCGCCAGTGCGGCGTGCTTGCCCGAGCAGTTCTGCGCGAGCGCGGTGGCCTTGCCGCCAGCGGCCAGGTAGTCCTGGCGCTCGGCAACGCCGTAGGGCAGGTCGGTGGAATTGCGCAGCGCTGTGTGGTCCAGGCCGGCGGCGGCCAGCGTGGATTCGGCGACCTGCAGGTGGCGCGGGCTCCCGGAGTGGCTGGCCGAGGCCAAGGCCAGCTGCTGGTCGTCGAGCTGCAGTCCGGCGCGCAGCATGCCCACGGCGAACAGCGGCTTGAGCGCCGAGCGCGGGTAGAACGCGGCCTGGGCATCGCCGCGGCTGGCGGCGATGGAGCCGGCGGGATCCAGCAGCACGGCCGAGCCGTAGTGGATGGACTCCACGGCCTCGCCGCGGGTGGCGATGACCAGCGGTTCGTGCTGCGGCAGTGCCTCAACGACCAGCGAAGCGCGCAGGGTCTGGGGATCGGCGGGGGTCACTTCTTGCTCCTGACTATGGTGGATACTGCTTGCTGCACCGCATTGAGGTGCTTGGCCATCGCATTGTTGGCCGCTTGCGGGTCCTGGGCGGCGATGGCCTGGTAGATTTCCTGGTGCTCCGAGTTCGACGGCGACCGGCGGCCGGCAACCAGGTTCACGGTCTCGGACTGGCGGGCCATGGCCTCGCGGATGTCCGCGACGACCTTGGAGAACACCGAGTTGCCGCTGGCCTGGGCGATCGCGGCATGGAAGGCGGCGTCCAGCTCGACCCAGGCTGCCGGGTCGTCTTCCTGCTCCATCGCCTCGATCAGCCCGCTGATCCGCTCCAAGTCCTCGGCGGTGCGCCGGGTGGCGGCGAGGGTGGCAGCCGGGATCTCGATATGCGGACGGGCTTCGTGCAGGTCGTCGGAGGAGAACGTGCCCAGTTTCAGCTCGCGGGTGGGCCGGTGGGAGACCACGAAGGTGCCGCGCCCGGTTTCGGTGCGGGTCAGGCCCAGGGCCGCGCAGGAGCGCAGCGCTTCGCGGATGACCGAGCGGCTCACGCCGTAGTCGGCCGCGAGGGCAGCTTCGGATCCCAGTTTCGCGCCGATGGCGATTTCCTGGGCTTCAATGGCTAGGCGGAGTGCATGGAAGACGCCTTCGGCAGCGGATCGTCGTTCGATCGGTTGCTGTCCGGGTGTCCAGCTGTCAGACAGGTTCACGTGTACCAGTCTGGGGTGTGATCCACTTAACGTCAAGTCGGGAACTGGAGCAATTGGGAATGCTCAGGTCAGTGACGCGCGAACACCGCGGACGCGATGCCGGAGGCAAGGTATCCGCGGTGTTCGCCGCTGGTCCTCAGTCTTTCTCCAGGATGCTTTTCAGCGCCCGGAGATCAGCCATATTGGCTCGCCGCATCATCATTTCCCTCAGCGGGCCGGCCAGTTTGCCGAAGCCAGTTGGCTCGCCGTCATTGCGCAGGTGGACCCGGGTCGCCGTTGGCCCTATCGCTTCGAAGCGATAGGTGGTGCGCATGGGAAACGGGCCCTGCGCGGTGGCCATGACCAGTTCCTCGTTCTCCGCGAACCTGGTGACTTCGTAGGTGTAGGAAAGCTTCCGTCCAAGGAACCTAGCTTCGAAGGCGGTGCATGATCCGAGGCCGAAGCCATGGGGATCCAGCCGGCGCACCGAGTGGATATTCCGGTACCACGCGGGAGCGTTCAGCGGGTTCATCGCGTAGCCGGCCACCACCGAACGTGGCCGGTCGATAGCGATGCTCGTGGAGACATCAACCATGGGAGGTCCTCAGGCTCCTGCGGGAACGCGGCCGGTGAACGCAATCAGGCGATCCAGGCTGCTGGCGGATTCGGCGACCATGGTTTCTTCCGCGAAGGAACCGGAGATGCGCTGAGCCGGTCCCACAGTCTTGCGTGCCAAGCCCAGTACGTATTCCGCGTGGCCAGGATGGATCGCGAACTCCTGGCCGGTCGCCTGGGCGAAGTCCCACCCGTGAACCATCAGTTCCAGATTCAGGATCCCGGCAACCACTGAAGCCGGCATGACAGCGAATCCGAGATCAATCTCGCCGGCAACGCCGCGAGCGGCAAAAGCCTCCAGGGTCGGCTGCACCAGGTTGGCGATGCGTGCTTCCGGCGCCAGGGCCGGGTCATCGGATACCGCAGCGCCCAGGGCACCGCCGATCATCGAGACCGAACCCGCAAGGTGATCCAGCAGCTCGCCCACGGAGAACTCGGAGCAGGGAGTGGCTTTGGCCAGGTCCGCTGCGCAGATGTTGTTCAGGATGAACTGCAGGGCTGCCACGGAGCCCTCGGCGGAAACGATCGGGTTCTGCGGCTCGGGAACGGCGTTCCACTCGTCGATGGCTGCTTCGCCGGTTTCAGCAAACTCCTTCAGGCGGTCCAGGAAGTGGTTCCATCCCTCGGCGTGGCCCGAGGACTGCTCGGCGTCCAGCCCCTCATGGCGCAAGGTCAGGGCCGTGCCCTGATCCAGCGGTTCCAAGGTGATGAAAACCGTCGAATCGCCGGGCGGAACGGCATCCGAACCTTCCCAGCCCATGGTGAAGACCAGGCGCCTGCCGGGCTCGATTTCGGTGAAAGTGCCCGAAGCCTGGTGGCCCGGACCCATGGTGAAGCGGTAGCTGCCGCCGGTCTGCAGGTCGACGCGGTTGGCAACGGTTTGCCAGCGGCGAAGGCGCTCCGGGTTGGTGACCAGTGCAAAGGCGGTGTCGGCGTCAACGGGGAGGATGACTGTTCGTTCATAGCTCATGGCTTTTCTCCTGGTGGCTGGTGCGGTGGCCCATTGAACGACGCCAATTCGGCGGCCTCGGCAACGAGCAGGTCGAGTTCGGTATTCCAGAACGAGTCAAGGAGGGCCTTGAGCTTCGTGATGCCTGCAGGGTCCAGCGAGTAGTAGCGGCTGCGGCCATCCTTGCGGGCTTGCAGCAGTCCTACGTCAATCAACAGCAGCAGGTGTTGCGAGATGGCGGAGCGGCTGACGGCGAAGTTCGCGGCCAGTTCCGTCACCGTGCGTTCCCCGGAACCCAGCAACTGAATCAAGCGCCTGCGCGTTGGCTCGGAAGCGACTTCCAGTAGATCAAGCATGAAAAATACGTTAGCAGTCACTAACGCGTTGTTGCAAGGGATTCGGAGCAGCTTTTTAGGCTGATGCGGAAGGCGCCGTTAAAGCACTAGTGGGCGCCACGGCAAAATGCCGTAGCGCCCACTCATGGCGAAAATACTTAAGGGATCGTGATGATCTGGCCGGCGTAAGCCAGGCCGCCACCGAAGGCGAAGAGCAACGCCTTGGAACCCGAAGGCAATGGCTCATCCGAAGCCATCAACTTGGAAAGAGCCAGCGGAACCGAAGCGGCCGAAGTGTTGCCCGAGTACACCACATCGGTGGCCACGCGCGCGTTCGGTGCGCCGATCTTCTCTGCCAATGGCTCGATGATGCGCAGGTTGGCCTGGTGCAGGACAATGGCGTCCAGCTCCTCAGGCTTCATGCCGGCACGGTCGATGATTTTCGAAGCGATCTTCGGCAGCTGCGTGACGGTCCAGCGGTAAACGCTCTGGCCGTTCTGCGCAAACTTCATGTTGTTTTCTTCTTCGATGCGCACTGCATCGGACAGGGACGGAACCGAACCCCAGACCACCGGCGAGATGCCGTTGTCCTCCGATGCGGTGATCACGAAGGCGCCAGCGCCGTCCGCGGTCAGCACGCAGGTGGTGCGATCGGTGAAGTCGGTGTAGTCGGTGAGCATCTCCGAGCCGATAACCAGGGCATTCGTCGCCGAGCCAGCGGCAATGGCGCCCTGGGCCAGGCCAACTGCGTGGGCAAAGCCTGCGCAAGCCACGTTCACGTCCACCGCTGCCGGTCCTTGGTCCATGCCCAGGGCGTTAGCTACGCGTGCGGCCATGTTCGGCGAACGGTCCGTAGCGGTGCAGGTGGCGACGATGATCATGTCGATATCGGCTGCCTTGATGCCAGCGGCGTTGCCCAGCGCCATCTCTGCGGCCTTGATGGCCATGGAGTCTACGGTTTCAACACCGGTTCCCCAGCGGCGTTCTTCGATGCCGACACGTCGGGTGATCCATTCATCGCTGGTTTCCACCAACTTTTCCAGCTCGGTGTTAGGGACGATGCGCTCTGGCTGGAAGTGGCCAAAGGCGACGACTTTGCTGCCGGTCATGGATATAGCTCCTCGGTGGATTCAAATCTTCTCTTCTAAGATTAGTCGTTTTGGATGCTACTCGCCGTTCATATGCGCCAGAAAGCATGTGTCAGCCAGTTTTACCTGCCTTCATTGGCCGATTTGTCCGATTATCGGCAAAACCCCGATTCTTCAGGACTTCATATGGCGTCGACACCCTGTTCACCTGCTGGCCAGAACCCCGGCGTTCAATGGGATGAAATGCAGCAGCCGTGAAGGAGGAAAAAATGGAACCTCTGACGATAATCCAATTGAGCGACACCCACCTGCGTCCCGAAGGGCAGCTGCTTCACGGATCCATTGATTCGTGGCAACGAACAGAACAGGCGCTGGAAGCAGCCGCTTGCCTGGATCCGGATGCCATTGTGGTGACCGGCGATATCGCAGACCGCGGTTCGGACATCCATGAGCGGGCCGCAGGGATCTTCAACCAGGCCCAGCGTGAACTGGATTGCCCGGTCATCACCGTTCCGGGCAACCATGATCCGTTGGGCGCGATTGGAGAATCCTTCAACACCAGGCGCCTGTCCACCGGTCCGCATCCAGCCGACACGGTGCACGAGATCCTGGGACTACGGATTATCGGATTGGACAGCGGGGGATTCCAGTTGGCCCGGGGACGCCTGGAACAGCGGCAGCTCGATTGGCTTGCCTCGCTGCTGGCGGTTCCGGCGCCGCGCGGATCCCTGCTGCTGCTGCACCATCCTCCGGTGGAAGCCGCCAATGAAGCCCGCGCCGGCCGCGGGCTGGAGAACCCGATGGAGCTGGCGGCCATCGCCGCCGGAAGCGATATCCGTGCAATCCTTAGCGGCCACTACCATCAAGCGTCCACCAGCCAGCTGTTGAGCACCCCGGTGTTCATGGCTCCCGCAGTGTCCTACAACATGAATCCATTTGCCCCGACGCAGATCGTTGACGAACCCGCAGCGGGATTCAACGTCATCAAGGTCGGAGCCAAATCGGTCGACGCGTTCGCTGCAACCAGCGGCCAGTACGCCGCGCTGCACGCCAGCACCCCTCTGCCAGCGCCGGTCAAGAGTTCGCAGACCGGCAACTGACTCCAAGAACGCTACTTCGCACCGGGCACCAGTTGCTTCGGTGCATGCCAGAAAGAAGAAGACGATGAGCGCAAAGAAACTGATCCTGATCCGCCACGGACAGACCGAATGGAACAAGGCAGGACGCCTGCATGGACGCAGCGACCTGCCACTGAACGATACCGGCATCCGCCAAGCCCAGCAGCTGGCCACCGAGCTGGCACCCGAAGGCACTTGGGACGCAGTGTATTCCTCCCCGTTGTTCCGTGCCCGCCAAACAGCGCAGATCCTCGCCAATAGCCTGGGCATCCGTGCCCTGCACGAAAACCAGGAACTGATGGAGCAGGACTTCGGCGATCTCGAAGGCACCCTGGTGGCCGATGGCGCCGACGAACAGCGCCAACTGCTGGTTGGCACCGGAGAAACCGAAGAACATCTGGTGGGGCGTGCAGTGAACGCATTGTTCAAGATCTGCCATCAGCATCCCGGGCAGAACGTGATGGTCGTGAGCCACAGCGCCTTGATCTGCTCGGTAATCGCCGCGCTCACCGGCGAAAGCAATCCGCGCATGGCCAATGGAACCTATGTCGAGCTGGATGCGCAGCTACTGGTCAACCACGTCTCGCGCGAACCGCTGTGGCATTAGGAAGCAAAGAGCAAAGCCGCGTGCCGGCCATGGATCATGGCCGGCACGCGGCTTTGCGTTCTAGTCAGCGGCGGGCTAGCAACAGCTGAAGCAGCGGCTTACCACCAGGATGCGCCTTCGACGGTGACCTGGGGCTTCTCGCCGTACCAATCCACGCTGCCCGTGAAGCTGCGGGTGAGCTCTTCTTCGTCGTAATCAATGAACTCCGTGTCATTGAGCTTGTACTTGAAGACGATCTCGGAGCTTGAGAAACTGCCCGATTCCTCGATGGCCACGCTTTCAGCATGCGACTTCACAGAGAACGATGCGATGTCCTTGGACTGCAAGGTGCTCGGGCAACCGTCATCGAGGTTGGTTGGAACGGTCACGCAGGCAGTAGCGAACTTCTTGACCTCATCCAGAACCAGCTCGTCGAGCTTCTCGGTGGTGGTCGTAACCAGCGCCGCCTGTGCCGGCTGCGAATCAGGATGGTTGACGCGCAATTCCTGCGCTTCGCTCGTCAGGTATTCATTGCCAGGCGCTGAGACATCATAGATGCCCGGGTAGGCGGAGAAGCTGCCGGTGAAGGAACTTCCCTCGCCGTAGTAGTCCTCGCTTTCAAGCAGCTTGACCTTGGCCTTGCCGACAGTGACTTCCGAGCTCTTATCGGAGGTGATCTCCACCGGAACAATCAATGCTTCATTGAGCACCCAGGTATCGAGCAGGCCGAAGTCCTTGTCGCCCGCGTCGACATTGAAGGAGCGTTCGTGGCGCTCGCCGTTGATGGAGTAGATCGCTCGCACACGGGCCGAGTCCTTGCCCTTGGATTCCTCGATGACATCAACGAGTTCCAAGCGCTGCTTGGCGTTGCCCAGGATATCGTCGCTGAGCAGGACGCGCGAGGCGTTGTCGATCCCCGGGTCGACCATCTCGGTCGCCTTGCCGGCCTGGCCCTCGGCAAGCAGCGCGAGGTATTTCTCAACTTCAGCTTCGGGCTTGCGCTGCCCGTTCAGGTAGGCGATGGCACCGAAGCCCAGACCGGCAATGACTGCCAGCGCAAGAACCGAGAAGCCAACGGCCTTGGCCTTCTTCTTGGACTCTTCCGAGGCCGGGGCCAGCGCCGGAGCCGGTTCACCAGCCATCGGCTGGCCGTTGGCGGCCGCGGCAGGGGTGGATTGGGCTGCGGCGGCAACTGGAGCAGCCTGGCTGGGTGCGGCTGCAACCGGCGAAGCCGGAGCAACGGCGGGTGCCTGGCCGGAAATCCATCGCGCTGCGGCGTCCTTGCCGGCAATCACTGCCAGCAGGGATGGGGCGAAGCGGTAGACCTGCAAGGGCAGGACTTCTGCCAGCAGCGAGACAACTGCGGCCCCGAGTGCCAGGAAGATCACCGAGTACCAGGTGATGCCATAGGACATGCTGCCGCTCATGTTGCCCATCTCGTTGGCGGTGATGGCGCCACCCAGGGAGATGTTGGTCAGCCCGGCAAGAATCATCCACAGGACCAAAGCCGCCACTGGCAGCTGCCAAGCGCGCTGCAGGTTGAAACCAGTGGCCAGTCGACCACGGTGCACGCCAATACGGATAGCCGCCAGGAGTACCAGGAGGGCGCTCAGGACCAGGAGCCAAGCACCCTTGCCGTCGGCGATATCCCAGATGTGCAGGACGGATTCGGGCATGGCATCGGCGGTGTATTCGCCCAGGAAGCTGGCCATGCCGGAGACATTCGGAGCCAGCGCCCCGAGGAAGCCCAACGCTGCCACATATGAACCGATGGTTCCCAGCAGCGGGAGCAGGATCAGGCCCAAGCTCCAGGGCATGTCATCTGGACGCTGGGTGAATGCGGCAATGATGCCGACCAAGGCGAAAGCCGCCAAGGTCGAAACGGCCAGGGCCACGGCCTCGCGGACGCCGGTAATCAATGGGGATCCGGCGTTGGCGCGCTGGGGTGCGGTGGCAAGGAACTGCGAGAAGAAAACGGCCAAGGCAATCGTGAAGAAGACACCTGCATATCGCGGGGACACCGCGGCGGAGAAGAATTCGCCACCCTGGATGCTGAGCTTCCCGAAGAGCGCAATGACCAGGAAGACCAATGCCAGGACCAGCGCGTGCAGTCCGGAGGCCAATGCAGCGCTCTTCCAACCGCCGTTGCGTGCGCCACGACGCAGCTTGCGCACGATCAGGTAGTTCGCGGCGCAGATTGCCACGATGGAGGTGACCGAAACGAGGGCGAATGCGAGGCTGAGCTCGCCGAACATGCCGAATCCGCCTCCGGATCCGGTGATCTTCAGCCCGCCGCCCAGGACGGCACCGAAGACCATGATGAAGGCCTTGAAGGAATTGAGCTGGGACGCCACGTTGAATTCAGCGGAGCTGCCGCCACCGATCTCCTTGGCCATTGAGGCCAGGGGGATCAGGTAGCAAAGAGCCAGGACGATGCCAATGGCCGCAATGGCGCCGGCTTGGAATCCAAGAAGCTGCAGGCTGGCACGGGACTTCAGTTCCAGGACCGCGTTGGTGAATTTCCTGACCTGCCGGTTCTGCCCGGCATTCTGGAACGGGTTCGCCGGTGCCGCCGGCGCTGGCAATGGATCCGAAGGTGCCGGTGGCACCTTTGGATCATCAGGCAATTGCGTATTTTCCAAGGTGAGTCCTCACATGGTGCGATGATGGCGTCACATCCGAGCGTTCTTGGAAACTTAAAGTCGAACAATTGGAATATGACCTTCCAATTACATAACAAGTAAGTGGAAGAACAAAGTCCAGTTAAGAAACATGCGGCGGCTTAAGGAGCGAGTTCCGCCTTTCACTTCACCGGTAAATGGACAAGCCGGTGCGGTTGGATCCCAGAAGACCCAACCGCACTGGCTAATCGGACAGCGGCTACAGCGAACGCAGCACCACTGCGGTGCCCTGGCCGCCACCACCGCAGATGCCGATGGCACCCAGCGAGCCGGCCGGCATCTCGTGGAGCTGGCGGGCCAACGTGCCAATGATGCGTGCACCGGAAGCGCCAATCGGGTGGCCCAGGGCAATCGCGCCACCATGCGGATTCACGATGGAGGCATCGAGACCCAGCGCCTTGGTGGACTGCACCGCGACAGCGGCGAAAGCTTCATTGATTTCGACGGCCTTCAGGTCCTGGGCTTTGGCCCCGGCCTTCTCCAGGGCTGCGCTGATGGCATTGGATGGCTGCTCGTGCAGGGTGCGGTCCGGGCCGGCAACGAAAGCGTGCGAGAGAATTTCAGCCAGCGGCTCCAGGCCCAGGCGCTCAATGGCCGCATCGCTGGCCAGCACCACGGCTGCTGCGCCGTCGGTGATCTGCGAGGAGTTGCCCGCGGTAATGGTGCCTTCCTTGGCAAAGGCCGGACGCAGCTTGCCCAAGGATTCCACGGTGGTTGCTTCGCGGATGCCATCATCTTCGCTGATCGTGGTGTCGCCGCGACGGCTGGAAATGGTAAATGGCGCAATCTCGCCGGCTGCGAAATCTCGGGTCGCGGCAGCGCGCTGGTGGGATGCGGCCGAGACCGTATCCTGGGCCTCGCGGGTCATCGACAACTTGGCATTGTGCTCCTCGGTGGAAGCGCCCATCGAACGCTTCTCGGCAGCATCGGTCAGGCCGTCGTATTCCAGGGTGTCAATCAGTTCAATGGCACCGTACTTGGTTCCGGCACGGGCGCGCTGCACATGCGGAGCCAGCGACATGGATTCCTGGCCGATAGCCAGGACAACGTCTGCCTCGCCGCTATTGATCAGGCGGGCTCCTGCCACAACGGCCTCGGCACCTGAGAGGCATACGGCATTCACGGCGATGGCCGGAACATCCAGCGCAATGCCGGCACCCACGGCGGATTGACGGGCCGGGTTCTGGCCGGCGCCACCTTGCAGCACCTGGCCGGCGATGACCTGCTGGACCTCGCTGGGATCAACTCCGGCACGTTCCAGCGCGGCCTTGCCGGCATGGGCGCCGAGCTCGGTGGCTGGAACAGCGGCGAAGGCGCCGTTGAATTTCACGAATGGGGTACGGGCGTAGCCCACAATCTTTGCGGTCATGCTTTCAGATCCTCCACAATATCCACGGCAAATTCTGCTGCCGTGATTTCCTTGATGGTTTCCACGCTTTCACCCGGGGCTACTGCACGCAGGGTCAAGGTCGAGTTTTCTATATCAAACACTGCTCGGTCGGTGATGATGCGGTTGACCACGCCGACTCCGGTGAGCGGCAAGTCGCATTTCTCCACAATCTTGGACGTCCCGTCCTTGGCCACGTGATCAGTCAGAACGATCACGCGCGGGGTGCCGGCGACCAGGTCCATGGCTCCGCCCATGCCCTTGACCAGCTTGCCCGGGATGGTCCAATTGGCCAGATCGCCATTGGCGGCCACTTGCAGGGCGCCGAGGATCGCGGTCTGGACGTGGCCGCCGCGGATCATGCCGAAGGAGGTCGCCGAATCGAAGAAGCTGCCGCCGGGCAGGATGGTCACGGTCTGCTTGCCTGCATTGATCAGATCCGCATCTTCTTCACCTTCATAGGGGAAGGGACCCATGCCCAGCAGGCCGTTTTCGCTTTGCAGCTTGACCGAAACGCCTTCCGGCAGGTTGTTGGCCACCATCGTGGGGATTCCAATACCGAGATTCACATACTGGCCGTCGGTTAATTCGCTAGCGGCAATGGCCGCCATTTCATCGCGAGTCCACATGCTCAGGCCTCCTTT
This sequence comes from Glutamicibacter sp. NPDC090743, assembly GCF_044769125.1. Classification (NCBI taxonomy): domain Bacteria; kingdom Bacillati; phylum Actinomycetota; class Actinomycetes; order Micrococcales; family Micrococcaceae; genus Glutamicibacter; species Glutamicibacter sp. NPDC090743. The sequence continues at coordinate 407,475 of NZ_JBIVXE010000005.1, read as the reverse complement.
CGGCTGCGCACGGTGCGCTGTTCAATGTCCTTGACCGCATCGGCCTGCACCAGGGTCTGCACGAAGATGCCGGGGGTCTCCACCAGCGACGGATCCAGATAGCCCTCGACAATTTCCTCGGCTTCGGCGAAGGTATGGCGGCCGGACATGGCGGCCAGCGGGTTGAAGTTCTTCGAGGTCATCCGGTAGCGCAGGTTGCCTTCGGCGTCGGCCTGGTGCGCCTTGACCAGTGCGATATCGGCAAAGATGCCACGCTCGAGGATCGCTGGCTTGCCGTTGAATTCCATGACTTCCTTGCCTTCGGCGATCGGAGTTCCCACGCCGGTGGGGGTGAAGAAGGCGGGAATGCCCACCCCGCCAGCGCGCAAGCGCTCGGCCAAGGTGCCCTGCGGGCAGAATTCAACTTCCAGATCCCCATCGAGGAACTGCTGTGCGAACAGCTTGTTCTCCCCGACGTAGGAGGCCAGGACCTTGGAGACCTGCTTATTTTCCAGCAGGATGCCCAGCCCTTTGCCGTCTACGCCCATGTTGTTTGACACGATGGTCAGGTTGGTTGCCTTCGAATCCCGCACTGCAGTGATCAGGCGGTTGGGGATGCCGGAGAGGCCGAAACCGCCTACTGCGATGGTCATGCCATCCTTGACGACGGCAGCCAAGGCGGCGGCTGCGTCATCCCGAAACTTCGTTGTCATCGATTCCTCCATGTGTCCACTATGTGGAGCGCGGATCTGCTTATCCTCTAACGTACGTAGTCGCAGGTGAGCATGCAATAGACCCGGTGCATTGCCGGGTAACTGGTCGGATGGTGAGGAGGAATGGCCAAGCGGTCCATATTATGGACATAGCTGAGAGGGCTAGACGATGTCGAACTCATTGCCTTCGATATCGAACATGCAGATAGCGAAATGGCCCATCTCTGGCATGTCGTGAACGGTGCGGACTTTGGCCCCCAGAGCCACCAGGCGCTCTGCCTCGTCGGTGATGATTTGCCTGCGTTCCTCGAAGCGAACGCCGCGGCCGCCGCTGACCAGCAAGTCCAGATGCAGGCGATTCTTGATGCTCTTGGCCTCCGGTACCTGCTGGAACCAAATCCTTGGCCCACCACCTTGCGGATCGACCAGCGACTCCGGTTCATCACCGGTTCCGGGCGGCAATTCATCATCCGGCACGCCCATGGACTGCCAGTAGGCGCGCCAGGTGGGATGCCCGTCCGGGGCGGGCTCGGGAACGTAGCGCAAGGCTTCGGCCCAGAACCGGACCATTGCTTGCGGGCGGGCGCAGTCGATGACGATTTGCCATGTCTTTTCCATGTGCTGAATTATCCGCCGACCAGCTCGATAGCAACAGGGTACGGCGACAAAGTATGAAGCGGGAATTATCCGGCCCGGAACCGATCGTCCATAATGTGGTCATGAGCAATTCCCCGGCTGGAACCCAAGTCGTAGGGCGGCTGGCCGCCGTGCTTCGCACCGTGAGCACCGCAATGCCCGAGGGCATCACCACGACGCAAACGGCCCGGAGCACCGGTTTGGCCCGGCCCACCGTGCATCGCCTGCTCAGCGCGTTGGCCACCGAAGGATTCTGCGACCACGATCATCGCACCGGCCGCTGGCTGCTTGGCCCCGAGCTCTACCTCATGGGCGCGGTGGCAGCCGAGCGCTACGACATCAGCGAATTGGCCCGCGAGCATGTTGCCGCGCTGGCCGAGGCGACCGGGGAAAGTGCGTTCCTCTCGGCGCGGCGAGGGGACGAAACCGTGTGCTTGCTGCGCCAGGATGGAGCCTTTCCCATCCGCTCGTTCGTGCTGTATGAAGGACGGCGCTTCCCGCTGGGAGTCGCTTCGGCCGGAATCGCGATCCTTGCTTTCCTGCCTGAACAGGGCATTGAGCGCTACCTGCGCGATGCCGATCTAGAGCCAGGATATGGGCCGGCGCATTCGCGCGAAGAGCTGCGCAAAAAGGTCGCCGAAACCCGCCAGCTGGGCTATTCGGTCAACCCCGGCTTGATCGTCGAGGGCAGCTGGGGCATGGGTGCTGCGGTTTTCGACAACTCGGGACAGCCTGCCTGGGCACTGAGCCTGACCGGGATCCACACTCGCTTTGAAGCGGACCGCCGCGAAGAGCTGGGCAATCTCCTGCTGCACCACGCGCACGAGCTGTCCACCAAGCTGTCGGCCCGGTCAAGCACGCTGCCACGCTAGTTTTTCCTTCCCCTGTACAAAGCTTCCTGCGGTAATCTTTCAGATCGGCGGGAATGCCTATTTCCAGGATTCCCCGTGACGCAGCCAAGTGCAGAAGGACGGAAAATTTGGGCACTATCCCGGCCGGAATCAACACCCCGCAGGTCATCGTTGACGTAGCGAAGCTCCAGCAGAACATTGACCGGGTGGCCCACCGGGTGGCGAGCCAGGGCCTGAAACTGCGCCCGCATGCCAAGACGCACAAAATGCATGAAATCGCCGAACGCCAGATGGACGCCGGTGCCGCCGGACTCACCGTGGCAACCGTTGGCGAAGCCCTCGCGCTTGCGCTGCACGGGGTCGCGAAGATCTTCATCGCCTACCCATTGTGGGTCAATGAATCCCAGGCGGCACGCATCCTGGAGCTGATGCGCCGTGCCAAGCTGAGCATCGGCACGGACTCTGTCCAGGCCGTGCAGCAGATGGCCAGGATGCTGGGGGAGAAGGCCTCCAAGATCAAGCTCGTCATCGAGATCGACAGCGGCCATCACCGAAGCGGCACCAGCCCGCAAGGCGCGGTGGAAATAGCCGATGCCGCCCGTGCGGCAGGCATGCGCGTGCATGGGATCTTCACCTTCCCCGGCCACAGCTACTCGCCGGACGGCATCGACGCGGCACTCAACGATGAGCACAAGGCCCTGGCCGAAGCGGCGTGCCTGCTGCGCGAGGCCGGGCATGCCATCAAACGCATCAGCGGGGGCTCCACCCCGACCGCCGAACTGAGCGACAACTCGGTGCTGACCGAGGTGCGTCCAGGGGTGTACGTCTTCGGCGATGCGCAGCAGTTCGAGCTGGGGCGCGTGCGCTGGGAGGATATTTCCCTGACCGTCGCGTCCACCGTGATCAGCCGCCATGAAGGCGATGGGCAGATTCCCCGGCGCATCGTGCTGGACGCCGGCAGCAAGGTGCTCGGAGGCGACCGCCCGGCCTGGGCCACCGGATACGGACGCATTGCCCAGTGCCCTGAAGCCCGCATCAGCGCACTATCGGAGCATCACGCCACCGTGCTGTGGCCCGAGCACTTGGATCTGCCGGCCCACGGCGAGCAGCTCCACGTCATCCCGAACCATGTCTGCGTCGCGGTGAACCTGGTCGACAACGTGCTGGCAGTGCATGAGGACGGCACCAGCGAGGTATGGGATGTAGCGGCCCGCGGACTGAACTTCTAGATTCTGAACCTAGCTGGCCCTTTCGAGGAACCGCAGCAGGCAGCGCGAAGCCGGATCCATATGGTTCTTGGTCCCCAGCTGCCGCTTGGAACGGCGCAGCGCCGCCAATTTCTCCGGATCGTCCGCCAGCTCCAGCACACGGGGATCGATATAGGAGCCGGCCGCGATTTCGGGAGTATTGCCCAGTTTTCCGGCGGCCTGCTCGATGGCCAGCTTGCGCAGATTCCTGGCATCATCGGCAGCCATAGCCGAGGCGGGAGCCTCGACCAGTGCCCTGAAAGCCGCCAAGCTGCCGCCCCAGGTCCTGAAGTCCTTGGCGGTGAATCCGCTACCCAGGTGCTCCTCGAGGTACCGGTTGATTTGCGCAGGCTGGAGCAAGTGCGAGTGCCCATCGTCATCCAGGTAGCGGAAAAGCTCGTAGCCCGGCTGATCGCGCAATTGGACCAGTACTCGTGCCAGTCGCCGGCTCCTGATTTTCACATGCTGCTGCTGGCCGCTCTTGCCGGGAAACTCGAGGGTGGCGCAATGCCCTTGGACCTCCAGATGCTTGGCTCGCAGCGAAGCGGCCCCGAACGATTGGTTGGCGCGCGAGTAGGCGTGCGTGCCGATGCGCAGCAGGTGCAGATCCAGCAGCAAGACCACGGCCGCAGCGACCCTGTCCTTGTCGTTTCTTCCCCGGCGCAGATCCCGCAGCAGCTGGCGGCGGAGATTGGGCAGTGCGCGGCCGAACGCCGGCAACCGGTCGAACTTGGCGGCATCCTGCCGCTCGCGGAAATCGGGGTGGTAGATCATCTGGGTGCGTCCTGCCGCATCGATTCCGCGAGCTTGGACCTTGGCCCGCGCACTGGCCGCGATCTGGACCTGTTTCCATGCCGGCGGGATCGACAATTGCCTGATCCGATCCAGCAGGTGCTGGTCCTTCACCGTGCGTGCCCCTTCCAGGTAGAAGAAGCCGGTTCCCGCGCGCCGGCGCGTGATGGGAAGCCGTTTGCTTCGGCGTGCTGGCATGGATGCCTCCCGGTAGTTGCGTAGCCGTGCAATCACGCACACGCTATCGCCGATCGCTGCCCTGCTCCGGGTGTTCGCAGGAAAATCCCAGCTGTGCGGTGCCGGGGCATTGACGCCAGCGGGCGGATCCGCCACCTGCAGCGCGTCGTTTGCGCCCGGGAAGCCCTGGAATCGCGCCGCGCTTCGTTACAGGGCATGATTGGAGGTATGGAAAATAGTGCTGCGCCCGCATGGGTGGCAAATTACCAGCCGGGAGTCCCGGCCGAAATCGAGCTGCCCACCGAACCGCTCAGCCGCATGTTCGAGCGCTCCGTGCGTGAAGCCGGCGAGAGCCCGGCGACCGAATTCTTCGGCCGCCGCACCAGCTACGCCGATCTGGGCGCGCAGGTAGCCAAGGCCGCCGAGGGCCTGCGCAAGCTCGGCGTGCGTGCCGGCGACCGCGTTGCGCTGATCCTGCCCAACTGCCCGCAGCACGTGATCGCCTTCTACGCGATCCTGCGCCTTGGCGCCGTCGTGGTGGAGCACAACCCGCTGTACACCTCGCGCGAACTGCGCCACCAGTTCGAGGACCACCAGGCGCGCATCGCGATTGCCTGGGACAAGGTCGTGGCCAACGTCCAGGAGTTCCCCAAGGACGTGCAGCTGGACTCCATCGTCTCGGTCAACCTGCTCGAAGCCTTCCCCGCGGTCAAGCGCCTGGCGCTGAACCTGCCGGTCAAGAAGCTGCGCGAGACCAAGGCGTCGCTCACGGCGCGCGCCTCGGGCACCGTGGCATGGAAGGACCTGCTCTCCGGTGCGCAATTGGATGCGAACCACCCGCATCCGGATGTCGATGACCTGGCGGTCATCCAGTACACCTCGGGGACCACCGGCCACCCCAAGGGTGCCATGCTCACCCACTTCAACCTCTATTCCAACGCCTTGCAGGGCGAGGCCTGGATGCTCGGGGCGCAGGAGCGCGAGGAAATCCTCTACGCGATCCTGCCGATGTTCCATGCCTTCGGCATGACCCTGTACCTGACCTTCGGAGTGAAGAAGCAGGGCCTGCTGGTGCTCTTCCCGAAGTTCGATCCGCAGATGATCCTGGATGCCTGGAAGAAGTCCCCGGCCACCGTTTACTGCGCGGTGCCGCCGATCTACGAGCGCACCGCCCTGGCGGCCAAGGAGCGCGGCGTCTCGCTGAAGAGCGCCAAGTACTGCATCTCCGGGGCGATGAACCTGCCCGACCATGTGGTGGAGCTGTGGGAATCGATGTCCGGCGGCCTGCTGGTGGAAGGCTACGGCATGACCGAGTCCTCGCCGGTGGCCTTGGGCAACCCATTCCACCCCAGCCGCCGCACCGGCACCATCGGCGTGCCCTTCCCCTCGACACTGATGAAGGTCGTGGACGTGGAGGACCCGAGCCGGGAAGTGGCCCAGGGAGAACCGGGCGAATTGCTGATCAAGGGCCCGCAGGTGTTCCAGGGCTATTGGAACAACCCGGAGGAAACGGCCAAGGCCAAAACCGAGGACGGCTGGCTGCGTTCGGGCGATGTGGTCACCGTTGACGAGGACGGCTTCGCCCAGGTGGTGGACCGCGCAAAGGAGCTGATCATCACCGGCGGCTTCAACGTTTCACCGACCGAGGTCGAGATCGCCCTGCGCCAGCACGCTGACGTGGCCGATGCCGCAGTATTCGGAAAGCCGTTGGCCCGCGGCGGCGAAATGGTGGTTGCCGCGGTGCAGCTCGAAGAGGGCTGCGGGCTGAACGAGGACGCGCTGCGCGCTCACTGCCGCGAGCTGCTGGCTGCCTACAAGGTGCCTAAGCGCATCGTGCAGATCGACGAGATGCCGCGCTCGCTGCTGGGCAAGATCCTGCGCAAGCAGGTCAAGGACCAGATGGTGGATCTGGTCTAGCGCAACCGCGGCATCGCCGAAAGCAGCAGTTTCGTGTAGTCGTGCTGCGGGGCGCCGAAGACCTGGTCCGTAGAGCCCTGCTCGATGATCTTGCCTTCATGCATCACCGCAACGGAGTCGCTCATGTGCTCGATCACCGACAGATCATGGCTGATGAACAAGTAGCTGGTTCCGGTGTCCAGCTGGATCCGATCCAGCAGGTCCAGCACCGTGGCTTGGATTGATACATCCAAGGCCGAGACCGGCTCGTCAAGGACCAGCACCTGCGGCTTGGGCGCTAGCGCGCGGGCAATTGCCAGGCGCTGGCGCTGCCCGCCGGAAAGCTCGCGCGGGTTGCGGCCCAGCAATTCGGTGGACAGCTCGACTTGTTCGAGCAGTTCAGCCGCCGGCTTGCGGTACTCAGCGGCGCGCTTGGACTTGCCGCGGCTCAGCGCATCGGCCAGCAGCTGCCCCACCGAATAGCGCGGATCGAAAGACCCCAACGGGTTCTGGTAGATCGCGCCCATTTGTTCGCGCAGCTTTCGGCGCTGGGATTCGAGGGCCGGGGCAAAGTGCTCGCCGAGCAGCTGGACATTGCCTGCATCAGGCTTCTGCAAGCCCAGCACCATGCGCGCGGTGGTGGTCTTCCCGGACCCGGATTCGCCGACAACGCCCAGGGTCTTGCCCCGGGGCAGTTCGAAACTGATCGCATCCACGGCCTGGTGCTTGCCGAACGTTTTGGACAGCTGCGTGGCTGATAACGCGGGGGCAGTAGTGGCGGGTGCTTCTGGCGGTGGTGCCGTCAACGGCTTGCTGGCTGCCGACAACGGGGCGAAGCGCGGTATCCCCGAAGGCACGGCCCGCAGCAATTGGCGGGTGTACTCGTGCTGCGGGTCGCCCAGGATCTGCCCGGTGCTGCCGGCCTCAACGATTGCACCGTTGCGCATCACCGCAATGTCGTCGGCCAAATGCGCTACCTGGGCCAGATCGTGGCTGATCATCAGCACGCCGCGGCCCTGCTCCTTGAGCTCGCGCAGCTGCGAAAGGACCAGTGCTGTCAGCGCCGAGTCCAAGGCGGTGGTTGCCTCATCGGCGATGACTACCTGCGGGTTGCCGGCCAGGGCCTGGGCAATCAGGGCACGCTGGCGCATGCCGCCAGAGAGCTCGGTGGAACGCTGCTTGGCACGGCGCCCGGGCTCGGGCATGCGCACGGATTCCAGCACCTGGAGCACTCGCTGCTGGCGCTCGGATTTCGACATCTTGCCGTGCGCCTTGAGCGCATCACCGATTTCCCGGCCCACCGGGCGCAGCGGATCGAGCGCCATCAGCGCATCCTGCAAGATCATGGACACCGAATTCCCGCGGATCTGCTGCCAGCCGCGGTCGGAGAGCTCCAAGGCGTTCTGCCCGCAGACAGCGAGCTCGGCGGCGCTGACGGTGCCGCCGGAGAGGCCAAGCAGGCTGCGGGCGGTCACGGATTTGCCCGACCCGGATTCGCCGACCAATGCGAGGCAACGTCCGGCCTTTACGGTGAAGGAAATGTTCTTCACCGCCACGGTGGAACCGAAATGGACCGAAAGGTCCTTGACCGTAATCAGTGCTTGCTCGTTCATGCTGTCCTTGCCCTTCCGCCCAGCGCGCGGCCAATCAGCGTGGCGCCTGCGGCCACGACAACTATCGCCAAGCCGGGGAACAAGCTCATCCACCACGCGAAGTGCAGGTAGGTGCGCCCGGCCGAAAGCATGGCACCCCATTCGGGAGCTGGCGGGGGAGTGCCCAAGCCCAGGAAGGACAGGGCAGCAGCCCAGATCACGGCTTGGCCGATCCCCAAGGTCGCCAGCGCCAGCAGGGGCTTGAGGGCGTTGGGAACCAAATGGTTGCGGACCAACAGCCACGAGCCGCGGCCCAGCACGGTGGCTGCCTCCAGCATTTCCGAACTCTTCAGCGTGCGGATCTGGCTGCGCACCAGCCGGGCATATCCCGGTGCGGTGGACAGGCCCACCGCGACGATGGCCGGCCCGACACCGGGTCCGGTGAAGGCAATGATCAGCAGTGCCATCAGCAAGGATGGAATCGCGTAGAGCGCTTCGAGCACGCGCAGGATGATCTCGTCGAGCCAGCGCGGGGACAATGCCGCAGCTGTGCCCAAGACGATGGCCAATCCCATGCCCAATCCCGTGGCCGCCAGGCCGATAGCCAGCGAGTCGCGGGCACCATGGATGACACGGGTATAGATGTCGCGGCCCGATTCGTCGGTGCCGAAGAAATGCGCGGCGCCGGGTTTGCTGAATGCCTCGGCCGGGTTGATGGCCAATGGGTCGCCCGGAGCCAGCACCGAAGGGGCCAGCGCGATGAGCGCCCACAGGGTAATAAAGGAAACCGAGAGGATCTTCGCGGCGCGGCTCATGAGCTGGCCCCCGCCGGATCAATGGCGCGTTCGATGCCCTCGGTAATCGCCATGGCCACGATGTACACCAGTGCGGAGAACAATGCGATGCCGGTGACCATGGGGATGTCGCGGGCCAGCACCGCAGAGAGCAGTGAGCGGCCCAGGCCCGGACGGGCGAAGATCGCCTCGACCACCACCGCGCCGGAAAGCAGCGAGGAGAAAGCCCAGCCGGTCAGGCCCAGAGCAGGCAAGGCGGCATGGCGCAAGCCATGGCGCCAGAAGACCGCCAGCCGGCTTTCGCCACGGGCACGCGCGGCCAGCGCGAACTGGCTGCCCAGGGCTGCACTCAGCGAATCGCGCATCAGCTGTGTGAGGAACCCGGCCAGCGGCAATGCCAAGGTCAGCACGGGAAGTACCAAACCCTGGGCGGTGCCGTTATCCACGGCCGGCAGCCAGCCGAGCATCGAGGAGAAGAGCATGATCAGCACCGCGCCGAGCCAGAAGTGCGGCACGGCGGCGGCAATGATCTCCACGATATTTCCCAGCCAGGCGCCAAAGCGGTTGGCCCGCATGGCCGATGCCGCGAAGCCCAAGGCCAGCACCCAGGCGGCCGCCAGGGCCAGCAGAGCAAGCCAGAGGGTATTGGGCAGGAGATCGCCCATGATGCCGGCGACCGGCTGCTTGAGCGAATAGGAGGTGCCGAAGTCCAAGGTGGCCAGCTTGCCCAGGTACATCAGGTACTGGGAGATGAGCGGCAGGTCCAGTCCGTACTCGGCGCGGGCCGCGGCCAGCGCTTCGGCCGAGGCCTGGGAACCGGGGCCGCCCATGATTGCTTCGGCCGGGTCGCCGGGGATCAGCCGGATGGCGATGAAGATGGCGGTGGCCACCAGCCATAGCACCACCAGCGCGCCGCCGATCTTGCGCCCGGCCCAAGCAATCGTGCCCATGGGGTGCTACTTGGTGATGAAGGTGTCGTAGTAGACCGGCGAGGACACCGCGGTGGTGGCGCCGATGCCGTGCACGTTCTTGCCGTAGAGGAAGTGGTTCTGCTGGTCGTAGAGCGGCAGCACGTAGTAGCCCTCCAGGACCAGCTTCTGGGCCTGCTCGTACAGCGCAGCGCGCTGGGCTTCATCGTTGGCCTCTTCGGCCTGGGCCAGGATCCCATCGAGCTTCTCGTTCTTCACCTGCGCGTTGTTGGCGAAGTAGCCCGATGGCGCCGGGACGGTCGAGTCGGAGTGGTACAGGATGCGCAGCACCGACGGGCCGACCTTGGTGTAGGGAGCCGAGACCAGGTTGTAATCGTGCTTGGCCAGGGCGCCGTACCAGCTGGACAGGTCCAGCAGCTGGATCTTCACCTCGAAGCCCACGGCCTTGGCCTGGGCCTGGAACTGCTCGAACAGGGACTGCTCGGCAGGAACCGACTGGTTGGTGGAGACCGGGAAGTCCAGCGACAGGCGCTTGCCGTCCTTCACGCGGTAGCCCTCGGCGTCGCGTTCGCTCCAGCCTGCTTCATCGAGCAGCGCGTTGGCCTTGGCCGCATCGGTGCCGAACAGCGATTCATCGGAGTAGCCCAGCGGCTCGGCTGACGACAGCAGCGAGTAGCTGCGCTCGGTGGTGCCGAAATAGAGGGCCTTGACGCCGGCGCTGGCATCCACGGAGCGGACGAACGCCTCGCGAACGCGCTGGTCATCGAATGGAGCCTTGGAGCTGTTCAGCTCCAGGCGGTTGGAAGCACCCGGGCGCGGAGCGTCCAGATGGCCCAGCGAGCCGTCCTGCTTTGCCGTGGCGATGGTGTCCGGCTGCGCGTTGTCGATGACGTCGACTTCGCCCGAGACCAGGGCTGCATAGCGGGTGGCGGCCTCAGGGATGAAGCGCCAGGTGATGGCCTCCAGGTAGGCCTTGGAATCGGAGCGCTCCGCGTCCTGGACCGGCAGCACATAGTCTTCGTTGCGGACCAGGTTCACGGCCTTCTGGTGCTCCCAGGACTCGACCTTGAACGGGCCGGTGCCTACCGGTGAGGCGCAGTTGGTCGCCTGGTCGCGTTCCAGCGCCTTGGGGGATTCGATGGCGGTCCATGGCATGGACAGCGATTCGAGCAGCGCGTTATCCGGGGCGGAGAGCGTCAGCTTGGCGGTGAGCTCATCGGCGATCTCGATATCCACGACCTTGCCCACGGCCAGGTAGCCGGTGGAGGACGCGGTATTCGGATCCTTCAGGTGCTCGATGTTGGCTTCGATGGCTTTGGCGGTGAGCTTCGTGCCGTCGGTGAAGGAAATCCCATCGCGCAGGGTGATGGTGCGGGTCAGCCCGTCATCGGAAACTTCGGTGCTTTCGGCCAGCCACGGGATGATCTTCCCGTCGGCATCCTTGGTGAACAGGGATTCGAGGTACTGGCTTGCCACCAGGGCTTGCGGGTAGTTGCCGCCCACATGCGGATCCAGGCAGGCCGGCTCGGCGTCGCCCGAAGCATAGACCAGGGTGCCGCCGGCAACCGGCTTCGCCTCCTCTGCGGGGGCATCGGGTCCTGCCCCTGCCGAGCAGCTGGCTAGAAGGGATCCAAGGAGCGGGAGCGCGATAGCGCAGCCAAGGATCTTGGACGCGCGCGAGTTTCGTTGCATGGGGAAGGGCTTACCTCGATGAACTAGTGGTGATGACCAAACCAACTCTAGCCATCTGGAACGCATTCGTCAGATCGGAGCGAATCGCTCCGATCCGACGAAACCTGGCTAGCGGCACTGCGCGAGGTGATCTACTTTTCGCTGGCCACGGTCATGCGGCGGTTCTGGTGGACCGGGGTTTCGATTTCATCGAGGATCGCCACGGCGAAGTCCTGGGAGGAAACGAAGTCGCCCGCTGGCGAATCGGTGCCCAGGGTGTAGCTGCCGGTGCGGCGTGCAGGCATGATCACCGGGGCTGGAGCCGCGACGGTCCAGGTGATGCCGGAAACCGAAGTGAACATGTCGTAGACCTCGGCGCAGGTGGTGGCCTCGGCCTTGTATTCCTCCGGGAAACCCGGGGTGTCGACCAGGCGGACGCCGTCTACCTCGGTAGCGCCGGCGCCGCCGACAACCAGCAGGCGGGCTGGGACCAGGGTTTCGGTGATCTGTTCGAAGGCATCCAGGTATTCCTGGTGGTCGCCACCGGTGCGCGATGGCGGTACGGCAATGACGAGCACGTCGTTGTTCTTTCCCAGATCGCGGTAGGTTGCCCCGTCGCCCAGCTCGGCGGCCACGGTGGTGGTTCCGTCGATTTCCTTGCCCGAACGGGAGACCGAGGTGACCTCATGGCCGCGTGAAATGGCTTCGGCAACGACTTCCGAGCCGACCATGCCGGTAGCTCCGTAAACTGCAATCTTCATGGTGTTCTCTTTCCTTGGGAAATTGGGTCCGGCACAATGGTATCTTTTAGATACCGCCCACTACAACGAAACTAGGTTTCCTCATGGATAGCCATGGCTCTTTTGACGTGTTCGTGCAGCAATGCCCTTCACGTGAAATCATGCAGCGCCTAGGCGATAAATGGACGCCGCTGGTCCTCTTGTCCCTGGCTGGCGGCCCGCAACGTTTCTCCGCATTACGCCAGCGCATCGGCGCGGTCACCCCTAAAGTGCTCACCAATACCCTGCGCAACCTGGAGCGCGACGGGCTGGTGCAGCGCACCGTATATGCCCAGGTGCCGGTGCGGGTCGACTACGAGCTGACTGATTTGGGACGCGGGATCCTGGAACCCATGGAAATCCTGCGCCTGTGGTCCGAGGAGCATGTGCCCAAAGTGCTCGCTGCCCGTGAGCGGTTCGACGCGCGCGGCTAATGGCCAGGTGGAGCAGCAGGACGCAGCGGCAGGAACATGAAGTGCTGGCCCACCAGCCCCTTGGTCGGATGGTTGAAGGCGCCCGGAATGGTGCCCAGGATCTTGAAGCCCAGCGATTGCCATAGACGCACTGCAGCCTCATTGGTCTCGACGACCGCATTGAACTGGATACCGTGATAATTTTCCTGCCGGGCCCAGTCGATCACGTATTCGCCCAGTGCTCGTCCCACGCCGCGATTGCGGCGTTCCGGATCGACCAGGAAGGACGCGGTGGCTATGTGGGCTCCCCGTCCGGGCTTGTTTGGCCCCATCTTGGCCGAGCCGATGATCCTGCCATCTGCCACGGCAACGACCGTTTGCCCTGGTAGCGTCTCCATCCACCAGGGGCGGGCTTCTTCAAGGGTTTGGCCTTGGGGGAAGGCGTAGGTCTGTCCCTCATCCATGATTTTGCGGTAGAAGCCGAAGATCCCAGGCCAATCCCCGGCGGTGCTTGTCCGGATTTGCATGCGCTTAGCCCAACTCTTTCGAAATGAATGCTTCGGAACTCATCCTATTGGTCCTCATTGTATCTTGCGTCACATAGACTGAGGTCAAAGACGCAAGGTGTAGGCAAAGGAGCCGGTGTTGTTTGAAGTAAGCGAAGACCAGAAGTCGTTGATCGAGATGGTCCATGATTTCGCCGAGACCAGGATTGCTCCCAATGCCCTGAAGTGGGACCAGGAACAGCACTTCCCGGTGGATGTGCTGGCCGAAGCCGGACAGCTGGGCATGGGCGGAATCTATGTTTCTGAAGATCATGGCGGATCCGGTCTGAGCCGCAGCGATGCGGTGCTGGTCTTCGAGGAACTCGCCAAGGCCGACCCGACCTTGGCCGCCTACATTTCCATCCACAACATGGTCGTGTGGATGGTCGACACCTTCGGCAACGACGCGCAGCGCGCCAAATGGCTGCCATCGATGACCGCCATGGACGACCTGGGCTCCTACTGCCTGACCGAGCCCGGAGTCGGCTCCGATGCGGCGGCCCTGTCAACCCGTGCCCGCAAGGACGGTGACGAGTATGTGCTCAGCGGCGTCAAGCAATTCATCTCGGGAGCTGGAAGCTCGGCGCTCTACATCGTCATGGCCCGTACCGCTGATACCGGTTCGCGCGGCATCAGCGCCTTCCTTGTTCCCGGGGATGCCGAGGGCCTGAGCTTCGGGCCGAACGAAAAGAAGATGGGCTGGAAGGCGCAGCCCACTCGCCAGGTGATCATGGAAGGCGTGCGCATTCCCGCCGCCAACCTGCTGGGCGAGGAAGGCCAGGGATTCTCCATGGCCATGCAGGCACTCAATGGCGGCCGCCTGAACATCGGGGCCTGCTCGCTGGGTGGCGGGCAGAGCGCGCTGGAGAAGTCGGCGCTGTATTTGAAGGAGCGCCAGGCCTTCGGCGGACCGCTGACCAGACAGGAAGCGCTGGTCTTCAAGCTGGCCGAAATGGACATGGAGCTGGAAGCCGCCCGCTCCTTGCTGCGCCGTGCCGCCGCCGCACTGGACGCGAAGAGTCCGGACCGCGTCCGCCTCTGCGCGATGGCCAAGAAGATGGCCACGGACGCCGGATTCAACGCCGCCAACAGCGCTATCCAGCTGCACGGCGGCTACGGCTACCTCGCGGACTACGGGATGGAGAAGATCACCCGGGATCTGCGCGTGCACCAGATCCTGGAAGGCACCAACGAGATCATGTCGCTCATCGTCGGACGCACGCTGCTGGAATCCTGACCGGCGGCAATCAGGCGTTGAACTGCTTTTCCGAATTCCGCACAGCGTTTCCCGAGAGGGAATCGCGGGGATCCGGATGAACCGATGAGATGGCCGGCTCGATGGAAATGATCTGCTCGATGCTGCCCTGCTCCATCGCATCCCGCAAGGTGCGCTGGGTGGGGCGCATCATTTTAATCTCGCCGCGTTCCAGGGAATCGAAGAGCTCCTGGGGGCTGATCCATGTGGAGATCACCGCTTCGGTGGTCTGGTGGACTGGTTCCTGGCCGGGGCGCAAGGCCGCGACAAAGAAGTACGTATCGAACCGCCGCGGGAAACCGGCTGGGGTGACCCAATTGGCCCAGGGGCGCAGTTGGCCAGGATCCAGCAGCAGCCCTGTCTCCTCGAAGACTTCACGACGTGCTGCGGCCAGGATCTCCCCGGCCAGATGCTCCGCGCGATCTGGTCCTTCCCCAAGGATCGAGGTGCGCGCCCATTGCCGGGCGTGCTCGCTGAGCAAGGCGGGATCCAGCTCTCCTGCCGCCACCGCTTGGCCGTCTTGGGCATCAACTCGGCCGCCGGGATAAACCACCATGCCGGCTGCGAAGTCCATGGTGTTCACGCGATGCTGGACGAAAACCTCAAACCCGCCAGCTGCCTCGCGCAGCAGCAAAACACTGGCCGCTTTGCGGATCGGGACCTCTGCGGGAGTCGCAGGTATCGGGGAAGTCGTCATTGCCTACCATGTCCTTGGCTCTTGGAAGTGAAAATAGCCTTCGAGAGCCAGCTTAGCTTCCAGCGCACAGCAAACGGGCAACCGGCAGAAACCGCTGTGCATGCTTGCACATTGACCTGCGGAATCTGCACAGCAAATGCCGTTGACCGGATTCCTGGCGGAGCCTAGTTTGAATCACAGAGACCTGCGCGAAGCTGCGGGCATCGCAACTGGAAGCCGCAGGGGAGCCGAGCAGAGGATGAGCGCAATGGCGGAACAAATTGGCCCATGGCCTCAGGGTCTGAAGGGGCGCCGCGCCTTGGTTACCGGTGGCGCCTCCGGCATAGGCCTGGCCAGTGCCCGGGCATTGGCCGACGCCGGTGCCACTGTGACGATTGCCGACCTCAATGAACAGGCCGCTGAAGAAGCGGCCCGCGAGCTCGGCGGAAAAGCATGGGCTGTGGATCTTTCGGATACCGCGTCGTTGGAAGATCTCAGCGTGGATACCGACATCCTGATTAACAACGCCGGCGTGCAAAGGGTGGCTCCAATCCATGAGTACGACCCCGAAGCCTGGAGGCTGATCCATCGGCTCATGCTGGAGTCGCCGTTCCTGTTGATCCGGGCAGCACTGCCCGGCATGCGCGAGCGCGGCTTCGGCCGCATCATCAATATTTCTTCGATCCACGGGCTCCGGGCCAGCGCGTTCAAGAGCGCCTACGTTGCGGCCAAGCACGGGTTGGAGGGACTGTCGAAGGTCACTGCATTGGAAGGTGCCGACTACGGGATCACCAGCAACTGCATCAACCCGGGCTATGTGCGTACCCCGTTGGTGGAGCGGCAGATTGCCGATCAAGCGAATTCGCATGGCATTGACGAGTCGGATGTCATCCAGAAGATCATGCTTGCCGAATCGGCCATCAAGCGCCTGGTTGAGCCAGAGGAAGTCGCTTCGCTGGCGGCCTGGCTCAGTGCGGATGCCGCGGGCATGGTGACCGGAGCGTCCTACACCATGGATGGCGGCTGGAGCGCGAAATAGGTGCGGCGGGCCCGCATGGCTGCCATGCCTAGGCCGGCGGGAACAGCAGGGTTCCGCCGATCGACACGGCGATGATCACCAAGGTGGACAGCAACCCCAGCAGGAATGAACGTCCGCCGGTTTTTGCGATGCTGCGCAGGTGGACCCCGAGCCCCAAGGCGAACATGGCCGCGGCAAGCAGGAGCGTCTGCGCGCTGGCCGCAGCTGCAAGCCACGCCTCGGGAGCCAGCCCGGTGGTGCGCAGCAGCATTGCCACCAGGAACCCGAGCACGAACAGCGGCACCAGTGGCGGGTTCTTGCCGCCTTGCACCGATTGGCGCCGCCGCATGAAGACGCCGACGCCGGCAATGATTGGAGCCAGCAGGACCACCCGGGCCAGCTTGACGGTCACCGCCACGGCCAAGGCGCCGGCACCTACCGAACCGCCGGCGGCGACGACTTGTGCGACCTCATGGGTGGACGCGCCGATGAGCATGCCGATGCTGCGTTCATCCAGCCCGAGCAGCAAGCCCACCGCCGGCATGAGCGGAATCATCAATGTCCCGAAGAGCACTACCAGCCCGATCGCGGTGGCGACCTGATCCTGCTTGGCCTTGACGACGTTCTCCGCACCTGCGACCGCGGCGGCACCGCAGATGGAGAAGCCGGTGGCGATGAGCAGGCGCTGCGGCAGATCCATGCCGAGCTTCTTGCCGATCCACAAGGTGGCCAAGAACGTGATGCCAACCGAGAGGGCCACCACCAGCAGTACCCCGGGGCCCAGGCCGAGGATGGTGCCCAGCGAGAGCTGCAAGCCCAGCAGCACAATGCCCAGGCGCAGCAGCTTCTTGCCGGCAATTGCCGTGCCGGGGGCAAAAGCCTGCGGGACCGGGGCAAGATTGCGCCACAGCGCACCGAGCAGGATAGCCAGCAGCAGGGCGCTCAGGCCATGGATGTAGCGGCTGGCGAACATGCACAAGATGCCGGCGGCAAGGCAGAGGAGCAGTCCCGGAAGAGCCGGAGCGAAACGCGAAGCAGGTTTTCGATGTCCGGACTGGTCACGTTTGGAGGTGGCAGATTCTTTGACGGGACTTGTGGAGTCGTGCATGGAAATAATTCTTCTCCGGCATGGCGAATTGCGGTATACCACTTCTTGCTATCGCGGACATATGATCATGATATGGAAAGCAGCTCGTCATCTCTCGAAGACATTGCCCGCTGGATTCAACCCTCCTCATTGGAGTTGCTGGTCGGCATCGCCGATCACGGGAGCCTGAGCGCCGGTGCCCGTGCGGCCGGGATGGCGCAGCCAAATGCCACCCGCGCATTGAAAACGTTGGAGCGCCGGCTGGGATACCAGCTTGTGGCACGCAAGACCACCGGATCGCGCTTGACGGCAGAGGGAGTGCTGACCGTCCAGTGGGCTCGTGAAGTCCTGTCCAGCCTGGAAGCCTTCGCCGCTGGCGCGCGCGCGCTGGCTGAAACCGGAGAGGGAGAGCTGGAATTCGGAGCCAGCATGACGGTGGCAGAATTCTTGGCGCCAAATTGGATCGGACTACTGCATCGTGCCCTGCCACGAGTCATCCCTCGAATGAAGATCATGAATTCCCAAGATGTTATTCGTGCAGTGCAGCAGGAGGAATTGGGACTAGGATTCGTGGAAACCCCGCACATTCCTCTGGGCCTGAAAAGCCGGCAGGTACTTCACGATGAAATGCTCGTGGTCACGTCGCCTTCACATGCTTGGGCACAACGGAAGGAACCGCTGAGCCTTCACGAATTGCAAAGCACGGCGCTGATAGAACGCGAGGAAGGCTCCGGCACCCGGGCATTCTTGGATTACATTGCCCATGCCGAACGCCCGAATCCGGTCGCTGTCTTCAACTCGAACGCAACGATTTGCCAGTGCGTGGCGCGCGGAATGGGACCCGCTGTGCTCAGCCATTTGGCGGTAGAGAGCCAATTGGAGCAGGGGCTGCTCGTCGAGATCCCGTTTGATGGGCCGGCGCTGTTACGCGAGCTGCGGGCGATATGGCCTGCGCACCGTGTCTTGAAAGCGACCGAGCAGAAGCTGCTTGAGATTTCCGTGGAATCCCGGATCGCGCAGGGCTAGCCGGAGATCCAGCCCCGACTGGATCTGTGCGGACTTGGCCAGGAGGCGGACAGCAAGCTTCCCATCAAGGATGCAGGGCGGCCATTTGTACCGGGCAATGAGCTCCCGGTACAAGCCTCCGGACTTAGAGTTTGAAGATCTCGTTCTTGAGCAGACCCGACAGACGCTGGACGCCTTCGTCGATGGTCTTCTCGTCAACGGAGCAGAAAGCCAAGCGCAGCTTATTGTCGGCTTGGCCGCTCGGGCTGAATGCCGCGCCTGGAATGAAAATGACCCCGGCCTTCACGCCCTGCTGCAGCAGCGCGTAGGTGTCAATGCCTTCAGGCAAGGTCAACCAGACGAAGAAGCCGCCTTCGGGACGAGTGTGGGTGACACCTGCCGGCAGGTACTTGGCCAATGCTTCGAGCATCGCGTCGCGGCGGGAACGGTACAGGTCGTTGTACTTGGTGATCTGCCCCTTCCAGTCATGCTCGTTGAGGTAGGCGCTGATGATCATCTGGTTCAAGGTCGGTGGGCACAGGGCTACCGCCTCGCCGGCCAGGTAGAAGCGGCGGAAAAGGTGGGTCGGGACCGCGGCCCAGCCGATGCGCAGGCCGGGCGCGAAGATCTTGGAGAAGGAACCCATGTAGATGACGTTTTCCGGGTCCAGGCTCCGCAGGGTAGGCGCAGGAGTTCCTTCGTACCGCAGCATTCCGTACGGGTTGTCTTCCAGGATCAGGATGCCGGCTTCGCGGCAGATGTCCACGATTTCCTGGCGGCGTTCGGCCGCCAGAGTGATCCCTGATGGGTTGTTGAAGTTCGGGATGGTGTAGAGGAATTTGATGCGCTCGCCGGCGGCGCGCAATTCGGCGATGCGGGCACGCAAGGCATCAGGAATCAAGCCATTTGCATCGGTGCCCACGGGGCGGGCGGACACCTGGTAGGCCTCGAAGGTATTCAGGGCCCCGACGTAGGTCGGATCTTCGCAGAGCACAGTGTCTCCGGGATTGCAGAAGACCTTGCAGGCCATGTCTTGTGCTGACTGGGAGCCGTTGGTGACCACCACATCTTCGACCCCCACGTTCGTGATGCCTTCAGCTGCCATGACATCGATAATTTGTGCACGCAGTTCAGGAGTGCCAAGTCCGGAGCCGTATTGCAATGCTTCGGGGCCCTGCTCGACGATGATGCGCCGGGCCATTTCACCGACCTTTTCCAGCGGGAGCAGCTGCAGGTAGGGGTTGCCTCCGGCCAGGGATACCAAGGAAGGGTCCAAGGAGAGCTCGAAGACGTCGCGCACCGCGGACTGCTTGATTCCGGCCGCGCGCTCGGATAGCAAGGATTCGTGCGAAGTGGTCAGCGGTTCTGATGCGGTGGTCATGGTTCTCCTCGGCAAGGCTCCCGGGGCGGGGGAGCGGGGTTCCTGCGCTGGGTGCGGCACAAGAATTGTTTTCAAATAGAATACTTTGGTATTCCAGCAGGAAATTCAAGGCTTGGCAAGAGCTGAGTTTTCAACCACGTGATTCTTTGCTCCAGGCGAGGCGTTGCGTTCCTCGATCTTCAGCTGGCCCAACGCCGAATTGACGCGGCCGTGAAGTTTCTCGGAAAGGTTTCGCGGCTAGCTCCCGGCCAGCCAGCACTGCCGGACCAAGAGGACCAGTAATTCGACGCAGTCCGCCGAAGCCCGGAAATACCCAAGACCGGGAGGCGCCCATCCATGCGAACAGGGAATAACCCGGGACCCTGATCAGCAGGCGATCCCATCATCCGACTTCCTGCGGGCCGCTGGCGTATTCGCCGGCTGGTTGGCTCACTTCTCGGTTTCGGTGCGGGAATCCAGCCAAGACTGGATGGCGCTTGGGCGAATGCGGCGATGCGTTCCACGGTATTCCACCGGAATAATCCCCGCATCGGCCAGCTTGCGCAGGTAGCTGTTGGAAATCCCGGCCATTTGGGCTGCTTGGGAAGTATTAAGGAGCAGCTCGGGTGTGCCGATGCTGACGGACTCGCCATCTGCAAACCGTGAAAGCACCTCGATCAGCGCCTGGTGCGCTTCTTTGGGCAACTTCAACGCGGTGCCGTTGACGAACACGGTCGTGTCATCCGACTCGTCCAGCGCGCGGCGTAGCCGCGCGGTGGTCTTCTCATCTAACGCCTCGAAGGTGCGGACCCTGCCCAGTGCTGAAGTCGGTGATGCCATGGCCCTTATTTTGCCTGAGATGTCCTTCGGACGCACCTCATGACGCTGCAAATGGACTGCCTGTCGCAACTCCTTTATGACACAGATGCGACGAATGGGGGTTGTACAGCGCCAAGCGGTTCCCGTATGGTGGAAAACGTAGGTCTAAAGAAAGTACTGACCAGCCATCTTCCGGCACACCATGACGGATCCTTCAGCCTCACCCGGCGGAGCCCCTCTGGGAATTGTGTACATGGAAGCCTGACGCCCTCCTTAATTGCCTGTGGGTCACGCTCCATTGCGGTCGGATGAATGGTCATGCGCGTTCCTACGCTCTGCCACCAATTTCGTGGGTACTGCGTTTTCGTCAATCAGAACTTTCTTGAAAGAAGAGCTATTCAATGTCTGTTGAATCCACTAAAGACCTGTCCACCATCACCGACGAAGAGATTTTCGACGCCCATCTTGGCGGCAAGCTTTCCGTCTCATCGCAAATGCCGCTGAACACCAAGCGCGACCTGTCCATCGCCTACACTCCGGGTGTAGCCAAGGTATCCCAGGCCATCGCAGATGATCCAGCCAAGCACGCAACCCACACTTGGGCCTCCCGCCTGGTTGCTGTGGTTTCGGACGGCACCGCTGTGCTGGGCCTGGGCAACATCGGCGCCGCTGCCTCGCTTCCGGTCATGGAAGGCAAAAGCGCCCTGTTCAAGGAATTCGGCGGCCTGGATTCGATCCCGCTGGTATTGGACACCACCGACGTCGATGAAATCGTCGAAACCGTCATTCGCCTGCGCCCGAGCTTCGGCGCCGTGAACCTGGAAGACATCTCCGCCCCGCGCTGCTTCGAAATCGAAAAGCGCCTGATCGAGGCGCTGGATATCCCTGTTATGCACGATGACCAGCACGGCACCGCGGTGGTGGTGCTGGCAGCTCTGATCGGCGCGGCCCGCCAGACCAAGCGCGACATCAGCTCGTTGAAGGTCGTCATCTCCGGTGCCGGTTCGGCTGGCGTCGCCGTCACCAACCTGCTGCTTTCGGCCGGCGTGGATGACGTCATCGTGCTCGACTCGCGTGGCACCATCCACCGCGAACGAGACGACCTTAATCCGGTCAAGGCCGACCTGGCCAGCCGCACCAACCGTGAAGATGTCATGGGTGGCCTGGCTGAGGCACTGGACGGCGCGGATGTCGTAGTGGGACTTTCCTCATCGACCTTCGAAGAAGCTGCCGTGGCGAATATGAACAAGGACGCCATCATCTTCGCGCTGTCCAACCCGACCCCGGAAATCATGCCGGATGCTGCCGCGAAGTATGCAGCCGTGGTGGCCACTGGCCGCAGCGACTTCCCGAACCAGATCAATAACGTGCTGGCCTTCCCGGGCATCTTCCGCGGCGCCCTGGACTCCGGTGCCAAGAAGATCACCGAGGGCATGAAAGTCGCCGCGGCCCATGCCATTGCCAACCTGGTTGGTGATGATCTGGCAGCGGATTACATCATTCCTTCGGCAACCGATGACCGCGTGATGCCTGCTGTAGCCGCGGCTGTGGCTGCGGAAGCAGAAAAGGCCAGGTAGAAAAAGCTGGCGAAAAAGCACTGCCTGCAACGACTCGTTGCGGGCAGTGCTTTTTTCATGCGCCGGGCTGTTCTGAGGCCGTTGTCTTGGGATATCCACAATCGTAGAAAGTTCCTGCCGGGGCGATGAATTCGCGCCACACTTGCTGGCATCAGATCAACCAAGGAGGAATGCGATGCGTAATCCTGAAGGCGTCCATCTCAGTGTCCGCAGCTCGTTGCCCGAAATGCAGCTACTTGGCGTTGTTGCACTGCGCGAAATATCAGAGAAGGGGTATGCCGTAGTGCTCAGCACTATGGCAAGGCAGCAACGGGTCCTGGGGTACACGCTGGGATTGGCGAAACGAGGGCATCCTGAAATCGTCAGTATCGGTGGAGGCGAAGATGATGTTTTTGGGCTTCTCACGCATCTGGCATCACAAGTCGTCGAGCATGGACAAGTCTTTTCCGAAGGTACCCACAACACATCGCTATTTAGCGAGCTCATTTTCTCGGAGCCAGAGGCGGAACTGAACACTCTTCCCCTCACCAGTCTGATCCTTGGCGACATCCCGATAAGAACCCTGCATTGCATGCAACCCAGGGACTTCGCCGTGATCCAGCAACAGGCTGCTCACTAGGAACTGCGCCGCATCGTCAAAAGATGAGCAGGCAGAGGAAAGGAACTGGACCATGTGCGATATGTGCAATGGCATGACACGCAAGCTACTGGAAGCCCTGATCGACCAGCGGATCCGCGACTACGGACATGAAGTGATTTTTGTTGAGTCGGACCGGATCAGCCCATCGCTTGCCTACACCGTTGGCCTGAGTCGCATCGGGCACCCAGAATTCCTTGTTCGAGGGCTGGACATGGATGACAGCATTCAGATGCTCAACGGATTTTCTGCGTCCGTGCTGGAATGGAATGAGGTTTTCGCCCACGGGCACACCGGCCGCTGGAAGGACGGAACACTGTTGTACTTCTCCAAGATCAGTACCGGGATCCGCAAGCAGGTGCCATTGGCTTATCAGAGGTACGGAGAAAGCCTGGGGTTGCTAGAAGTCCTACTCGTCGGCAGGGATATCCCTTACGAATATGTAGTTGCCCGGCACAATTAGGCCTTGGCATCCTTTGCCAAGCGCCTAGCTTCGCCGATGGATTGCAGCGGCCTCGTTCTCCGCGCGGACTTTTGCCCGATGTGCTGCGCGCAGGGCCTGGTGGCCGTCGGATTTGCGCACCTTCAGGTAGAACATTCCAACTACAAGGAACCACAGGGGCGTAGCCAGCAACGCAGCACGCGTATCGGCCTGCGTGGTCAATGCCCCCAGGACGAATACGAAGAAAGCTAGGACCATGTAGGGGGCTCCCATGCCGCCGGGGACCTTGAACTTGGAGGCATCATGCAGCTGCGGGCGGCGCTTGCGGAAGGCCAAATAGCTGATAAGGATCATTGACCAGACGAACATGAAGCACAGGGCAGACACCGTGGTCACCAACGTGAAGGCCTGGGCTACGGAGTCACCCGCGTACAACAGCACGACGGCAGCAAGAAGGAAGATGCAGGAGAATAGCAACGCATTGCGTGGCACCTGCGTGGCAGAAAGCTTGCTGAACTTCTGCGGAGCATCTCCATCCTGCGACAGGGCGTACAGCATGCGCGATGTCGAATAGATTCCGGAATTTGCACTTGAAGCGGCGGCCGTCAGCACGACGAAGTTGACCAGACCTGCAGCTGCGGCCAAGCCAGCCATCGAGAACATGCCAACGAATGGCGATGCATCAGCGGAGAACTTGTACCAGGGGGTGACGGCCATCAGGACGGTCAAGGCACCGACGTAGAACAGGATCACGCGCAGCGGAATGGAATTGATGGCCTTCGGGAGATTCTTTTCAGGATCCTTGGTTTCAGCCGCAGCCGTACCTACCAATTCAATGCCGACGAAGGCGAAAACGGCGATCTGGAAGCCTGCGACGAAGCCCATGAAACCAGTGGGGAACATGCCGCCGTGCGCCCACAGGTGGACGAAGGAAGCGGTGTCTCCCTCGGAAGAACTGAACCCGGTGGCAATCATTGCCAGGCCGCAAACGATCAACGCCAGGATTGCAACGATTTTCACCAAGGAGAACCAGAACTCGGTTTCGCCAAAAGCCTTGACCGTGGGCAGGTTCAGCCCGACCAATAGCAGGATGCAGCAAAGCGCGGGGAGCCACAACGGGATCTCGGACCACCAGTAGGCGACATACTGGGCAATCGCGACTACGTCCGCAATGCCGGTGACAACCCAGCAGAACCAATAGGTCCAGCCGGTGAAGAAGGCAGCCCAAGGTCCCAAGAGATCGCCGGCAAAATCTGCGAAGGTCTTGTAGTTCAAGTTGCTGAGCAGGATCTCGCCCATGGCACGCATGACGAAAAAGAGCATGAAACCGATGATCATGTATACGAAGATGACGGACGGTCCAGCAGCGGAAATGGTCTTGCCGGAGCCCATGAACAAGCCGGTGCCGACTGCTCCGGAGATCGCCATGAGTTGGATGTGCCTGCTGGACAGGCCGCGCTCAAGTTTCGTTCCGTCGGAAACGGTTTTCACTTGCGTGGAATCGTTCGCCACGGCTGCACCTTTCATGAGCAGATCCCTTCGGTTTTTCGAAGGAGACGGCCTGCTCGGAAGAAGAACTAGACCGCTGGAAGAGGTTATCGCAGATATATTGACCAGCTATATTTGGCCGTCACCGTGGACTGCGAGCAAGCTTAACAGTTGTGAAATTGGTTATACGCCACTCGATTCGGGCAGGCAGCCCGCTGCTTCGCGCAGTAGCCAGATGGGCAGAAACTGCACTTGAATGGGGCATTTGGATGCTGCTGGACCGCAGGGTGGCGGCATCTACCCGAAAACAAAGCCGCGGGAAATTGTGCGAAGGAAATCCTCCGGTTCCGGCAAATGGAATTAGCGGGAGGCGGTTGATCTGGAGAATCAGTACCACCGAAGATCAATACCCGTATGTCCCACCTGCAATCGGACTTTGGAAATGGCGGAACGCGGGAGCCGGGAAGCACCACGGGCAACACTGCATCCATGTTCAGCTCTACCGCGCAGAAGATGACCCGGCCCATCTTGGCAATGCGTAACAGGACTGCTCCAGCGCTGCATTCCGCGCCTTTTGGTTCACTTGAAGCAAATACTGTACATGGCCAGTGGAAGCTTGGAGGGCCAAGTGAGTAGTGTAGGACGTATGGCATTCCGAAATCGTCGAGCTGCGGCTCTTCCTGCAAAATTGTCCCGTTCCTGGCTCTTGGTCAATGCGGCCAAGGAGGAAACTTTCGCTCCTTCACTGGCTTGTGAAGCGGACTCGGTGATTTTTGATATGGAAGCTGCCGTTCCTGACGACCAGAAGATCCAGGCTCGCGATAACGTAGTGCGCGCACTGTCCAATGGCATGACTGCGTGGGTGCGCGTCAACGGCATTGACACTGATTTCTGGGCCGATGACCTTGCCGCGCTGTCGGGAACTCCCGGCCTGCGTGGAATCATGCTGGCCATGACCGAGCAGCCTGAACAGGTTACCTACAGCGCGATGAGGCTGCGCGCGGGCACTCCGGTCCTGGCCTTGATCGAAACCGCTTTGGGTATCGAGAACGCCACGCAGATCGCTTCGGCCCCGGGTACCTTCCGCCTGGCGTTCGGCATCAACGACTTCCGCAAGGACACGGGCGTCTCCGACGACCCGATGGCACTGGCCTACGCACGCGGCCGGCTCGTGATCGCTTCGCGTGTAGGCAAGCTGCCTGGCGCTATCGACGGACCTCCACCGGCAGGTGCCGATGCCGCCAAGGTGACCGAAGAAACCCGCATCACCGCCTCCATGGGCATGACCGGCAAGCTGTCGTTGTCCACCGATCACGTAGATGGCATTAACGCCGCGTTGGCACCCAGCGAAGACGAGCTGTCTTGGGCCATGGAACTGCTCGAAGCGCACGCCGCCGGCGCTTCGGTGGGCGATGGCTCATACCTGCCGCGTCTGGCCCGTGCCCAGAAGATCGCCGACCTGGCCGACTCCTACGGCCTGTGGAACGCCTAAGTCTTTAGCTGTCTTCCAACAGCAAAGAACCCGTTCAGCATCTGGAATCAATCAGATGCTGAACGGGTTCTTTTAGCTTGCGGAGCCTATGCCTCGTGGGCACCGCGGTTGCGAGAGGAACCGACGACGTCGCCAGCCTTCCATTCAGCCCAACCCGGACGATCATTCATGAAGTCCTCGATCTGCGCCTTGTTGGCTTCCAGCTTCGGGTCATGCTTGAGGTACCAGTGGGTTTCGCGAGCCACCATGCCCGAGAGGATCAGTAGGCCGATCAGGTTCGGCAGCGCCATCAGGCCGTTCATCATGTCCGAGAAGTTCCAAACGGCGGTCAGCTCGGTGGTGCAGCCTACGTAGACGACCAGCGAGAAGACGATGCGGAATGGCATCACGAGCTTGCGGCCGAAGAGGCGCTCGATGTTGCGCTCGCCGTAGTAGCTCCAGCCCAAGATAGTGGAGAAGGCGAACATGACCAGTCCGATGGTCACGATCCAGTGGCCCCATTCACCAGGCAGGCCGTGGGTGAATGCCTGGCCGGTCATCAACGCAGCGGAGATCTGCTCGCCGGTGGATTCATCGATCACCTTCCAGGTGCCGGTGGTGATGATGACCAGGCCGGTGCAGGTAACAACGATGATGGTGTCGATGAAGGTCTGGGTCATGGAGACCAGGCCCTGGCGAACCGGGTGGGTGGTCTGTGCCGACGCGGCAGCGATAGCAGCCGAACCCATGCCGGATTCGTTGGAGAAGATGCCGCGGGCAACACCGTACTGGACAGCGATGATGATGGCCGAGCCGACGAAGCCGCCAACAGCGGAAGTGCCGGTGAAGGCGTCGGTGAAGATCTCGCCGAAAGCTGCAGGAATGCCGCCGACGTTAGCGATCAGGATGTAGATCGATGCGGCCACGTAGAAGACGATCATGACCGGAACGAATCCAGCGGTGACACGGCCGATGGACTTGATGCCGCCGACCAGGACAGCGATCGACAGCACGGTCAGCACGACACCGGTAACCCATGGGGTGACGTGGAACGAATTCTCCAAGTTTAGGGCGATGGAGTTGCCCTGGGTCATGTTGCCGATGCCGAAGCAGGCCAGGGTGGCGGCGATGGCGAAGAACAGGGCCAGGAACTTGCCCAGCGGACCCTTGATGCCGCGTTCCAGGTAGTACTGCGGACCGCCGGACTTTTCGCCTGCGGCGTCGGTGCCGCGGTAACGCACGCCGAGATAGGCCTCGGTGTACTTCGATGCCATGCCCAGTAGGCCGGTGACCCACATCCAGAACAGGGCACCTGGGCCGCCGATGCCGATGGCGGTTGCGACACCGACGATGTTACCGGTTCCGACAGTGGCCGCCAGCGCTGTGGTCAGTGCCTGGAATTGCGAGATGTCGCCTTCTGCCTCGGCATCCTTGCGCTTGAGCAGGCCCAGGCGCAATGCGGCAGCGAGCTTGAAGAATTGCAGGCCACCCAAGCGGATGGTCAGGTACAGGCCAGTACCCAAAAGTAGCGGGATGAGGACAAACGGTCCCCAAATGACGGAGGAGATGTCCCCGAAGAGATCGCCCAAAGCGTCCATGGACTCAATATCCTTATGTGCGAGTGACTGATGATGAAGAGTTTCAGGCGAGAAGCCGATCCCCTTATGTGAGTGCCATCATATGGCAAGGGGAGAACTGTGTCACAAAGCGCGCTGGCGGATGCCATGTCCGGTTTGTTAACTTTATTTCACGATCAGGCCCGGGGCTCGGGCTGGCTGCCGCATTGCCGGCATCCACCGAAGTGGACGCCGGCAATTTCCGTGCTTCAGCCTTGCCGCGCTTTCATGCGCGGATTTTGCTTGTTGATCACGAAGACGCGACCTCGTCGTATGACCACCTGGGAGCCGGGCGCCTTCTTCAATGCGCGGATGGAATTCCTAACTTTCATGCCATTCACCTCCTTCATGATGTGCGGAGCTGAACAGGTCCTTGAGTTCTTCTTCGGTGACCTGGCATTGCTCGAAGACCGTCTCGATCTGCGAAGCTTCGTGTTCGGATCCGTAGAGCAGCAATTCCGAGACGGCGATATTCGAATTCCACGCGCCGGTGTTTTCCATCCAGATGCGCGGGCCGGCTCCGCCGATGGCGACGCGCTCGCTGAGGGCACTAGCCACCCAGAGGATTCCGCGGATGCAGGTGCAGGATTCAGCCAGGGACGGCAGGGCTTTGCGGAAGCGCTCGGGATGAAGCGGACGTTCGGCATGCAGGTGGATCGGCGCAGTGCGGGCATTGGTTGCTGTTCGCGGCAGGTGCCCGGCGCTGGTGCGTTGGCGCGCTGCTCTGGGGTGGAAGGAGCCGAGTCCTTCTTCGTGCACGCAGATATGCGCATGCGGTGCCATCTGCCGAGCTAATTCGAGGCCGGCTTCATAGTCGGCGCCGCCAGCGCGTCGTGGACCGGTGGCACTTTCGAGCAGTTGGGTTTCCAGGCCTTCGACCGGAATGAGGGTATCTGCCTGCATCAATTCGGTGAAGAAGAACTCTCCCGACGTCCTCGCATCGCGTTCCATGGCGTTGAATCCCGATTCCCAGAGGGTGTGCCGGTCCCACATCTGGTTTTCCAATTCGGCGGGATCCAGGGACAAGACGATGCTGCTGATCCGGATTTCCAATGGTTCGAGCTTTGTGCCGAGCATGTCCAGCACTGTTCCGCTAGGCCATGTGGCGGGCAACGCCAGGATCATTGCGGCCTCGGAATCTTCCGGTGCCAGGCGTTGGATCGTCGGCAGGATCTCGAACTTCGTCGCACAGCCGATGCAGGGGTGCCCAAGAACGGTTTCGGCATGTTCTGCGGCTGCAGATCCGGAGACGTGGCGCACCAGCCGATTGCCGTCGACGAAGTCATAGCGCAAGATGACGGCGTCAGGATGGTGGTGTCCCAGGTGGCTGAGGCCGGAGTCGCGGCTGGAAGTATCAAGTGCGGAGAGAACGATGAGATTCACGCGTTCAAGCTTATATGAGAATGAGTCTCAATAGCAAAATTGGGAACAGGGCTTAATGCCTCGGGGCCCGCCCGCAAATGCGGACAGGCCCCCGGAAGCGACAAGAAATATCAGTTCTGCGGCGCGTTGAAAACTACCGCAGAGGTACCCAGGCCTTCGATCGAAGTTTCAAGTGAATCGCCGTGCTTGAGCCACGGGTGACGCCCATTCTCGTCGCGGCGGCCCAACGCAACACCAGATGGCGTACCCGTCAGGATGACGTCGCCTGGCTGCAATTCATTGAATGTCGAGAGGTAGGAAACCAAGGCGTCAGCAGAGAAAATCAGATCATCGATCTGTTCGTCCTGCACCACGGTGCCATTGACCGTGCTGGTAATGCGGGCGGCAGGGTCCAGCTCATCCGGGGTCACGAGCCACGGGCCCAGGGGAGTGGAGCGATCCCAGATCTTGCCCTGCAGCCACTCTTGGGTGCGGCCCTGGTAACCGCGCATCGACACATCGCTGGCCACGGCGTAGCCGGCAATATGCGCGGCTGCATCCTCCTGGCTGATGCGGCGACCCGGCTTGCCGATAATGATGGCCAGCTCTGCTTCGTAGTCCACCCGATGGTCTTCCACTGGAATTTCGATGGTGTCCTTGGCGCCGCATAGGGTGGAAGCGAACTTCGCGAACACCGTCGGATACTTCGGCAGCTCTTCGCCGACCTCGGCCGCATGCGTCTTGTAGTTCAACCCGATGCAGTAGATTTTCTCCGGCTTGGGGATCAGCGGAGCATAGTCGGCTTCGCCCTCGGCGATGGAATCACCCACTAAAGCGCGAGCAACTACTTCTTGCTGAGTTGCGTCATCAAGACGCAGGAAACGCTGCACTGAATCGAGATTGTCCAAGTAGTAGGCGCGGCCATCTTCAATGACAGCAGCGGTGGTATGGCCTGGTTCGCTGGCGAGGCGGAGCGTTGCAAGTTTCATGAATCTATCTCACTACACTTCTCGCTGAAAGTGCACCATATTTCGTGATCGGCAATTGATAGCAATTGGCCTTAAATACGGCCGAGCCAGAGTTTTGATCTGGATAACGTGGCTTGGCCATGCTCCGCTGACCCGGCTAAACTCATGGCAAGCTACGGTCCCAGAGACCAGTCTTGAAATAACGATCTAGATACGAAACTAAAGTGAAGCAGGTTTTAATGTGGGTGACTTTTTTGGCGAGCGATCTCGCCATATCCTCTTCGCCTCGTGGCAGCACTTCTCGCTAGTCGCGCAGTGCTTGATCCTGGCGACAATTATTGCTGTGCTGATTGCCGTATTGGTATACCGCAACAAGCCCCTATCAGGCTTGGCTAACGGCATTAGCGCCATCGGCCTGACTATTCCGTCCTTTGCCCTGATCGGTTTGCTTATTGTCCCCGTGGGCTTCGGGGTTACTCCGGCAGTCATCGTGGTGACGTTCTTCGCCGCCCTGCCAATTCTGCGCAACGCGATCGTTGGGCTGAACAACATCGAACCAACCATTATCGAGTCAGCGCGCGGCATCGGCATGAGCCGGCTGAAGACTCTGATATCAGTAGAAATTCCCATAGCTTGGCCGGTGATCCTGACTGGCGTACGAATTTCAGCCCAGATGGTGATGGGCGTCGCCGCAGTGGTCTCCTACGCCCTGGGTCCTGGCCTCGGCGGGTTCATCTTCCAAGGACTCTCGCGTCTGGGCGGCGCGAACTCCCTGGAATCCGTGATCACCGGCGTAGTTGGCGTCGTGATCCTGGCGCTCATCCTTGATTTGATTTTGCTCGGCATTGGCCGACTGACTACCCCGCGAGGTATCCGTGTCTGAACATAAGATCCCTGAAAATGCCATGGCCCAGAATGTCACTGGCGCTTCGATCATGCTTGAGGAAGTAACCAAGACCTACCCGGGACAAAAGAAATCGGCCGTAGGCGGCCTGACCCTGGAGATCCCTGCCGGGTCCATCGTGATGTTCGTGGGGCCATCGGGCTGCGGCAAGACGACCACCCTGAAGATGATTAATCGCCTGATCGAGCCGACCAGCGGCAAGATCGTCATTGACGGCGAAGATGTCACCGGCATGAACGGTGATGAACTGCGCCGCCGCATTGGCTATGTGATCCAGGCTGGCGGCCTGTTCCTGCATATGACCGTGGCGACCAATATCGCCATGGTTCCAAAGATGCTGGGTTGGCCCAAGGAGAAGATCGCTGCCCGCGTCGACGAGCTGCTGGAACTCGTCTCGCTGGATCCGGAACTTTACCGGGACCGTTTCCCCAAGGAGCTCTCCGGCGGCCAGCAGCAGCGTGTGGGCGTCGCCCGTGCATTGGCAGCGGATCCACCGGTCTTGCTGATGGATGAGCCATTCGGTGCAGTTGACCCAATTACCCGCCAGCGTCTGCAGGATGAGCTGCTGAACATCCAGTCTGAAGTCCAGAAGACGATCGTGTGCGTGACCCACGACTTCGACGAAGCGGTGAAGCTCGGCGACTGGATTGCGATCTTCAACGAAGGTGCGCAGTTGGAGCAGTACGACTCCCCAGAAAGGATCCTGGCCAATCCGGCCAGCGAGTTCGTGGAGAACTTCATCGGTTCGGGTGCCGGCTTGAAGCAGCTGACCTTGACGCGGGTGAACGAAGTGGAACTGGGAGAAGCCATCACCACCACACCGGGCAAGAATGCTTCGGAGGTGCTCTCGCAGCTGCAGGGCGCCGGACGCAAATACGCGGTAGTGCTTGATTCGCGGGGACGTCCGCTGCGCCGCATGGACCGCCGGCAACTGTCGCGTGCCCAGATCATCGAGGGTACCTACGATGAATCCATGCCGGTCGTCGGTGAGCAGGCTACCTTGAACGACGCATTGGACACCATGCTGGTGGCCAGTTCCGAGTCGGCCCTGGTAACGGGACGCCGTGATGTGCTCACGGGTGTCATCACGGTGCAGACCGTCATGGAGGCGATCGCGGCCGCGAACAACACCACGGATGCTAATCACGAGGCGCCGGTTGGCCTGAACTCGGGTGCCATCAACGTCGTGAATATCGATAGTGCGGCCACCGGGCAGGATGGTGAATCGGCATGAGATCCGAAACCCGCAGCTTGATTTGGCAGATCGCCGGAATCGCAGCTGCTTTCGCCATCTTGGTGGGTTGGCTGGTAACAGCCGACCTGACCGAGACCGAACAGCAAACGCTGGATCCGGCAACGATTTGGGGCTACACCCTCGACCACCTGAAGATCACGGTCATCTCGGCGCTCATCGTTCTGCTGATCGCGATTCCGCTCGGCGTGCTGCTCACTCGCCCCGGACTGCGCAAGGCAGCCCCGGCGGTGCGCGCCATTGCCAACTTCGGCCAAGCCGCACCCGCCATTGGCGTCATCGTGCTCTTGGCCTTCTGGTTGGGGTTCGGCCCGAAAACTGCCATTGTCTCACTGGTGATCTATGCGATTCTTCCGGTGCTCTCCAACACCATTGTTGGCCTGCAGCAGGTTGATGAACGCCTGGTGGAGGCCGGGCGGGGAATCGGCATGAGCCAGATGTCCGTGCTGTTGAAGGTCGAGCTGCCGTTGGCCGTCCCGGTGATGCTATCGGGCATCCGCACAGCCCTGGTGCTGCTGGTAGGCACCGCGACGTTGGCAACCTTTATCAACGGCGGCGGGCTGGGCATCTTGATCACTACGGGAGTGAACCTGAACCTGAATGTGGTGCTGATTGCCGGCTCGTTGCTAGTGGCCTTGCTGGCTTTGACGATTGATTGGCTTGGCCGCGTCGTCGAACAGGTGGCACGACCGAGAGGACTTTCGTGAACCGCAAACTGAATTTAGCTGTCCTGTCCATGGCCGCGCTGATCGGAATGACTGGGTGCGGACTTAGCCCATCGACTGGGACGGTGCCCAACGCCGGCCCCGCCGAGATCAAGCCGCTGGTCGAAAACGCTGAAGACACCACCGTGACCGTCACGTCCAAGTCCTTTACCGAGCAGCTGCTGCTGGGGAAGATCACCGTGATCGCGCTCAAGGCTGCCGGCTATGACGTCACCGACCTGACCAATGTTCCTGGCTCCCAGCCGGCACGTCAGTTGCTGCTTTCCGGCGACGCGAGCGTGCTCTGGGAATACACCGGTACCGCGTGGCTGACCTACTTGGGCCACGAATCACCTGTTGTGGGTGAAGAAGAGCAGTGGCAGTCGGTGCACGATGAGGATGTTGCCAATGGAATTATCTGGGGAAATCCGGCACCGTTGAACAACACCTACGCATTGGCGATGAACGAAGAAACGACCAAGCGGCTGGGTATCACCAAGCTTTCCGAACTGCAAACGCTGGACCCCGAAGATCTGACGTTCTGCGTCGACCCGGAATTCAATTCCCGTCGAGACGGTCTGACTCCAATGCTGGAACACTACGATATCGACCGTGGTTCGGAAGTGGCTGAGGACAATATCGGCCTGTACGACGTGGGTGCCATTTACCAGGCAACCGCTAATGGCGCGTGCAACTTCGGTGAAGTCTTCACCACTGACGGACGCATCAAGGCGCTTAACTTGACCGTGCTGGAAGATGACCGGAAGTATTTCCCAAGCTACAACGCCGCCCCGGCTTTCAACGGAGAATTTCTTGAAAAGCACCCGGAAATCCAGCAGATCATGGACAAGATCGCTCCGTTGCTGACTGATCAGGTTTTGATGGAACTGAATTACCAGGTGGACGTGGTTGGCCGTGAACCGGCGGATGTTGCCTTCGAGTGGATGGTTGACCAAGGCTTGGTCTCCAGTCCCTAACCGAGACAACGAAAACTGCATGGATTAGGCAATGGATCCCCGGCATCGCGATGCCGGGGATCCATTTCAATGTCGCCGAGGATTCACTGGGGATTGGTTTCTCTCGGATGGATTTGCTTGCAGGATAGAAATAGGTGGAGGCCATCTACCTATTGCTGGTTCCGGGTGCCTAGCTCGCCGTCGACTTCATCGGCGATTTCGGTCGTGGCAGCGGTAGTGATGGATTCTTCCTGCCAAATTTCCTCTAGCTCTGCGGATAACTCGGCTTCTTCTTGGGCATTATCGGGAACTGGGTCATTTGCGTTCATGGCCTCAGTCTAGCCATGTACGCGTCTGAGTAAAGGGGTGCATGAAAAATGATTTCAGTAGAAACTTTCCTAGTCAGTATCTAAATACGGATCTCTTGAATAGCCAGATGAAACTTTTTTAGGGAAAGTGGTTGACGCTTCAACTTCATTAGTGTCATACTGGTATCAGCAAAACAAATTGAGGCGTCAACTACTTGATGGCCCGACGAAAGGATTTAGACATGACTGCATCTGCACTGACCACCGGAACCTGGAACCTCGACGCATCGCACTCCGAGATCGGCTTCTCGGTTCGCCACGCAGGCATCTCCAAGGTTCGCGGCAGCTTCACTGAATTCGACGCAACCCTGACCACCGGCGCAACCCTGGCAGATTCCTCGGTCGAGGCAACCGTCCAGATCGCATCGGTCAACACCAAGGACGCTAACCGCGACGGCCACCTGAAGGGCGAGGACTTCTTCAACGCCGAGCAGTTCCCAACCATGACCTTCAAGTCCACTGCGGTCAAGGGCGAGGCTGGCGAGTTCATTCTCGTTGGCGATCTGACCATCCGCGGCGTGAGCAAGGAAGTTGAATTCGAAGCAGAGCTCGGCGGCGAAGCTGTAGACGCTTTCGGTGCAACCCGCGTTGGCTTCTTCGCATCCACGACCATCTCCCGCAAGGAATTCGGCATCACCTGGAACGCAGCACTGGAAGCCGGTGGCGTTCTGGTCAGCGACAAGGTCAAGATCGAAATCGACGCTTCGTTCGTACTGCCAACCGCAGAGTAAAAGTTTCCCGAAGGCCGTCATGGGGATGACGGGATAAGGGCCGATACCGGCAAAGCCTCCGGCTCACGAAAGTGAGCCGGAGGCTTTGTCGTTAAAGTCGAGGGAAGAAGTGCCTAGGACCCGCTGAATGACGGGTCCACGGAAAATGCGATAGCACCGATGACAAGGAATGCGACATACACGATCCAGAGCACGCCCAAAATGGTGCCGATCCAACCGGTCACTTTGCCGACCGTGGATACCGTATTGAATTCCCTTTCGGCTTTATTGGCCTTGAAAATAGCAATCGGGCCAAGGATCACGCCTGCAACGAAGATGGACACAATGCCAAGAATCATCGAGGTCTGTGCCAGCTGGGTGCCTTGAAATTGGGATGCTGTCGGATAGCCGAAGTTGCC
The DNA here is from genome assembly GCF_044769125.1 of Glutamicibacter sp. NPDC090743. Taxonomy (NCBI): domain Bacteria; kingdom Bacillati; phylum Actinomycetota; class Actinomycetes; order Micrococcales; family Micrococcaceae; genus Glutamicibacter; species Glutamicibacter sp. NPDC090743. Next base: position 372,367 of record NZ_JBIVXE010000005.1, on the reverse strand, counting down.
CTGGGGGTACTGGCCCGGTTGGCCATGTGCCTGTTGATTGTAGTAAGGCTGTTGCGGGACGCCGTTGAGATCGTAGGAACCAGGCTGCTGGTACTGCCGGTTCTGACCCTGGTGCCCTGAAGAATAGGGGTTTCGTGGTTCTTCGCCTGGACTGGTCATGGCAACCTGCTTTCCGCTTGTGAGGCTCGTTCGCTTAATTCAAGATTCTCACATGCAACCGGCAATAACATCTAATCTCTAGAAGAACTCTCTGCAATGCCAGAATGCCCCCTACCTGCCAGTGAAGTCAGCTGGCTGGATGCATTCTGCGCCACAGCGCATGAGTGCCAGTCGCCACCGCCACAAGTAATAGGCTCAGTGCCAAGCCGATCCCGAAGATCTGTCCGTAGTGGCCATTCTGCGCTAAATCTGCAGTTAGGTAGGTCGCCGCAGATGCCCCGGCGAATAGGGCGAAAACGAACAGTGAAACGGTGGTGGCCCGCGCGTCAGGCGAGATATCGGTCGCCCACCCCTGCATTGATGAGTGCATGATCGCGTTCGTGGCACCCAGGAAGAACGCGGTGAAGGTGTAGGAGGCAGGGGAGGGAGCGAACACCGAAGGGAGGAAAGCTGCGCAAAGCACCAGGCCGCCACCCCCAATAAGCCACGTTCGGCCAATGCGTGCCACCAATCGGCGCATCAAGCGTGCACCCAGAATGACTCCCAGGGCAAAAGCGCAACCTAGCGCTCCCGCCAAGCCAATAGTGACACCGGATTCTTGCAAGGCGGGAACGATATAGGTCAGCAATCCCATGAGCAGCCCGCCTTCGAGGAAGACGATGGCATAAAGGGCCAAATTCATGGGACGCAAAGCTGCACGGAATTGGAATCCGGAACGCGAATGCTCGGGCTCTGCCGCCTTCCGCAAGCTATACAGGGCCGCTACGCAACCCAGTGCAGGCAACAGGAACACCAGCCGCCAGTTCGCGTATGTTGCCAATGCTCCTGAAGCTAATGTCGCCAGGGTGGTGCCCAGCGAGGAATAGATCTGCAAATCAGATAAGCCCCGCGCGCGTTCTACCCCGGTACGCGTATCGCCCAGGAGCGTCATCAGCGTTGGATACAGCGCGCCGAACATAAACCCGATGACGGAGCGGGCAATGAGTAGCGGCAAATAGTCGGTGAACATGATGCTGGCGACCGCGCCGAGGCCAGCGCCGATGAGCGCCGCGCGCAAAACCGCCAGACGCCCGAAACGATCGCTAAGCACGCCCCAGATCGGCTGGCCAATGGCATAGAACAAGGCATAGGAAGCTACCAGTTGGACAGCTTGGGCGAAACTGAGCGAGGTGCCCAGCGAAAGTGCGACCAGCATGGGCGGAGTGCCATAGCGGTCGAAGAAGGAAAGGAAGCCGACGAAGCGCAAAGCCGAATCGGGAATGGTGCGTACCGAAATCCGAAGGTCCTGTTGTTTCTCCATCCCGGCCCTTCAAGTGAGAATCTTCCGCCTGCCTATCCATGTAAACAGAATCTGCCCGCTGATACTGTTTTGGATGACTGCTGCCACGGGCAGATGACGCATTGGCAGCTAGGCAGTTACCGGTGCTTCAGCCATGAACTCGCACTCAATTCCGGTCGCGCCCAGCGGCAGCGCCATGGACACGTCCATGACTGGCCAGGATTGGCGGGCTGGGTGCGCCAGGTATCTCCGGTAATGAAAATCCGAGGCAAGGGAAGCATAACGGATTGCCGTCACGATGGAGCCAGGGAAGTCATCGCGGGATTGAGCGTTTCCATTCCACCGGTGCGCTTCCGCGAAATGGTCGAGGCCGGGCTGCCGGCGTCGGTTTTTGCCGCGCGCGATCGAATAGAAGCGGACCTGAAGGATTTCACTGCCGGCGGCTAGGGCAAGAAGTCGACAGCACGCTTAAATGCACTCGCGGCCGGTTCCCCTGGAGGTTTAGGAGGGGGGAACCGGCCGCGAAAGCTTATATTGCGCCAGCCTTACAGACCGCGAACCATCAGGACGTCCAAGGTACGCGGGCCGTGCACGCCTTCAACGCGCTCCAGCTCGATATCACTGGTGGCCGACGGACCGGAGATCCAGGTCTGCGGACGGGTGATGGCCAGTCGCGGCATGGCTTCTGGCAGCAGGCGCACGATCGAGGAGATCGGCACGATGCACACATGGTGGTCGGGTACCAGCGAAATCGCGCGGCGGCCCTGGTTTGGCTCGCCATCGAGGATGATGGTGCCGGACTCGGCGACCGAAACGGCCGACGAGGTGACCACGGCGCTGGTTTCATCCAGTTCGGCGATGCTCAGCCGTGCGCCCGGGGCATCGATGCGCTGCTCGACCTTCTCGCCCAGCCCTGAGAGCCAGCCGGTGTCCAATCCATGCGGGTAGACAACGCTGGAGGCTCCCGCCAGCTTGGCCGCTACGTATTCCGGGATCTGCGCGGCGTCAATGACGTCCACCCCGGCCTTATAATCCACCAAGCGGTCCACCAGCAGGTCGATGAGCTCAGCTTCACCCATATCCGAGGTCTTGCGGTATTCGCGGGGTACCTCTTGGGCGACGGGAGCATCGGCTAGTGCCGAGCGGATCCGTCCCAGGATTTCGTCTTTTGCGCTCACTTGGACTCCTTCTCGTCGCTCCACCAGTCGCGGAAGGACTTGTTTGGCGGGGCGGGAATGTCACGGCTGGCGGTCCACCCTGCGGCGATGCCCGGAAGCTTCTTGATCTTCTTTTCCTTGCCGGACATCAGCCGGCCCAGCGGCAAGGCCTTTTCGAGCAGGCCGAGGTTCTTGCCCTTGCCCAACGCCCAGGAACCGCCCTTCATCAGCAGATCCATCTGGGTCGGGAGCTTGTGCTTGTCGCGGTTGGCATCCACGTCCTCGCCGCGCAGGTGCACGAGGATTTCCGGGATGTTGATCTTCACCGGGCAAGCGTCGTAGCAGGCGCCGCACAGCGAGGAAGCATATGGCAGGGAACCGTTTTCCTCGACCTCGATGCCGGTCAGCAGCGGGGAGAGGATTGCGCCGATCGGGCCTGGGTAGGTCGAACCGTAGGCGTGGCCGCCGGTGCGCTCGTACACTGGGCACACGTTCATGCAGGCCGAGCAGCGGATGCAGTTCAGCGCGGTGCGGCCGAAGCGGTCGGCCAGGGCGCGGGTGCGGCCGTTATCCAGCAGCACGATGTGCACGTTCTGCGGGCCATCGTCTTCGCTCACGCCGGTCCACAGCGAGGTGTAGGGATTCATGCGCTCGCCGGTGGAAGACCGCGGCAGCAGCTGCATGAAGACCTCGATGTCCTCCCAGTGGGGGAGAACCTTCTCGATGCCCATGACGGTGATCAGGGTTTCTGGCAGGGTCAGGCACATGCGGCCGTTGCCCTCGGATTCCACTACGCCCAGGGTGCCGGTATCGGCCAGCGCGAAGTTCGCGCCGGAGATGGCGACCTTGGCGGAAAGGAACTTCTTGCGCAGGTGCTTGCGGGCAGCTTCGGCCAGCTTGGCTGGCTCATCGGTCAGGTTCGGATCCACTACCGGCATTTCCTTGAGGAAGATGTCGCGCACCTCGGTGCGGTTCTTGTGGATTGCCGGAACCAGGATGTGGCTTGGCTTGTCGTTGCCCAGCTGGACAATCAGCTCGGCGAGGTCGGTCTCGAAGGCTTCGATGCCCTCAGTCTCCAGGTGCTCGTTCAGGCCGATTTCCTGGGTGGCCATGGACTTGACCTTGACGACCTCTTTCGAACCGGTCGCCTTGACCAGCTCGGTAACGATCTTGTTGGCTTCGTCCGCGTCACGGGCCCAGTGGACAATGCCGCCCCGGGCGGTGAAGTTCTTCTCGAACTCTTCCAAACGCTCTTCGAGGTTGGCCATCGTCAGGTTCTTGATGGCGCTGCCGGCGTCGCGCAGCTCTTCCCAGTCCGGAAGCTCGCCGACGACGTTCAGCCGCTTGTCGCGAATGGTGTGGGTGGCGTGGCGCAGGTTCTTGCGCATCTGGGTGTTGCCCAGTTCGCGGTGCGCGGCCTTGGGGAATGGCTCGGTCTCGAACAGGTTGCCCTGCCCGCCGGCAGGCATGCCGAGGAATACCTGAGTCACAGTGACACCGTCTCTTCCATGGTGCTGGCCAGGATATCTGCCAGGTGCAGGGTCTTTGGCTTGGCTCCGGTGCGTGAAAGTCCGCCGCCGATGTGCATCAGGCAGGAGGCATCGCCGCCCGCGCAGGCCGAGGCGCCGGTGGAGCAGATGTTCTTCATCTTGTCTTCGAGCATTGCCGTGGAGACATCGGAGTTCTTGATCGAGAAGGTACCGCCGAAGCCGCAGCACTGGTCAGCTTCCGGAAGTTCGTTGACGGTGATGCCGCCGACGGTCTTGAGCAGATCAAGTTGCCGATCGCCGAGTTTCAGCGAACGCATGCCGTGGCAGGAAGGGTGGTAGGTGATGGTCTGCGGGAAGTAGCTGCCCAGCTGCTCGGCGGCGTTGGTGATCCCCAGGACATCCACCAGCAGCTGGCTCAGTTCATAGGTGCGCTTGCCCACGGCAACTGCGCGTTCCTTGAGCTCCGGCTTGCCCAGGCGCTCTGCCAGGAAAGGGTGCTGGTGCTTGACCGAAGCAACGCAGGAGCCCGAGGGGGCCACCGCGACGTCATAGTCTTCGGTGTCGAAGGCATTGATGTGGTTTTCGACCACGGGCAGGGCTTCAGGCATATAACCGGAATTCATGTGCATTTGCCCACAGCAGGCTTGCGCCTTGGGGAAAATTACTTCATGGCCCAAGCGTTCCAGGATTTTCACTGTCGACTTGGCGGTTTCCGGATACATAGCATCCACAATGCACGTGGCAAAGAGAGCAATTCGCATAATAAATGACTCTTTCAGGGTGTGGTCAGACCATACTATGCCACGTACTTCGTAATAGTCAAGACTTGTTGTGATAGCTCTCACCTTGTACTCTAGGTGGTCGGACCACATATGGTCAGACCATCTCGAGTAAGGACGCCCACACCGTGTTTACACCCTCCACGGATCCGATCGCGGGGAGCATAGCTGTTTCAGCGCTCATCGCACTGATCCCGCTTGTAGCCTTCTTCGTACTTCTGGCGGTAGTCAAGGTCAAGGCCCACTGGGCCGGCCTCGGCTCGCTCGCTGTTGCCATCCTCGTGGCGATCTTCGGCTGGAACATGCCGGTTGGATTGGCATTGAACTCCGGACTGATGGGCATGGTCTTCGGTGCCTTCCCTATCGTCTGGATCGTTGTCATGGCGATCTTCCTCTACCAGGTCACCGTCAAGTCGGGCCGCTTCGAAGACCTGCGCCGCGTCTTCGACGTCATCGGCGGCGGCGATGTGCGCATCCAGGCCGTGCTGATTGCTTTCTGCTTCGGCGGCCTGCTTGAAGCGCTGGCCGGCTTCGGCGCACCGGTGGCGATTACCGCCACCATGCTGCTGGCATTGGGCCTGTCGCCCCTGCGCGCAGCCTGCGCGGTGCTGATTGCCAACACCGCCCCGGTGGCCTTCGGCGCCGTGGCGATCCCGATCACCACCGCCGGTGCCCTGACCGGCATCCCGGCTGCCGACATCGGCGCCATCGTTGGACACCAGTCCCCGCTGCTGGCGCTGTTCGTCCCATCGATCCTGGTGCTGATCCTCGACGGCTGGCGCGGCATGCGCCAAACCCTGCCGGCAACGCTGACCATCGGCATTTCCTTCGGTGTCGCCCAGTGGCTGTGCTCGACCTACTTCTCCTATGAGCTGACCGATATCGTTGCTGCGCTGGTTGGCTTGGCCGCCGCAGTGATCCTGCTGCGCTTCTGGACTCCAAAGGGTGCCGACGAGGCACGCCAGCGCGTGCTGACTGCTGAAGCCGCGGCAATTCCATACGAAGCCAACGCCAAGCTGCACCCGGTCAACACCTGGATGGCCTTGTTCCCGTACCTGCTGGTTATCGTCATCTTCGGCGTGGCCAAGCTGTGGAAGCTGGGCGTGGACATTCCTGCATGGCTGGCAACCACGGACATCAAGTTCGGCTGGCCAGGACTGGACGGCAAGATCCTGAATGCTGATGGCGAAGCGGTATCTTCGACCGTCTACAACTTCCAGTGGCTTTCCTCCCCGGGCACCTTGCTGCTGATCACCGGCCTGATCGTGGCCCTGGTCTACGCGAAGAACGACGGCAACGGCAAGTACAAGATGACCTTCGCCGAGGGTGCTGCCGAAATCGGCAAGACCGTCTACAACATGCGCTACGCCGCGCTGACCATCCTCTCGGTCCTGGGCCTGGCTTACGTGATGAACCTTTCGGGCCAGACCATTACCATTGGCACCTGGCTGGCAGGCACCGGCGCATTCTTCGCCTTCCTGTCGCCAATCCTGGGCTGGATCGGCACCGCGGTGACCGGCTCGGATACCTCGGCCAACGCGCTGTTCGCCAAGCTGCAGCAGACCGCTGGCATCAATGCCGGCATCGATCCGAACCTGCTGGTTGCCGCCAACACCTCCGGCGGCGTGGTCGGCAAGCTGATCTCCCCGCAGAACCTGGCCATCGCCGCTACCTCGGTGAAGATGGAAGGCCAGGAGTCGGTGATCCTCAAGAAGGTTGCCGGTTGGTCCGTAGGCATGCTGCTGGTGCTGTGCTGCTTGGTTTACCTGCAGTCCACCCCGGTTCTGTCCTGGATGCTGCCTTAGCCGTGAACGGCTAAAATAGATCCGATGCCAGTAAACCCAGCTCCGCGTGCGTACCAGATTGTTCTCCAAGCAATTGAAGAGGATCTGCGCAAGGAGAAGCTCTCCGTTGGAGACCAGCTTCCCGGCGAGCGTGCGCTCGCGGAGCAGCATGGGATCTCGCGGGCCTCGGTCCGCGATGCCATCCGCATCCTTGATGTGATGGGCATTATCAAGACTTCCACCGGCTCCGGGCCCAACTCCGGAGCGGTGATCATCTCCAACCCCTCGGCAGGCATTTCGCAGGCATTGCGCCTGCACTTGGCGGCCAAGGGGATCAACGTCCGCGAGATCGTCGAATCTCGCATCCTGCTGGAAACCTGGGCAGCGCAAATGACGCCGCGCGATCCGATCCATGCCCAGCAGGTCATTGACCGCACCGCGGTGCTGATCATGCGCATGGACGACGCGCAGCTCTCGCGCGAGGCCTTCCACCGCATTGATGCCGAGTTCCATGTGCTCCTGGCCTCCATGGCCGGCAACGCGGTAGTGGAATCGATGATGGAATCGCTGCGCAACTCGATCAGCGACTATGTCTCCGAATCGGTGCCCAGCGACGAGGCCTGGCAGCCGGTGGTGCGCGTCCTGCGCCGCCAGCACAAGGCCATCCACCACGCATTCGCGACGAACCAGCGCGAACGGGCGGCCCAGCTGCTCGAAGAGCACATCAACTGGTTCTACTCGCAGACCCGCTAGATCCGGCAGGATAGTTTTCAAATAAATAAGTCGGACTTTATGGCCCCTCGCACCTCTTATATCTGATATGTTTTTGGGGAAGCGACGGGGCTGATTTTTCGGATTTAACAGCTGGTTCATACCGCTGATGGGTTCCCGTCGATGTACCATCGACACTTCATGCGAGGGAATTCATGAGCCAACTTTTTGACCTGTCCGGACGCCTGGCCCTGGTCACCGGATCCTCCCGCGGCATTGGCCGCGAACTTGCCAGTGCCTTGGCGGATGCCGGTGCCACCATCATCCTTCACGGCCGAGATGCGCAACGCCTGGCCGAAACTGCCGCCGAATTCGGTACCCGCCATGGCACCGAAAGAATCCATAGCGCCTGCTTCGATGTCACCGATGATGCCGCCGTGCGCGAGAACATCGCAGCCATTGAAAAGAACATCGGCCCCATCCGCATTTTGGTGAATAACGCGGGTATCCAGCACCGCGTGCCCATGCTTGAATTGGAAGTATCTGACTGGCAGCGCGTGATCGACACGAACCTCACCAGCGCATTCCTGGTAGGCCGAGAAGTCGCACGCTCCATGGTGCAGCGTGGCGAAGGCAAGATCATCAACATCTGCTCGGTGCAAACCGACCTGGCCCGCCCCACCATCTCCGCCTACACCGCGGCCAAGGGCGGCCTGCGCAATCTCACCCGCGCCATGACCGCCGAATGGGCTGGTTCGGGACTGCAAATCAACGGCATCGCACCGGGCTACATCCACACCGAGATGACGCAGAATCTGGTGGATGACGAGAAATTCAATTCCTGGATTCTGGGCCGCACCCCGGCTGCCCGTTGGGGAACTGTCGAGGATCTGGCCGGACCAGCAGTCTGGTTGGCCTCGGATGGATCGAACTACGTGAACGGGCAGACCATTTTCATCGACGGAGGCATGAGCGTTGTCGTCTAATTCCCTCGCCACCAGCACGTTGGCCGTCGTGGCCCATGCAGCCGGTGATTTGCGTATTGAACAAATCGAGCTGGCAGCGTCGCGAGCAGATGAAGCACGCGTTGCCATCGCTTACGGCGGTATTTGCGGATCAGACTTGCATTACTGGAGCCACGGCGCCGCCGGGGAATCGATCCTCAAGGCTCCAATGGTTCTCGGGCATGAAATCGTCGGGACCGTCATGCAGGCCGCCGCTGACGGCAGCGGGCCGGCAGCCGGAACCAAAGTCGCCGTGCACCCGGCAACACCAGGCGAGACCGGGGAACCCTACCCGGCCGACCGCCCGAATCTTTCCCCGGGGTGCACCTATCTGGGCTCGGCCGCCCGCTACCCGCACACCGAGGGCGCATTCGCCCGCGAAGTGAACCTGCCATCACGCATGCTGCGTGAGCTGCCTGCTGGCTTAGCACTGCGTGATGCGGCACTGGCAGAACCGGCTGCGGTTGCTTGGCATGCGGTGTCGCGCGCCGGTGAAGTCGCCGGCAAGAAGATGCTGGTTATTGGTGCTGGGCCGATCGGAGCTCTCGCTGTAGCAGTGCTCAAGCGTGCCGGAGCCAAGGAAATCATCGCAGTGGACATGCACGAGAAGCCGTTGGAAATCGCCGGGAAACTCGGTGCCACTTCAACTTTGCGCGCCGGTGACCAGGAAGCTCTTGCCCAGGTGGGCGCGGACGTGGTGATCGAGGCCAGCGGCAACTTCCGCGGGTTGGCCTCCGCCGTGCGCGGTGCCGTGCGCGGCGGTCGAGTGGTCATGGTCGGGTTGCTGCCCTCTGGAGAACAGCCGGCGCTCATTTCGCTGGCTATTACCCGCGAGCTGGAACTGGTTGGTTCCTTCCGCTTCAACGACGAAATCGACCAGGTGCTTGCTGCCCTGGCCGACGGGTCGCTGCAGGTTTCCGAGGCGGTTACCCACGAGTTCGCGGTCGCCGATTCGCTTGAAGCTTTTGAAACGGCGAAGGATTCGGCTCGCTCCGGTAAAGTCCTGCTGAACTTCCTGGGGCAGTAGTTGGCTTCAGCTAGAAGTGCACCGCGGCGGCCCCTGAAGTCAGGGGCCGCCGCGGTGCTCTTTGCTTCAGCGAACTCTAGTTGGACTCTGCGATGCTTACCGCGGTTGTCACGGGCACCGGATTGGCGAAGAGGTCCAGCACCGGGCAGTGGGCATCCACTGCGCGGCGCAGTTCTTCATAGCGTTCAGCTGATTCCGGTCCGGCAATCCGGATGTCCAGATCCACCGACGAGAAGCCGGGGCGGATGGTCTGGTCGATGCCAAAGAGTCCGCGGACATCGAGGTGGCCATTGGCCTGGATCTTCACGTCGTCCACCTGGATGCCGAGGTTCTGCGCGTACAAGCGGTAGACCACAACCTGGCAGGAGATGAGCGCTCCGAGCGCGTATTCCACGGGGCTTGCGGCCAGGTCGCTGCCACCCAGGGCAGCTGGCTCGTCGACCTGGAAGGTGTGCTTGCCCGAGACAATGTTGCTGGCTACTGAATCGAAGCCTTCGCCCTCCACAGTGAAAGTCAATTGGGCACTTTGCGGGGCAGCCGAAATTCGTTCGCCCCAGCCCTTGCCTGCTTCCTGCAGGCGCTGTGCGCGGTCTTCGGATACGGTTGGGGCAGATGCTGCATTAGTCATGGGGAATTGATCCCCTTTCTGGCGCAAGGGGCGCCATCGCTTACGCATCTTGGCTGTCAAGATGCGTCGAATCTTCACCTGGGGCACCCCGCACAATGACGCAGGAGGGTTGCCGTCCACTCAGCCAGGGCTCAAAGAGTGGAACTCGTGATTCAGTGATTAATTTCTATCGGTTACAGGGCCCGCGGGTAAAGGGCAGAAGTAACTTTTCGTCACCGGGCATCTTGCTTTCCGGCTCGCTAAGATGGAATCTAGCTCTCGGGCGCCCACTGCACGAACAATGAACGGCGAGTATGGAATTCCAGCTGACACTTTCTGCGGCCCAGACCTTGGTGACCGAATCCGAATACAACCTGGGCCAGTTCCTGTGTGATTCCGGAAAAGTGCAGATCGCCAACCGGGTAATGCAACCGGGATCTACCCGCATCTCCGGTGTGGTGCTGCGCGAATCGGTGATGGCCCAATTGGAAATCACCGAGGGCAATATCAGCTTCACCAGCTTCTGCGGGAAGCATCCGGGGGTTCAGTCCTGTGAAGATGTCGCCGCCTTGCTCATCGAGGTCACCACCGAAGAAGACCAGGGCTTCTTCGTCTCCGACTCCGGGGTGGATCCCCACGCATGGAAACGCAATAGCAAGCCGCAGTGGGAACGTACCCTTGACCGTCTGCTTCCAGTCATTTCCGATGAGCCGCTGGCTGTCGAAGAACCGCTGGGATTGATCCTGAAAGTGGTCAGCGAACCCCGTTATGGCGGCGAGGACGCGCTGACCTTGCAGGCACGCCCGGCCCGCCAGGGAACCAAGAGCCCCTGGATCCAAACCGGGATCAGCTGGCGCAATGTTGCTTTTGATGCGCGGTTCTCCAAGAAGCAGCGTCGTGCGGTCGTTGAACTGGACCGGTTGCGTGAACACGTTGAACAAGATACTTATCGCCATTCGTGGGATCCCAAGGAGTGGATCTCCTTGATGGATCTTCCAGGCCAGGACCTGCTGGATGCGTTCGAAGCCCTGCGTGAAGCTGGAGTGCAGATCGTCAACGGTGGTTCTACGGCCAAGGCCCCGGTGGAGTTCAGCGAGCAACCAGCCATGGCACACGTGGATGTGCGTCGCGGTGAACATGGCCTGAGCATGGAAGGGAAGCTGCGCGGGCCGAGCGAAGAGCACGTCTACCTCTTGCCCATAGGCACGCCGCCGACCTTGTTGACTTACGCGTCCAGCCCCTTGCCGAAGGCCAGGGAAATCGGTTTGGCCCGGTTCGCTGAACCGGTCACGAAGGAACTGGCCACATTTATTGAATCCGGTGCGCAATCCATCCCGCAGGAAGGCGTTGAGCTTTTCGAGCGCCAGCACCTGGATCGATTGCGCCTGATGGCACCGTTGAAGAGCGAGGATGACAGCTACAGCATCCCTGTTCCAGCACGCCCCAGCCTCAAGCTGTCCCTGGAGAGCATCCGAACTCCGCTGACCGTGAGCTATTCCTGGGAGTACGGCTCCGCGGGCCCCCGCCAGTATGCCGTGGAAAAGGAAATTGCTGCTTCGGTGCAGGACAAGCTCGGCGCGCAGGCTTCCTTGGGGCAACTGACCTCTTCAGGAATCTTCCCGCCGAAGGAATTCAGCACCTCCGAATCCATCGATTTCTTGGTCTACGCATTGCCGCTCTTGGCAGAGCATCCTGATGTGGTCGTTGAAGAGCAGAACAGGCTGCCGAAGTACCGGATCAGCCACGCGCCGGCCGCTGTCAGTGTCGAAGCCGGCGAAAGCACGGGGGACTGGTTCGACTTGTCTGTGGAAGTGCTCCTGGACGAGACCAAGGTCCCGTTCCCACTGCTGCTGGAGGCCTTGACCAAGCAAGATGAGTATCTCGTCCTCGATGACCTTACGGTGATCCCGATTGATGGTGCAGATTTCACGCAGCTGCGCCAGCTGATATCAGAGGCCGGGGAGCTGGGCACGGTGCAGGGCGATACGATCCGCATCCATAAGTTGAGCATCGACTGGTGGCAAGAACTGGTGGATCTGGGCATTATCGAAGCCCAGCACAACCAGTGGCTGCAGACCATGAAGGCGCTGCAAAGCGGTGAAGAAATGCAGCCGGTCCAGCTAGCGGAAACGTTCAACGCTGAACTGCGCCCGTATCAGGGCCACGGCCTATCCTGGCTCAACTTCTTGCGTACCCATGATCTCGGTGGCGTCCTTGCCGACGATATGGGTCTGGGCAAGACCGTCCAGCTGCTGGCTTGCCTTGAACAAGCGCGCGTCGAGGATCCTGCACAGAAATTCCTGGTGCTGGCTCCTACCTCGGTGGTGGGTAACTGGATCAATGAGGCGCAGCGATTTGCGCCGCAGATGAGCGTCACCGGCATTACTTCAACAGCTAGAAAGAGCGGCCAAAGCATGGCTGCGCAGATCGGTGATGCCCAGCTGGTAGTTACCAGCTACACGATCTTCCGCCTGGCCTATGAGGATTTCGAAGCAGCCGGCTTCAACGTCATGATCATGGACGAGGCCCAGCAGCTGAAGAACCATGCCTCCAAAGGCTATAAGCAGGCCCGGCAGCTGCCAGTGCCGTGCAAATTCGTGGTCACTGGCACACCCATGGAAAACAACCTGATGGAACTGTGGGCGTTGGTCTCACTGGCTGCACCGGGCCTGTTGGGCGGTGCGAAGTCCTTCAAGGACAACTACCAGAAACCAATTGCCGACGGAGACCAGGAGCGCTTGGAGCGCCTGAAGAGCCGTCTGCGTCCGTTCGTGCTGCGCCGTACCAAGGAACAGGTCGTTCCAGAGCTGCCGGCGAAGACCGAACAGGTGCTGGAAGTCGAACTGGAGCCGGGGCACCGCAAAGCCTATGACCGCCGCTTCCAGCGCGTGCGGCAAGAAGTCCTGGGCCTGGTTGACGACGTTGATTCGAATCGCTTCCAGATTCTCCAATCGCTGACCTTGCTGCGCCAGCTGGCCTTGGATCCGTCCCTGGTAGGGGAGGGCGATGCCCCGAGCGCGAAGCTTGAAATGCTGCGCGAACTCATGGGGGACGCGGTTTCTGAAGGGCATAAGATTCTGGTCTTTAGCCAATTCACCAGTTTCTTGGCCAAGGCACGCGACGTCGCTGAAGAGCTGGGCATTGAGCACGGATACCTTGATGGGTCCACCACTGGCCCTAGGCGCAAGGAACTGATTGACGGTTTCGGCGAGGGAGATTTCCCGGTCTTCTTCATCTCGCTGAAGTCCGGCGGCTTCGGCATTAACCTCACTTCCGCCGACTACTGCATCTTGCTGGACCCATGGTGGAACCCGCAGGCCGAAGCCCAGGCTATTGACCGGGCCCACCGCATTGGGCAAACTCGTCCGGTCTATGTGTACCGCTTGGTGGCAAAGGACACCATCGAATCCAAGGTGCTCGCGCTGCAGGCCAAGAAGACGCAGCTGTTCAATGATGTCCTGGGAGAGACTGCCCAAGCCGCGCAGAGTGCGGCGTTAAGCGCCGATGATTTCCTGGCGCTGATGGAGTGAGCCTAAAAAGCTGAAGCCTTGGAAACCAGAAGGTCTCCAAGGCTTCAGCTGAAGATCGGGAACTAGAGAATCTGTTCAAAGCTGTCGTTGAGGCGGTGCAGGAGATCTCCAAAATTCTTCAGTTCGGCGGCTTCCCATTCCTTGAGCTGGCGGCGCAGTTCCTCACGCAGCGTGTTACCGCTGGAGCGCCACTTCTCCTTGGCGATTTCTGTTGCCGAGACCAGCTGGGCCCGGCCATCGGAAGGATCCTGGGTGCGGGTGACAAGTTCCAGAGACTCGAGGTGCTGCACGAGGCGGGAAATAGTCGCCTTGTCCAGACGCAGTTTTTCTGCGAGTGCTCCCTGTTGCTGGGCTTCATCACGGATGACCACTGCAAGCAAGCGGTACCCCGGATCCTGCAGGTCCGGGTGGATGATCTTGGCGCGACGGATCAGCATCTGGCGGGCGCGCAATAAGATGGCGGTGAATTCTTCTTCGACCGTCTGCATCAGTTCTTCTTCTTGCATACAAACCATTCTAAAGATTAATGGTCAATAAGTCTGATATTGGAAACCGCAGCCGTTCGAAGCCGAAGTGTTGAACGTACTGCGAATCCCCAGCTGAGCGTAATTAATGGCTTGGAAAAGACTGGCCAGGCAACGCCTGATGCCTGCAAAGCCGTACAGTTCCACTTCTCCGGCGCAGCTTAGGAACGACTTGCCAATTGCATTCGTGATTAGAGAAGCAATAGATTGCCGCCGCCGCTCAGAAGCAGAGCAAGAAAGCCATGGCCTCCGTTGCCGCTGGCGTTGGACCCAACGTGGTGCGGCGAATCTGTCCGCACTGTCCACGGGCCTCGTGGAGAGCATTGAGGGTCTTGCATGAATTGGATATCGGGATTCATGAAAATAAAGCTTGACGCTTCAACTAATGGTTGGTAGTTTTTAATCATGAATCAGCTATCCGATACCCCTCCCGTCTTGTTCCTTAGCCATGGTGCACCGCCACTCGCCGACGACCAGCGCTGGACCCAGGAGCTGGCTAGCTGGTCCGGCACTTTCGAGAAGCCGAAAGATATTCTGATGATCTCCGCGCACTGGGAAAATGCGCCGGTGACGCTGAGTGCTACCCAGCAGAAGAACGAATTGGTCTACGACTTCTGGGGCTTCGACCAGAAGTACTACGACGTTCGCTACGATGCGCCAATGGCGCCCGGGCTGGCCAATGAAGTCGAACGGCTGACCTCGGCCTATGGCCATCACGTGGAGCGCGACGAGACGCGTGGACTGGACCATGGCGCCTACGTGCCGCTGAAGGAAATGTTCCCGGATGCGGATGTACCTGTGGTGCAGATGTCCATGCCAACACTGGATCCTGCAGGACTCTTTGATCTGGGCAAGAGCTTGGCACCCTTGCGCGAGCGGGGAACCTTGATCGTTGGCTCCGGATTCACCACCCACAACTTGCGCTGGTTCAACCCAGCCGGCGGGCCGGATTCGGCGCCGCCATCGGCCTCCAGCGAGTTCGACCACTGGGCTGAGGAGGCGATGGTCCGCGGGGATGTGGACTCGATCCTCGACTTCCTGCACAAGGCCCCGGCGGCCCGTGAAGCGCACCCTCGCTCGGAGCATTGGGCTCCGCTGTACGTTGCGCTGGGAGCGGCATACGCCTCGGGTGGAATTGATGCCAAGACGGCAATTGACGGTTTCTGGTACGGCCTGTCCAAGCGCTCCTGGACCTTGAGCTAGGCGATCTCCCTATCTTTCCCGCAGCAAGCGCGGCACCGATTGGTGCCGCGCTTGCACAGGTAATAGTGGACTTTTCTGGTCGATCCTCTAGCTGGCGGCTACCGATGCATCATCAATGCGGAACAAGGTAGCCTGCGAGCTGTCTTCCACGCCCTTGAAACGCAAAGTAACGGTCTTACCGCGGAAGTTGTTCAGGTCAACAGCCTGCAGTTCGTAGGACGAGCCGGCATCCAAGTTCGACCAGGTGCCCACGTTGTAGGTTCCGTAGCCGTCCAGAACCTGTACGGTCAGCTTGTCGTACTGGCTATAGGCAGTAGTTTCATTGGTCAGCACATGCAGGTAGAACTCCAGCTGCGCATTGGTGGCATCTGCCGGGATGGCGACCTTCTGGTCCAGGGTGTAGGTGTTGGAATTGCCCCAACCATTCAGCCCAGCTAATCCGCTGCCGGAGCGGGCTGCCGAGCCGGACTCGAAGGTGTCGGCGCGGTTGGCGGTCCAGTAATCCGCCCCGTTCTCGAAGCCAGCATTCTTCAGCAGGTTGCCGCTTGGCTCCGGATCCGGAGTTGGCTCCGGGGTTGGTGTTGGGTTGCTGCCGTCCAGGGCATTCATGATCTTGGCGGCATCCACCAGTCCGGCGCCGCAACCGATGCTGCAACCGCCTGGCATCGCGCGGGTGCCCTGCTTCAACGCAGTTTCCACGGAGGCGGGGGACATCCCAGGGTCTGCCGACTTCATCAGTGCGACCATGCCCGCTACGTGCGGGGTGGCCATGGAAGTGCCCTGGTAGAAGGCATAGCCCTGGCTGGATGGAGTAGTGGTGCCGGTATTGATGGTGGACAGTACGCCCTGGCCGGCGTAGCGGGTGTCGCCACCAGGTGCGGTGACGTCAACGGCCGAGCCGTAGTTCGTGTAGTACGACGGAGCGCCCGAAGGGTTGCTTGCCGCTACGGTAATGACGTTTTCGCAGTTGGCCGGGCGGGAATTCGAAGCGTTCTGGCTTTCGTTGCCGGCGGCAACTACCACCGAGGTGCCGCGCGAAACCGCGGCGTTGATGGCCGCCTGGTAGGTAGTTCCGCAAGCGCCGCCACCGCCCAGGGACATGTTGATGGTGTCTGCAGGGGTTGGGTTATTGGCAATTCCCGGGACCGCACCGCCCGAAGCCCAAATGATGGCATCGGCGATATCGGACAGGCTGCCGCCGCACTTGGCCAGGACGCGGACCGGCTGGATCTTGGCATCCGGTGCAACTCCGGCCACGCCGCTGGAGTTGTTGGTGACTGCGGCTACGGTGCCGGCCACGTGGGTGCCGTGCCAAGAGGAATTGCCCGAGTAGCTGCCGCCGCATTCACCAGCGGCGTACCAGTCGCCCTCATCCTGGGGGTTCGCGTCGCGGCCGTTGCCGTCGCGGGCCGAGGCAGAGCTGGAGACGAAGTCGTAGCCGGAAACGATGTTGGCGTTCAGGTCCGAGTGCGAGGTGATGCCGGTATCCAGGACTGCGACGATGCTGCCCTCGCCGGTGGCGATGTCCCAGGCCGAAGGCAAGCGCATCCCGTTGGTGCCGCTGTAGTGCCACTGCTCGCCGTACCGGGTGTCGTTAGGCGTCATGGAAATCTTCATGATGGCATCGGGTTCCACCGATTCCACGAGACCAGACTGCGCAATATCGGCCATGAACTCCTTGGCGCCGTTGCCCTTGAGTTTCTTGTCGGCCTTCACCACGAAGCTGCCGGTGGCCATGGCTCGCATTTCCTTGACGGTAACGCCTGCTGCCTTGGCTGCTTTGCCCCAGGCCTTGGCGCGGGAGGACTTGCCCGTCTGCGTGGCTGAAGCCTTGTAGGTGACGATGAACTGGTCGTAGGCCTCGCCTGATTGCACCGAACCGATCTTGACCTTGTCTTCGCCATTTGCCTTGGGGAGGGACTTTTCAGCGGGAGCCGACACGGGGGAGGCGGTAGCTGGCAAGGCGCCAGCGCCGAAGCCGCTCATGCCGATCACTACGGCCGCGGAGACGGCCAGGGTTCTCCGAAGAGGGGTAGAAAAACGTGCCATTGATGTTCTCCTTGTAGGGTTTTTGGGCGCACAAAGGTCGGTGATCAATCGATGTGGTGTGTGCCGGTAGGAGCGTAACTGCTCGGCAACTCCTAAAGGAAGTACTTCTCAAATAAATCTTTTATATTCGCTCATGTACTAAAAAGGTGTTTCACATATTTCTGTGGAACTATCCCGGCGGACTCGCAGATTCGAAAAATGAATGATGGTTATCTGCATGTTTGGGGAGTTCGAAATTTTCAGATCCGCACTGACCATGGAAAACACATAATTATTTGCATAGCGAACGCTATCTTTCCGAAGTTGTTTCACGCTAGAAGTACATTCCGGGATCCAGCTCTCCTGGCGTCGAAGCCGTGTTCCAAGCGTGATAGGTATCTTGGCTAATTCATTGAATAAATGGGGTCCCTCCGGATTCGGCACCGTGCGATGGCCGATAGCGCCTTGGTTGCCAGCTCATCGGCTGGAGGCTTCGCCAACTAATCAGTTCCGCCGAGTTACCCTTCGGGAGACAGCTGGCAACGGCTTGCAGCGGCAGGCCCAAGATGCCCACCGGAGCGAATACCGGTGCTGCACGTATCTAGCCCAGCAAGAAGGCAATGACCAGCACACTGGGAAAGGTCAGCAGGGTGCTTGCCAGCACCACTTCGCGCGGCACGGCGACGGGCAACTTGAATTGCTGGGCAAACAGCAAGACGTTTTGCGCGGTTGGAAGCGCCGCCATGATCACCACTCCGAGAAGTTCGATTCCGGATAGGCCGAAAACGAAGCGGGCAACGAGCCAGGCGAGCAAAGGCATGAAGAACACCTTGAACGCGGTCGCCAGATAGATTTCGCCGCGCAGGTTCTTATCTGACAATGGACGCTGGCCGTATAGCGCCATTCCAAAGGACATCAGCAACAGGGGGATGGATGCGTCGCCAATCATTTGCACTGGCGCATGAATGACTTCGGGCAGTGCCAGGCCAAAGAAGGAGAACACCGCACCGAGGAAGGTCGCAATAGTGACAGGGTTGGCGATGGACTTGAGGATCATTTTCGCACCGGGCAGGCTATCCGCGCCACCGGACTTGGCGCGGGAGAGCACCGCGAACATGCACAGGTAGACGGGAGCGATGATCAGCAACTGCGCGATGAGCACCGACACTACGGGACTGGTGCTGCCCACCGCATAAAGGGCCAGCGGCACACCGATATTTCCAGCATTCACATAACTCGTGGACATGGCCGCAACGGGCAGCCGACGAGCTGGAGTATTGAAGACCAGCCGCGCGACCAAGGCATAAGCGGAGCCGGTCAGCACGGCAACCATCAAGGCTATCGGGGTGAATACACCAACCACCGCATGCAGATCGGTGCTGGCAAGCAGAGTGAACATCAGGGCGGGGTTGGTGATGTAGAAGATGAGCGGGGTCAGCCCCTGGGCAATGGCCGCGCGTTGTCGCGGCAGCGCGACCGACGTCAGCAGGCCGATGCCGATGAGGATCAAGACAACGGAGAATCCCTGTAGAACTCCTTGCATATTGCCTTTCCCGCCCGGTACTGGTGTTCCCAGCTCCGGGGCTTCTCGAAGCCGTGGACGGCGAGGGTGCGAAAGCTCCCTCTACCGTCCACGGTGCATTATTCAGATTCCCTGGCAGCCTGTCAGCGAACCAGCGCGGGACTCTTCGAATCGAAGGTCCAGCCGGGAATCAGGTATTGCATGGACACCGAGTCGTCACGCGAGCCCAACCCATGTTCCAGGTACAGTTCGTGGGCTTGGGCGACCCGATCCATGTCCAGGCTGACACCCAAGCCGGACCGCTGCGGAACCTTGATCTCTCCGTCCCGAATCACCAATGGTTCCTCGGTCAGGCCCTGTCCATCCTGCCAGATCCAGTGGGTATCGAGTGCCGTGATCTCGCCCGGAGCAGCGGCGCCGACCTGGGTGAACATCGCCATCGAGATGTCGAAGTGGTTGTTCGAGTGCGACCCCCAAGTCAGTCCGAACTCGTTGCACAGCTGGGCAACGCGCACTGAACCGGACATGGTCCAGAAATGCGGATCTGCCAGGGGGATGTCTACCGCATTGGTGCGCACCGCGTGCGCCATTTCTCGCCAGTCAGTCGCAATCATGTTCGTGGCGGTCTGCAGACCGGTCGCCCTGCGGAATTCGCTCATGACCTCGCGGCCCGAGAAGCGGCCCTCAGGGCCGCACGGATCCTCGGCATAGGCCACCACTCCACGCATGCGCTTGCCAAGCCGGATAGCATCTTCGAGCAGCCAGCCGCCATTGGGGTCAAGCGTGATCCGGGCTTCGGGGAAGCGTTCCTTCAAAGCGATGACAGCATCGACCTCGGAGTCCCCGTCCTGGACGCCGCCCTTCAGCTTGAAATCCTTGAACCCGTAACGGGCCTGAGCCGCCTCGGCCAGGCGCACCACGGCTTCTGGTGTCATGGCTTCCTCGCGGCGCAAGCGCTCCCAATCGTCGTTGCCCTGCGGTTCGCGCAGATACGGCAGATCCGTCGTATCCGGGTTGCCCACGTAGAACAGGTAGCCGAGCATCGGAACCGCGTCGCGCTGCTGCCCGTCGCCGAGCAGTTCGGCCGCCGGCACTCCAAGGAACTGGCCGTGCAAATCCAGCAGTGCAGACTCAAGTGCGGTGACTGCGTGCACGGTGGTGCGCAAATCGAAGGTCTGTGCACCGCGTCCGCCGGAATCGAGGTCTGCGAAGCGGGCTGCCACCTGGCGCAGCAGCGAACGGTAAGTCGCCACAGGGGCGCCGGTAATCAGTGTGCCGGCCTCCTCTATGGTCGAACGGATCGCTTCGCCGCCAGGTACCTCGCCGAGGCCCGTGCGGCCTTCGGAGTCAGTGAGGATAGCGATATTGCGAGTGAAGAACGGCCCGTGCGCCCCGGAGAGGTTCAGCAGCATGGAGTCATGCCCGGCGACCGGGATGACCTTCACCGAGGCAATGGTGGGCTGGGAAGTCATGGATTATTCGCCTTTCGCCTGCAGGACGCCGTCAATCCGGCGGGTCAACTTCCACGGGTTGTCTTCCGCGATGGGCTTGGGCAAAAGCGCGTCCGGGAAGTTCTGGTAGGCGATCGGGCGCAGGAAGCGCTCGATGGCCAGGGTGCCCACCGAGGTGGTCCGCGGGTCGGACGTTGCCGGGAATGGACCTCCGTGCACCATCGCGTGGCCCACTTCCACACCGGTTGGCCATCCGTTGACCAGGATGCGCCCGACCTTGGTTTCCAGCGTCCCGATGATCTGCCCTGCGGCTTCGTGATCCGAATCGTCCAGCTGCAAGGTGGCGGTGAGCTGGCCTTCCAGCCGGCCCAGCGCGGTTTGCAGCTGTGCGGCATCGGCGTAGCGAATCACCAGCGAGGCGGCTCCGAAGATTTCGTCTTGCAGCACCGGGTTGGCCAGCAGCTGCTCCACTCCAGCGGTGTAGATGGCTGGTGCCGGAGCGTTCTCGGTTGCCCCTTCGGTGCCACGGCCCAGCAGTTCGACACCGTCCTGGCTGCCGAGCGCTTGGACACCAGCGGTCCAGGAATTGTAGATTCCCTCGGTGAGCATCGTCTGCCCGGAAGTTTCCGGTGCCTGGCCGCTGACGGCGCGGGCGAATGCGTCGCCGGCAGCTCCGGTGGGAACAAAGACGAGTCCCGGTGCGGTGCACAGCTGCCCGGAAGAACCGACAACAGAAGCCAAGTAGGCCTTGGCCTGCGCAACGGGATCCTGAGCCAATGCTCCCTCGAAGAAGATCACCGGGTTGATGGAGCTCATCTCGGCATACACCGGGATGGGTTCCGGTCGCGCGGCCGCGGCGGCCATCAGGGCGGTGCCGCCGGCCCGCGAGCCGGTGAAGCCCACGGCCTTGATGACCGGATCCTTCACCAGGGCTTGGCCGATCGACGCGCCGGGGCCATAAACCAGTGAGAAGACTCCCGGGTGCAGCCCGAAGTCGGCGACGGCCTTGCCGATGGCATGGCCAACAATCTCGCTGGTTCCGGGGTGCGCATTGTGGGCCTTGAAGACCACCGGGCAGCCGGCAGCCAGTGCGCTGGCGGTGTCGCCGCCTGCGGTGGAGAACGCCAGCGGGAAGTTCGACGCGCCGAACACCGCGACCGGGCCCACCGGGATCTTGCGCTGCCGGATGTCCACGCGCGGGGCTGGGGTGCGCTCGGGCAGGGCCGGGTCCACGCGCACGCCGTGCTGGTCGCCCTGGCGCACCACCTGCGCGAACAGCCGCAGCTGTCCGGTGGTGCGTCCGCGCTCGCCGGTCAGGCGCGCCTCGGGCAAGCCGGTTTCGGCCATGGCGCGAGCGACCAGTTCGGCGCCCACTGCCTCGATGTTCTCCGCGATGGCTTCCAGGAACTCTGCGTGCTTCGACGGTTCCAAGGACCGGAAGGACTCGAAGGCCTCGGCCGCCGCAGCGGTGGCCAGCTTCAGCTGCTGCTCATCGATGAGGCTGTAGGCAGGTTCCAGGCGCTCGTTGGTCGCCGGATTATAGCCGTTGACCTTGCGCCCGTTGCCTTCGGTGCTGGCGCCGGCGAGGATGGACTGGCCGGTGAGGTTCTGCGTGGTTGTGCTCATGAATTGCTCCTGAGTCGACTGATTGGTGTGTCGTAAAGTGCCAGTGCTGGTCAGAGGCTCGCGCCGGCGGGAACGATGCCTGCCTGCTGGATCAGCGCGGACAGGTCCGCCAGGTCCTGCTCGGTCAGATCCTGCAGCGGCGGGCGCACCGAGCCGGAGTCGCGGCCGATGGCCTTCAGCCCGCCCTTGACGATGGATACGCCGTAGCCCTTGACGCGGTCGCGGATTTCCAGGTACGGCAGCACGAAGCGGTTCAGCTTCTCGTTGACCGCCTTCAGGTCCTGGGCGCGCACATCCTTGTAGAAGTCCAGCGCGAATTCCGGAACGAAGTTGTACATGGCCGAGGAGTAGGTGCTCATGCCCAGCTGCAGCAGCGGCAGCGCGAAGGTCTCCGCGGTAGGCAGCCCGCCCAGGTAGAACAGGCGGTCGCCATTCTTGGCGTACACCTTGGTCAGGTGCTCGATGTCGCCCAGCGCGTCCTTGAAGCCGATGAAGTTCTCGTGGTTATCGGCCAGCCGGGCCACGGTGTCCGCCGAATAGATCGCGTTGGCGCGGTTGTAGACGATTACGCCGGTCGTCGTCGATGCGCAGATGGCCGACGCGTGCTGGTAGAGCCCTTCCTGGTCGCATTCGGTCAGGTACGGCGGCAGCAGCAGCAGGCCCTCGGCCCCTGCGGCCTCGGCGTCTTGCGCATTCTGGATGGCCTGCTTGGTCGAACCGCCGGCCGAGGCCAGCACCGGAACCTTGGAGCCGGCTTCTTCCACTGCCATGCGGACCACACGCGAGGCCTCTGCCGGGGTCAGCGTGAAGCCTTCGCCCGTGCCTCCGGCGGCGAACAGTCCCGCGACATCGAAGCTGGACTGCCAGGCCAGGTGGTTGCGGTACGCGGCCTCGTCGATTTCTAGGTTCGCGTCGAATGCGGTGACCGGGAAGGAGAGCAACCCGTCCTTGAGCTTGGCGGCAAGTTCGGCGGGGGTGTACTGGGCCATGGTTTGTTCCTTTGACTGGTTCCCACCTCAGGCGAGACGGGAAAGCTGGGGGCGGTGCATTGGTATTACCCTCAGCCTAGGAACCCTCTATGATGCCTGTCCAAGCCCATATTTGTATTGTTTGATACCTACTGTGCATCATTCAGCGTGCAGCGCGTGGCGCACGATCGAGACCACCCGTTCCAGCGCCGGATTGCGCGAGGACTTGCTCCAGATGGCGTGCAGCTGCACCGGATCGTCGGTAACCTCGCCAAGCCGCAGGTAGCTGACCCCGCCCACGCCCAGCAGCTTGGCACTCTCCGGGACGAAAGCAATACCGCGCCCGGCGGAGACCAGCGCGAGCATGGTCAGCACCTGGCTGACGGTATGGCGCACGTTCTTGTGCTCGATGTCGACGCGGCGCACCACCAGGTCGTAGAAGTAGCGGGCCTTGGTGGGGGAGTGCATGATCAGCGGTTCGTTGCGCAGGTCATCGAACAATACCTCCCGCTGCAGCCGGGCCAGCCGGTGGCCGGAGGGCACTGCCACGTAGAGCCCCTCGGTTAATAGCAGTGCGGATTCGAAGAGCTTCTCGTCGAAGGGCGGGCGGGCCAAGCCCAGATCGATGTCGCCGTCCAGCAGGGCGTCGACCTGCTCGCCGGTCACCATTTCCGACAGCTCCAGGTGCACCTGCGGCATCTGCGCCGAGATTTCTCCCAGCAGCGGGCCGAGCAGGCTGAAGCCCGAGGCCGCGGTGAAGCCGATGCGCAGCTCGCCCAGCTGGCCGGCGGCGATGCGGCGGGCATTGTCCGGGGCACGCTCGGCGGCCACGACCAGCCGGCGGGCATCCTGGAGGAAAGCATGGCCCGCCGCGGTGAGGGCCACGCGGCGGTTGTCGCGCTCGAGCAGTTCCACGCCGACCGTGCGCTCGAGTTTCTGGATCTGCCGGCTCAGCGGCGGCTGGGTCATGTTCAGCCGCTCGGCGGCACGGCCGAAGTGCAATTCCTCGGCAACGGCAACGAAACTGCGTGCTTGGTCCAGAGTAAACATTTGATACCTTTCTGGAATCATTCTATGCACATTCAACCTTGGACATGCATCACTTCAAGTTTCTACGCTTGACTCCAAGACCAGCAAGGTGAGCTGTCTCACTCGAGGCCTCGGCCGGGGTCCCACACTCGACACCACAGGAGAACTTCCCATGAAAAATCGCTTGACTCGCCGCTCGCTGCTCGCCCTCTCGGCCACTGGCGCGGTACTAGCGCTTTCCGCCTGCGGCGGCAACGTCGGCGGGGGCTCGGCCTCCGCCGAATTCCCCAGCGGCCCCATCACCCTGACCGTCGGCCAGGCGCCTGGCGGCTCCACCGACCTGATCGCGCGCGCCGCGGCGGACGGCATGGCGGATTCCCTGGGCGTGGCCCTGCCCGTGGTGAACAAGCCGGGCGCCAACGGCGCGCTGGCCACCGAAGAAGTGGCGGCCATGGCCCCGGACGGGCAGAACCTCGTGCTGCTCAACGCCTCGTTGATCACCATTACCCCGCTGGCGGTATCCGCGGACGAGGCGGTTTCGCTCGATGACCTCGATGTCCTCATGGGACTGAGCCAGGATGACTACGTCATGGTAGCCAGCACCAAGTCGGGGATGGAGAACTTCGATGACATCAAGAACAGCGGCAAGAAGCTGTCCTTCGGCACTACCGGCGTGGGCACCGGCTCGCAGCTGGCCCAGGAACTGATCCTGGCCCAGGCGGGCATCGAAGGCACCACAGTACCATTCGACTCGGGTTCCCCGGCACTGACCGCCGTCATGGGCGACCAGGTACAGGTCTCCACAGTGCAGCTGGGCGAAGCCAAGCCGCAGATCGACGCCGGCACCGTCACCCCGATCGTGGTCTTCTCCTCCGAGCGCAATGAGTTCCTTCCCGATGTGCCCACCGCCATCGAGGCAGGCTATGAAGTCCCGGTCTCCCAGTACCGCGCCATCGCAGCCCCGAAGGGCCTGAGCGATGACGCCAAGCAGAAGCTGGTGGCCTCCATCAAGGACGCGGTAGCCACGGACACCTACACCTCGTTCAACGAGAAGAACATGCTGACTCCGAACGAGATTTCCGGCGAGGAAGTCACCGCCGAATGGAATGAGCTGGCCGCGAAGTACAAGGAACTGACCGATGAGTACGACATCTCGCTGGCCGGCAAGTAGCCTCCCGGCAGCCAGCTGATCCGGAACACTTCAAGCACAGGACAACATCATGCAAGCCAAACACGTTGAACGCCCGCCGGTGCCCGCCGCGCCCCGCGCGGAATCCGGCCCGGTGCAGCCCGAGGACGATTCGTCGCCCGAGGCGCTGACCCCGGAGGAACTCGCCGCCCAGTGGGAAGCCGAGGCCCCGGAACCGGCCGGACCGGTGGCGAACCTTGCCTCCAGCCTGGTGGTGCTCGCGCTGGGCTGCGCCGGCATGGCGCTGTCCGTTGGCCTGGGGCTGGGCACCCCCGCGGCGCCCAGCGCCGGGATGTGGCCCTTCATTGTCACGCTGATTGCCGCCGTCATGGCCGTGGTGCAGCTCATCGTGGGCAGGCGCGGCGGGCAGGACGGGGAGAAGTTCAGTGCCATGAGCTGGTACACCGTCATTGGTTTCGCCACCCTGATCCTGATGGTGGTGCTCATGCCGCTGATCGGCTTCGAGATTCCCGCGCTGCTGCTGTGCTTCGTGTGGATGCGCTGGCTGGGCGGTGAGCGCTGGCGCTCTGCCGCCTTGTATTCGGTGCTGGTGGTCGTGGCCTTCTACGCCATCTTCATTGCCGCGCTCGGCACCACGATTCCCCGACTGTTCTAAGTCGCAATTAAAGGTTGACTCCCATGGACTTCTTCGGACCAGTCCTGGACGGCTTCGGCACCGTCCTGGACCCCACAAACCTCTTGTATTGCCTGCTCGGCGTTGTCATTGGCATGCTGATCGGCGTGCTGCCGGGCCTGGGCCCGGCGGCCACGATCGCGATCCTGCTGCCGTTGACCTACGGTGTCGAGCCGGTGACCGCCATCATCATGCTGGCCGGCATCTTCTACGGTGCCCAGTACGGCGGCACGATCACCTCGGTGCTGCTGCGCCTTCCCGGCGAGGCCAGCTCGGTGGTGACGGTCTTCGACGGCTATGTCATGGCCAAGCAGGGCCGGGCCGGCACCGCACTGGGCATTGCCGCCATCGGCTCGTTTATTGGCGGCACGATCGCCATTGTGGGCCTGACCTTCCTGGCTCCGCTGGTGGCCAGTTTCGCGCTGGACTTCGGCCCGCCGGAGTACACGGCGCTGGCGCTGCTGGGCATCTTGCTGGTGGCCACCATCTCCGGAGGCTCCAAGATCAAGGCGATCATCGCCGCGGCGTTGGGCCTGTTCCTGGCCACGGTGGGTCGCGATGGCTTCACCGGGGCCGAGCGCTTCACCTTCGGCAACCTGTCGCTGGCCGACGGGATCGACTTCGTGCCGATCGCCATGGGCCTGTTCGGCGTGGGCGAGATCCTCTACAACCTGGAGGAGCGGCACCGGGCCGTGTCCGCCCCGCTGAAGGTGGCCAACGTGTGGCCGCGGCGCCAGGACCTGAAGCAGGCCTCCGGGGCGATCGGCCGCGGGTCGGTGCTCGGCTTCTTCCTGGGCATCTTGCCTGGCGGCGGCGCGACGATCTCCTCGCTGGCCTCCTACGCGCTGGAGAAGAAGACCGCCAAGGACCCTACGCGCTTCGGCAAGGGGGCGATCGAGGGTGTCGCCGGACCGGAAACCGCGAACAATGCGGCGGCGACCAGCTCGTTCATCCCATTGCTGACTCTGGGCATTCCTGCGAATGCGACAATGGCGATCATCTTCGGGGCGTTACTGATCCAGGGGGTCACCCCCGGCCCGCAGCTGATCTCCAATGACCCGGAATTGTTCTGGGGCGTGGTGAACTCGATGTATATCGGCAACATCCTGCTGCTGATCATGTCGATCCCGCTGATCGGGGTATTCGTGCGGATCCTGCGCATCCGCGCCGCGATCCTGGCGCCGATCACCGCGTTGATTACCCTGCTGGGCGCGTACACCATCCGCAACTCCATGTTCGACGTGATGCTGGTGGTCATGTTCGGCGCCGTGGGCTACCTGATGAAGAAATTCGGTTTCGAGCCCGGCCCGCTGGTGCTGGCGTTCGTGCTGGGCAGCCTGCTGGAATCCAACCTGCGCCGATCCCTGCTGGTGCTGGAAGGCGACCCCTCGGGCTTCCTGTCCCGACCCATCTCCGCAACGCTGCTGGTGGTGTTCGTGTTCGTGGCCGTGTGGCCGATGATCAAGTCCGCCATCGATCAGCGCAAGAACCGCTTGGTGGCCGTGCAGGCCGTAAAGGAAAAGGAAAACGCATGAGCATCATCGTGGGATACGTCCCCACCCCAGTAGGGCAGGCCGCCGTCGACGCGGCCATCATCGAGGCGAAGCTGCGCGCCGAACCGTTGCTGATCGTGAACTCCTCGCGCGAGGGGTCGCTGGTGGACAAGCACACCGCTTCGCCCGAGGACCTGGAACGCGTGCTGCTAGCTGCCGCCGCGGCGGGAGTCGAGGCTCGCATCGTGGAGTCCAGCTACCGTGATGACCTGACCGAGGAGTTCCTGGGGCTGGCCGAGAAGCACGAGGTGTCCTTGATCGTCATCGGGCTGCGCCAGCGCAGCCAGGTGGGCAAGTTCATCATGGGCTCGCACGCCCAGCGAATCCTGCTGCAGGCACAGCATCCGGTGCTGGCCGTCAAGGCCGGCTGACCCGCTACCGCACCGCTGCCAAGGGCCGCGGAAGGCTTCAATGGAAGCCTTCCGCGGTCTTTGCGCGTCCACGGTCCGGTGGCTCCTCAATGGTTGCAGCGCTTCAACTATTGTGAGGCTCGTCACTCAATGAATGGTTCCCGGGGAGCGCCGAAACGCCGAGCCGAATGCGCTACCGGGCGCGGAGTGCCGGAATGTCGCGGGATCGCGGGGATGGCCGCCACCCGGGCACGCAACGCGATGCCGGCTGGGTATCAAAACATGCGGATCGAGTCTTGGACGGGAGCGATCCCGGCTTACTAACGTGACTACAGGCACATGGCGATATGCGGCAGCTCACGTAAACCCAAGACCTCGCCGCCACCCGCGATGCCGAGATTCCACCCTTTTCCAAAGTATTCCCCAGATCGGAGCCCCTTTATGCCCCTGCTTGTCGTAGCGCTGGCGGTAGTCGTGCTGCTGATCCTCATGATGAGGTTCAAGCTCAACGGATTCATCGCCCTGATCCTCGTCGCCACCCTCGTGGCCTTCTGGGCCGTCGCCACCGGATCGCTGAGCGTGGACGGCGAGCCCGCGGGCGTCGCTGACATCCCGGAGATCATCACCGAGGGCCTGGGCGGGCAGCTGGGAAGCACCGCCGTCGTCATCGGCCTGGGTGCCATGATTGGCCGCGTCATGGGCGACGCCGGGGCGGCGCAGCGCATTGCCCGCAAGATCCTCTCGGTCTTCGGCGAGCGTGGCGTGCAGTGGGCCATGATTATTTCCGCGATGCTGATCGGCGTGACCATGTTCTACGAGGTCGCGTTCGTGATCCTGGTGCCGGTCGCCTTCACCCTGGTGCGCGCCACCAAGGTCAACCTGCTGTGGGTGGGCCTGCCCATGTCCATTTCGCTGTCCACCATGCATTCCTTCTTGCCCCCGCACCCGGGTCCGACCGCAGTGGCCGGGCTGTACAACGCATCGGTCGGATTGACGCTGGCCTACGGCCTGCTCATCGCCATTCCGGCCGGTGTGGCCATTGCGATGGCCTGGCCGCGGCTGTCCTTCGTGCGGCAGATGAACCCGCAGATGCCCTCGGGGCTGCTCGCGGAAAAGGACTTCGCCGACGACGAGCTGCCCTCGGGCGCCTTGTCCTTCCTGGTGGCGCTGCTGCCCATCGTGCTGATTGCCGGTTCGGAAATCCTGCGCATGACCGTGACGCTGAGCGAGGAGGCCGACGATGTGCTCGCGCTGCTGGGCTCGGCGGAAATTGCGTTGCTGATCGCCCTGCTGGTGGCGATTGCCGCCTTCGGCCCGCTGAACAACCGTTCCATGGCGCAGGTCGCCAAGTCGATGAGCGAGGCCGCGCGGGCCATGGCCATGATCCTGCTGGTCATCGGTGCCGGCGGTGCCTTCAAGCAGGTGTTGGTTTCCGCCGGCATTGCCGACTACATTGCGGACACCACTGCGGGGTGGAATCTCAGCCCGCTGTTCCTGGCCTGGATCATTGCGGTGATCCTGCGCATCGCGCTGGGATCAGCTACGGTGGCGGTATCGACCGCCGCCGGCATCGCTGCACCGCTGGTCGCGGCCACCGGAGCGTCGCCTGAGCTGATGGTGCTGGCCACCGCCTGAGGCTCGATCGCCTTCAGCCACGTGAACGACCCGGGCTTCTGGATGTTCAAGGAGTATTTCAACCTCAATGTCGGGCAGGCGCTCGCGGTGCGCACCACCTACACCACGACGTTGGCGGTACTCGGGTTGCTCGGGGTCTTCGCACTGGACCTGGTGATCACCTAGGCCCGGTACGGAACTTTGAAGGAAAGACCTCTCGGCGACATGGAGCTGATGGCAGCTGCCACGGCCAGCCGGAGGTCTTTTCCGCGTCCCGGCCCTAAAGCGCGGGGCCGAGCCCCGCTTCGGATTGCAGCCGCAGCATGGAGTTGCCCAGATGCATGCGCATGGCCGCGGCCGCCATGTGCGGGTCGCCGGAGGCAATGGCATCACGCACGGCGCGGTGCTCTGCGGCCACCGAACCCAGCCGGTCGGCGGTGATCGTGTCGGCCGAATCCAGCCGGCCGCGCGGCATCGCGATCATGGAGGGACCGAAATTCTCCACAGCCTGGCCGAAGTAGGGATTGCCGGTAGCCCTGGCCACGGCCAGGTGGAACTCGAAATCGCAGCTCATGCTCACCGCCGCATTGCCCGCTGCTGCCTCGAAGCCCCGCAGGGCCTGGTCCATTGCGGACAAATCCTGCGCGGTGCGGGAGCGGGCCGCGACGGCGGCGGCCTCGGTCTCGAAACCCACCCGGTACTCGATCAACTGGCGGCGTTCCTCGACGGTACGCGGAACCAGTGCTTGAGCGGCAGGCTCGGCGGGCGGTGGAGGAGTCAAAGCGAAGCTGCCCGCGCCGCGCCGCGTGTAGACCAGCCCTTCGGCCTGCAGCCGGGTAATGGCCTCGCGGACCACGGTGCGCGATACCCCGTGCTCGGCGATCAGCTCGTTCTCGCTGGGCAGCTTCTGTCCCGGAGGAATGGCCCCGCCGCTGATCTGCGCGCGCAGGTGCCCGACCAAGGCCGATGCCAGATTGGGTTTGGCTTTGTGCATGCTTAAAGGATAAGCGCCGGAACCGCCTGGCAGGCGGTTCCGGCGCGAAGGTCCAGTCATGGGGACTCAGGCGGTGCCGAATTGCGCGGTTTCGGTGGTCCACGCGCGGGCCTGGTCGCTCAGGGTGAAGCCGAGCCCTGGCCTGTTCGGAACGATCATCCGGCCGTCCTTGGTTTCCAAGTGCTCATTGAACAGCGGGTCGAGCCAGTCGAAGTGCTCCACCCAAGGCTCGCGTGGGTACGCTGCTGCCAGATGCAAGTGGATTTCCATTGCGAAGTGCGGTGCCAGATCCAGCCCAGCCTGGTCAGCGAAAGTTGCCAGTCTCTGGAACTGGGTGATGCCACCAACCCGGGGAGCGTCAGGCTGGATGATGTCGCAGGCGCGTGCGGCAATCAGGCGTTCGTGCTCGGATACCGAAGCAAGCATCTCTCCTGTGGCTATTGGCGTATCCAGGGCAGCGGTCAGGGCCGCATGGCCTTCAGCATCGTAGGCATCCAGCGGTTCTTCGATCCAGACGAGGTTGAACTCCTCGAGCCTGCGCCCCATGCGCAATGCGGTAGCGCGGTCCCATTGCTGGTTGGCGTCGACCATGAGCGGGAAATCCGGGCCAATATGCTCGCGCACTGCGGCAACGCGGCGCAGGTCTTCGGCGCTGTCCGGCAGGCCGACCTTGATCTTGATGCCGCCGATCCCTTCCTCGATGGACTGGGTAGCCCGATCCTTGACCTCCTCGATGCTGGCGTTCAAGAAGCCGCCGGAAGTATTGTAGGTGCGCACCGAATCGCGGTGGGAGCCGAGGAACTTGGCTAGCGGAAGCCCCGCGCGCTTGGCTTTCATGTCGTAGAGCGCGATATCAAGTGCGGCCAACGCCTGGGTCGCCACACCAGAGCGGCCCACCGAAGCGCCGGCCCAGAGGAGCTTGGTGTACAACTTGGCGATGTCACTTGGATCTTCGCCAATCATCGCTTGTGCGACTTCCTTGGCATGGGCGTACTGTGCAGGACCGCCAGCCCGCTTGGAGTAGGAGAACCCGAAACCCTCATGGCCCTGTTCCGTGGTGATCTCCGCGAAGAGGAAGACCACCTCGGTCATTGGCTTCTGGCGACCGGTGAAAACTTTCGCATCGGAGATCGGTGTGGCCAGCGGCAACCGGGCCGTTGAAAGCTTGACGTGGCGGATGGCGTCGGGGGTATAGGTCATGGCGGGAATCTCCTGTTGGGATCACTGTGGGGGTAAGCTCATTTAATTACTTATCCTATAAGTAAAGAACTTATTACACAAGTGATTTTTCGAGTGTTTTCTTCGGTGGCCTGCTGCCCCTTTCTTCTCTGTGGTCGAATGCGCCCGGAGCTGCCGCTCGGGTGCTTGAAACCACGGCAGGTTCCCGTCTGGACGGCGGGGCTCCAGGCAATCTCGGGCTGTCCGCAATGCTTGAAGCGGCTATTGCCTTGCCGGATCATTTACCCTTCGCAAGGCGCAGTGGTCAAGACCAGATGCTTGAGGGCATGGTTTTCAAGAACGACTGGATCCGGAGTGAAACCGAGCCCGGCTTCCGTTGGCAGACGGATCGTACCCTCGTTAGTGAGCTTCCCCTGATGCGGCGCATGCCAAGGGTGGAGCTGGGTTTCCCAACCGAGGAAGGGGATTTCCAATTCCGGACGGAGTGACCCGTTGGCAAGCTGGACTTCCTGGTCTGCGGCGATCAGCTGCGCGGTGGCCAGGAGGGCCGGACCGTAGTAGAAGCAGTGTGGCACCACATGGACATTAAGCCGTTGACCCGCCTCGCGAATTTTGAGCATGGCGCTGAGTCCGCCAATCTTTCCGACGCTAGGCTGGGCAAACTGCAGGGCGCCGAGTTCCATATCCGAGGTCAGCCCCTGGACCCCTGAATGGTTTTCTCCACCGGAGACGTTGCCGAAACGAGCATTGAGGGCGGCTAGTGATTGCGAATCATCTGGCGGGAAGATCGGTTCTTCGATCCACAGCAGCTCCAGGGCCGCCATGGCAGCAATCGACGACCCGGCTTCGGCTGGATGATGCCACTTGCAATTGACATCGACCATCAGCGGGTGGGAGCCCACGGCCTGCCGTGCGGCCTTGATGGCTGGAATCGAGGACTCATGGATTTTGAACGCCTTGAATCCGTGTTCCAAAGCCCTGGAAAGATGAAAAGCAACCTCCTGCGGATCCTCGGCATAGTGGACCAAAGACGCGTAGGCATTGATTTCATGGCGGGCATCGATATTGATGAATTCCCGCAGCGTCTGTCCTGCACGACGTGCCGCTATATCCCAAAGAGCGATGTCCACTGCGGATAGTGCGAAGTGAATGGGTCCGGTGCGCCCGAAAGCGTGGAATGCATATTCTGCCGAGGCAATGCTCCCGTCGAGGGCCGATGAACGCCCCAAGAAAAAGGGGGCCACGATCTGTTCAAGGGCAGCCCATGTCGCGGGATTGGATTTGTGGCCGAAGGCTTCGCCCCAGCCGGTGAACCCATCCGCGGTTTGCACCTTCACCATTAATGATTCCATCTGGGTCAACGTGCGTGATGATGCATTGAAAGCATCGATTGATTCCGCATTGGAATCTTCCTGGCTTCGCCGCGCGGCATCAAAAGGCAGTGATATCCGATAGAGCTCTATTGACACGATAGTGTCACTTAAACCGTCTTTGGCCTGCGACATTTTACTGATCTCCTATTTTCATATGGACGCATCCAGCGACTGTACGCACCGTGTGATGGCGTCCAGCGGTGGCTCCGAGGCGATTCCTCAAACCTATCTCGCCAGTGTGGTTGACCTCACGTTGGTGTTTAGTTTAGCGTTGAGGAATAGAGATTGGAAAGCGCATTCCTGAAGTCGATTTCGAATCATCTTCACCAAGCGCTTCTAGCAAGGAGTCACTCATGTCGGTCCCGATTCGTAAGGGCTGCCTTCGCGTTTCGTCGAAAGGAGGTAGTGGTCAATGAGCGCCATTGCCGAACTGCAGAACCTCAGCAAGAACAATGGCCGCAAAGTCCCTCCCAAGGACAACAAGGCAGCGCATATCTTCCTCATTCCGTGGACGATCGGGTTATTCCTTATCACCCTGGGGCCCATGGCCATGTCGCTGTATCTTGCGTTTACGGACTACAACCTTTTGCAGGCTCCGTCCTTTTCAGGGTTTGAGAACATTGAACGGATGCTCGACGACCAGCGGCTGCATAATTCATTGCGGGTCACGTTCACCTACGTTTTGATCGGTGTTCCGTTGCAGCTGGCAGTGGCCCTCGCCGTAGCAATCTTGCTTGACCGGGGAATGCGCGGGCTCTCTTTTTACCGCTCAATTTTCTACCTGCCTTCCATGCTGGGTTCCTCAGTTGCAATCGCAGTGCTGTGGAAGCAGATTTTCGGTACCACCGGCCTGGTGAATCAGCTCTTGGAATTGGTCGGTATCCAAGGCATTGGATGGATCTCCGATCCAAACACGTCACTTGGAAGCCTGATCTTGCTCAACGTGTGGACCTTCGGCTCACCGATGGTGATCTTCCTTGCAGGTCTGCGTCAAGTTCCCATGATGTATTACGAAGCAGCCTCCATTGATGGGGCGAGCAAATGGCGGCAGTTCCTGAGTATCACGTTGCCGATGATTAGCCCCATTATTTTCTTCAACCTGGTCCTGCAGATCATTGGGGCCTTCCAGAACTTCACTCAAGCTTTCATCGTGTCCAATGGATCGGGCGGTCCTGCCGATTCCACCATGTTCTTCACGCTCTACCTGTACCAGCAAGGATTCAAACAGTTCGATATGGGTTATGCCTCAGCCATGGCATGGCTCCTGGTGCTCATAGTTGGTGCATTTACCGCTGTGAACTTCTTCGTTTCTAAGTATTGGGTGTTTTACGATGACTAATCAAACTTCACTTCCAGATTCGCAAGTACGCGGTGGGTCACCGCAAGAACTCGTGCTTGATGAGGAAGAACTTCTCGGAAAAAAGCCGCCGGTTGGCGGTACTGATGAACGAGGCAAGACCGTAAAGGGTAAGAGCCCGAAGTTCAAGGTTTCAATGCGCTCATTGCTAAAGCATGCGCTGCTGATCCTGGGTGCCGGAGTCATGATCTATCCATTGCTGTGGATGGTAGCTAGCTCCTTCCGCCCGAACGACCTGATCTTCCGCGAGGCCGGTTTGGTTATTTCCCAGGTGGACTGGAATAACTACCCCAGCGGTTGGAACGCGCTGTCTGAACCTTTCAGCAAGTACTTGATGAACTCTGCGATTTTGGTTTTGGGATGCATCCTTGGCAACTTGGTGTCCTGCTCCATGGCGGCATACGCATTTGCCAGGCTTGACTTCAAGTTCAAGAAGATTATGTTCGCGCTGATGCTGATGACCATCATGCTGCCGATCCACGTGATTATCGTTCCGCAGTACATCATGTTTTCTCAGATCGGCTGGGTCAATACCTTCTGGCCAATCATCGTTCCGAAACTGCTTGCCACGGATGGGTTCTTCATCTTCCTGATGATCCAATTCATCCGAGGAATCCCTAAGGATATGGA
The DNA here is from genome assembly GCF_044769125.1 of Glutamicibacter sp. NPDC090743. Classification (NCBI taxonomy): domain Bacteria; kingdom Bacillati; phylum Actinomycetota; class Actinomycetes; order Micrococcales; family Micrococcaceae; genus Glutamicibacter; species Glutamicibacter sp. NPDC090743. The sequence continues at coordinate 337,616 of NZ_JBIVXE010000005.1, read as the reverse complement.
TGAAGCAGCCCGAATCGATGGCGCCGGCCATCCACGGATCTTCCTGCAGATCATCCTGCCGCTTATGGTTCCAGCCTTGGCAACTACGGCAATCTTCACGTTCATCTGGACCTGGAGCGACTTCTTTACCTCACTGATCTACCTCACCAACCCGAGTAATTACACCGTGCAAGTTGCGCTCAACGCATTCATAGACTCCACCGGAGAATCCAACTGGGGCGCACTGTTCGCAATGTCGATCGTCACGTTGGTCCCTGTATTCCTTGCCTTCCTCTTCGGGCAGAAATACCTGGTCAAGGGCATCGCAACTACTGGGATCAAATAGCAGGAATATGTCACTGGCCTAGGACAACAGCGCTAGGCCAGTGGCCTCGACCGATACCAGCCACAAGCGCCAGAAACTTATCGTAGGAGAAACCGCATGGGAAGCTCATCACGCACCAGCTACGTACTGATCGGCACAGGGAACCGATGCGAAATGTACCTGACTGCTATCTTCGGTGAACATAGCGACGTCGCTGAACTTGTCGCATTGGCAGATACCAACCAGGGGCGAATCGAGTACTACCAAGACGTAGTTGAACAGACCTTCGGCGAGAAGGTCGGGTCCTTTGACCCGCAAGACTTGGCCAAAGTCATTCGAGAACGCCACATTGACCGGGTAATCATCACGAGCCCGGACTACACGCATGCTGAGCTGATCTGCACCGCTCTGTATGCCGGCGCCGACGTGATAGTTGAGAAACCACTTACAATTGATGCGCCGAGCACCGCTCGTATAGCTCGGGCGGTGGAAGAAAGCGGCCATCAAATCGTGGTCACGTTTAACTACCGTTATTCTCCTCGGAATACAGCCCTGAAGAAGGCCATCGACGATGGGAAAATCGGCCAAGTCACATCCGTGGACTTCAACTGGATGCTGGATACCGTTCACGGAGCAGACTACTTTCGCCGATGGCATCGACTCAAGGAAAACTCTGGCGGCTTGCTAATCCATAAGTCCAGCCATCATTTCGATCTGGTCAATTGGTGGCTCGACGATTCACCGCAGAAGGTCTTTGCAACAGGAGGGCTGAAGTTCTACGGGCCCGACAACGCAGAGTTCAGGGGCCGCCAAGCCAACGAACGCGGTACCCACGGGCTAAGCGATAAGGATCCGTTTGATTTGGATCTTCGCAGCGATGAGCGGTTGGAAAAGCTCTATCTGGAGAACGAACACTTTGATGGGTACCGCCGAGACCAGGGAGTCTTCAATGGCGAGATCACCATCGAAGACAATTTGAGCCTGACTGCTGAGTATCAAAACGGACCGGTGCTTTCATATTCCCTGAACGCGCACAGCCCATGGGAAGGATACCGGGTTGCGGTGAACGGGACGGAAGGACGCCTGGAACTGGACGTTGTCGAACGGGCAGCAGTACTGCCCGCGGCCGGCGGGCATCCGGTGGATCCTTCATATAGCAATGATGGCCAGAGCGGCAATGCCAGGTCGAAAGGCGAGAGATTGCTTTTGCAGCGGCATTGGGAAGAAGCAGTGGAGATTCAGATCGAAAACTCGAATGGATCGCATGGTGGCGGCGACAAGCTCCTGCTCGAAGAGCTCTTCCGCGGAGCCAACGAGGATGGATATGCGCGGCAAGCCGGATTCATCGACGGTGTGCGCGCCATTGCTGTCGGGATTTGCGGAAATCAATCGCTGGAAACCAGGCAGCTCGTGGACGTCGGGAGTGCTGGCCTGGGCGTGGACATTTCGTTTCAACCGAAGGTCAAGGTGTAAACGGAGCCATGGGTGAAAAAGTCGTCATCACCGGGGGAGCAGGGCGTTTAGGCCGTGCCGTGCTCGCGGGGTTTTCCCACGCAGGGCATGAAGTGATCTCTCTTGACAGGCAGATTCCGCAAGAACCTCTCGATGGCGTGGAGTATCACTGCATCGATCTGATGGATGCGAAGGCTACGCATGCGCTATTCGAGCAGCTTGCTCCGCAAGCGGTGGTGTCCCTCGCGGCAATGGCTGTTCCTTTCATGGCCCCGGAAGAGGTGCTTCTGCACACGAACGCGACCATTGCCCATAACGTCACCTCGGCGGCAGTGGAGGCCGGTGCTACCAGGGTCGTGCTGGCCTCCAGCCCATCAATAATGGGCTATGGTTCTCCGGGCGGATGGGTGCCGGAGAAGCTGCCTCTTGATGAAAACGAAGTTCCCAAGCCATGGCATGCTTATGGGCTTTCCAAATTCGTAGCCGAGCAGATTGCCGCCATGTTCGCAGCGAAAATGGGACCGGCAAGTTCGGTGAAGTTCGCTTCCTTCAGGCCCTGCTATGTGATCGCAGAGGAAGAGTGGGCCGGCGCTCCAACGCAGCAGGGACACACTGTTGCTGAGCGCCTACAAGATCCTCGCTTGTCAGCGCCTGCGCTATTCAATTACGTTGATGCGCGGGACGTGGCAGATTTCCTGCTGGTACTGCTTGAACGGTTTGACCGCGTCGAGAATGGCTCGGTGTTCTTCGTTGGTGCAAAGGATGCCATGGCAACGCGTCCGCTCGCAGAGCTGATCCCAGAGATTTATCCGGAGCTCGAGGACGTCGCAGCGGGACTCACCACGGATAGCCCTGCCTTCAGTATCCAGAAAGCGCGAGATGTCCTTGGCTGGGAACCGAAACGCAGCTGGCGCTCGGAATTGAAGGCCACCGTATAAAGGGCATCGGTACATAAAATTATTGGCTGGGAAACCTCAAAAGGATTTCCCAGCCAATAATTGTTTAGGGTGCGCTTAGCGTTGAAGTACTGCTGGCCGTGGCAAACCGTTAACCAGGTTTGAGGGCCAGAGCGGATCGAAGGTGAGAACCTCAAAATCCCCGGACTCGGTCAGCAGCATGGTGTCCTCAACTTTGAACGCCAGACCATCGCGTGCTGCACTGGGATTGAACGCAAAAGCCTGGTTCAACTGGAAGAGATCAGTTGCTCCTGGGGTGAGCCGGGGATCTCGTCCGTTGTAGCCGGCAATGCCGCCTTGATGATGCAACGACCATTCCCCGGCATCGAAACCATGCTCCGGGTAGGATCCCTGGATGACGGGCAATAATTCACCGAGAACGCCGCCAGGGCGAATTGCCGCAAGGATATCTGCCTCGACAGCCAGGATGTCGTCTTCTCCAGAGAGTTCCTGAGGCGTCGGCGCACCGAATCGCACCCACCTGGTGATGTTGGCAATGAGCCCATGACGTCTTACGCACAGCACTGCCATGGCTTTGCCTCCGAGCGGGGCCGCGGTGGGCAGGGGGTGCCGGGCTGCGGCACGTGAATCGCCGCTGACCAAGGCAACGAGCACTTCGCCTCCTTGGGCGATGGCTCCAGCTGTCAGCTTGGCTGCCACATCGAACTCGGAATCATCGCTACGGGCGGCCGACAGCACTTGGGTCATGAGCGCAGCCGTGTCGCGGCAAAGAGCGCGATACCTATTAATCTCAGTTTCATTGAGTGCTGAGCGAAGGGCTCGCAAATCGGACTCGATTTCCCGCTCGCTGAGGATCTTTTGTCCGCTCGCCGCTGGAAACCATTCTCGGACATTGTCGAGATCCTGGTACCAGGCGGTGACATGTACCGAAACTTGTTCCACGTTGCCGAGCTCTTCTCGCTGGATCCGTGCAGCTTCACTCACGGACGTTGCAAGCTCGCACCCCTGGGCATGAACCAGAACCCTGGCAATGGGTGGTGCCGCAAGAGATACGTGCGTGCGGGCACCGCCCAAGAGCCAGGCAAGCGAAGCGGGGGTTGAGAGAAGCAGATACTGCCCATCGCGGCTTCTGATGAGCTCGACCAGTTGGGCATGCTTCTTTGCGTATCCATGAGTGGCAGTGGTGGGCACAATCAGCCTTCCTTGGAACCTGAACCGTATTTTCGGGCTAGCAGGGCCACGGTCTGCACCGGGACCCTCCCATCAACCACGAGTACTCGTACCTGGCGGGTTATCGCTTCCTGAGGGTCCAGCACAACCGGTGTAGACCAGGCCAGCGAACTGCCGACACCCGGATATCCAGAACTGCGAACAAACCATGGGTCATCATGCTCACTGCAGAAAATGATGGTGGCATCCCCGTGGCCTTCAGCAAGATCAGCCAAAGCCACCGAGTCCGAAGAGAACGTAGCACTGAAGGCGAGCCACGGACTGTGCACACCGTGGACTTGCGATTCCCCGGAAGCCGATGGGGTAAAAATATGTGGATCAGCGATTGGCGGCAGACGCCAGAAGAAACCTCCGTAGCCGCCGTTGTGACGGCCGTTGGTACCCGGAGAGCCAAGCGACACCTGGCGTTCGCGCGCCGAGAGCCTGAAACTGAAATCCAGGCTCCAGCCGGTGATGGCGCTTTCATGGTCCTCAAATGCATTGAGCTCAATCGAACGGTGCTCATCGAGCAGGATTTCCTGTTCGTGGCTGACCCATTCAAGCTGCGAATCCAAAGCGCTGCCATTGCGGGTGAACGCATTGGACGCTGTGCGGATATGTCCATGGTCCGCGCGCCATATGTAGCGTGACGCGTCGCGTGTGTAGGTGCGCCCACCCCAGAAATTGGTCCCGTTCACATCTTGCAATGCAACCCCGACACCTAGATGCCAGGTGTGGTCAAGCGGTTGCTGCTCACTGACCACGACTCCGTTGAAGGTCTTCAGGTTATCCAAGAAGGGACGCGGTGAATTGGTGAGGGAAATATCTTCTCCCGTCCGCAACTCCGCAAGGGTGCGCTGCTTCCCCGTTGCGGGATTGATCAGCGACAACGAGCCACTGGTTTTCGGTGGCAAGGCCCAAGGCGCTCCGAGTGAAGAGAAACTGGACTGCGCCGCCACCGCTCGGTCGATGAATCGTTCGATGTTCGGTATCACTGGGTGGAAATCTGCTCCATCACCGACAGGGATAACCTGCTCTTCTGCGATCTGAGTTGGAGCATCCGAGGTCCGTATCTGCTCAAGGACGCGCATGAAAGCACCGGCCGACGCCAATGAGCTCAAGAGTTCAGTTTCGCTGCCGTTGCGCACCTCGACGAGGTTCTCGAGAAGGTTGACTCGTCCGAAAACTTCAGAAGATTCTGGAAGTCCCAAGTCCGGGTTGGATCGAACCAGCAACTCATCACGGGTGTAGTACAAGGTTGCGGTGCCTTCGGTGCCATAGATGGTGATCCATGGATCCTGCTGTTCACTGGCGCAAACGGTCAGCGCGGCAATGACGGGGATTCCGGTGCTCGTTTGCACGCGCACCACGGAGGTATCGTCTGCTTGGATGCTGTGCGCGTGATACAGCTCGGTGGCAAGATGGGCGACGTCCTGGGCTTTGCGTGCTCCGGCGATGTGCAAGGCGCTGGCGACCGCGTGGGCCAGGGGATTGGTCACCACACCGTCGGCAATCTCGACGCCGTCGAGTTTTCGATGTCCTGCCCAAGGCGAACGTGCATAGTAGCCCGTGGTGCGGAGCCAATTTCCACTGGCACCCACCGCACGAAGGGCCCCGATGGGAGAGTTCTTCGCGTTATCGGCGAAGAACCCATCTATGGTTTTCAAGGCTGTCGAGCCAAGGGCCTGGAACCCTACCTGCACGTGGGCGCCAGCATCGGCCGCGGCTTGCAGCAGGCGTGAATACTGATCCAGGGTCGCTGTCGGCGGTTTTTCGAGGTAGAGATCTGCACCTGTACGCAAGGCCTTCATCGCCAGGTCGGCATGCGTACTGATCGGCGTTGAAATAATGATGATGTCCGGGGTTAATCCGGAGCTGAGGAAAGCATCAAAGTCGGCGAACACGTGCGTGTCCTTGCCGCGAATCTCTTTCCCGGGATCGACCGGATCGATGCCGGCAAGGAACGTGATTTTCTCCTCGGCTGCGAGTCGATGGATATTTGCCAAATGCTGGCGTCCGAATCCGTTCAGACCAATCAGCACCACCGCAGGAGCAGTTGGCGCTGCCAGGGCACTAGTCGTTGCAGATCCCGCTGCGGTGGCTTGCTGATTCATCGTGTTCCTTCAGAGATATTCGAATTCAGATCAGTTTAATGCGCTGGCCGGCTGAACGCCCGCAGCTTGCTCAAGGTGGGGCAGTACGAGAGTTTCGTAGCGCTGGGACATGGTTGCCAAGGTCAGCGCGGAATCCTGCTGGTTGATCTCGTCATTGAAGATCTCGACTTCAACTGGACCTCGGTATCCAGCCTGTGACACCCATCGGGAAATCGCCGAGAAATCGATATGGCCGTCGCCCATCATGCCTCTGGATTGCAGTGCATTGCTGGCAATCGGCAGATTGAAATCACAGATCTGGTAGCTGGCCAGGCGATGGTCAAGGCCTGCCCGCTGGATCTGCTGCTGCAATTGCGGATCCCAGAACACATGGAAGGTGTCAACAACAACGCCCACGGCCTTGGTTGGATAAGGACTGGCCAAGTCCAGGGCCTGTCCGAGTGTGGAAAGCACCGCTCGGTCGGCGGCATACATTGGATGCAACGGTTCTAGCACCAGCCGAACGCCGTGTTCCAGGGCGATGGGAACCAGCTCTTCCAAGCCGCGCGCGACGCGATCGCGAGCCGCGACAATGTTCTTGTCTGCTGGATCCCCGGTGCCGCCCAGAATATGCGCGGCCGACGGCAAGCCGCCCACGACCATGATCAATTCATTGGCGCCGATGACGGCAGCTTCCTCGATGGCCTGCCGGTTCGATGCCAGCGCGGCAGCTTGGGCTTCGGCCGAAGGTGCAGTGAGAAAGCCGCCACGGCACAAGGTGCTGGCTTTGAGCCCTGCCCCAGCGATGATCTGGGCTGCTGGCCCAGCGCCACCGGCCTCGGCAAGCAAATGCCGCCACGGACCAATATGGCTCAGGCCCGCCTGCGCTGCAGCTTCGGCGGCTTCGTGGAGGCTGAGATTCGGGGTAGTGCCGGTATTAAGCGATAGTTCGAATGTCATGACACACCTGTCAGGGACGAAGTTGTAGTTTTGATTCCAGAAATTGCCAGGAGCTGTTCCATTCGCTCAGCAGCCAGATCAGGGTTTTGCAACAGGCCAGCGCCATCAGCGAGAACGAATGTGCGCACCAAATGCGGCAGGGAACGTCCGGCGTGCAGCCCGCCGATCATCTGGAAACCGCTTTGGTGCCCATTGAGCCACGAAAGGAAGGCAATCCCGGTCTTGTAGTAGAACGTTGGGGCGCTGAAAATATGCAATCCCAGCTCTCTGGTGGAGTCCAGGATCTTCAGGCCGCGTTCTGCGTCGCCTGCATCGAAAGCCTGCAAGGCCGTTGACGCAGCGGGATAGATGGCGGCGAAAATTCCCAGCAACGCATCGGAATGCAGTTGCCCGTCACCGTGAATCAGCTCGGGATAGTTGAAATCGTCGCCAGTGTAGAGGCGCACTCCAGCTGGCAATGCGGCACGAAGCTGTTTCTCATGCTCGGCATTGAGCAAAGAGACTTTGACGCCGTCGATTTTCGACGCGTGCTGCTCCAGAATGGACTGGAAAACCCCGGTGGCTTCTGCCAAATCCTGTGTTCCCCAGTAGCCGCTCAACTGTGGATCGAACATGTCGCCAAGCCAATGCAGGATCACTGGCTGCTTGGCAGCATCGAGCAAAGTCGCATACACGTCCAGATAATCCTGCGAGGTGCGCGCAGCCTTGACCAGGGCCCGGGAGCACATCAAGATCGCCTTCGAACCTGAATCTTCAACAAGGCGCAGCATCTCCAAATAAGCGTTGGTGACTTCAGCCAGCTGGCCCGGCTGGACAGTGTCTGCCGACAGCTGGTCCGTGCCGACACCGCAGGCGAGAATATCCCTGACGGTGAGCCCGGCCAAGGCCGGGTAGCTGTTTTTCTGGAGAACCCCGGCCGCTTCGATCGCCGATCGCCTGATCAACTCGCAGGTAGCCGCGTAGTCCAGCCCCATGCCTCGCTGCGCCGTATCCATCGCATCGGCGATACCCAGCCCGTAGGACCATAGCTCGTGCCGGTAGGCCAGCGTCGCATCCCAATCGATGCTTGCCGGTGCGCCAGGCGTATTGTCTGCTCCCATGAGGGGGATGACATGGGCTGCGGCATAGGCCTTGCGCGAGGAAAGCGGGGCAGACGGCCGCTGGAATTCTCCGGGGCCTTTCAACCGATAGGAAAAGTTCTGCCCGTTTTCGTCAATGAGTGTCAATTCGGGCAAGGATGCGTAGCTCATAGCGTGATCTCCGGGATATCGAGGGTGCGTCGTTCGGCGGCTGACTGCAATCCCAAAGCCGCCAGCTGGACACCGCGAGCTGCCGAAAGCAAGCCATACTGGTGTTCGCGTCCCGCTGCGACGTCGGCCAAGAAATCTTCCCACTGCAGCTTGAAGCCGTTATCCAGGTCGGCATTGGCGGGAACTTCCATCCACTGGTCGCGGAACGACTCAGTGACTGGCAAATCGGGGTTCCAAACAGGCTTCGGAGTGTGGGCGCGTTGCTGGGCAACGCACTTGTTCAATCCCGCGACGGCGGAACCGTGGGTGCCGTCGATCTGGAATTCCACCAGTTCATCGCGGTAGACGCGCACTGCCCACGAGGAGTTGATCTGCGCAATTACTGCATCGCCGGAAGGAGTTTCGAGTTCGAAGATGCCGTAGGCCGCATCATCTGCGGTGGCTTCGTAGGCTTCGCCTCGTTCGTCCCAGCGGGTAGGGATGTGGGTTGCCGTGGTCGAGGTGACGGACTTGACCTTGCCGATGATTCCTTCAAGGACGTAGTTCCAGTGGCAGTACATGTCGGTGGTCATCGATCCGCCATCCGCAAGACGGTAGTTCCAGGAAGGCCGCTGCGCTTCCTGGATGTCTCCCTCGAATACCCAGTAGCCGAACTCGCCGCGCATTGAGAGAATGCGTCCGAAGAAGCCTTCGTCGACCAAGCGGCGTAACTTCACCAGGCCGGGCAAGTAGAGCTTGTCGTGCACGACGCCGGCGGTAATTCCCTTGGCCTGTGCCTGGCGGGCGAGATCAACGGCCTCTTCGAGGGTTTCAGCGGTCGGTTTTTCGGTGAAGATATGCTTGCCTGCCCCGATGGCTTTCGACAGCGTTTCGTAACGCAAGGAAGTCATGGACGCGTCGAAAATGATGTCGACACTCGGGTCATCAATCAGGGAGTCAAGATCGGTGCTGTAGTGCTCAACCTGGTGCTTCTGAGCAAGTTCGCGCAGCTTCGCTTCGTTACGTCCAACGAGGATCGGTTCAACGGTCAGCTTCGAACCGTCCCCGAGAATGATTCCTCCTTGGTCTCGGATAGGAAGGATTGAACGCAGCAAGTGCTGGCGGTATCCCATGCGGCCGGTGATGCCGTTCATGGCGATGCGTAGAACTTTTGTTTCTGTCACTGGGGTCTCCTCAAAACGGGGAATGCGTAAGGGAATAGAATGGGAATGCGCTTTCCACGATAGTGAGGTGTAATTGGAGTGTCAACCATCACGTTCGCGAAAGATAAGCTTGTGCCAAGTTGCAGAGAATGATAAGGATTTCAGATGGCTGTTCGACTAACTGATGTGGCTAATGAAGCCGGAGTTTCCCTGGCGACCGCTTCGCGAGTGCTCAATGGGTCAGCGCGCAAGCCGGCTGTGGAAATCTCGGATAAAGTGCGTGCTGCGGCTGAAAAGCTCGGATACTTCCCCAATGCCCAAGCGCAAGCGCTTGCCAGATCCACCACGAAGCTGATCGGCTTGGTGGTCAGGGACATAGCCGACCCCTACTTCTCTACCATCGCCCGGGGAGTGCAGCGCTCTCTTGGTGATAGCGGTGTCCAGCTGCTTTTGGCCAGCACGGAGTACGATCCCGAGCGGGAAATCGAAGCCGTTCAGGCATTCATGTCGCAACGGACGGACGCTATCATCCTATCGGGATCGCGCAGTTTGGGCGAGAATGGGCAGTTGCTGAAACTGATCGAGAATTATCAGGAAAACGGTGGCCAGGTCATGATTATCGGCCAGCCCATGACCGATATGGGCGGCATACAAATCGACAACGAAGCAACTGCCGAGCATCTGGCGGCCGAGCTGATCAGTGCCGGCCACCGCAGGTTTGTCGTATTGGCAGGGGAAGCGAATCTGCTGACATCGAGGGACCGTTCCAACGGGTTCCTGGAGAAGCTGAAGCGCAGTGGCCTGGATGCAGAGGAAGTTATCAGCGGTCCCTTCTCGCGCGAGGGGGCCTATGTTGCAATGAGCGACTACCTCAAGCAGCAGAAGTCGGCAGGCGGTGTCCATCGGGTGTGCGTGTTCTGCGTTTCGGATGTCATGGCCCTGGGAGCCATTCGGGCGATTCGCGAAAACCGCTTGCGTATTCCCGAAGATATCGCTGTGGTGGGATTCGATGACATCCCGACCCTTATCGACATTACGCCCACGGTCAGCACTGCTCGACTTCCTCTGGAAGAAATCGGAAAATGGGCTGGTGAGATGGCGCTGAACCACGGCGAACTGCGGAAGATTGTGGTTTCCGGTGTGCCGGTCCTGCGCGAGTCCACGCAGCTGGCTGACGGTCAGTAGTGATGTTCATTGGGAATCGTGCCATGCGAAAACTAACTGACTTGATTCCCGAAACCCCTTGACCAGTGACCGCAATCACACCTAGATTGTTTGGCAAGCGCTTTCCACAATGAAAAACCAGGTGTTGCTTGCAGGATGGCCTCGCATCACCACCCCACCCAAGGAAGATTTTCATGACTCAGCAGGTATGCACGAGAAAAACTGGACGGAAATTCGGTCTGCGGCTAAGCAAATCAGTTGCAGTTGTGGCGGTAGCCGCTCTGGCCCTCACTGGCTGTGGCGGTAGCAGCGCTGCCGACGGTGAGGACGGGAAGATCCAGCTTCGTTTCTCATGGTGGGGCTCGGATTCGCGGGCCCAGGCAACCAATGAAATTATTGAGGCTTTCGAAGCGGCCAACCCGGACATCGATGTCCAAGGCGAGTACTCCGACTGGAGCGGCTACTGGGACAAGCTCGCAACACAGGTTGCCTCCAACGATGCTCCGGACATTATCCAGATGGACGACAAGTACCTTCGCGAATACGCGGACCGCGGCGCATTGCTGGACCTCGAAGGCGTAGATGTTTCCAAGTTCGAAGACGTTGCCGTTCAAAACGGTACGACCGATGCCGGCCTTGTCGGCATTACCACCGGAATCAATTCCTTCACATTGACCGCCAATCCAAAAGTCTTAGCCGAAGCTGGCCTGGAAGTTCCAGATGACAAGACCTGGACGTGGGATGACTACCGGACGATCACCGAGACGGTGAGCCAGAAGCTTGACGGCAAATATGGAGCCGAAGCCCCGAACGAACCGGCCGGGTTGCAGACCTGGTTGCGTCAAGACAAGAAGAATCTGACGAGCTCGGATGGATCACTCGGATTCTCGCCTGACGATCTGGCCAAGTACTTCCAGCACCACAAGGACTTGATGGATAACGGTTCTTATCCAAAGGCCTCGGTCCTGGCGGAAAACCAGAATGCAGGTCCAGACCGTTCTATGACAGGCACGGGAGTGGCAGCCTTCGGCATGTGGTGGAGCAACCAGTTGGGAGGCCTTTCCACAGCGGTTGGTTCGGACTTGGTTCCGCTGCGACTGCCAAGCCACACCGGCAAGGCTGAGGACAATGGTCTTTGGCACAAGTCGTCAATGATGATGTCGGGGTATGCTCGCACCGAACACCCGGAAGAGGTCAAGAGATTTGTTGACTTCATGGTGAATTCGCAAGAAGCTGGCGCGCTGAACCAGATGGACCGCGGGTTACCTTCGAACACCGAAGTGCGGGAACAAGTCGTCTCAAAATTGGATTCAATCGAAGCTTCTTCTGCAGAATTCGTGACGAGCTTGAAACCCGAACTTCAGAGCACGGAACCAATCCCGCCAATGGGGTTCAGTGCGGTTCAGGATGTCCTCTACCGTTATGAAATGGAAGTGTTCTTCGAGCGCCAGAGCGTAAGCGACGCGGCGCAGAATGCCTTCAAGGAAATCGAAACTGCGGTAGCCCAATAGCTGAACGAGAATCAACCATCGTTCTTGCGGTCGTTGCAATCCCTGGATCCCGGGGATTGCAACGGCCTTTGCGCGTTCGAGGGAAAGTTCATTCTGCTCCTCCTTCAACTCTCTGCGCGGTGCAATCCTTGAATTCGCCACGGCGCGTGCCGTACAGGGCTGCGGTTTGAACCAGGGCTTCCAGATGCCTCATAACCTTGTTCGGTCGTGATCTGCGCCCAAGCAAGCCTCTCTAGCCATTTGCGTGCGACGAGTCGCGAGTGCACCAGCAACCGGGATGCGAGGCGCCAGCGGCCGTTGAACTTTCCAGAGCATGGCCTATCGGAAGGGTGCTGCCAATCAGCTGGAATCCCGCAGAGGTGAATTGCCATTGGGTTCCTGCTTTCTTCCATCCATTGCCAGAGGTAACCACACCGCGGTGCCCGCAGTTCTGGGCCGCAAAGCTGCTGGCTCGACCTTGCCGGTGATCGGTTTACGGCACCTGCGGATTGCAGGTCGAACCCCGCCAGCTCTGCGGCCAATGCGGGGAGCACAAAGTATCCTGAAAACTAAGTGCAAGAGGAATGGAAAAATGGCATCTGGACTTTTGGCAGTAGACGGCGGGCAGACCGGAATCAAGCTGAGATTCGAGCAGGATGGCGAAACTGCAGAATTAGCGCTTCCCGGTGTGCAAACCCATGAACCCGTCCTGCCCCAACTGGCACGCGCCATTAACCAAGCTGCCGCTGCCGCCGGATGGGAGTGCAGCACCGTGAGCGTAGGCACCACAGGCCTGGTGAAAGCCGAACATGATGCACGGCAGCTCTACGACCTCATCGGATCCAGCGCTATTTCCCATATTGCGCTGGCCCACGACTCGGTGACCAGCTATCTCGGAGCGCTGGGAGAACGCCACGGCGCTGTCGTTGCAGCCGGTACCGGTGTCGTCACCTTGGCGGTAGGCCCCTGCTCGGTGGCCCGAGTTGATGGATGGGGCCACATCATGGGTGATGCCGGCAGCGGCTATTGGATTGGCCAGAAGGCAATGAACGCGGCCATGCGCGGCTTTGACGGCCGCGGGCCAGCTACCGCGCTGACCGGGGAACTCGCGAAGCGCTGGCCCGATCTCTCCGAAGCGTATATTGACTTGCAAGCGATGCCGGACAGGGTGGCCATCGTCGCCTCTTTTGCGCAGAGGGTTGCCCAGTTGGCCGCGACCGATGAAATGGCGGCGCGGATCTGCGCGCTCGCCGGTGCAGAACTGGCCAGCTCCGCAGCAACGGCATTGCGCCGCGCGGGGCTGGAACAACAGGCCGGAGCGATTCCGGTCGCAGCCATCGGGGGAGTGCTCGCCGGCGAATTCGCCAGAAGCAGCTTCGTGCGGGAGCTGCACCTGCTGGTCCCTGCCGCGCAAGTCCAGGATTCGCCGGGAAATGGGCTGGACGGAGCCCGTGCATTGGCCCTCCTGCCAGCGGACCACGCCTTGCAAGGCCTCGTATCGCGCTTTCGCGCCCAGCCATAATACGTGGGCAGCGGTGATATCTGGCCATCAAATAGGCGCAGGCAATCAATAGGTGACAAGATTAGTGGAGAACGTCGTGATTATTAAGGAGTCATCGTGAGTTTCCGAGTCGGTCCCGTAGATCTTGTCCCCGAAGGCGAATCGTTGCTGGTTGAAGCCAAAGACAGCGGCGCAAGCGAAGACATCGCGATCTTCCACGCCGAAGACGGCAACTTCTACGCGCTGCAGGATGAATGCACCCACGAGGTCGCTTCGCTTTCCGACGGCTGGCTCGAAGACTGCAGCATCGAATGCCCCATCCACTCCTCGACCTTCGACCTGAAAACCGGCAAGGTGCAGTGCATGCCAGCCACCGTGGACGCCCGGACCTACAAGGTGGACGTCGTGGACGGCTTCTTGGAGCTTGAAATCTAAATGCCTTCCGTGCACATCATCGGAGGCGGGGTCGCGGGGTACGCACTGGCCCGGCACCTGGTGCAGCAGCAGTACGCCGGATCCATCAAGATCAGCGATGCCCAGGGCCTGCCCTATGATCGTCCGCCGCTGAGCAAGTCCCTGCAGGTTGAACCGTTCGCACCGGTGTCCTGGTACCAGCACCATGGCGTCGGCCTGATCCAGGAAGATGTCCAAAGCCTGCAACTGCCGCAGTCCGCTGACGACTGGGTAGTGCTGGCTACCGGCACCACGCCCAAGGCATTGGATGTTCCCGGCGGGCACCATGCGCTCAGCCTGCACAGCGCAGCTGACGCCGCCCGCATATCAGACGTCCTGGAATCGGGGATGTTCGGCCAGCGGGTGCTTGTCATCGGAGCGGGGCTGGTAGGGGCCGAGTTCGCGTCCACCGCCAAGATGTCCGGGGCACAAGTCACCTTGATTTCCAGCTCCGACGCACCTCTTGCCCACGTGCTGGGCCACGAACTTGCCGAACAGCTGCACGCGGATCATGCCAACCACGGCATTGCCACCTTGACCGGTGCGGTGACCGAGCTCGGCCCCAACTATGCAATGGCCAATGGCCAGCGCCATGATGCGGAGCTGATCGTGGCAGCCATCGGCGTCGAACCCGAAACTGCGCTCGCCGAGCAGCTGGGCCTGGAAGTCGACGACGGGATCGTGGTCGACGCGCAGCAGCGTTCTGCCAGCTGCCCCCAGGTGCTGGCTATCGGCGACGTCGCCCGGGAGGAAAACCAGCCCCGTGCGGTGCACTGGGAAGCTGCCATGGAAGATGCCGCCCAAGCGGCGGCAACCATCATGGGCACAGCCGCACCGAAGCGTTCGGTGCCATGGTTCTGGAGCGACCGCCACGAAATGCACGTGGAAACGGTGGGCGACTTCAGCCAGGCCGCCAGCACCGTGACGCGCCTGAACCGGCGAGGCAAGATCCAGACGGTCTTCGGGCTCGACGCCAAGGGCGCATTGGTGTCCGCCTCGATGATCGATGGCGGCCTGATGGCCAAGGCCGCGAAACGGCTCATTGCGAAATCAGCCACCCTAAGCATTGAACAATTGAAGGACCCCCTGACGGGTCCGCGCGAGTTAGGCCGGTAAGAAACTTATGAATGCAGCCGAACCACTGAAGGTTCCCGCGGCCCTGCAGACGCCCACCAAACGGGTCGGCCCTGGCTGGATCGCTGCGGTTGTCATTGTCCATATCGGTATCAATGTCGGCTTCTTCGCACCGATCCAGGTACTGCTCGGATTGCACGCCGAACAGCTGGATGCCAGCCAGAAGAACGCGATTCTCTCGCTGGTCACCGGCGTCGGCGCGGCAGTCTCGCTGGTGGCCAACCCGCTGTTCGGCGCGCTCAGCGATCGCAGCACATCGAAATTCGGGCGCCGCATCCCGTGGGTGTTCTTTGGAACTATCTGCGCTGCGCTGGCCCTGCTGCTGATGTCGACCTCGCAAACCGTGAGCACGCTGGTCATCGGCTGGGCGCTGATGCAAGCTGCCGGCAACGCCGCGCTGGCTGCGATCTTCGCGGCCATCCCGGACAAGGTGCCGGTAGAGCAGCGCGGCATGGTTGGCGGGCTGGTGGCCTTGGGCCAAACCTGCGGTTCGCTGATCGGTGCCGTGATCGGCATGGTCGCTGCGAGCAACCTGGTCTTCGGCTACGCCATCGTCGCTACCGCCGTGGCCATTTGCTCCATTCCGTTCGTGCTGATGCGCCAGGATGTTCCGCTGCCCAAGGGAGCACTGGAGCCTGTCAAGCCGCTGGAATTCGTGCGCAGCTTCTGGATCAACCCGGTCAAGCATGCCGACTTCGGATGGGCGTGGCTGACCCGGTTCTTGCTGTATCTCGGCTGCCAGCTGTGCCTGGTCTACCTGCTGTTCTTCCTGCAGGATGCCATCAAGCATCCAGAACCGGCCCAGGGCGTGCTGGTGCTGACCGCGATCTACGCCTTCTGCGTGATCTTCTCTTCGGTGATCTCCGGCAAGCTCTCGGACAAGGACGGCAAGCGCAAGAAGTACGTCATCATCTCTTCGGTCATCGTTGCCGCCGCGGCCGGCGTGCTGGCGACGGCAACGTCCTTCGCCACCGCCATTGTCGCCGCAGTGCTCCTGGGCATCGGCTTCGGCGCCTACCTGGCGGTGGACTTTGCGCTGCTGACCCAGGTATTGCCGAACGCCGATTCGCGCGGCAAGGACCTGGGCATGATCAACATTGCCAACTCGCTGCCGCAGGTGGTCGCCCCGCTGATCGCCTGGCTGGCGGTGAGCTGGTTCGGCGGCTACCCAACCCTGTTCCTGTGCTCTGTGGTGATCAGCCTCCTCGGCGCCGTGCTGGTACGCCAGATCAAGAGTGTTCCGTAGGTCCTGGACGAAGCATTCCCCAGCGTCGCGCACCGAGCGGAACGGAAACGGTGCGGCACCGGGAACTGGTGGCGGAAAAACGCCAAGGGGACGCCAACCGGGCCGTATGATGAATCCAGCGAACCGCGATAATGAGGAGCAGGTGCGGCTGAATGTCGATGAACGAATCCGGGCGGGAGAGCCGTGCAACGCAGCTTGATGGCATAGACCGCAAACTGCTGGCGTTGCTGACGAAGAACTCCCGGCGGACCAACAACTCCCTGGCCGAGGAGCTGGGCATAGCACCGTCCACCTGCCTGGCGCGGTTGAATGCCTTGCGCGATTCGGGAGTGATTTCGCGCTTCACCATCGAAGTGGATCCGCAGGTTCTGGGCCGGGAGCTCGAAGCGCTGATCTTCGTGAAAATCCGTCCCGGAGCCCGTCACCTGATGTCGAACTTCGCTACTGACATGCGCGGCAAACCGGGGGTGCGACAGCTGTTCTTCCTGGGCGGCGCTGACGACTTCGTCCTGCACGTAGCTGTGCGCAATTCTTCGGATGTGCGCCAGTTCGTGCTCGATAACCTCTCGGCCAATCCGGCCGTGGCCACCACCCAAACCTCCCTGGTATTCGAACACGGCCACGGCAGCGGAGAGTACTAGGCCCCATTTTTGACCGATTTCCATCTCGCCCATGTTCGCAGGAACAACCCGCAGCCCTGCGTTGGTCGAAGAAACATGCTAAACTTGATGTTCTTCTCTTGGCATGGCTGCGGCCCGTTGGCAGCTGGGGATCGGTTCTCCAGACAAGCAACGGACCCCACCGCAGCTGCGACTGAAAGAATGGGGAGGTCGAGAAGATAATGCATTTTGACGCAACTGTTGTCACCGCACTGGTGACCTTGATTGTTCTGGCCATCGCAACCGTTGTGCTGGTGATCCGGTACAAGCGCACCCACCAGGCAGAAATCCGCCAGGCCCTGGTTGCCAAGGCCCGGAAGCGCGGCGTTGCCTCGCCGGAAGACCTGTCGAACCACGATCTGGTACTGCAGATCCGAGCGGCAAAGCGCCAGCGCAAGCAGGATGGGCAGGACCTGAAGACCGCATAGGGTTTGCACCCATGCGCTGACGATGCTGAGCCCCAGTCCATTTCCGGACTGGGGCTCAGCCGCGTCAAGGGCGCTTGGGCGGCCGCTGGCCCCGTCTTTATCCAAAGCTGATGAACCGGTAAATGGCGTCGGGAATAAACGGCAGGTGCCAGCGGAATGCAGGCAGGTAATTAACCTCGCGCAATTCCGGGAAACTATGTCCCCGGTCACCAGAAAAGCCGATTTAACCCCTGAATCATGCGGATTGCATCACAGGGGCATGTGGGGTTCTGAACAAACCACTTCTCAATAGATAAATGGTCGGAAATGATGGATATGACTGGAAATCCAGCAGCGTTAATTCTTTAGGAGCAACAACAATGGCCTCGATCCCACTCGGTGAAGACATTCTCTTGGCACGCCACGGCGCCAGCATCGTCAAGCTCCGCCAGGATCGGAAGAACCGCACCACTGTTGCCCATCTGCGCGGTGGAGCCACCGATACGGCCTCGAACCTGCTCACCGCACCAGTTCCCGCATTGACCCCGGCAGCCAGCTTCACCCAGGGCGCGGCTCGCTACCTCAACGATGAAGCCGAGGTTAGCCGCGGCGAAGTTCGTTCGCTGGTCAAGATCTCGCTCGGCTTTTCTGCCATCATGGGCATCGTCTTCGGCGGCCTGGTCTTGGCTTTGTACAAGGTCGGCGGCAATGAAGCTCTCCAGTCGCTGAGCTACATGGGCGCAAGCCAGTAGCTCTCGCAAGCATTTCCAGGAAAACGGGATTCCGAGGCAACTCGGGATCCCGTTTTCCTGTTTCCGGACCAGGTGCTTACTCCGAGGCCGGGCTTGCGGCAAGTCTCGTATTTCTTGCCCTGCAGGCATAGGATGGCGGCAACGGGAAGGACGGGAGCAGGCCATGCGTTTTGTTTTGGAAGTTAACTTCGATACCGAGAACATGCAGCTCAAGCCATTGGAGGAGCTGCAGAAGATTCTGCGCGACTGGTCGACGAACATCACGATGTATCCGATCGTTGCCGGCGCCCAGGAAGATGTCTACGACTCGGATAACGAGCAGGTAGGGGAGTGGGCAATCCTCGACGACTAGCCTCGCCGTCTGGAGAACCACCCGATGGCATACCCCGCGGCCAGGGTAATGAGCAGGACAAGCCACAGCGGGGCCGTGGAATGGATCAAGAAGAATTCAACGCGGACGAAGGCCCGGTTCTGCAGCATGAAGACCACCGCGAGGATCACCAGTGCAATAGCTGCCCATTGCCTGGCGCTAAGCCCCTTCTTCGGCGGCCGCTGCTCCGGATAGCCCATGCTCAGCTTCCGTTCGCCAGCAAGCCGGCAACGAGAGCCGACAACCCGCGCTGGAACGAATCGTCGCTGGTATCAAGCTCTGATCGGCGTTGCGCGGCCACAGCCTGGGTGAAATGCGGAGTGAGATCCTGGTGATTGCTGGTGTCGAAAATGTCATGCGGAGCGGCCGTATCCATGGCCGAGCCGAAGATGAATGATTCCAGTGCGACAATCGTCGGAACAATCTCGTTCTCTGCCATGCCGAAGTCTGCCAGCGCTTCGGCAACGCGCTCGTACATTCCCAAGGTGCGCGGCGAATCGGAGACGGGCAGTACCGCGATGACCGGAATCAGGGGAATGTGCCGCGCGAAGACGTTCCGGTAGCTCGTAGCCCATTGAAGCAAAGCCTGCTTGGTATCGGCTTGGTCGAATACCGAGGTGTCGATATCGGCCATGACCAGTTCCTGGATCCACTGCAGGAGGTCGTGCTTGGAATCGACGTGGTTGTAGAGGGCCGATGGAGAGACGCCCAGGGATTTTGCCAGCCGCTGCATGGTCAGGGACTCGTAGCCGTCCCCGGAAACAAGTTCCAGCGCGTGCTCGGTAATGCGCTCCCGATTCAGCACCGCCTTGCGCGGGCGCCCGGCTCGCCTGGCTTCCGTTTCACTCATGCGGACCTCTTCCTGACGTGGGGTGCTTCACAACTGGATCTTCGTACCCTATGCTATATGACAGGTAAATGAACCTTATTCATTTAAATGTGCAAGGGAGTCGATCATGCAACATCTGGAACGCGACGTCGTCGTCATCGGGGCAGGGCCATCGGGACTGACAGCAGCCTATGAGCTGAGCAAGGCCGGCAAGTCCGTCGCGGTGCTCGAAGCCCGCGACCGCGTCGGCGGGCGCACCTGGACCGATGTCATGGACGGCGCGACCATCGAGATCGGCGGCCAGTGGATCAGCCCCGACCAGACCGGCCTCTACTCGCTGATCAATGAACTTGGCATCGAGACCTTCGAACGCTACAAGGCGGGCAAGAGCGTCTACCTCACCGGGGAAGGCGAGCGGATCGCCTATGAGGGCGAGGACTTCCCGGTGGCCGCCAGCACCGTGGCCGAAATGGACAAGCTGGTAGAACTCATGAACCAGCTGGCCGCCGAAATGAACCCGGACAAGCCGTGGGAGCACCCTCAGGCCCAGGAGCTGGACCAGATCTCCTTCCACCACTTCCTGCGCCAGCACTGTGCCGACGAGCTGGCCTGCAACAACGTGGGCCTGTTCATCGCCGGGGGCATGCTGACCAAGCCGGCGCACACCTTCTCCGCGCTGCAGGCGGTGCTCATGGCGTCCTCGGCCGGCTCCTTCGACAACCTGGTGGACGAGGACTTCATCCTGGACCGGCGCATCGTGGGCACCATGCAGGGCGTATCCAAGACGCTGGCCGAGAAGCTGGGCCAGCAGACCGTCTTCCTGGACAACCCCGTGCTCAAGCTCGAATGGTTCGATGGCGGGGTGGTGGCCCACGGGAGCACCGTGACCGTCTCGGCGAAGAAGGCCGTGCTGGCGGTACCGCCGAACCTGTACTCGCGCATTTCCTACGTCCCGGCGCTGCCTCGCAAGCAGCAGATCACCCACCAGCACCAGTCCATGGGCCTGGTCATCAAGGTCCACGCCGTCTACGACACCCCGTTCTGGCGCGAAGAGGGCCTGTCGGGCACCTGCTTCGGCCCGAGCAGCCTGGTCCAGGAGCTCTACGACAACACCTATGCCGGGGAGGAAACCGGCACACTGGTCGGCTTCATCTCGGATCTGAAGGCCGACGCCATGTGGGAACTGGACGAGGAACAGCGCCGCGCGGTGATCCTCAAGGCCATGGCCGGCTACCTGGGCGAGAAGGCACTGGATCCCAAGGTCTTCTACCTCTCGGACTTCGCCGCCGAGGAATGGACCCGCGGCGCCTACGCCACCAGCTACGACCTGGGCGGGCTGCACCGCTTCGGCCCGTCGCAGAACGAGAATGTCGGACCGATCTACTTCTCCTCCTCGGATCTGGCCGGCGAAGGCTTCCAGCACGTGGACGGCGCGGTGCGCATGGGCCGCCGCTCGGCCGCGCGCATCATCGCCGCACTGGATGGCACCGCCTACGACCAGAGCTACGATGGCGTTGCCACGCTGACCCCGTCCAAGGAAAAGGCCAGTGCCTAGGCCATGAAATTGCTCGTAGGTTACACCGCGGACCAGCGCGGTGCCGAAGCCATCGAACTGGCCAGCGCCCTGGTGGCCGGTACCCGCGACGCGTCCTTGCGGGTCGCCATCGTGCTGCCTGCCGCCACCCCGTTCAACGCGGTCTACCCCGGCGGGGACCATGGGTTCTCCTCCATCCTCTCCGACCAGGTGGACCGCTGGGCGGCGCAGGCCCTGGCCCTGGTGCCGGAAGGAATCGCCACCTCGGTGGTAGCCCGTTCCGTGCCCTCGGTGGCCGAGGGGCTCATCGGCCTGGGCGAGGAATTCGGGGCGCACGGGATCGTGCTGGGCGGCCGCAAGCGCCACCGCGCCGGATTCTTCAGCCCCGGGGCGATCGCCAATGCGCTGCTGCATTCCTCGCCGATGGCCGTGTTCATGTCCTCGCCGGCCTCCTTGGCCACGCTGCGCGCAGCCGGCGGGAAGATCACCAGGCTGACCGCATTCGTGGGGGACCGCCCGGGGGCACGGGAAGTCATCGGCCTCTCGGCGCGGATCGCCGCCGCCTGCGGACTGCCGCTGCGCGTGGCCACGCTGGTCTCCCATATGGATCTGGCCGACCCCCGGCTGGAGCTGGATGACCATCTGACCCAAACCCGCAGCTACCTGCAGGAACTGACCGGTTCCCTGGGCCTGGAGGCGGTAGTCGAGGTGGTCTCCGGGCGCGGCCTGGACGAAGCGGCCGCCCAGCTGTCCTGGCAGGACGGGGACCTGGCACTGCTGGGATCGGCCCGGCTGGCCGCCCCGCGCCGATTGTTCATCGGCCCCAAGGCCCAGCGGATCCTGGGCCAGCTCAACGTCCCGATAGGCGTCATCCCGACCCTCGAGGCTGCCAGCTAGAAGGCAGCGCGTCATTCTTGCACGATCCTTGTTCCCCGGGCACTTGCCGTCGCGAAGCACGCGGACGGTGCCCATCTGACCCCTGACGGAAGGTGGCTCGGTACTTCTGGCCGACGCACTCACACCTCGCTAATTGTTTAAGGTAACCACCATGTCGCACGACCTGAGGCAGGCATCGCCGCCTGCACGCTCCGAGAGCGGACTGCACGAAAAAGGACTGTCCAAGGGCACCGTTGGCGTTCTGGGGCTTGTCGTTATCGGCATCTCCTGCATCGCCCCGGCCTACACCCTCACCGCAGGCCTCGGCGCCACGGTGGCCGAAGTCGGCACCAGCCTGCCTGCGATCCTGCTGGCGGGATTTCTGCCGATGCTGCTGGTGGCCTTGGGCTACCGCGAGCTGAACAGCGCAATGCCCGATTCGGGCACCTCCTTCACCTGGGCGACGCGTGCCTTCGGCCCGATGATCGGCTGGATGGGAGGCTGGGGCCTGATCGCCGCGACGGTGATCGTGCTCTCCAACCTGGCGGCAGTGGCCGTGGACTTCTTCTATATCCTGATTGCCCAGCTCACCGGCCAGCCATGGATTGCGGAGCTGACCGGCAACCTGTGGGTCAACATCCCCACCACGCTGGTGTTCATTGCGTTGGCCGCCTGGATCTCCTACCGGGGCATGAACGCCACGAAGGTCTTCCAGTACGTGCTGGTCGGGTTCCAGGTGGCGGTGCTGCTGCTCTTCGCGGTCATGGCCCTGACCTCCAGCCAGCCCAATGATCCGACACCCATCACCTGGCAGATGTTCAATCCGGCCGGCATCGATACCTTCTCGGCCTTCGCCGCGGGCATCTCGCTGTCCATCTTCGTTTTCTGGGGCTGGGATGTCACCCTGACCATGAACGAGGAAACCACCGATCCAAAGAAGGTCCCCGGACGCGGTGCCACCTGGACGGTGCTGGTGATCATCGCGTTGTACCTGGCCGTATCCCTCGGGGTGATCTACTGGGCCGGGGTGGGCACCACGGGCCTGGGCGCAGGCAACCCGGAGAACCAGGAATCAATTTTCGCGGTGCTTTCCGGTCCGGTCATGGGCCCGCTGGCGATGCTGATGTCCTTGGCCATCTTGTCCTCCTCCGCGGCCTCGCTGCAATCCACCATGGTTTCGCCGGCACGCACCTTGCTGGCCATGGGCTACTACAAGGCGCTGCCCTCCAGCTTCGCGAAGATCTCCGCGCGCTTCATGTCCCCGTCGGTGGCGACTTTCGCCTCCGCTGCTGCCGCTGCCGTGTTCTACGTGGTCACCAGGCTGCTCTCGGAGAACGCATTGTGGGACACGATCACGGCGCTGGGCCTGATGATCTGCTTCTACTACGGGCTGACCGCCTTGGCCTGCGTCTGGTACTTCCGCGGGGAACTGTTCGCCAACGCCAGGAACTTCTTCTGCAAGTTCTTGGCGCCGTTGGCAGGTGGCGTCGTCTTGCTGGTGATGTTCTTTGCCACCGCCATCGAATCCATGAATCCGGACTACGGTTCGGGCTCCAATATCGGGGGAGTGGGCATGGTGTTCATCCTCGGGGTCGGCGTGCTGCTGCTGGGCGTTGGCATCATGCTGTGGATGCGGGTGCGCCACCCGGCGTTCTTCAAGGGAGAAACCATCAAGACCTACAAGCTGCTGAAGTAGGACCGGCGCAACGAACCAGAAGGACCACTCGCGAACGAATCGCGGGTGGTCCTTCGTGTTCGGTGCCGCCGCCGCAGGAGCTATCTTGCCGCTAGTCGGCGGCGTCGGCCCGGGTCATGTGCTTGGCCACGCCGATGGCGGCCAGCACGGCGCCGAAGGGGATGAGCGCGCTCTGGATCAATGAATTAAGGAAAGCCAGCGGCGCGCTGCCCAAAGGGCTGCTTCCAAAACCGGATTCGAAGCTCCACATCGCCAGGACTGGCAAGATGCTGCTGATGAGAACGCCTGCCAACACGATGACGACGCCGGATACAATCATCTTCTTATGTAGAGCAAGCAACGTTTTCTCCTATTGCCTTAGGCTGAGTATTTCCAACCGTAGCCAAATCCGCCACTTTTAGCTATAGCGGGAGTGCTGTTTGCTTTCGCCAAGGGCAGGTCTTTTCCTGCTTCGCAACCTTCTCGTCCAAAGGCCCCTAACCGGCGCGCAAATGGTTCAATAGGTTCATGGCTAACTCGGTACTTTTCATCTGCTCCCGCAATGCAGGCAAATCGCAAATGGCGGCCGCATTGATGGACTACATTTCTGAAGGGAAAGTTACCAGCTACTCGGCTGGAACCAACCCAGGTTCAGGCATCAACCACGAAGCGGTTGAATCGCTCTCGCAGGCCGGCGCGGACATGTCGCAGGGCACGCCCAAGGCCATCGACCCTCGCGTCGTCGAGCAAGTTGACCGCGTGGTAATCCTTGGCTCCGATGCGAATCCGCAATTCGATCCGTCCATCAAGACCGAACGCTGGGTCACCTACGAACCCAGTGAAGACGGCATCACCGGTGCCGAACGAATGAACATGATCCGCGATGAAATTGCTGATCGCGTCCGTGAACTGTTCCACGAGTTGGAGCGGTAGAAATCACTGTTCGCATGACCACCCGAAAGGCAACTCCGTGGTGGCTTCCGGGCGTATGCCTTGTGCTCACTGGTTGGTGTGCCAACCAATACGTATCGCTGATCAATTGGTACCAGCAATTCCGCGAGCTCAGTGAGTTCGAGGCCATGCTGGTCATGGGCAGCTACCTGGCGGGCATGATCCCGGCGTTGGCTTTCGGCGGACCGCTGGCGGACAAGTTCGGGCGCAAGCCATTTTCGCTGCTTGCCCTGGCCTGCTCCATTCTGGGATCCCTCGGGCTCATCTTCGGATCGGTTCACGAGTCCGGTCTCTATGCGGGACGCATCCTGACCGGCTTGGGCATGGGCCTGGCCATGGTTGCCATCACCAGCTGGGTGAAGCTGC
Organism: Glutamicibacter sp. NPDC090743; assembly: GCF_044769125.1. Taxonomy (NCBI): domain Bacteria; kingdom Bacillati; phylum Actinomycetota; class Actinomycetes; order Micrococcales; family Micrococcaceae; genus Glutamicibacter; species Glutamicibacter sp. NPDC090743. The sequence goes on along the minus strand of NZ_JBIVXE010000005.1, from coordinate 312,882 downwards.
TTAGCCCGGGAGCTGCCGGCGCGACTCGTGCCGCGCTGTGCACGTCCTTGGGCTTCGCGCTGGGACCGGTCATTTCAGGGGCAATTGTCGGGACCAGCGGCAGCCCGGAACTGGCATACATCGTCCATGCCGCCGCGGCGCTTTCCTGGTTGCTGTTGATGTTCTTCACCCGAGAAGACCGAGTCACTGACCGGGCAGGGCATCATCTGGAGGCCGACGTGACGACTCCGGCAAACCTCCAGCGGTTCTACCGCATCGTCTTGCCCGCAGCCCCATGGGTCTTTGGCATGGCGGCAACAGGGTTTGCCGTGGTTCCGGCGCTGAGCAACGGCGCCGGTGAATCCAGCCTGTTCTACACCACCTTGGCAGTCGCGGTCACCATGGGCATGGGCACCTTGATCCAGCCATTCGTCAAGAGATTCAATGACTTGGGCAAGATCAAGCTGCTCATGGCTGGACTGGCTACCTCGCTGGCTGCACTGCTCATGATGATCGCAGTGTCGCTGAGCGGCTCAGAATTCTTGGGAATTATCGCATTCGCCATAGCCGGTTCGGCCAATGGCATTTTGCTGGTTGCCGGGCTAAGCCAGGTATTGGATCTTGCCGGCGGCGCCGATGTCGGCAAATTGACCGGCCGGTTCTACATGTGCTGTTTCATCGGGTTCAGCTTCCCGACATTCTTTGCACTGTGGCGCACGGTCGCTCATCCTGCTCTATTCATTGGCCTGCTAGCCGTGCTCTGCCTGCTGTCCATGATGCAGGTGTACCGCTCGGCCAAGTATCTGCCCGCTGCCATTCTCGAAGAAGTTCCAAACAGGCCATAATGCCAAACGCCGCTGCCGGCCACCTTGCGGTGCCGGCAACGGCGTTTACGCATTGGACTCCAACGTACTGGGAGCTAGTCCTGGCTCAGCTTCTTGAGCAGCTCGGTGGTGCGGAATGGGATGACATCGCGCAGGATCATCGAGGTGGAAGTGCGGGTTATGCCCGGGCAGAGGCGGATCTCTTCACTGACCCGGTACAGGTCATCCGGGTCAGTCGCGGCCACACGAATCAACAGGTCCGTGTCTCCCGCCGGCGCGACGCATTCCAGAACCTCGGGAATCTGGCGCAGTGCGGCGATGGCCTCATTCAAGCTGGCCTGGTTCAATTCAGCGCTAACGAAAGCGCTGACGCCACGGCCCATGGACGCAGGGAGGATTCGCGCGGTGTTCGGGCGCAACGCACCTGAATGGGCCAAGCGTTCCAAACGAGTCTGCACGGTGCCGCGGGCCAGGCCCAGCTGCTGCGCCAGCATCATGATCGGCACACGCGGATCCGCATCGAGTGCCAGAAGGATACGCCGGTCGGTTTCATCGAGCTGATACGTATCCGAATTCATGTGGTGGTCTCCTGAGACAGGTTGTGTTGCGCGTGCATAAGTACCAACCTAGATTTTAGTCAATATGACCAGTGAATCCCAAATGTGTTGCGCGGATTGGCCGATATTATTGCGTGCAAGTCGGCTACTGGGGCCAACAGGGCGAATGCTCGGGCGAAAAGCCATCTTTTATCCACAAAATAACCAGGCTGAGATCAAATGGGCGCTAATCACAGTAACCTGTTGATATGAGGTTTTTGCGGTTGGAAGACGTGGCAGAGGAACTGAATGTGAAGCTGCCCCAGGTCCGCGCTTTGGTGAAAAGCGGGGAGCTGCCGGCCATCCAAATTGGCGGGCGGGGCATGTGGCGCGTGGAACGCGTTGCACTGGAGAACTATATCCAAGAACGCTATGCGCAGGCCCGCGATGATATCGCGAACGAGTCCCAGAGCTGAATGCGGTGCCCTTGGCTGTTCCCGAGTCCATCGGGAACAGCCACCGCCTAGTCCAGCTCGATAGCCCGTTCTGCAAAGACCCGCAATGCGTCGCGAACCAGCTCCGCGTATCCGCCGTAGTTCTTTGCAAACCGCGGATCAGCGACATACATCTCGCCGAGATTGCAGATATATGCCTTGTGCTGTGCCGGATCGCCGGAATCCAGCGGGGTGCCCTTGGCGCTCTGGAGCCAGCGCACATGTCGAGCCGCTAATTCCTGGGCTTCGAAGCTGTCTGGTGGGACGGAATTCTTCCCCGCCACGATCCAATCCTGATTGAGCATCTTCACCTCTTCCATGAATGCGTTTTGCTGGTCCCCGGTTTTGGAACGCCACCAGCGATTCGATGCTTCATGCGCGTCGGCGCCCCAGCGTTCGGCAACCTCTTGCTTGTACTGCTCGTTGAAGCCGTCAAAGCTCTTTTCCGGTTCCATGTTTCCTCCTGTCGTTAGTGTTGAAATGCTGTGTTCCAAGGCAGCGATCTGCCGGTCCAGCGCCGCACGCTGCCTATGAAGCTGTTCCTTATGGGTGCTCAGCGCGACCAGTTCATCGCGTTGCTCGTCCAGGATTTCAGCGATGGTATCCAGCTTGATGCCCAGCTGCTTGAGCAGGAGAATCTGCTGGAGCCGGACCAGCTGCCCGTCGGTGTAGAACCGATAGCCGTTGGCGGACACGTAGTCAGGTTTAAGCAAGCCGATCTGGTCGTAGTGCCGCAAGGTACGGCTGCTGATGCCAGCGGATTTTGAGACGTGCGCAATCGAGTGGTGAACTGCCGGCTCGTGGCTAGTTGAATCCTTCATGGCTACCACGCTAATGGTTGTCGCAACGTCAAGGTCAATAGTTCCAGTCGCATTTCCTGATCAAAATTTGTGATTCAGATCTCACGGCAAAATGGCGAATAATAGCGAGACATTCCTTGCCTGATTGATCATATTGACTAGTTGTTAGCACGCCTGTTGCACAGTGTGATCTATGTGTAGTTCACTGTTGGTAGATGAAGTTGAACAGGCTACCGCCGAAATCAACGAGGACCGCCTGATGACGTGAACCATCTGCATTTACGGGATCAAGGAGCCCTGGCCACCCACGCCGAGGCAAGGTAGAAGACATAGTCCAGATGGCTCGCGGGCATTCCAGTTGGGTGGAATGCCCACGGGCCATCTGGTATTTCTGCCAAAATCACTGACGTTCGGATCATAAGCTCCGAGCGAGTTGGGGGAAACGCCTGCCGGCATTCGCGATGCTTCGCTCTGGCTCTGGAACAATGAGCGCGTAGGGACACCGAGGAGTAAGAGTGGGTTCAATGAGGCGCGTCTGGCAAAACTGGTGGATGCAATTGGTCGCCGGATTGCTGATCACTGCGATCGTGGTGTTGCCGTGGTTATGGATCGGTCAGGAAGACCGCTCAATTCTCCCGCATGCCAGCGACGACGCCCAAGGGCTACTAGTGGTTTTCTCCGTGATCACCCTTTGGGGCAGCTGGTTTGCCCGACGCGTTGGATATAGCCGCACCGGCTTTGCCATCGTGACTGCCGTGGGCATGGTCCTGGGACTCTTGGGCCTGGGGTTCCAAGGACTCCATGCATTCGAACCGGGGCTTTTGAAGGGGGAACTCTCCGCAGCTTCGATTCGCCATCTCTGGGTTTTCGGTGGCCTGCTGCTGGTCAGCCAAGCCTGGTATTTCCTGGCCACTAAATTGCGGCTGCCCATAGCGGTGCTCTTCTATGCAACGCTCACTGTGGGCGTGAGCTATTGGCTGCAGATCATCGCATCGCTCGTTGCGGGCGCCCAGTCGTACTACGTTTACCTTTGGTATTCCGGGCCGCTGATCCTCGGCCTCATCTTGGGATTCGTCGGGTTCTCGAGGATCATGAACCTGCTGATGTGGGTTTTCGCATTGGCTATCCAATGGATGATGCCGGCAGTCGTGGAAAGCGCGGCCAGGGTTATTGGGTCGAAGACCACTGGCTGGAAGACCGTCGGCTCCTTCTGGGAACAATTCACCGCAAGTGTCCTGGAAATTCCGTGGCAGACTCCGCTGCTGGTCAGCTTGGCGACGGCCATGCTTACAAGTGTCATCTTGCTGATTGTTCGCAAGGTGCGGCGGCGCTAGGAAAGAGTCCAAGCAGCTAGTTAGCCGGTGCTGGCCAAATATCGGCAACGACGCGAACTGCACCCTGGAAATTCATTGCTGCCAAGACAGCATCAAAGGCTTGCGGGCCATTCGTAATGGATTTTTAGAACAACGGTGACCAGGCGCGCCCAGCTCCTCGTGGTTGGCAAGAGTGCGCGCCGTCAGGATCTCCGCTGGATCGTTGCCCGGAACACCAGGGTCCACCACGATTTGCCGACAGCCTCATCGAGCAGCACGGTGCCCAGCCCATCGGTACGTACCGTGGGCTCGATGAACTGCACGCCCACTGGCAAAACGGTGGTGTTCGCGGAAGTGATTGGAATCAGCTTGCTGGTCAGCTTGCCGTTCCCCGAAGCACCAGTGCTCGGGGCCCACCGGCCAACATAAGCCAAGCATTGGGACATGGCGCAATGCCGCGCTGTGCACGCGGTGGAAGCCGGGGAGCAATCGGCTTCGCCAGTCGGGGCACTGCTAGTCCGCTCCGAGTATTTCAGGGCCACCACTCGCCATAGAATAAGACTATGACTGAACTGCGCGATCGCGACCCCGGAGAACTGGTCCAGCCCATCATCCTGCGAATCGACAAGGAGGATCCGTCGAGCGAGGACGAGGGCCTGTCAGCGGTGGCACGAGCAGCCGTGATTGCCTATCTGCAAGATCCGCAGAACCCGGATTGGCAGCAGTGGGCTTCACAGGCCTACGCCAAATCGGTACGCCGGGCTAATCCCAAGATGTTCGCCAAGGTGCTGGAGATGTTCCCTGAGCAAATGGTCAGTGAAGTGGGCAAGGCCCGAGCCGTTGGCTTGCCTCCATTGCCGGCCGCTGACTTGCCGAAGCTGATTGCCAAGTTGCAGGTCTCCGGCACGCAGCTTCCAAAAGCGGAGGAAGTCCTGGATGCGCAGATCAGCATCGTACTGAACAAATCCTTGGACATGTCCACAGGCAAGGCCGCGGCGCAGGCAGCACACGCGCTGTTCGCCTGGCTGACAGAATCCCCAGCGGAAGAGGTCGAAGCGTGGCTCCACGCCCATGCTCCGGTGGGCATCAAGCACCTGCCGCGCAGGGAATTCGACCGCTTGTCGCGGCAGGCCGCTGGACCTGTCATCCAGGATGCCGGGCGAACTGAAATCGAACCCGGATCCGTCACCGCTTTCGTCATTTCCGAGGCACGCTAGAACCTTAGAATCCAAGCGCGGTGAAACCGCCATACCTGTGTCATGATTTCCTTGGCGGTAACAGCAATTGTCACCACAGCGGATCGCTGTGCACTTCCGTGGGCCACAGGAAACGGCAATATGCCCTTGCTCGAAAGCACTGACATTGAAATTCTCTAAACGTGTACTGGGCCTGCTGCTGGTCCTGATGCTGTCCTTCGGGACCGCAGCTGGCGCCAGCGCCTCAACGCAGGCTCCAGCCGGCCTGGCGCAACTCGCTGCCGCTCCTCCGGCAATTGCCAAGCAGACCACCACCAACCTGAATTTGCGCAAGTCGCCATCGGCCCGATCCGCGTCGCTGCTAGTCATTCCCAAAGGTGCCAAGCTCCTCGCGTCCAAGGGTTCATCGGGCTGGGTGCAAGCGAGCTACATGAAGAAGACCGGCTGGGTCTCGGCCAAGTACCTGGCAACGCCGAAAGCGCCGGCGCCGGCAAAGCCCAAGACCTCAGCCGTGCGCTATCTGATTTCCTTCCAGCCGGTGCGCAAGAAGGCATCGGCGGCATCCGCGGCCTTGACCGGGGCCATGCGCAAAGCCGAGGTCCAGCGCCTGGGCGCAACCGGTTCCTGGAGCCGGATCAGAATCGGCAAGATCACCGGTTTCGTGCCCACCAGCCAGCTGTCTACCGCAATGCCCGCGCCGGTGTACCGGTATGCGAAAACCGCGCAAGTGCTGCGCAAGTCCGCCTCTGCCAAAGCGGCACGCGTTGCGGGTGTTCCAGCTGGAGCCAAAGTCGAGTGGCTGCGCACGTCAGGCTCGTGGACCTATGCCATTTCTGCCGGAAAACGCGGCTGGCTGCCGGCCAAGCAGCTGTCGTCGCAACCGGCAGCAACCCGGAAAACGATCGGGAACCGTTGGCTGATCAGCAACAGCGTCCTGCGCCAGTCCAATCGCAGCTCATCTCCATCCCTTGGAAGCCTTGCACCGGGTGAAAAAGTCGGCTTGTACGCAACCCGAGGTTCCTGGTCCCAGATCAAGTCCCAGCGCGGCACCGGCTGGGTGCCTAGCGCTAGCCTGTCCAGCACCGCCTACAAGCCCGCCAACCCATCGGCTCGCTGGATCCTGGCTAATACAGCCCTGCGCGTCGGCGCTTCGGGCTCTTCCAAGTCCCTGGGGACTGTGGCAGCGGGGTCCAAGCTCACCCTGCACGGCACGTCGAATGGCTGGGCGCGAGTGAAGACCTCCAAGACGATGGGATGGGTTCCATCAAGCGTACTGGTGGCCAAGGCCTACACGCCGCTGAAGCAGGCCAAGCGCTGGACGACGGCTAATGTACACCTGCGCTCCGGGTACTCCACCGGCCATAAATCACTGGCGGTCATCTCCAAGGGCCAGCAGGTCAGCGTCCTGGGAACGGCCAATGGCTGGACGCGAGTTGCCTCAACGCAGGGCACCGGATGGATCAGCAATGGCTATCTTGCTACTAGCAAACCGCAGGCGCCGCGACCGGCACCGGCACCGGCACTGAAAGCCGAATACCGCTGGACCACAACCAACGTGAACCTCCGCGCCGGCGCGGGAATCAGCCACCAGAGCAAAGCCGTGCTGCAAGCGGGGCAGAAAGTCGCCTACCTGCGCAGCGATTCCGGATGGGCGCAAGTCGCCGCTCCCCAGGCCACCGGCTGGGTCAAGGAAAACTACCTTTCCAAAAATGAGCCGGGAATGTTGCAACCAGATGCGCAGCGCGTCATCGCTGCGTTGCAGGGGAAGACCGGCGATACTATCAGCGCCATTCATACCATTCGAAGCGGCTCTGCCGGGCACAGCTCCGGGAGGGCCGTGGACCTGATGATTCGCGACTACAAGAACAGGCAGCGGGTTGCCCAGGGCCAGAAGCTGGCCCAGTTCCTGCTGGATAACCGCAGCCAGCTGGGTATCTATTACCTGATCTGGCAAGACCGGATTTGGCTTCCCACGACAGGCTGGACGCCGTATTCCGGATCAGGAAAGTACGGAAACCAGTTCACCGGCAATTGGAATGACACCACGATGCATATGGATCACATCCATGTGGAGGTCTACGGCAACTCGGCCACGGGAGGTCCGCTGGACTACGGGGCGCTGCGAACCCGCTAATCTGCTGCTGTCTGGTGTTTCAGACGAAGATGCGCAGGGGGCATGGCGTATTCGCGGTGTCTCTGGTCAGCTGGAACCATGGAGAATTTTAAGCCGGAATTGGCTGTTGACCGGGCAGCGGCTACGTGGAGCGGGCGCAATGACGGTGCCGGAGAGCAGCACCTGAGATGGCATCAGCAAATCAACCGCAAGGCTGACGACCAGTCCGGCGGGCGGGGACCGGCAGCGCTGCTCGGTTTCGCTTCGGATGCCGGCGTGCTGCGCAACGAGGGCCGGGCCGGGGCGGCGCAAGGACCACAGGCGCTGCGTGCCGCCTTGGGTTCCCTGGCTATCCACGAGCCACGGCTCCTGATTGATGCTGGTGATGTCGCAGTATCTGGCGATGAGCTTGAATCAGGGCAGGAACGGCTGGCGCAGTCAGTGAGCGCTTTGCTCGGAGAAGGGATGCTTCCAGTCGTGCTTGGCGGCGGCCATGAAACGGCTTACGGTTCGTTCAACGGGCTTTTCCGGCATTGCAGCCAAGAGCCTGGAACCCGGCTGGGCATCTTGAATCTGGATGCGCATTTCGATCTGCGCAGTGCTCCGCGGCGGAGCAGCGGCACCCCTTTCCTGGATATTGCCAAGGACCTTCAGTCGGCGGGACAAGATTTCAACTATGCCGTGGTGGGCATCAGCAAACCGAACAATACCCGGGTCCTCTTCGAGCGGGCCCGCGCCCTGGAAGTGCGCTACCTGCTTGACGAGCAGTGCACTGCCGGGCAGCTGCCTTCCGTCCTGGCGTTCGTTGCCGACTTCATGGAGAGCGTAGACAAGCTGTACCTGACCATTGACCTGGATGTGCTTCCTGCCTCGGTCGCCCCCGGGGTCAGCGCCCCTGCCGGATTCGGGGTGCCGCTGGAAGTAATCCACGGGGTCTGCGCGATGCTGGCGCGCAGTGACAAGCTGGCGCTGGTCGATGTTGTCGAATTGAATCCATCATTGGATATTGACGGAAGAACGGCCCGCACCGCAGCCAGGCTGGTCAATACCCTGCTGGGGGTCTGATGCAGTAGGGCGCACCGAAATCTGCCGACGCGAACTTGCAATGTTCGACCCCTCAAACATTATGATTGAGGGGGACGAACTAATCGTCATGGCGAGATTTGGAATGGTGTGCAATGGTGCGAACCCTCAAGCCCCGATCACGTGCGGGGCAACGCGCAGGCTGGCTGGCTGCTGGCTTGGCATGCCTGTTCGCGCTCGCTGGATGCGGCGGTAGCCAAAGTGCCGTGCCCGCCGACAGCCAAGACCACCGGCCGGTGGTGCTGACAACCTTCACGGTCCTGCAGGACATCGCCCAGAATGTCGCAGGCGATCACCTGCGCGTTGATTCAATTACCCGTCTTGGTGCGGAGATCCACGGTTACGAACCTACCCCTGATGATCTGCGCCGGGCATCGCATGCGGACCTGATTCTCGATAACGGGCTGAACCTCGAAGCCTGGTTCCAGCAATTCGTCGAAGGCAATGACGCTCCGCATGCCACCGTCAGCCAAGGGATCAAGGCCATCGATATCGTCCAGGAAGAAGGTGCGGGAAAGCCCAATCCGCATGCGTGGATGAGCCCATTGAACGTGAAAATCTACGTGGACCGCATGGCAGATGCATTTACCGAACTGGACCCGGCCAATGCGCGCGACTACCGGGACAACGCCAAGGCCTACCAAGCCGAACTGCAAAAGGTCCACGACGAGCTCGAAGCGGCACTGGCAGAAATCCCCGAACGCCAGCGGGTACTGGTGACCTGCGAAGGGGCCTTCAGCTATCTGGCCCGGGATACCGCCATGGCCGAAAAGTATCTCTGGGCCGTCAACGCGGAATCGCAGGCTACGCCGCGCAAGGTCGCCGCGGCGATTGACTTTGTCAGGGAAAACGATGTTCCTGCGGTCTTCTGCGAATCCACGGTCTCCGATGCGGCCATGCAACGAGTCGTCGAATCCACCGATGCCTCCTATGGCGGAACGCTCTATGTGGACTCGCTATCCGAGCCTGGCGGTCCAGTACCCAGCTACCTGGACCTGATCTCGCATGACACCAGAACCATCGCCCGTGCCTTGAAAGGCGGAACACCATGAACGCGAAGCCCAGCGATGCCCTCGCAATTGATGTGTCGGCCGCGACCGTCCACTACGGCCCCGTGCTGGCCCTGGACCATGCCTCCTTGCAGTTGGGCCGCGGTCGGGTCTGCGGCCTGGTCGGGATGAACGGCTCGGGCAAATCCACGCTGTTCAAAACCATCATGGGGCAGATCAAGCCCGACACCGGCAGCGTGCGCATCAACGGCACCGACCCGCTGCAAGCTCGGAAAAGTGGGCAGCTTGCCTACGTGCCGCAAAGCGAGGCCGTGGATTGGAACTTCCCGATCTCGGTGCGTGAAGTGGTGATGACCGGGCGCTACGGGCAAATGGGATGGACCAGGAGAGCCAGGAAGAGGGACCACGCCGCCGTGGATGAAGCCCTCGAACGGGTGGAGCTGGCCAGTTTTGCCAACCGGCAAATCGGCCAGCTCTCCGGAGGCCAGAAAAAGCGTGCCTTCGTCGCCCGATGCATTGCCCAGGGCGCCAATATCATGCTGCTCGATGAGCCTTTCGCAGGCGTGGATAAACGCAGCGAAGCAACGATCACCAAGCTGTTGCGCGAAGTTGCTGATGAAGGCGGCAGCGTGCTGATTTCCACCCACGACCTGCACGCGCTTCCGGAACTTGCCGATGAAGCGGTGCTCCTGATGCGCAAGGTGCTGATGCATGGCCATCCGGATCTCGTGCTGCAGGCAGAAAACCTGGCCCTGGCCTTCGGGCTGGATCCCATGAAGCGAGGCGGGGAATGAACCTCATTGAATTGCTAGCTGAGCCGCTGGGCTACACCTTCATGGTGCGCGCCCTGCTGGTTACGATCATCGCCGCCGTACTGTGCGCGGTCCTGTCCTGCTGGCTGGTCCTCATTGGCTGGTCGCTGATGGGCGATGCAGTCTCGCATGCGGTCTTGCCCGGAGTCGTGCTGGCCTACATCGTGGGTGCTCCCTTTGCCCTGGGTGCCCTGGTCTTCGGATTCCTCGCGGTGGCCCTGATCGGGGGAGTCCGCGACACCACCAAGCTCAAGGAAGATGCTGCCATTGGCATCGTCTTCACCACGCTCTTCTCCATCGGGCTGGTGCTGGTCTCGGTCACGCCGAGCCATGTGGATCTAAACCACATCATCTTCGGCAATTTGCTGGGCGTCTCGGCCAATGACCTGTGGCAGGTCCTGGTGCTTGGCGCGATCACCTTCGCCATCCTGATTCTCAAGCGCAAGGACTTCACCCTCTATGCCTTTGACCAAACGCACGCACATGCCTTGGGGATGAGCCCGCGGATCATCGGCGCGGTGCTCCTGGGGCTATTGGCCATGACCTCTGTTGTGGCTTTGCAGGCGGTGGGCGTCATCCTGGTAGTTGCCATGCTGATCATCCCCGGCGCCACGGCCTACCTGTTGACCGATCGATTCGGGAAGATGCTCCTGATCGCACCGATCCTCGCAGCCTGTGCAGGAATCCTGGGTGTCTACATGAGCTATTACCTCGATGCATCAACCGGCGGAATGGTGGTTCTGGCCCAGGCGGCGATTTTTGGAATTGCCTATCTGTTCAGTCCGAAGCAAGGACTCATTGCCACCCGGCTGGCCAGCAAGGGGCGGCGCAAGGCGCTTGCGGCGAACACGTAGAAGGCGGTGGCAAGTTTCCCGCAGCTGAAAGGAAAATGGCGTGTGAGACGTGCGCTCGCCGGCGACAGCTGATGGGCAATGGATGCACGCATCAGCGAATCAGCGTACTTCCCATGGCCGGCAACGCTGCGGCAGGTCCTCTCGATTCATGGCTGGATCCGGATCCGGGCGATCCGGCGCATGGCTTGAACCTCCACCCGACCACCCTGCTAACTGGAAGGGCGCTGCCCTGCGCTGCGCCCGGATGGGCAGCTGAATCAGTTGGCTCGATCGGGACCTGCAAGCGGCATTAGGCGCGCCAGCGCAGTTTGCCCTTGGCGTCGGTCTTGCAGGTGTAGAGCTTGCCGGCCTTGGACTTGCCGCGCTTTCCCTTGTCTGCCTGCTTGCAGTAAGCGCCCGGATGCACGGTGCCCTTGACCACGGAAGGAGCCTTGTGCACGTCCTTCTTCGGTGATGCCTTGGGCTTGGAACCGGCAGGCTTGATCGTGGTGACTTTCGCGGCCTTCTGGTTGCGGCAGCTCTTGAGCACTTTGGCCATGCCCTGCTTTTCGGCTTTGGTGACCGACAGCGCGTACTTCTTCTTGACGCTGATCTGGGTGGCTACGTACTGGCATCGGAAGGACTTGTTCTTGGGGAGCCATTCAGCTGTGTTCTTATCGCCCTTTTGGCGATTGGCAGAGGCATCAGCGGCCATCAAATTCAGCGGGTCGTTAGCCAGAGCCTGGCGCTGGGCCTGGGAAAGCTTCTGGCCGCCGGAGATCCACGCGTTCTTCAGGGAAACCACGTGGTCAATGTCGACGCTGCCTGACTTGACCTTCCAGTTGATCCTCTTGCCGGTGTAGCTGTCATGCAACGTGCCCGAAGCTAGGGTGCACTTCTTGCGGTCCTTGAACTTCACCTTGGACATGTCCCGGGACAAGGTGTCCTGGCGTTCATCGCATTTGTCCTTGTCGAAGTCCTTCCACCCATTGCCGAATTTCTTGTTCCGGTTGTACCCAGTGGCGGCCGCCTTGCCCTTTACCGGCAGGGTCTTGAGCATTGCGGTGGCCTTGGGGCCCTTGAGCTTCGCCCCGGGAAGGACCTTCTTGCTGCTGGTGGCAGCCCGTTCAACCAGCAACGGACGATCTGTTGCCAGCAGGTCTTCAACCGGTGCGGGATCCATCCCGGTAAGTGCCGAAGGTTCTGCCGGTGCGCTGCATCCAGCGAGCACCAAAACTGCAGCGCAGAGCGCAGCAATGAGTTTTCTTGGCAAGGTGATGTCTTTCAAGAGAGTGTGAGCGCAGGAGTTCGCCAAGAATGCTGCAATGCACCCCCATGTAAAACTTGTACATTGCAGTATCCCTGGTTGATCATCACTTTAGACTATTGGCCGGACAATCAGCACCCTGGGTGCAGGGACGCGTCGATTCCACGGGCCTTCCGCGTGCCGTTGACCAGAACCTGGAAGGGCATTTCAGGGGAGAAGGGAGACCCATGCGGCCGCGGCTGCACGTGATCCCAAGCGCAGGGTTTCGCCAGTTGAGCAGACCTGGACATTCACTGTCTCGGAGAATTGCTCGCCAGCGGTAATGCGCAGTTGCGCGCCGACAACGATCCGGTGATCGGAGAAATACTGCAGCAGCTGCGAATCGTCATCGGCGATGCGTTCGACAACCACCTGGGCGTCATCGCTGGCATCGCTCAGGTTGAACGCCTGCGGGATGGAAATGCGGCCTTCGGCCGTCGGGATGGGGTCGCCATGCGGGTCGCGGGTGGGGTGCTCCAGCAGGCTGTCGATGCGCTCGATCATGAAATCGGATACCGCATGCTCCAGGCTCTCGGCCTCCTCATGCACCTGGTCCCAGCGGTAGCCCAGCATCTGCACCAGGAAAGTTTCGATCAGGCGATGGCGGCGCACCATGGTCACCGCATACTCGCGTCCCAGTTCGGTCAGCGTTACGGCGCCATAGGGCGCATGGTCGAGCAGGCCCTGCTGGCGTAATTTGCCCAGCGCGCCGGAAACCGTGGAGAGCTTCATGCCTGATTTGCTGGCGATGATGCTGGCGGTTACCGGATCGCTCGACCACTCGTTGAGACCGAAGATGATCTTGAGATAGTTCTGGGCGCTATCTGAAAGCTGGTTGACCGACACAAGCACCATCTTAGCGACCATCGGGCCAGCTGGCCGCGAGGTGACTTTGATTATTGGGCATTTCGGGCTGGAGACCGCTGACAACTGAAAGCGGCTAGTCAAGAGCCGAAAAATTCTGCTCCATGGATAAGGATTATCCGAGGCCCAGGGGCAGCGTATTGACTTAAATTTCTTTGTGAGGAAAACTGTGTAATCGATTCCATGGAATCGATTACACGTAAGCAAAGGGGCTTATCGACATGAACGCTGTCACCATCAAGGATGTGGCACTTGCAGCCGGAGTATCTTCCGCGACTGCCTCGCGCGTTCTATCCGGCCACCCCGCCACTTCGGCCGCTTCCCGCGAAAAAGTGGAAGCTGTCGCCAAGGATTTGGGTTTCGTGCCCAATGCCCAGGCCCGCTCCCTGCGCTCCACCAAAACCGACACCATCGCGCTGCTGATATCCGATGTGCGCAACCCCTACTTCTCCGATCTCGCGCATGCCGTCGAGCAGCAGGCCCACGCCGCGGGAATGATGACCTTCATCGGCAATGCCAACGAGGACACCGAACAGCAGGACCAGTTCCTCGCCGCGATGCTTTCGCGCCGCGTTGACGGATTGATTCTCGTTCCCCAGGGCCTTGATGAAGACGCCGACCGGCCAAGCCAGATGATGCAGCGCATCATTGCCTCGGGCACTCCGCTGGTTTTCGTCGACCGCACCCTGCCCGAGCTTCGCATCCCATCCATCACCGCCTCCAGCACCGGCGCCCTGGAAGAAGCCATCGCGCGGCTGAAGGCCTTGGGCCACGCCAAGATCGCTTTCTTGGGCGGCCCGGACCACGCTTCCACCGCCCGCGAACGCCACAGCGCCTTCGACTCGGCGATGGCAGCCAACGGCCTGGATACCGATCCTGCCCTGCACTTTGCCGGCGACTTCCGCGCCGCCTCGGGTGCCGAAGGCGCCCGCTGGCTGCTGGGCCATGAACTGCAGCCCACCGCGGTGGTCATCGCCGATGCGCCAATGGCCATCGGCGCACTGACCGTGTGGCGCGAAGCCGGCATCCGGATCGGGAAGCAGCTCTCGGTGATCACCTTCGACGAGGTGGACGCAATGCTCATGCACGATCCGCCGATCGCCACGATCAGCCACGACCTGACCAGCATGGGCCGCGCCGCGGTCACCGCGCTCCAGGACGTCATGGCGGGCAAGAGCCCCGAGCCCCAAGAATTCATCAGCCGATTCACCGCGCGTGAGTCGCTGGCCCCAACGCAACCCGCCACCGGCGCATAGGCGAGGATGGAAGGAACGAAAATGAGTAATGACGCTCTGCTGGTCCTGGACAAGGTCTGCAAGTCCTTCGGCCCGGTACAGGTGATCGACGAGGTCACCGTCGAGGTGCATGCCGGCAAGGTCTCGGTGCTGCTCGGCGAGAACGGCGCAGGCAAGTCGACGCTGATCAAGATGATCGCCGGCGTGCACGAGCCGGACGCCGGCCGGATCCTGGTGGACGGCAAGGCCGTGAAGATTCCCAACACCAAGGCCTCCGAGGCATTGGGCATCGCCACCATCCACCAGGAACTGAACCTGGTCCCGTCGATGACCATCGCCGAGAACATCACCCTGGGCCGCGTGCCGCGCAAATTCGGCATCATCAACCGCCGCGCCATGCGCCAGATCGCCCGCGAAGCGATGGACAAGCTCGGACTGGCGCTGGACGTCGATACGCCGGTGGGCCAGCTGGGCCTGGCCCAGCAGCAATTGGTGGAGATCGCCAAGGCGCTGAGTCTGGACGCCCGCGTGCTGATCCTCGATGAGCCCACCGCGGCATTGACCAAGGCCGAAATCGCGCACCTGTTCTCGGTGGTCGCCACCTTGAAGCAACAAGGGGTGGGCATGGTGTTCATCAGCCACCACCTCGATGAGATTGCCGAAATCGGCGACTTCGTGAACGTGCTGCGCGATGGCAAATTCATTGCCACCGTGCCGGCGGACACCGAGGAGAACGAGCTGGTCCGGCTCATGGTCGGCCGCGATATCGACGCCCAGTTCCCGCGCGTAGCCACCGAGCCAGGCCAGAAGCCGTTGCTGAGCGTGCAGAACCTGTGCGAGGGCATGCTCAAGGACATCTCGCTGGAAGTCCGCCCCGGCGAAGTGGTTGCCCTGGCCGGCCTGATGGGTGCCGGGCGCACCGAGCTGATCCGCGCCATCGCCGGAGCCGACAAGTACGCCAGCGGCGTCGTGGCGGTCAACGGCAAGAAGCTGGCCAGCTTCGACGTCGCTGCAGCTACCCGCGCTGGGATCGGGCACGTTCCCGAGGACCGCAAGACCCAGGGCCTGGTGCTGGATGCCTCGGTGGCCGAGAACATCGGCTACGCCACCATGGCCGCCACCGCCAAGAACGGACTGGTGGACCGCAAGGGCCAGAAGGACCGCGCGCAGCAGGTCGCCGAACGCCTGCGCATCCGCATGGGCAGCATCGATGCGCCCATCCGCTCGCTCTCGGGCGGAAACCAGCAGAAGGCCGTGTTCGGCCGCTGGTTCACCGCCGGGGCCAAGGTGCTGCTGCTCGATGAGCCGACCCGCGGCGTGGACGTGGGAGCGAAGGTCGAAATCTACGAACTGATCAATGAGATCACCGCCTCCGGAGGCTGCGTGTTGATGGCCTCCAGCGAACTGCCCGAAGTGCTGGGCATGTCCGACCGCGTCCTGGTCATGAGCCAGGGACGCATCGCCGGGGAACTGGCCACCGAACAAGCCACCCAGGACGCCATCATGTCCCTGGCCGTCAGCAATGTGCACCGCGAAGAAGAAATGGGAACCAAGTAATGAGCAGCGTAGCTACTGCCCCGAAGAAGGGCTTTGATTTCAAGGCATTCCTTGCCAACAACGGAGCCCTGGTTGGCCTGGTCATTCTTTGCCTGGCCCTGTTCATCGCCACCCCGCGCTTCCTGACCGGACCGAACCTGATGAACATCGGCATCCAGGTCTCCACCATCGCGGTGATGGCCTTCGGCATGACCTTCGTGATCGTCGCCGCCGGCATCGACCTCTCGGTCGGCTCGGTCGCGGCGCTCTCGGCCATGGGCTCCTCCTACGCCATCACCACCGCCGGCCTGCCCGATGGCCTGTCCATCCCGATCGGCCTGGCCGTCGGTGCACTGTGCGGCTGGGTCACCGGTGCGATGAGCGCCTACGGCAAGCTGCCCACCTTCATCGCCTCGCTGGCGATGCTCACCGTGGTGCGTGGGCTGACCCTGGTGATCTCCGATGGCCGGCCGATCTCCACCAGCTCCTCGGTGTCCTGGCTGGGCGATGACCTGGGCCCGATCCCGGTGCCGATCCTGATCCTGGTCGTCTCCGGCCTGCTTGCCGCCTTCGTGCTCAACCGCACCGTCATCGGCAAGAACGCCTTCGCCGTGGGCGGCAACACCGAAGCCGCGCGTCTGTCGGGCATCCCGGTCAAGCGCGTGCTGGTCACCGTCTTCATCATCTCCGGCGTCTTCGCGGCCCTGTCCGGCATGATCCTGGCCGGGCGCCTGGACTCGGCCCAGCCGACCCTGGCATCGGGCTACGAGCTGGATGCCATCGCGGCCGTGGTCATCGGCGGCGCATCGCTCTCCGGCGGCGTGGGACGCATCTCCGGCACCCTGATCGGCGCCCTGGTGCTGGCCGTGATCCGCAACGGGCTGAACCTGCTTTCGGTTTCCGCCTTCTGGCAGCAGGTAGTCATCGGCGCCGTGATTGCGATCGCCGTGGGCTTCGACGTGCTGCGCCGCAAGAACGTCAAGCACTAGATTTTCCCTCCGTACCCAGCAATTCAAGAAAAGTTCAAAGGAGAACCCCATGAAGAACATCATCCGCAAGACCGCAGCCGTCAGCGTCGGACTGGCCCTGGTGGCCGGCCTGGCCGCCTGCAACCGCGGCACCGAAGCAGAGGCCGGCTCGGCCACCTTGGCAGTGTCCACCCTGAACAACCCCTTCTTCGTCGACCTGCGTGACGGCGCCCAGGCCGAGGCCGAAGCGCAGGGCATCGACCTGTCCGTCGTCGACGCGCAGAACGACTCCGCAACCCAGGCCAACCAGCTGGCCACCGCGGCAACCAACGGCTCGGCCGGCCTGATCATCAACGCCGTGGATACCGAAACCGCTGAAGCCGGCCTGAACCCGGTGGCCGAGGCCGGCCTGCCGATCGTTGCGGTTGACCGTGCGGTGGGCGAGACCAAGATCGCTTCCTTCGTGGCTTCGGATAACGTTGCCGGCGGCGAGCAGGCTGCCAAGGCGCTGGGCGAGGCGCTGGGCGGCAAGGGCAAGATCATCGTGCTGGAAGGTGTTCCAGGCGCCTCGGCAACCAACGAGCGCGGCGAAGGCTTCGACAAGGGCCTGGCCGAGTTCAAGGACATCGAGGTCGTCTCCTCGCAGACCGCCAACTTCGACCGAGCCGAAGCACTGGACGTGGTCACCAACCTGATGCAGGCCAACCCGGATGCCGCTGGCGTGCTGGCGATGAACGACGAAATGGCCCTGGGCGCCATCCAGGCACTGGGCGACAAGGCCGGCAAGGACGTGTTGGTAGTCGGCTTCGACGGCACCGACGACGGCTTCAAGGCAGTCCAGGATGGCACCCTGGTTGCCACCATCGCCCAGAACCCGGCCGAGCTGGGCAAGCAGTCGGTGCAGATCCTGGCCAAGGCCATCAAGGGCGAAGAAGTCGAAGCCAATGTGCAGGTCGCCGTTGACACGGTAGACGAGAAGAACGTCGCCGACTACGCAGGCGAGTAATCTGCCCTTAGCGGCAATCAAGCAGTGCACCGGCGCCCATCGGCCGCCGGGTGGAGAGAACCAGAGGACATAGCATGCAGCAGGACATCCAGGTCACCATTGTGGGCTCTAGCAACGTGGACATCACTGCGCTGATGGCCCGCCTTCCCGGCCCGGGTGAAACCGTGCTGGCAGATTCCTACCAGCTCTCGCCCGGCGGCAAGGGCGCCAACCAGGCGCTGGCCGCCCAGCTGGCCGGTGCCGCCACGGAATTCATCGGCGCCGTCGGCAACGACTCGCACGCCGAAATTGCGCTGGGCCAGCTCGGGGAAGCCGGCGTGAAGCTCGATCGCGTGGCCCGCGCCAGCGAGCCGACCGGCGTAGCCATCATCCAGGTGGACCGTGGCGCGGAGAACTCCATTGCCGTGGTCTCCGGGGCCAACTCGACCGTCTCCGGCGAGGCTGTGCAGGGCGCCGGGGGCATCGAGGGCATCCTGGTGCTGCAGGGCGAGATTCCTGCCTCGGGCATCAAGGCCGCCATGGATGCTGCCACACAGCGCATCGTGCTCAACCTGGCGCCGGTGATTGAACTGGACCGCGAGTACCTGCTCAAGGCCAACCCGCTGGTGGTCAACGAGCATGAGGCCGAAGCCGTGCTCCAGCAGCTGAACCCGCACCCGGCTCGCCGGTTCGACGGCAAGTACGAGCGCCTGGCCGGGATGCTGGTCGACGAGGGCATCGCCAGCGTGGTCATCACCCTCGGCGCTAATGGCTGCCTGGTTGCCGACCGGTTCCCAGGGGAGAACGGCGGGGTCCAGGTTCGCGCGCTGCCCGCCGTGAAGGTCCAGGCCGTGGACACCACCGGTGCCGGCGACGCATTCACCGGTGCGGTGGCTGCCCGCCTGGCCAAGGGCGATGACCTGGCGCAGGCCGCAGAATTCGCCGGCAAGTTCGCCGCGCTGACGGTGCAGGCGCACGGAGCCCAAGCTTCCTACCCGCGTTCCCTGCAGAACCTCTGAGACCCCTTTTCGAGCAAGACCTGAGGAAGCCGCTGTGCTGAAATCCGAAATTCTCAACGCCCCGCTGCTGGCCGCCCTGGCCAAGTGCGGGCATACCGACACCGTGGTGATAGCGGACTGCGGCCTGCCGCTGCCCGAAGGCCCACTGGTCATCGATCTGGCCTTGGTGCAGGGGCTGCCCAGCTTCGATCAGGTGCTCGAGGTCCTGGCCCGGAACATGGTGATCGAGAACAGCACCCTGGCGGCCGAAGCAGAGAACGGCCCGGTCCAGGAACTGTGCCTGGCCAGGGGCCTGGACCCGGACTTCATCTCCCACGAAGAGCTGAAAGCCCAACTGCCCCAGGCCAAGGTCATTGTGCGCACGGGGGAAGCTACCCCCTACGCCAACGCGATCCTGCACTGCGGGGTAGCATTCTAGGCACCGGATGCCGCAGCTGTTTCGCGGCAGCGCGCTACCCGAGGAGAGACGCAGTGAAGAAGATGTTCTATGCAGCTTTCGCCCTCATGGTGCTGGGGGCGGCCGTCCTGATTCTCACCGTGCCGGCGTTGTCCAGCGACCCGGGCCAGACGCCCCAGAGCATTGCGGTGATCGCGGGAACCGTGTTCATGGCCGCAGCTTCCGTCGTTGTCCTGCTGAAGAAGGGTGCGACGCAAGAATCCTGAGCGACTTCCTGCAGCCATCGGCGCCAATGACCTTGGGCAAGCCGACTGCCTAGAATGGAGGTCATGAAGCAAAGGAACCTGGCCGCAGAGAACGGCGAGCCCTTCTCGAGCATCGCGCCGGAAGCCGGGCTGCTGCTCGGAGCGGGCCGAGCCATCTTGCTTCAGCTGGCCCACCCGCAGATTGGCCGGGCCATTGCCGAGCACTCTGATTTCGCCGCCAACCCGCTCAGCCGGCTGATTCATACCCTCGGCTATATCTATGCATTGAGCAATGGCACAGCAGAACAGCAGCGCAAGATCATCGCCCATGTGGACGCGGCGCACCGGCCCATTCGCGCAACGCGTGACGAGGGCAGGCCCGCGTATTCTGCGCTGGATCCCAGGCTGCAGTTGTGGGTGGCGGCCACGCTCTATGATTCGGCTCGCGTAATTGCCGGCCAGATCCTGGATGAAAACAAGGCCGACCAGGAAGAGCTCTACCTGCAGTACGCACGGCTCGGTGAGGCCTTGCAGATGCCGGGCGACTACTGGCCGCAGGACCTCGGCGGCTTCGAGCAGTACTTTGCGCAGAATCAAGCGAAGCTGGAAGTCACCAACCAGACCAGGGCGCTGGCCCGCGAACTTTTCGAAGCACGCAATGTCCCATGGTGGGTCCGGATCGGCATGCCGCTGATGCGCGACGTGACCATCGCCCAGCTGCCGGCCCCGGTGCGCGAGGGCTTCGGCTATCGCCTCACCGGGAAAGCAGCGCAGCGCAACGCCCGCGTCATCGCCGTCGCCAGGGCCGCCACGCGGCTGCTGCCGCGAGCCATCAGGCATGCGCCGATGCGGCTGATATTGCGCCGCGTCGACAAGATGGCCTAGCCGGCCCGAAGCCTAGTGCCCCAAGCCGTTCTCTGGTCCAACCCGGATCAGGATCCGCGGCAGCGCCACCAGCAGGAACAAGGCCACCAGGATCAGCGGCCCTCCGATCCAGGCCCCGATTTGCCAGCCGAAGAGCACCTGCAGCACAAACCAGACGCAACCCGAGACCAGCAGCCCCACGCCGATGCCCACGATCTTCACGACGGCGTGCCCCAAGCTGACCGTCTGCTCCTTGAGCCGCTGCCCGAAGAGATACCGGTGCACGGCCACGGGGGTGATCAGCAGCAGAATCAGCACAGTGGCCGCCACCAGCAAGATGATGTAGACCACCTCGTCGGTTCGGCTGAGCATCTCGAACCTCGCCTGGAAGGGCAAAACCACCAGGAAAGCAGCCAGGATCTGCACACCAGTTTGCATCACCCGCATTTCCTGCAGCAGCTCGTTCCACTGCCGGTGTGGTGCGCCATCGCTGGTATCGGGGTGGGAACGCTTGATCATCACTGTTCTCCTCGGCCTCAATCCGCCAGCTGGTTGAACCCCGCCGGCTCAAACGACTATGCCAAGCAATGCCGGTGCAGGCAAGAGCCTGCCGGCCCGCCGGGCCAAACTGTAGGTCGCGGCCGGTACATTCGGGAGCCAAGCAGAATTCGATGATGGAGGAGCAGATGGAACCTGATGGCGCCGCCGGGAGCAGCATTGATGTGTGGTCGATGCCCAGCCAGGGCCTGGCCTGGTGCGATTGCGGCAAAGGCCATGAACTCACGGAGGATATCGTGCTCCAGGCTATGGCGGCAGCAGGATTTGGACCCGGCCGGCCGCTGGCCCATGGACAGCTGGCCGAGCTGATTGCGGATCTCTGGCACTACTCACAGGTCTGCCGGTTCTTCCACCTGGCCGTGGCGCAGGCTGCGATGCGTATCCACGGGAAGGTCGATGAAATCTACCCGTGGGATCACAGTACCGATATCGTCGGATACTTCTCGAAGACCTGGCAAGGATGCCCCGACGCGGCCTGCCAATCCGAAGGGTGAGCGCGCGAGGTGCGAATTGAGTTCGCCCCGTGCATGCGCATAGTGTGGGAAAGATGAAGAGCTTTGCATCCTTCCGGGCACCTGCCGACCATGACGGATTCATCCATGTGCGGGGTGCCAACGAGAACAACCTGGACAATGTCGAAGTGCGCATTCCGCGCGATGCCATTGTCGCCTTCACCGGGGTCTCCGGTTCCGGGAAATCTTCCCTGGCCTTCGGAACCATCTTCGCTGAATCCCAGCGCCGATTCCTGGAATCGGTGGCTCCCTACGCGCGGCGGCTGATTGCCCAGGGGCACACGCCCAAGGTGGAATTCATCTCCGGGCTGCCACCGGCCGTGGCCCTGCAGCAACGGCGTGGTGCTGCCAGTTCCCGTTCCACCGTCGGGACCCTGACTACGCTGTCCAACTCCGTGCGCATGCTGTTCTCCCGCGCAGGAACCTACCCCCAGGGTGCGGCGATGCTGGATTCGGATGCCTTTTCCACCAACACCGCGGCCGGCGCCTGCGCGCAATGCCACGGTGCGGGAACGGTGCATTCGGTCAGCGAGGAATCGCTGGTCCCGGATTCCTCCCTGAGCATCAGGGACGGCGCGATTGCGGCTTGGCCCGGCGCCTGGCAGGGCAAGAACCTGCGGGACATCACCACGCACCTGGGCTACGACATCGACGTTCCGTTCCAGCAGCTGCCCGCGGAAACACGGAAGTGGCTGCTGTTCACCGAAGACCAGCCAGTCGTGGAAGTCACCCCGGAACGGGATCGCGTGGCCAAACCGTACAAGGGCCGGTTCTGGAGTGCCGAACGCTACGTCCGGCACACGGTTGCGACCTCGAAGAGCGAGAACCTGCGGTCCAAGGCGCTGGCTTTCATGCATTCGCAGGATTGCCCGGCGTGCTCGGGGACGGGATTGCGCCCCGATGCGCTCCAGGTCACCTTCGACGGCCTGGATATCGCGGAATTCAACGGCAAGCCGCTCAGCTCCCTGGCCGAGCTCTTGCGCCCCTTCGCGGCTGATGCCCAGGCAGAGGCGCAGGCCGAAGTCGCGAGCATCATCAGCGCCGACCTGCTGGGCCGAATCCAGGTGCTGGTCGAGCTCGGGCTGGGATACCTGAGCCTGGACCGCGCCACCCCGACGCTGTCGCCGGGGGAAATGCAGCGCCTGCGCATCGCCACCCAGCTGCGCGCGGGACTGTTCGGCGTCATCTACGTGCTCGATGAGCCATCGGCCGGGCTACACCCGGCCGATGTGCAGCCGCTGATCGAGGTGCTCGACGCGCTCAAGGCCGAAGGCAACTCGGTGTTCGTGGTGGAGCACAATATGGATGTGGTCAGCCGTGCGCAATGGATTGTCGATGTCGGCCCGGGCGCGGGCAGCAACGGCGGGCAGGTGCTCTACAGCGGAGAAGTTTCCGGCCTGTCCGGAATTCAGGAATCCGTGACCCGGCGCTTCCTCGATCCCGGGCCTGCGCCGCGCCGCGAGCCGCGCGAAGCCCAAGGATGGGTGCAGCTGCGCGGGGTGAACCTGCACAACCTGGACGACGTGGATGCCGCGTTCCCGCTGGGGGTCTTTTGTTCGGTCACCGGCGTGTCGGGATCGGGCAAGTCCAGCCTGGTCTGCGGTGCCCTGGCCCAGGCTGCGGGCGGCCCGGTGCTTGCCGGGCCGGAGGATCCGGAGGCGGTGGCGGACCGCGCGGTGATCGCCGAGGTCACCGGCGCAGACCAGCTAAGCCGCGTAGTGCTCATGGACCAGAAGCCCATCGGGCGCACGCCCAGATCCAATGTCGCAACCTACACGGGCCTGTTCGATGCGGTCCGCAAGGCTTTTTCCGAGCTGCCGCTGTCCAGGCAACGCGGCTACAGTGCCGGACGCTTCTCCTTCAACGTCGCCGGCGGGCGGTGCGAGAACTGCCAGGGCGAAGGCTACTTGGAAATCGAGCTGCTCTTCTTGCCAGGGACCTACGGGCCATGTCCCGAATGCCGCGGAACCCGGTACAACCAGCAGACCCTGGATGTCGAATACCAGGGCAAGAACATTGCCCAGATCCTGGAACTGGACGTCAGCCAAGCCGAGGATTTCCTCTCCGGGATCCCTTCCGCGGCACGGGCCCTGGCGACCCTGCGCGAAGTCGGACTGGGGTATCTGCAGCTGGGCCAGCCTGCCACCGAAATGTCCGGCGGCGAAGCCCAGCGCATCAAGCTGGCCACCGAACTCCAGCGCCAGCGCCGCGGGCACACGCTCTATCTGCTCGATGAGCCCACCACCGGACTGCACCCTGCCGACGTGCAGCTGCTGGTATCGCAGCTGCAGCAGCTGGTCGACCAGGACAACACCGTCATCGTGGTGGAACACCAGATGGATGTGGTTGCCGCAAGCGACTGGGTGATCGATTTGGGGCCGGCCGGAGGGGATGGCGGCGGGCGCATCGTTGCCGAGGGGACCCCAAGGGCGGTGGCGCAAGACAAGGCCAGCAGAACCGCGCAATACCTTGCGCGCCGGCTGGCCTTGTGAAGCTGGACTAGTTGCTGTTCAGCAGTGCGTGCGGCGGAGTCTGCACCCCGTCGGCCACGGCTTCGGCAGGATCATCGCCGAGGTGGATGATCTTGTTATCGGCATCCACATGCACCACGCTCGGCACATAGCTGCGCGCCTCGGCATCGTCCATCTGCGCATAGCTGATCAGGATGACCAAGTCGCCGGGGTGCACCAGATGCGCTGCCGCACCATTGATGCCGATGACCCCGCTGCCTGGCTCGCCAGCGATGGTGTAGGTTTCCAGGCGGGCGCCGTTGGTGATGTCTACGATGCTGACCAGTTCGCCGGGCAGGATATCCGAGGCTTCGAGCAGCTCGGAGTCAACGGTGACCGAGCCTACGTAGTGCAGGTCTGCCTGGGTGACAGTTGCCCGGTGGATCTTGGACTTGAACATGGTGCGTTGCATTAGACGATTCTTTCACGCGAGGTAAGTGGTTTCCCGGTATCCAAGCTTACGCCTCTTGCGCGCAGATGCCCGGGCATTGTCCGGCACCCCACACAGTTGGCCGCGAACGGCTACTTTGGCAGATGGGTTTCCAGCACGCGATGCACTTCCCCGGAGGCCAGCAACTGGCAAGCAGCTTCCAGCTCGGCAGAGAGGAAACGGTCCTCGCCCGGGCCTGCAACCTTGGTGCGCAGCAGCTCCAATACGGCGCGGGTAGCCGGGCCAGGCTGCAATGGCTGGCGCAGATCCAGGGCTCGGCCGGCAATCAGCATTTCTATTGCCAGGATGCGGCGCAGGTTGGTGACCGAGGTGCGCAATTTGCGCGCCGCGTGCCAACCCAGGGAAACATGGTCTTCCTGCATCGCTGATGACGGGATGGAATCCACGCTGGCCGGTACGGCCAGACGCTTGTTCTCCGCGACCAGTCCGGCCTGCGTGTACTGGGCGATCATCATGCCCGAATCCACGCCCGGGTCATCGGCAAGGAACGCTGGCAGGTCGCGGGAACGAGCCGGGTCGAGCATGCGATCGGTCCGGCGTTCTGCAATGGATCCCAGGTCAGCTACGGCAATGGCCAAGAAGTCCAAGACGTACGCCACGGGAGCGCCGTGGAAGTTGCCGTTGGAAGTGACTTCACCCGATGGCAGCACGACAGGGTTATCGATGGCTGCTGCCAATTCGCGGGTGGCGACCAGGCGGGCATGGGCGATGGTGTCGCGTACTGCGCCGGTAACCTGCGGGGAGCAGCGCAGCGAGTAGGCATCCTGCACGCGGCCGTCGCCTTCGCGGTGCGAAGCGACAATGGGGGAGCCCGAAAGGAAACTGAACATGTTTGCAGCACTGCGGCCCTGGCCCGGATGCGGGCGCAGCGGTTCGTGCAGTTCAGCACGGAAGACCTGGTCGGTGCCCAGCTGGGCTTCGACGCTCATGGCCGCGGTGGCATCGGCAATGTCTGCGAGCTCTTCCAGGTCTGCCAGTGCCATCAGCAGCTGGCCGAGCATGCCGTCGGTGCCGTTGACCAGCGCCAGGCCTTCCTTCTCCGCCAGTTCGACAGGTTCCAGTCCTGCTTCAGCAAAGAGCTCCGGCACGGGGCGCTTCACGCCTTCGCGGTCAGTGGCTTCGCCTTCGCCCATCAGGACCAGTGCGCAGTGGGAGAGCGGAGCAAGGTCTCCTGAGCAACCCAGCGAACCGTACTCACGCACTACCGGGGTGATGCCGGCATTGAGCAGTCCAACCATGGTTTCCAGCACTACCGGGCGCACGCCGGTGCGGCCCGAGGCCAGGGTCTTGGCACGCAGGAACATCAGCGCGCGCACCACTTCGCGCTCAACTGGGTCGCCCATGCCGGCTGCATGCGAGCGGATCAGCGAACGCTGCAGCTTAGCGCGGTCCTCGGGAGCGATGTGGCGCGTTGCCAGGGCGCCGAACCCGGTGGAAATGCCATAGACCGGGGTGTCGGCTGAAGCGAGGGCATCGATGTGGGCGCGGACTGCTGCCAGTTCTTCAAGAACCTGAGGCGCGATGCTGATTTGCGCGTTGTGCCGAGCTACCGCAATCACGTCATCGGCGGTGGCGCCAGCTAGGTCCAGGGTTACGTGCGGGGAAGTAGCCATGATTTTCAATCCGTTCTCTACGCTGCAATGAGGTCTCTAATCTCCATTGTTCGGCAGAACGAGTTTGCACGGCACTGATATTCGGGTCATCTGTCCGAAATGCCAGACAGTGCCCTGGAGGCCCGTTCAGGGGTTCCGGTTTCAGAAGGTGATGCCTTCGAAGGCATCCTCGCCAAATTTGTTGGACGAGCCGTTGTCCGTGACCTTGGCGTTCTCGTTAAGGGATGCGGCCGAATTGCCGATGCCGCTAAAGGTTACGTGCTTGATGTTCTTGACCGCTGCGATATTACCGCTGCCGTCCAGCTCAAGATTTTTGATGTGCGGAGCGACGATCATGTTTCCGGAACCAGAGATGGTGACGTTCTGGCAATCGCCGATGAGCTTCAGCATTTGACCCATTTCAGAGATATCCATGCCGCCCGTGCACCTGATTTCGGTCGCTTGCGCATCGAGGAAATCATAGACGAACTGGAAGGTGCTGTCCGCAGGTGCCTTCGGAACATTGGGAGTACCAGTAGAAGCGCCTTCTGGGGCTTTGGAGCTTGGGGTGACGCTGCCTTCGATAGGCCCGGCGTTCTCCGGTGCCATGCTTTCTTCTGCTGGTGCGCTTGTCTCTTCGCTGGAGGGTTGGATGCTCACGCAACCTGCCAGTGCGCCTGCAAGGATTCCAACCGCCAGCGGCCCAGCGAAGCGTTTGGTAATTTTCGAGAACATAACCATCCTGTCAATCGAACCGGCCAGCGCATTTGGACACGTGGTATAGATACATTCTGCGTTGAATGACGATAAATGACCAACGCGAACGGCACAGGAACGAATGAGTTCTCGTGCCCCGGGAGCACGCAACCATGCAATTTACTGACGATTCCATGCGGGGACAAAAGCAATCGCTTCACCGCATGCCCAGTGCAAGCAGTGAAGCTACTACTAGTGCCCAGGGGGAGAAGGGGCACGGTTTGAGCCGGCAGGCGAACCTACCGGGCTATTTGGTTCCTAGAATCCTTCATTCCGCTCTTCGGAACCAAACTGGCTTTCATCGTTTCCATACGATTGGCCATCGGACTGCTGTCCGGCCTGGCTTTCGCCGCCAAACGATTCCTCACCGGATTCGTTGCTATCGCCGTAGGATTGCTGCTCCGACTGCTGGCCTTCACCGCCGCCGTAGGGCTGCTGGCTTTCGCCACCGCAGTAGGACTGTTGTTCCGACTGCTGGCTTTCGCCACCGCCGTAGGACTGTTGTTCCGACTGCTGGCTTTCGAAGCCTTCAGATTCGTTGTTGTCGAAGTTCCCGAACTGCTCGTTTGCATCCTGCTCAGATGTGCTGTCCTCCGTGGGTCGGTGCTTCCTGACTTGCCCTACGCTATGCGCAGAAAAAGCCCGGTTCAAGGATTCCGGGGAAGCTCAGAGCCGCTGGAAACCCGCAGTTAAGCCAATACCCACGGTGTTCGGAGACTTCGGCCAATATTCACCACTGCGTGCTAAAAGGAATCGCCGTTCCCGGGAACCCGAGGGGCAAAGAGTATTTTCCGCAGCTGCCATGGCGGCTTCTGGAATCGCTCAACAGGCGCGAAGAGAAAGCTGAGCGTTCTCCGAAAGAATTGTCCATCCGGTCGGAATCCGCCCGGTAAATCGGTAGTGTCCAGACTGGGACACCGAGACAGGTCTTGCCCCAAGCGTCCATGACAACGTAAGGAGAAGCATTGGCTAATTCGAAGAAGACTCCAGCAAAGAAAACTGATCGCGAAAACGCAGAAAACGGGTTCGTGGCTCCGGAAGTGCTGCGCGAGTCCTTGCAGACCGTGCTGATCCAGCTGCTGGACCTGCAATTGGTGGGCAAGCAAATCCACTGGAACGTCGTTGGCCCCAACTTCCGCGACCTGCACCAGAATCTCGACGAAATCGTTGACATCGCGCGTCGCGGCTCGGATGAAATCGCCGAGCGGATGCGAGCTTTGCATGCCACTCCGGACGGGCTGGCAGCAACGGTCACGAAGTACACGAAGCTGGAACAACCGGTGAATACCGAAATCCTGACCACTAATGCAGTGGACATGGTTGTCAAGGCACTGCAGACCACTGTGGGAGTCATGCGAGAGGTCCATGACCCGGTGGATGAAGCGGATCCGACCACCGCCGATATCCTGCACCAGTACATTGCGGATCTGGAGCAGCAAGCCTGGTTTATCAGCGCGGAAACCCGGAAGCCTTAACCCGGGCCGCGCGGTCCTGGAATTGAATAAATAGCCTGAGGCACCACAATCAGTGGTGCCTCAGGCTATGTTCGCGTCCTACTTCTCCTGTGTGGCCATCGGGATGCGCACGCCGCGTTCAGCGGCAACTTCGGCGGCGCGTTCGTATCCGGCATCGACGTGGCGGATGACGCCCATGCCCGGGTCATTGGTCAGCAGTGCCTCCAGCTTCGCGGCGGCCATTTCGCTGCCGTCAGCCAAGGAGACCTGGCCGGCGTGGATGGAACGGCCCATGCCCACGCCACCGCCATGGTGGATCGAAACCCAGGTGGCACCCGAACTGGTTGCGGTCAAGGCGTTCAGCAGCGGCCAGTCGGCCACGGCATCGGTGCCATCCTTCATGGCCTCGGTCTCGCGGTACGGCGAAGCTACCGAACCCGAATCCAGGTGGTCGCGGCCGATCACGATAGGTGCAGAGACCTTGCCTTCGGCGACCAGCTGGTTGAACAGCAAGCCGGCCTTGTGGCGCTCGCCGTAGCCCAGCCAGCAGATGCGCGCCGGCAGGCCCTCGAACTCCACGTGCTTCTGTGCGGCATCCAGCCAGCGGTGCAGGTGCTCGTTTTCCGGGAACAGGTCCTTCAGCGCCTGGTCGGTGACCTTGATGTCCTCGGGATCCCCGGACAGCGCTACCCAGCGGAACGGGCCCAGGCCTTCGCAGAACAGCGGACGGATGTAGGCCGGGACAAAGCCGGGGAATTCGAAGGCGCGGGTGAAACCGCCCTTGCGTGCCTCGTCGCGGATCGAGTTGCCGTAGTCGAAGACCTCCGCGCCGGCGTCCTGGAATCCCACCATCGCCTCGACCTGCGCGGCCATGGCGGCCTGGGCTTTCTTGGTGAAGCCGGCCGGATCGGCTTCGGCTTCGGCGTGCCATTGGTCCATGGCGTATTCCACCGGCAGGTAGCTGAGCGGATCGTGGGCACTGGTCTGGTCGGTGACGATGTCGCAGGAGAATTCTCCAGCTTCGTGGCGCTTGAGCAGCGCCGGGAAGACCTCGGCGGCGTTGCCGACGTAGCCCACCGACAGCGGTCGGCCCTCGGACTTGGCTGCCAGGACTTTGCCCAGCGCCTTGTCCAGATCCAGTTCGACCTCATCGAGGTAGCGCTTGGAGGCACGGCGGCGCAGTCGGGTTTCATCCACGTCAACGATCAGCACGGCACCGCCGTTGAGGGTCACGGCCAGCGGCTGGGCGCCGCCCATGCCGCCGCAGCCACCGGTCAAGGTCAGGGTTCCGGCCAGCGAGCCCTTGAAGCGCTTCTCGGCGATCGCGGCGAAGGTTTCGTAGGTGCCCTGCAAGATGCCCTGGGTGCCGATGTAGATCCACGAACCGGCGGTCATCTGGCCGTACATCATCAGGCCTTCGGCTTCGAGCTTGCGGAAGTGCTCCCAATTGGCCCAGTCGCCAACGAGGTTGGAGTTGGCAATCAGCACCCGTGGTGCCCACTTGTTGGTCTTGAAGACGCCGACCGGCTTGCCGGACTGCACCAGCAGCGTCTCGTTCTCTTCCAGATCCTTGAGCGTCTGGACGATCGCATCGAATGCCTCCCATGAGCGGGCTGCCTTGCCGGTGCCGCCGTAGACCACGAGATCCTCGGGGCGTTCGGCAACTTCCGGATCCAAGTTGTTCATCAGCATGCGCAATGGGGCTTCGGTGGCCCAGGACTTGGCGGTCAGTTCGGTACCGCGCGGGGCGCGGACAACACGTGGTTCGTGGCTCATGGCAATTCCTTACGATGTAACGTAGCTAACTGATTCCATCATTGGCTATCGGCCATGGCTTGGGTACCGGAGAATGGGCAGAGCTGTCCGGTATTTCAGAATCGGAGGAATTTCCGGTTGCCTCCAGCTCCTAGGTGGCGGGGATCAGCGCCAGCGCGCTGCGTTCGATGGCCTCCGGGCTCAGGGCTTGGCTGATGGCGATCATGCTGGCTCCGCGCAGGGCT
This sequence comes from Glutamicibacter sp. NPDC090743, assembly GCF_044769125.1. Taxonomy (NCBI): domain Bacteria; kingdom Bacillati; phylum Actinomycetota; class Actinomycetes; order Micrococcales; family Micrococcaceae; genus Glutamicibacter; species Glutamicibacter sp. NPDC090743. The sequence continues at coordinate 282,637 of NZ_JBIVXE010000005.1, read as the reverse complement.
CCAACTTCCCAGCTGCGCGAGGTGCGGATCTGCAGGTGCTGGGTGGAAAGCGGCGCTCCGCGCTGGTAGACCACCTCGCGGATGCCTGCCAGCAGGTGCTCTCCGGCGGCGGAGATCCGACCGCCCACCACGATCAGCGACGGGTTCAGCAAGCTCACGCTGGCAGCCAATACCTCGCCCAAGTCGCGGCCGGCTTGGCGCACTGCATGGATCGCTTGGATGTTCCCCGAGTTCACCAGGGCGACCACATCGGTGTTGCTGTGCGCTTCGATGCCCTGCGCCCGCAATGCGGTGGCAATTTTGGGTCCGGCGGCTACGGCTTCCAGGCAGCCTTCATTGCCGCAATGGCAGTAGATGCCATCGCCGCGGCGGATGCGCACGTGCCCGATATCGCCGGCTGTGCCCTGCGCTCCGCGTTGCAGCAGCCCTCCGGAAATGATGCCCGAGCCGATGCCGGTAGCCAGCTTGACGAAAATGAAGTCCTCGCTGCCGGTCTCCAGCTGGTCCTTCTCGCCAATGGCCATGAGGTTGACGTCATTGTCCACGACCACCAAGGCATCCAGCTGCTGCTGGAACCAAGCGGGGATGTCGAAGTCGTCCCATCCGGGCATGATGGGCGGATTGGCGGGACGGCCGGTCTCGAAATTCACCGGCCCTGGCACTCCCATGCCTATGGCAATGACATCGTCACGGGTGCGGCCCAGCGAATCGAGCAAGCCATCGGCCAGATCCATCGCGGTCTGCAAGATCGCCACCGGGCCGTCGGCGAAGGAAATGGGAGCCTGGGATTGCATCAGGGGAGTGGGGGCCAGATCGGTCAGCGCAACGCGCAGGTGGCTGGCTCCCAGATCGACGGCCAGCACCAGGCGGGCATCGGGGAGCAGGGCAAGCCGCTGGGGAGGGCGGCCTCCGGTGGACGCGCCATCCGCAATGGTGCCAACCAGGCCCAGCTGGATGAGCACGTCGAGGCGCTCTTGCAGGGTGGAGCGAGCCATGCCGGTCAGGGCGGCAAGGTCCGTGCGGCTGTGCGCGGCACCGTCCATGAACAGTTGCAAGACGTCGCCTGCCCCACTGGCGCCGCGGGCGAATTGCATGCTTTTGGGGCTCGAAGGATTGGCCATGAACCCAGTAAAACACAGCAATGGACGCGAAGCCGAAACACTTTATGAGAATGTCGACATACTTCTATTGACTATCGACAAAAGTAAAACTAGTCTCAAGGTGTGATGCAAGTCATGAGCATCTGGATCGCACCCACCACTTCTTTCAGGAGACGCCTTTGCCTGCCCACGACCTATCAATCCAGCTGTACACGCTGCGCGAGCACATCGCAGAGAACCTGGCCGCGACGCTCGAACGCGTAGCTGGCATCGGCTACACGCAAGTCGAGCCGTACAACTTCGTGGCCCGCGCTGACGAGTATGCACAGGCGCTGGCCGAGAACGAACTCAGCGCGCCAACGGCGCACGCACCGCTGCTCTCCTCGGACTACGACGAGGTCTTCGCCGCGGCCGGCAAACTCGGCATCAGCACGGTCATCGATCCGTTCATCCCGGCGGAGCAGTGGCAGGATGCCGAGTCCATCGGTGCCATCGCGCAGAAGCTCAACGCCGCCTCCCGGCGCGGTGCCGAATACGGCATCAAGGTCGGCTACCACAACCACGACTGGGAGATCTCCAGCAAGATCAATTCCAAAACGTCCCTGGAATACCTGGCTAGCCTGCTGGACCCGGAGGTCGTCCTGGAAGTGGACACCTACTGGGTTGCCGTGGGCGGCGCCGATGTGCTCCAGCTGCTTGAAGCGCTGGCACCCCGCGTTGTGGCCCTGCACATCAAGGACGGGCCGAAGTCCAAGAACCACAAGGAACAGGTTCCGGTGGGCAGCGGATCCATGCCGATCGACCAGATCATCGACGCCACCAGCGGCATGCTGCATGTGGTGGAACTCGATGACTTCGCAGGCGACATCTTCCAGGCCGTGTCCGAAAGCCGCGCCTACCTCGTAGCAGAAAAGAACTAGGGACTATGGAATTCCAGAATCAGCCCATGGGCGTGGGCATTGTCGGAGCCGGCACCATCAGCGACCAGTACCTGGAGAACCTCACCGCATTCCCGGACCTCGCCGTGCGGTTCATCGCCGACCTGGATACCGAGCGCGCAGCAAGCCAAGCGCGCAAATGGTCCGTGGAAGCCTCGGGAACCTATGCTGAATTGCTGGCCCGCGAAGACATCCAGATCGTCGTGAACCTGACGATCCCGGCAGTTCATGTCGAGGTAGCCCTGCAGGCGGTGGCCGCCGGCAAGCACGTCTGGGGCGAGAAGCCCTACGCGCTGGACCGCGAATCCGGACGGCAGCTGGTCGACGCCGCCAAGGCAGCAGGAGTCCGCGTCGCCGTGGCCCCGGATACCATCCTGGGTGCGGGCCTGCAGACCGGCCTGCGGCAGATTGAAGCAGGCGCCATCGGCACCCCGCTTTCGGGCCTGGCCATCTTCCAGGGCCCCGGCCCGGAATCCTGGCACCACAGCCCGGAATTCCTCTTCGCCCACGGCGCGGGACCGCTCTTCGACCTCGGGCCCTACTACCTGACCACCCTGGTGCGAGTCTTCGGCCCGGTAGCCAAGGTCGCCGCCCTGGGTTCGCAGGCCCGCGCGCAACGGGTCATCGGTGCAGGCCCCAAGGTCGGAACCAGCTTCCCGGTCGAGGTCCCAACCCACGTCGGAGCGCTGCTCTCCTTCGAATCCGGGGCCAGTGCGCAGTGCATCTTCAGCTTCGACTCCAAGCTCAAGCGTGCAGGGTTCGTGGAGATCTCCGGAACGGAAGGCACCGCGCAGCTGCCGGATCCGAACGAATTCACCGGAGACACCATCCTGCACTTCGGGGACCAGGAGCCGAGCGTTGTCACCGCCCAAGGATCCACCTACGGGCGTGGCACCGGCGTTGCCGAACTGGCCCAAGCCATCCGCGAGGGCCGCAAGGAACGCGTGCCCGGCGAACTGGCGTTCCACGTCCTGGACATCATGGTCTGCGCCGCGGAAGCCATGGAATCGGGAGCTTTCATCGACGTGGCCTCGACGGTCGAGCCCATCGCGCTGCTGGACCCGGCCTGGGATCCTTCGGCTCCCGGCATCCTTGCCTGAAGCACCACCCCTTGACAGCATCACCCGCACCTAAAAGGAATAAACATGTCTGCACCACATTTCAAGAGCAAGCTGGGGCGCTTCACGGCGATCACCTCCATCGCAGCGCTGTCGCTCAGCGGCCTGGCCGCCTGCTCCGGCTCGGCTTCCGGCTCCGGGTCGGAAGAAGCCGGCGGGACCATCACCTACTGGGCTTCGAACCAGGGCAGCTCGGTCACCCAGGACGAGGAGATCCTGGGCGAATCCATCAAGCGGTTCACCGAGGAAACCGGCATCGAGGTCGAGCTGGAAGTCGTCCCCTGGGCCGACCTGTACAACCGCATCCTCACCGCCGTCTCCAGCGGCGAAGGGCCGGACGTGCTGAACATCGGCAACACCTGGGCCACCACCTTGCAGGCCAGCGGTGCCTTCGTCCCCTTTGAAGGCGAGGCGCTGGAGGCCATAGGCGGAGCCGAGAAGTTCGTGCCGGCAGCCCTGGCCACCGGCGGCGCCGAGGGCCAGGCCCCAACCTCGCTGCCGTTGTATTCCATGGCCTACGGCCTGTACTACAACACCAAGATGTTCGAGGAAGCCGGCATCAAGCAGGCTCCGAAGACCTGGGATGAATTCTTGGCCACCGCCAAGAAGCTGACCAAGGATACCGACGACGACGGCAAGGTCGACCAGTACGGCTTCACCTTGGCCGGACAGCGTACCGCCAATAATGCCCACTCCGCATTCATCCTGGGCATGCAGAACGGCGGCGAGCTGTACACCACGGACGGCAAGCCGGACTTCACCAATGATGGCGTCGTCAGCGGCGTCAACGACTGGATCCAGCTGATGGGCGAGGACGGCGTTGTCTCCAAGTCCAACGCCGAGATCAATGACGGTTCGGTGCTGCCAGGGGAAATCATGGACGGCAACGCCGCCATGTTCTTCGACCAGGCCCCGGGCAAGTCCTTCAATGCCGCTGACTTCAAGGACTACGCCATGGCGCCCATCCCGCTGAAGAACGCCGATGCCACCGGGCTGGAAGCCACCCAGTCGCTGGTTGCCGGCATCAACGTGAGCGTCTTCGAGAACTCGGATAACAAGGATGCCGCCCTTGAATTCGTGAACCACCTGCTCAGCGTCGATGAGCAGAAGAAGCTGAACGCCAAGTACACCTCGCTGCCATCGGTCACCGAAGCTTTCGACGACCCGGCCTTCGACACCCCCGAGCAGCAGGCCAAGAAGGAGATCCTGGCCAATAACGCGGCCCCGATGCCGCTGTTCCCCACCGAAGGGCAGATGGAATCCCTCGTAGGCGAGGCCATCGCCAAGCAATTCGCCAGGATTGCCCAGGGCGAAAAAATCACCGAGGCCGATGTCCGCAAGGCATTGGAAGACGCGCAGAAGCAGATGCCGGCTAGCTAGCGGCCCGACACGTTGCACTGGCCGCGGGAGCGGACCTCCTTGCGCCCCCGCGGCCAGTTGCAGCACCCAAATTCGTTTTCATGAAAGGAGACCGAATGTCGGCGCCAGCCCAGACACCGCCTCGAATCAGCGAACCGCTCAAGCCCCGCGACGCTTCAAGGGCGATCAAGCGCAGTTCAATCAAGCGCGACCGGTTCTTCCCCTATGCGCTCTCAGCTCCCGCAGCATTCCTGGAACTGCTGATCCACATCATCCCGATGCTGCTCGGCGTATGGATCGCCTTCCTCTCGCTGACCCAGTTCTCCATTGCCAACTGGGTCAAGGCCCCGTTCGTGGGACTGCAGAACTTCACCACCGCGCTGGACCCCAACGGTCCGATCGGTTCCCAATTCTTCGACGCCCTCGGGCGCACCTTCCTGTTCACCTTCCTGGTAGTGGCAATCGCCTGGAGCCTTGGCATTTTCGCCGCGGTCTTGCTGGCATCCAAATTCCGCAGCAACGGATTCTTCCGCACCCTGTTCCTGGTGCCCTACGCACTGCCAAGCTACGTCACCACCATCGCCTGGGCGTTCATGTTCAACCAGCGCGATGGCATGGTCAACCGCTTCCTGGTCGAAGACCTCGGGATCCTGGAGGAAGGGCCGTTCTGGCTATTGGGCGGGAATTCCTTCTTTGTCATGGTGGTTGTCGCCGTCTGGCAATTCTGGCCTTTCGCTTTCCTGATGCTGCTGGCCGCCCTGCAATCCATCCCGAACGAAGTCTATGAAGCCGCTTCCCTGGATGGAGCCAGCCTGTGGAAGCAGTTCACCAGGATCACCCTGCCAATGATCAAGCACGCCAACGTGGTGCTGCTTTTGATGCTGGGACTGTGGGTGTTCAACCAGTTCGACATCCCCTACCTGCTCTTCGGCCCGGTGTCCCCGGAAGAAGCAACCCTGATTTCCCCGTTGATCTACCAGCAGTCCTTCAACAACTGGAACTTCGGCGTGGGTGGCGCCTTGAGCGTCGTCCTGCTGATTGCCCTGCTGATCGTCTCAGCGTTCTACATCCGACTTGTCATGCCGAAGGGAAAGAGCATCGATGATTGAGACCCGCGGCTTCCGCATCCTGCGAGTTTTCGGACTAGCCTTCATCACCCTGATCATCGTGCTGCCGCTCTACGTGGTGCTCACGACCTCCATCAAGCCCCTCAAGGATGTGCGCGGCGCCTTCGAGTGGATTCCCTCGGAAATCACGCTGGCCCCGTACCTGGATATCTGGACCACGGTGCCGCTGGGCAAGTACTTCGCCAACTCGTTGATCGTGACCATCAGCGCCACCATCCTCTCGGTTTCCATCGCGATCCTGGCCGCCTATGCGCTCTCGCGCTTCGACTTCCGCGGGGCACGGTCCTTCCGGCTGATCGTGCTCTCCACCCAGATGTTCCCCGGCATCCTGTTCCTGCTGCCGCTCTTCTTGATCTTCACCCAGCTGGAGCGTGCCGTGGGACTGCAGCTGAACGGAACCTACCTGGGGCTGATCGTCACCTACATGACGTTCTCCCTGCCATTCTCCATCTGGATGCTCACCGGCTTCTTTGCCGCCATGCCCAAGGAACTGGAAGAGGCGGCCATGGTCGATGGACTTGGCCGGCTCGGCGCACTGCTCAAGGTGGTCTTGCCGGTAGCACGCCCGGGGATCATCGCGGTGTCGGTCTACTGTTTCATCACTTCCTGGAGCGAAGTGCTCTTCGCCAGTGTGCTCACCAATTCGGACACCAGGACGCTGTCCATCGGCTTGCAGGCCTACGCTTCGCAGACCGATGTGTACTGGAACCAGATGATGGCCGCCTCGGTGGTGGTATCGATTCCGGTGCTGGTCGGTTTCCTCTTCGCGCAACGGCACCTGGTCGCAGGCTTGTCCTCCGGCGCGGTCAAGTAAGAAAAGACAAGGAATTACATGTCCCAGTTGAACAGCCAGCAGGCTGCACCGGCCATGCAGGAACTGAAGGTCGGCGTCATCGGCGGCGGCTTCATGGCCCGGACCCACGCCGATGCGATCCGCCGGGCAGGCGCCCAGCTCATCGGGGTGCGGTCCAACGGCGAGCAATCCACCCGCCAAGCGTCAGCCGCCCTGGGCGTGCCCGGTTTCGGCAGCGTCGAAGCGCTGCTCGCCCAATGCGACGCCGTGCATGTCACCTCGCCCAATGCGTTGCATGCCGAGCAGGCAGCCGCTGCACTGGCAGCTGGCCTGTCCGTTGTTTGCGAGAAGCCGCTGGCGACCAGCGCCCGGGAAGCCGGCGAGCTGGCATTGCTGGCATCGCGTTCCCGGGCCGTGGCTTCGGTGCCGTTCGTCTACCGCTACCACCCCATGGTGCGGCAGGCCCGGGCCCACGTGCAGGAAGGGAAACTTGGCCGGCTGCTGACCGTGCGTGGCCAGTACCTGCAAGACTGGATGCATACGGTCAGCGACAGCAACTGGCGGGTAGAACCGGACAAAGGCGGACCTTCGCGGGCCTTCGCGGACATCGGTTCGCATCTGGTGGATCTGCTGGAATTCATTGCGGGGGAGCGGATCGTTCGGCTGAACGCGACCACCTCCATTGCCCACAAGCAGCGGGGCGCCGTGGACGTCGATACCGAGGATGCTGCCGCCTTGATTGTGCAGATGGCTTCGGGAGCCATCGGCACGCTGATGGTGTCACAGGTCAACGCCGGCCGGAAGAACGCCTTGACCATCGAGCTGTCCGGAGACCGGTCGGCGCTGGAATTCAAGCAGGAAAAACCGGAAGAACTGTGGATCGGCAAACCCGACATGTCCTCGATCCTGTCCCGCCAGGCCGCTGACCTCAGTCCCGATGCCGCACGCTTGTCGGTGGTCCCTGCAGGACACCCGATGGGCTACCTTGATGCTTTCGCCGCTTTCGTGGCCGACACCTACGCGGCGATCCGTGGCGAAGCGCCCGAAGGGCTTCCAACTTTTGCCGATGGCGCCCGCGCCTGCCGCTTGACCGATGCCGTTCTGGAATCGGCTGATTCCGGGGACTGGATCGACACCGATGACTAGAGGAGAAACCACCATGAACGCGACGCATCCAGTGACGCTTTTCACCGGCCAGTGGGCTGATATGCCCTTTGAAGAAGTCGCCCGGCTGGCTTCAGAATGGGGTTATGACGGATTGGAAATCGCAGCCAGCGGTGACCACCTGGACCTCAAGCGTGCCGACGAGGATCCGGCCTACCTCCAGTCGCGGCTGGAAATCCTGGACAAATACGGGCTGAAAGCCTGGGCGATCTCCAACCACCTGGGCGGCCAGGCTGTCTGCGATGATCCCATCGACTTCCGCCACCAGGCCATCCTGCGCGACTATGTCTGGGGCGATGGGGATGGGGAAGGCGTCCGCCAGCGGGCCGCCGAGGACATGAAGCGCTCGGCCCGCGTCGCCCGCAAGCTCGATGCCGATGTAGTGGTTGGCTTTACCGGCTCGAAGATCTGGCAGTACGTCGCCATGTTCCCGCCGGTTCCGGGCGAGGTCATCGATGCAGGCTACGAGGACTTCGCGGATCGCTGGAATCCGATCATGGACGAATTCGATGAGCAGGGGGTGAAGTTCGCCCTGGAGGTGCACCCATCCGAGATCGCCTACGATCACTGGACCACCGTGCGCACCATGGAAGCAATCGGCCACCGCGAAGCGTTCGGGCTGAATTGGGATCCCAGCCATATGTTCTGGCAGGGCATCGACCCGGTCGCATTCATCACCGACTTCGCCGACCGCATCTACCACGTGGATTGCAAGGACACCCGGATGCATCATCCCAACGGGCGCAATGGCATCCTGGGTTCCCATCTCCCGTGGGGCGATCCCCGCCGGCGCTGGGACTTCGTCTCCACCGGCCACGGAGACATCAACTGGGAAGATGCCTTCCGCGCACTGGACTTCCACGGGTACAAGGGCCCCATCTCCATCGAATGGGAAGACGCGGGAATGGACCGCTTGCACGGTGCGAAGGAAGCTGTGGGCTACATCCGCAGCCTCCTGTTCAAACGCCCCGAAGCGTCCTTCGACGCGGCATTCTCGAACCAGTAGCACCTGGCTAGGATGGACGCTTGCCCTGCACCCGCGAGGTAATCACCGAAGCAGTGGCGCGGATCTGCAGCAGGAGAGTCTCCCACTGCTCTTCGGGGACACGATCGGCCAGGAAGGTGACAGCAACGGCGGCCACCGGCCAATCGCTGGAATCCCGGATTTCTACCGCGAGCGAGTGGAAATCCGGGGTGACATCTCCGCGCTCTACGGCATAGCCGCGCTGCGTGCTCTGGTCCAGCTCGCGGCGCAACTGCGAGTAGCTGGAGATCGATGACTCGGCCACGCGCTCCGTGAAGCTGGCGGTACCGGGGTAGAGCGCGCGCACCTGGGATTTGGGCAGCGCGGCGAGAATTGCCCTGCCGGATGCGGTCAGGTGCGAAGGCAGGCGAACACCCACGTCGGTGACCAAGGATGGCCGGCCCTTGGCGCGTTCTTCGACAATGTAGAGAACATCGGAACCATGCAGCACGGCCAGGTGGGCGCTTTCGCCGACCTTGTCGACCAGCTGGGCAATCAGCGGGGCACCCAGCCGTGCCAGCGGTTCCTGGCGGGTATAGGCGCTGGAAAGCTCAAAAGCGGAGACCCCCAGACCATAGGATTTGTCCTCTGGATAGTGGGTGATGAATCCGTGCTCCAGCATCACGTTCAGCAGCTGGTAGACACTGGATCGAGGAAGCTCCAGCAACGTGGCGATCATTGCCGCCGGAGTCGGGGTCTTCCGGCTGGCCAGCAACCTGAGGATCCGCAAGGTGTTATCGGCCGCTGGAACCTTGCTGCCCATGGGGCCTCCTCAATGAATCGTGCATAGTGCTCTGCAAGGAACTCTAGCAACCTGGTCTGCCGTTTCCTTCGATAGTCCAGGCTGCTGGGCTGGCTGCCGGCGGATAATGCAAGTCACCCACAACGAATGAAATAAATAGTCGCTGGGATCAGCGCCATTCCAGGCGGAGATCCCAGCGACTATCGGCCAGAAATGAAAGGTCTAGCGCGTCGTGGAACTGAGGAAATGATTCAGCTCGTCAAGGGTTGGAGGATTCGCCCCGGCGCGCGACACGGTGATTCCCGCGCACACCGAAGCGATCTGCATGACCTTCTCCAGCTCGACGCTGTCCAGCTGCGTGCCATCGCGAAGGGACTTGGCCAGCGAGCTGTCCAAGATGGCGTGGAGCAGCCCGGCCATGAACGCATCACCGGCGCCGACCGTATCTACGGTACGCACCGAAATCGAGGGAACCATGACCTCGCTTTGCCTGGTCCGGGCCTCGGCTCCGCGTGCGCCGAAGGTAATGATCGCTAGCGACGCCCCGCGCTCCAAGAAGTGCTCCAGGATGCGATTGGTGTCCCATCCCGGATAGAGCCACAGGGCGTCTTCGTCACTGAGCTTGACGATATCCGCCCGTCCGGCCAGCTTCTCGATCTGCTTGACCGATTCTGCCCGGTCCTCGACCAGCTCCGGGCGCAGGTTCGGATCGAAGCTCAGGATCTGGCCCGGTGGGGAAGCCTCGAAAGCCTCATGGATTCGAGCGGCACTCGGACCCTGGAATGCTGCAACGGATCCTGAATGGAACAAGGTGGCTTGGGTCGAAGCCATGCTCTGCAATTTGCAGTTCAGCTGGAACTCGTAGTTGGCATCTCCGGACTCGTCCAGCACGACGGTGGCGCTGGAAGTCTGCGCATCGGTGTGCGATCCGGCTGCGAGCTGAACGCCTGAGGCCGCCACATGTTCGGCGATCAGCCGGCCATGCTCGTCATCGCCGATGTCCGTCTGGAGCAGGACTTCGTGGCCCAATCGGCCGAGTCCAACAGCAACATTCATCGGGGAACCGCCGGGATGCGCCACACCATCGACGATATCGACTAGGGCTTCACCGGCAACCTGAATATTAACCATGACATCGATCCTACGTAACCCGGAGGGAAAAAGCCCATCGGGGCGATCATACGTTCAGCCTGTACCCACGTTTGATGACCGTGGCGATGATTTCCGGTTGCGGCAACGCCTTGCGCAGCCGGCTCAGGGTCATATCCAAGGCATGCTTGGAACTGGCTTCCGGAAGCGCGGCCCCCAGCTCGTCGCGGGAGAGGACGCTGCCGCCGGCCTCGATCAGCGCCCGCACCAATTCAGCCTGCCCGGGCGTCAACTCGCAGTTTTCGTCCTGGACTGAGAGGGTGCGACCGCGCAGCTGCACCTGGCCGTGGACTGTTTGCGCCTGCAACGTGCCCAGCGAGGCCAGATGCTCCACGAGCTGGCCGATCATGGCACCCATGCGATGGCGCTCGGGAACCAGCGGGCAGATGCCCGCCTCGATCAGCGGGGCAGCGGTCACCGGTCCAACGGTGGCCACTGCGACGCGCTCGGCCAGTGAGCGCAGCAGGGCGGGCAAGCGATTGCGCGCCTTGGCAGCGGCGAACAGCGCGTGCACGCTCGGCGCGCTGGTGAAGGTCACCGCGTCGAAGTGGGCGGCGCACAGGCCCTCCACCAAAGCCGAAATCCCGCTATCGCTGATGGTGTCCTGCCAGCGGTAGGGCTCCACCTTCAGCACCCGGCGAGCGCCCAGCTCGCGCAGGCTCTGGGGCATTCCATGGTCGGAATCGGCATGAAGCTGCAAGGCGACGGTGGCGCCCTGGAGCTTGCCCTCCAGCAGTTCCAGCATGGAGGCGCTGCGCCCGTCCTTGGCCACGGCGGCCGGCTCCAGGCCCAGCGCCTTGACGGCGCCATGGGCTTTGGCCCCGCGGACGTAGAGCTGCGCCTGCCCGAGCGCTGCCAGCAGCTCGTCGCCAATGCCGGCAGCCTCGGAGGTATCAACCCAGCGGCGCAGTCCGTAGGCGGTTGTAATGACGGCTACCTGCGGACGGACCTCAATCAGCTTTTGCGTTTGGGCGATCAGTTGCTGCTCGTCGTCCAGCGGGGCGAGCTGGAGCAGCGGAGTATGGGTCACCTCGGCGCCGCGGCGTTCGAAGGCTTCGATGAGTTCTGCGGAACGGCGGTCGCTGGTGACGGCCAGCCGGAAGCCGGCCAAGGGTTTGGGGCTGCTCATCAGGCCACTTCCAATTGCGCTGCCAGCGCGGTCGGCTCTTCTTGCGCTGCCGCGTTCACCAGCGTGGCCGGCAGTCCAGCGACTTCACCGATGACAATGACTGCAGGATTGGAATGGCCGCGGGCTGTTTCGGCGAGATGGGCTAGCCGTGTGCAGCTGGTGCGCTGGATGTCGGTGGTGCCGGATTCGACGATGGCGCATGGCATTTGCGGGTCCATGCCGACCCGGTGCAGCCCGGCGACGGTCTGCTCGATGGTGCCCATGCCCATCAGGATCACGATGCTTCCGCCCAGCTTGGCCAGGTGGTCAAGCTGCGCATCGCTGAGTGGATCGTGGGCCGAGACCACGGTGAACATGGTGTTCACCCCGCGGGCGGTGACCGGGATGCCGGCTGCTGCAGGCACGGTGATGCACGAGCTCAGTCCCGGGATGACGCTGATCGGGATGCCCGCAGCGGTAGCGGCCGCGATTTCTTCGAAGCCGCGGCCGAAGACGAAGGGATCTCCGCCCTTGAGCCGGACTACGGCAGCGCCACCGCGGGCCGCTTCGATCATCAGGGCTTCGATATCCCGTTGGGTGAGCTTGTGGTGTCCGGGAAGCTTGCCGACGTCCACGATTTGAGCTTGCGGTGCGAGAGCGGGCAGGTGCGCTGCGGGACCGAGCCTGTCGGCGAAGACGACTTCTGCTTCGGCCAGGGCCCGCACGCCGCGCAGGGTCAGCAGGTCCAGTGCGCCGGGGCCGCCACCGAGCAGGGTGATGGATCCGGCCCGGGTCGCTGGTCCCAGGTGCATGACGGGAATGCGCGCTGCCTGCACCACCGAGGCGAAGCGCAGCGGTTCGGCATCGCAGATCACCAGCAGGCCGGCTTGTTCCAGCAACTGTATTGCCTGGAAGGGCCCGTCGGCGGTGAGCACCGTGGCGCCCTCCGCCTGGAAGCGCAGCGCAGTATTTTTGCTCCCGGATTTATTTCCAGCGATCAGCACAGTGCATCCGCGCAGTTCGAGGTCGATGCCAATCATGGTTTCCTTGATTCTGCTCGAGTTTCTAGGGGTGACATGGGATTCTCCTTGAACTAGTGGATGCACCCAGCCTAGGCCCCCAGGTTTTCCCGGAGGTATCGCAAATGTTTCAAGCGCAATAATTCGAGTAAAGGTTAACCTTTTCGAAATGTTCGCGAGGGTAAGACGAAACACAAAGTCTCTAATGTAAATATTGTTGCGAGGCACTGGCCTGGCTGATCTTGCAAAGTTCAGTGAGCGAATACGCGGGAGACTTGCCGAGCTCTGCCTGCAACGGGCACGCTGGGAACATGGAATCCCTGTTCGACGACAGTGCACTGCCCCGTACCGGGGGAGCCTTGCGCCCAGGAGCCTGGCACTTGCCGGGGTGGCTGGACGCGCCCGCGCAGCAGTGGATCGTCCGGCGCTTCTTCGAATGGGGCAGCGGGCCTGTTCCGCCGCACCGCACAGCCGTCAACGGCCATCCAATGAGCGTGCAGAGCTTGTGCCTGGGGTGGCATTGGAGCCCGAACCGCTACTCCAAGACCGCTGACGACCTGGACGGGCAATCAGTGGCGCCCATGGAAGACTGGCTGGTCCGCTTGGGCAAGCAGGCGGTCGTAGAAGCTACTGGTGACCTGCAGCGCGCGCAGGACTACCAGCCCGATGCGGCTATCGTGAACTACTACGACGTGCAGGCCGCCATGGGCATGCACCAGGATGCGCAAGAGCGCATCAACGCCCCCGTGGTTTCGCTGTCCATCGGCGATTCGGCAACATTCCGCCTGGGCAATACCGAGAACCGCAACCGGCCATGGCAAGAGATCCGGCTGGCTTCGGGGGACCTGTTCGTCTTCGACGGCCCCTCACGCTTCGCCTATCACGGGGTGAGCAAGATCCATGCCGGGACCGCGCCTGCAGGCCTGGGCCTTGGCGGCGGACGCATTAACATCACGCTGCGCCAGACCGGGCTGGAAGCGAACTAGTTCCCCAGGTCGATCGTGGCAGAGAGCGCGTAATGATCGGAATCGGCGATTTCCAGCCGCTCCAGGCCTGCTGATTCGACGCCGCGCAGCATCACATGATCGATGCCGAGCATCGGGAACAGGGACCGCGGCCAGGTCAGGGCCAAGCCCCAGTCGCTGTAGTGGGCTTCCTCCAGCTGGTTAGCGACCGGCGCGAAGTGGCGGTCGGAGCTGGTGGCGTTGAAGTCTCCGGCGGCAACGATCCTCGGAGAATCGTCATCGGCGAGGTAGCCGGCCAAGGAAGCAAGCATCATGTCCCGCTCGTGATGGCCGGTAGGCCTGGCCGACGCCGCATGCACAGCGTACAGGCGGACATCCCCTTTTTCGCTGGCCACGTCCACCCGCAACGCGCGGTCCCAACCCAGGCCCAGATCCAGGGGCTCTGGATTCTTCAGCGGATAGGCGCTCCACACGCCTACGGTGCTGACCATGTAGCTGTAAGGGTGGGATTGGGCGAGCTCGGCGGTGATTTCCGGCTCCTGGCCTTCACCGATTTCCTGCAGGGTGATGACCTGCGCGCCGTTGGCTGCCAATTCGCGGGCAGCCTGCACGCCCGCAGACTCGTGGACGTTTTGCGTGGCAACCAGCAAGGAAGCTTCTGGTGCGCGCCGGTCCGAAGGCAGGAACGCCGGCCCGAAGAGCACAGCCCAAACAACGACCGGTACGAGCAGGCCGATGAAGCTGATGCGTCCGCGCACCACCAAGGCCATCAGCAAGAGCACTGGAATTCCGAGGCCCATCCACGGGGCCAGGTTATCGACGATCAATCCGAGACCCAGGACATCGGGGATCTGCTGGTGGAACACCATTAGCCCGGCCAGCGCGAGACAGAGCATGACAAAGAAGAACCTCGCGATTATTCGCGAGGTCGACAGGCGATGGTGCGATGAATGAGGCATAGGACTTAATACAGTGGCACAAAATACTGTGGGATTCGTAATTTTCCGCTCGGGGATTGCCACTGTCGCCCGATGCAGTCACTACGATGGATAAGAGCGCCGAGGGAGCCGCTTCCCAAGACCCTGCCATGAATTGAGAAATTGAATGACTGCCTATGTATCTGGCGGAAAACTACTGCTGGCAATTATTGCCTTGGCCATGGGCGGCGTCGGCATCGGTGTCACGGAGTTTGCCATGATGGGCTTGCTCCAGGAAGGCGCCGCTGATCTGGAAGTGGGCTATGCGCAGATGGGCCTGATGATCAGCGCCTACGCAATCGGCGTGGTGGTGGGCGCCCCGGTGCTCACTGCGCTGGCTGCCAAGATCCCGCGCAAGCGTGCGGTGCAGCTGCTGATTCTCTTCTTCACGCTCGCCAACCTCTCCTCATTCTTCGCTCCGGACTACAACACCATGCTGGTGACCCGCTTCCTTGCAGGCCTGCCGCATGGGGCCTACTTCGGGCTGGCCGGGGTGCTTGCCGGCAGCCTGGTTCCGGCCACAATGCGCGGACGCGCCATTGCCTGGGTGATGCTCGGGCTTTCGGTGGCCAACGTTGCCGGTGTCCCGTTGGTGACCCGGCTCGGCCAGGAATACGGCTGGCGTTCGATGTTCCTGATCGTCACTGCGATCGGCGTGTTGACCGCTGTGCTGATTAGCTTGTTCGTCCCATGGCGCAAGACCGATGCCGGGGCGAGCATCCGCCGCGAGCTGACCGCCTTGAAGAGTGCCCAGGTGTGGCTGGCGATGCTCACCGGCATTGTCGGCTTCGGCGGATTCTTCGCGGTGTACTCGTACATTTCGCCCACGCTGACCGAAGAAGCAGGACTGTCAATTGAGCTGGTGCCGCTGGCTTTGGCGCTCTATGGCGTAGGCATGGTCGTTGGTTCGCTGGCCGGTGGCAGGCTTGCCGACTGGTCGATCTTCGGCGCGATCAAGCTTTCTTCCGTTTTCATGATCGCCACCATGCTGATTTTCGCTGCCGTGACGAGCTGGGTGGTTCCGACGATGATCATGGTCTTCGTGATGGGCGCGGTGGGTTCCTTGCTGATCCCTGCGTTGCAGACGCTGCTGATGGATTCGGCCCCGCATGCGCAGTCGCTGGCTGCCTCGCTGAACCACTCGGCGCTGAATGTTGCCAACGCGCTGGGCGCCGCCCTGGGTGCCGCGGTGATTGCCGCCGGTTACGGCTTCCGCGCCCCATCTGTGGTCGGCGCTGGCCTGGCCGCCTTGGGCCTGCTGATCGCGTGGATCACCCAGATCCGCGCGAAGAAGGTGGGCCTGCTCGTAGGCCGCGAAGCTTTGGAAGCCCGCGAGCAGGCGCGCACCCACTAGCGCTTCGGCTAGCTGGTCACCGCGGTGATGTTGAACATCCAGACCACGCCGAACTTGTCGCGCAGCTCGCCAAAGGAGTCGCCCCACGGGGCCCGCTCCAATGGCATGTTGATCTGGCCGCCTTCGCCCAATCCTTCCCACCACCGGGTCAGGGTCTCCGCGTCGGCTCCGGCCGTCCCGTCGCTGCTTAGCGCGATCACGCCATTGCCCCGGACGTCCATTTCAGGCGGGGTGTCCGAGGCCATGAAGTGCAGGCCGCGTTCAACGAATAGCGAGGAGTGCATAATCTGGTCGGCAACGGCCGGATTATTGTCATTCATGCCTTCTTGGAAGGTCATCATGGAAAGCTCGCCACCGAGTACCTGGTGGTAGAACTCCATAGCTTCTTTGGCGTCTCCGGCGAAACGCAGGTATGGGGTCAGTCCGATGGTCATGGGATTGCGCCTTTCGAAGGAATGGGTGGGGCCGGCAGGTCCCGACCCATATTCTTCCACTTGGGGAGCACCGTGTGAATAGAGGATTGTGACCAGCGTCTCGAACAGCCGATTTGGAGTTTTCGGCAGTGCTCCGGTAAAGTTTTATCTCGGTTCAGGGGTTCTACAAGCCACTGGAATCACCTCGTTTGGGGGTATGGCGCAGTTGGTAGCGCGTCTGCATGGCATGCAGAAGGTCAGGGGTTCGAATCCCCTTACCTCCACCAAATAGAAAAAAACCGGGAAACATCAGAAATGATGTTTCCCGGTTTTTTGCATTCTCCCAAGTTCCCAACAGGCCATGCTGTAGGGTTGGCTCAACTTCCCAGACGATTCCGTCTTCGAGCCAAGGGAGAATCAATGAGAGAACTAACCTACTTCGTTGCAGTGAGCTTGGACGGGTACATTGCCGGTCCTCACGGCGAATTCGATGCATTCGCGGTGGCTGGCGACCATGCGGCGCCCATCTGGGACCGCTACCGCGGCACCGCGCCGACCCAGCTGGCAGAGTCGGCTGGACTGCCTATCGAGGGGTGCCCTTTCGATACGGTGCTGATGGGATGGAATACCTACGCTGTCGGCTTGCCAGCACTGCCTAGCCCGTACTCGCATCTGAGACAGATTGTTTTCACGCGCGAGCACTCTTCACCTCCAGGAAGCCAAGAGGTGCAGTTCAGCAGTGCGGATCCGCGAGAGGTCATCGGGGAACTCAAATCCCAACCGGGTGACGGCATCTGGCTGTGCGGCGGAGGGCAATTGGCCGCCAGGCTCCGGCCGGACATCGACAGGTTGGCCCTGAAGGTGCAGCCGGTGATGTTCGGGTCGGGTATCAGGCTCTTCGGGGACACAGGGTATGCCCCGGATCGCTGGAGGCTGGAGAACATGCAGGCTTTTGCCTCCGGAGTCTGTCTTGCCGAGTACTCGCGCGTCTAGTGGACGTTGGAGGCGGCTACATACCTTCGTCTCCGATATGACCCGCAGCTGTCGCATCGAGCACACGCTCAACGAACGCCGCATATTCGCCCATGTAGTGGGCCAAGAACTTCTCAGTGTCCGGGTTGCTGATGCTCCCGTCCTCGCCGAAGTCTTCGGGACGGTACTGCAGGTAGACCTCGGGGGAGTTCAGCTGCGGGGCATCCAGGAAGCTGAGGACGCTGCGCATGCTGGACTGCATGACCGCAGTGCCGATGGCTCCGACCGAAGCGCCGAGCAGGCCCGTGGGCTTACGGGCGAAAGAGTTGGAGCCCCAGGGCCTCGAACCCCAGTCGATGGCATTTTTCAGCGCACCGGGAATTGAACGGTTGTACTCCGGGCTGATGAATAGCAGGCCGTCCGAAGCCTCGATGGCGGACTTGAGCGCGGTCCCGGCTTCGGGATAATTGTCATCGTAGTCAGCGCTATACAAGGGCAGATCGCTGATCGGGATTTCCGTGAAACTGAGGTTTTCAGGTGCTAGGGCTATCAGGGCCTTGGACAGGACGCGGTTGATGGAGTTCGTGGCGAGCGAACCGACGAAATAGCCGATGTTGTAATCCATGGAACCACTTCAGCACCGGGGCGAGGGGTGGCAAAAGGCACTCGGGCAAACTCCCAGCTAAGCCAGTCCGCCTGGTTGACCGCGCTGGGTAATCTGCTGCGAGCCGAAGGCTGAGAAGTCGGCTTTGCGTGGCGGGGCCTAAAGCGTGAGCACGCGCAGGCCAGTGCCGCCGGTATTGCGCAGGCCGTGGTCCGCTCCGGCGTCGGCCAGTATGCTGCCACCGGGACCGAGCTCGTTATCGTGCTCGCCGACCCGCATCAGCGCCCGACCCTCTCGCACTTGGTAGAACTCCTGGGAAGCACTCTCGCCCTCGTGGCGATGGAAGCCCTCGAATCCGCCTGGCTCGATCACCCAGGTCTGGATGGCTACTGGCATCCCGGTATGCCCGGCGAAGTGGTGGCTGACTTTCATAGCTGACCCTTCGTGCATACCGTAGTCGAAGGCATGGGCATCGCGCGCTTCAAACGGGTCCATGGCTAACTTTCCGCCTGGTATCCCAGCCTGGTGCTGATTCGCCTTGCTGCGGTGCGGGTGCTGGAGCAGAGCTGCTCCAGCTCATCGGCGCCGATGCGGTAGAACGGAGCGGCAGTCATGGCGCAGGCTACGAGTTCACCGCGGTGGTCGAGGATGCCTGCGGCCACTCCGACCTCCTCGGCGGAAGTCTCGCCGTAGTTGACCGCGTAGCCGCGCTCGCGCACAAGATTCAGACGTGCTTGGTATTCGGTGGGGGCTGTGCCTGCAAGATCGATCTCTCCACTGGAGATCAGCTCCGCGCGGCGTACTGGATCCTCATTGGCGAGGAATACCTGCACGGTAGCGCTCAGTCCCGAACGGTAACGCGACCCCATGACCGAAGTGTGCTTGACCAGGTGGGTAGAAGGCAGTTGTTCGACCGAAATCGACTCGTTGCCGTCCCAGATATTCAGTACAGCGGTCTCGCCGGTCGCTTCACGAAGATCTTCCAGAAGAGGGTAAGCCACCTGCCGCACATCCAGGTTCGCAAGCAATGGACCGGCAATGGCAATCAGGCCGACACCCAAGCGGTACTTGCGGGTTTCCTCGTCTCTATCCACAACGCGTTCCTGCTCAAGGGTGGCCAGAATGCGCGAGACGCTGGATTTGTGGAGACCAACCTGATCTGCGATTTCGGTGACGCCGACTAACGGGCGCTCAACGGTGAAGCAACGGAGCACATCGAGCACGTTGACAATCACCGAGGCGCCTCGGGTTTCGCTGCGAATTTCAGTCATTTCCCCTCCTGAGTTGCTACTATCCTACGGCTCAAACCAATGGTTTACGGCTGGTTTCGACCGAGCAGGCCACCGCCACCAGCGAAATCACTGCTGCGCCCATCAAGTACCAGCCGGGGGCAAGGACGTTGCCGCTAGTGGCAATCAGTAATGTGGCCACGAATGGCGCGGTTCCGCCAAACAATGCATTTGAGAGGTTGAACGACACTGCGAAGCCGGAATAGCGGACCTTGGTGGGGAACATTTCCGCGAGATAGCTCGGAAGGGTGCCGTCGTTGAGCGTGAGCATCGCGCCGAGCAGGATCTGGACCAAGACAATGACCAGGAAGTTTCCTGATTCCAAAGCCATGAAGGCAGGAACGGTGAACAGGATGAACAGAATCGATGCGCTGATCAAGATGCGCTTGCGTCCGAAACGATCCGAAAGCATGCCCGTGATAAAGATGAAACCGACGTAGGTCAACAGCGCAACGGTCGTTGCCAGGTAGGAACGGGTGGCGTCCAGTCCGAGCTCTTCGGATAGATAGGTCGGCATGTAGGAAAGGATGACATAGAACCCCACGGCGTTCAGCAGCACCGCACCCGCAGCCTGGACCAGCTGGCGCCAGTGGTTCTTCAGCAACGACCCGACCGGGGATCCCTCAGGAGTGGAGGACTCGGACGCTTCAAGGAAAGCTGGCGAATCCTCCAG
This sequence comes from Glutamicibacter sp. NPDC090743, assembly GCF_044769125.1. NCBI lineage: Bacteria > Bacillati > Actinomycetota > Actinomycetes > Micrococcales > Micrococcaceae > Glutamicibacter > Glutamicibacter sp. NPDC090743. Next base: position 262,749 of record NZ_JBIVXE010000005.1, on the reverse strand, counting down.
CTTGGTGCGGATATAGCGGCCAATGAGCCCCATGGGCGCGGCCAGCAAGAACGGTATGCGCCATCCCCAGGACTCCAGATCCCCGGTTGACAGCAACACGGTCAGCCCGGCGGCCATCAGTGAGCCGAAGAGCAGGCCGGTGGCAGTGCTCGCCGGAACCACTGCCGCGTACAGGCCGCGCCGGTTGGCCGGCGCGTACTCGACCAGGAAGGCGGAGGCGCCGGCATACTCGCCGGCGGCAGAGAAGCCCTGGACCAGACGCAGGGCCAGGAGCAGCAGGGGCGCGCCAAAACCGATGGATGCGTAGCCGGGGAGCAGCGCTATGCAGAAGGTGGCACCGGTCATCAGCAGGATCGACCACGACAGGGCTTCACGCCGGCCGATCTTGTCGCCCAGATGCCCCCAAATGAACCCGCCTACAGGACGGACCAGGAACGAGATGGCGAATACCCCGAAAGTCATCAGCAGACCAGCTTGGGGGTCGTCGCTGGGGAAGAATACGGCGGCGATTGTGACGGCGAAGTAGCCGTAGGCCGCGTAGTCGAACCATTCCACGAAGTTGCCGATGAAGCTGGCAGCGATCACCTTGCGGCGGGTCTTCGCGTCAATGGTGCGGGACTGGGACACGCAGGGGGCCGCTGCGGCCGTGGTTCCGGTGGGAGCTTGCAGTGGGGAATTGCTGGAATGGTTCATGGGGTGAAACCGCCTCTGGAGGGCAACGGCTTTGGCCAGTCCTGGCTTTGATGCCGCTGGAATGATGAAGTGTTTCGACAGACCGGTGGGTGGTCTTCGGTTCTAGGCACAGCCCCCTGCTTGCTGCGCCCCAGATGGCTAAAGCAGCCGTGGGGCAGGGTATTGGGCCCTGCCCCACGGTGATCGGTTGCGCTTACGCGTCGATGATGTTGTTCTCCGGGCCGAAGCCGAACTTGGTGATGTTCTCGACTCCGCCATCCTCGCCGATCACGAGGATGTCGTGCTCGCGGTAGCCGCCGGCACCTGGCTCGCCATCGGCGACGGTGATCATTGGCTCCATCGAAACGACCATGCCCGGCTCCAAGACGGTGTCGATGTCTTCGCGCAGTTCCAGGCCTGCTTCGCGGCCGTAGTAGTGCGAGAGGACGCCGAAGGAGTGGCCGTAGCCGAAGGTGCGGTTCGGCAGCAAGTTGTGCGAGATGAAGATTTCGTTCAGCTCTGCGGCGATGTCCTTGCAGACTGCGCCCGGCTTGATCAGTTCCAGGCCCCGCTTGTGGACCTCGACGTTGACGTTCCACAGTTCCAAGCTGCGTGCATCTGGCTCACCGAGGAACAAGGTGCGCTCCAGCGCGGTGTAGTAGCCCGAGGTCATCGGGAAGCAGTTCAGCGAGAGGATGTCCCCGCGCTGAAGCTTGCGGGTGGTGGCCCAGTTGTGGGCGCCGTCGGTGTTGATCCCGGACTGGAACCAGACCCAGGTGTCGCGCACTTCGCGGTGCGGGAAGGTCTTGGCAATCTCGTGCACCATGGCTTCGGTTCCGATCAACGCTACTTCGTATTCGCTGATGCCTTCGCGGATCGCTGCCTTGATGGCTTCGCCGCCCAGGTCGCCGATGCGTGCACCGTGCTTGATGACCTCGATTTCCTCGGCGGACTTGATCATGCGCTGGCGCATGGCATCCTGGGAGACGTCTACCAGTGCGGCACCGTCGAAGGCGGCGGCGATCTTCTCGCGGGTCAGGCCCGGCAGGAAGTCGTCTTCCACGCCGATGCGCGAGGCCTTCACTCCATCGCGCTTGAGTGCTTCCTGCAGGCCGTAGAAGAAGTTGTCGCGCTTCCAGTCGGTGTACACGATGTTCTCGCCGTAGCTGGTGCGCCATGGCATGCCGGCGTCGATGTTCGCGGTGACGGTGGTGGAGTTGGTCTGGGTGACCACCAGCGCGTACTTGCGACCGAAGGTGGTGTACAGGAAGTCCGAGTAGTACTTGATGCCGTGGTAGCTGGTCAGGATGACTGCGTCCAGGGACTTGGCTGCCATGATCTGGCGCAGGCCGGCCAGGCGGCGTTCGAACTCCGCATCCGAGAAGGTCAGCTGCTGCTTGGATCCGTTGTGCAGGGTCTTCAGGCGGGCCAGTTCGGAAACGTTCGTGGCGATGTTGGCGGTAGTCATGGTTGTGGCTCCTTGTAAGAAATCAAGTGTCAAGGCAGGCCGGCCCAATCAGATGGATTGCGAGGATTCATGGGAATCGCCGGAGAAGAAAGTTACGTGTTGCGCTCACTGCAACGCCGTTGCAATTAGACTATGTGTGCTCTGCGTCACTGTCAAGGGAGAATCCAAAAACTTTTCACTTTTACCGAAAAACTCCAATTGACTTAGTGGTATGCAATACAGGTGCGGAGATGATGAAGGCCGCGCAATTGAATATGACCAGTTGCGCGGCCTTCATGCTCGATGCTTCCCAGAGCCTAGTTGTGGCTTCCCTGGTCCGGCTCCGTCTTGCGGATGGCGCCTTCTCCACTGGGATCCGGAACGAAGACGAGGTTCGGGTCCGGATTATTGATGTCCTTCTCCAGCTGCTTGATGGCCTTATCGCGCTTGAGCAGCCGGCGGATGAGGTTGATGATCATCAAGATGATCACGAACGAGAACGGGAAGGCCCCGATGATGGTACCGGTTTGCACGGTATCCACCACCGCGGTTCCGCCCATGGTCAGCAGCACAGTGGTCACGGTGGCCACCGAGAGCACCAGGACCACGCGGAAGACCGGGCCGGACTTGCCTGGCGCCGAGACGAACTCGCTCAGTGCATAGATGCCCGAATCCAGCGAGGTGACGTAGTAGGTGGCCACCAGGATGGTGGAGACCACCAACAGGATCGTGCCAACCACCGGCAGCGAATCAAGCATCACGAACAAGCCCGAAGAGGTGTCTTCGGCCACCGCGGCGCTGACGCCGCGATCGGTCTGGTCATCGTAGTAGATGGCGGCGGAGCCGATGACGGCAACCCAGACCATCACGATCAGCGAAGGGATGATGGTCACGCCCAGCACGAATTCGCGAATGGTGCGGCCTCGGGAGATGCGTGCGATGAAGCCGGCCACGAATGGCGAGAAGGCGATAACCCAGCACCAGATGAAGACCGTCCACCAGCCATTCCAAGAATCCTGCCAGCTGTCCAAAGTCGTGGCCGCCAGGCCGGAATCGGTCCACAGGCTCATATTCGCGAAGTTCGTGAAGAAGCTGCCGAAAGTCTGGGACATGTTCGAGATGATGTACAGCGACGGTCCGAAGATCAGCACCGCGGCAACCAGCGCGATACTCAAGATCGAGTTCAGCCCGCTGATGCGGGCCATACCCTTGTTGATGCCGACAATCGCGGAGATCGAGGTGATGCCGGCGAAGATCAAGATAACCATCAGCCACATCATCGGGCTGGCAGTCAGGCCAGTAAAGGAAGTCAGACCCGAAGAGAACTGCATGGCGGCGAAGCCGAAGGAGGTGGCCAGGCCGAGCACGGTAGCGATGATGGCCAGCAGTTCAACAATCACGCCGGCGCCGCGGCGGGACCAGCGGGGCAGGATGTCCACGGTGGCTTCGCGGAAGGTCAAGGTCTTGCCCAGATTGTGGTGCGAGTAGGCCAGGCAGACGGCTACGGCGCAGTACATGGCCCAGGCGGTCAGGCCCCAGTGGAAGTAGGTCCAGACGATGGCGCCTTCTTCTCCGCCGCCGCCCGGCATTGCCGGAATGACCGGGTTTTCATCGCGCAGCATGATCGGTTCGGCCACGGACCAGAAGATCAACCCGATGCCCTGGCCGCAAGCGAAGAGCATGGAGTACCAGGCGAACTTGCTGTGCTGAGGTTTGGCATTCGGACCGCCCAAGCGGATCTTGCCCACCCGGCTCATCGAGAGCCAGATGCACACCACGACGGTGAAGACCGAGTACAAGATGAAGAGCCAGGTGAATTTCCCGGTGACGAAGGTGCGCATTTCGGAAATGGCAGCCGAGGCGGCTTCAGGATTCGAGAGCACCCAAATCATCACGGCGACAATCAGTACTGGCGGGATCGCCCGGATCAGCAGGCGATCAATCGGAGGGATATGCCGTCCCATGAAGCGTGGAACTTCAACTTGCTGTGGGGAGGAGTCTGAAGGCTTGGATGCTTTCAAGGACTTTTTCCTGTCTTGGGATGTTGAATTATCCACCGACATGTTAATTCACCTCTATATTTACATCGCCAAGAAGCAGCTCGCCTTTGAGCGCTTGGGCAACTTGGTCTGTGACGGTTTCGAAAAGTAGTTGGCCGCGTTCGGCGGTTGCTCCCTTGGCGGATGACAAGCAGCCGCTGTCCGGGGTGCGCGCGGGGTCTTCGGGGAAGATGTCGTAGGCGGTGAGCTTGGCTGGCGGGTGGTCGATGACCCGGTCCATGTCCACCAGCTGCGGGTGCAGCAGGAGCATGAGCGAGGTTTCCAGGATGCCGCCGTGCTCGATATCCCAGCCGAGGAATCCGTCGGGGAAGACCTTGGCCAGGGTGTTCTCGTCGACGAAGTCCCAGTACGAAAGCAGGATGGCGCGGGCGGTGGAACCGGCGGTGCGTGTTTTGGCCACGGCGTTATCTACACCCTCGTAGAGGAACTGGTAATTCTCGAAGTGCCCGTTGAGCAGCACCACCTTGTCGAATCCCTGGGAGATGAATGAAGTGACGACATCTTCGACCATCAGGCTCAGCGATGTGCCTCCCAGGCTCGTCGTGCCTACGCGGTGGTTGCCGCCGCCCGAGCGCGGCTGCGACTTGTAGCCGTAGCAAAGAGCTGGAGCAACCAGCGCGCCGGTGAGCTGGGCGACAGCTTCTGCGATGGAGCGGGAAAGCATGGCGTCGACGCCCAATGGCATGTGCGGACCATGCTGTTCGGTTGCGCCCGCAGGAATGATGATGGTGGATCCGGTACGCGCTACGTGCTCGGCGTAGGTCTGGGCATCGAGTTCGTCGATGAATACTGAGTGCATGGATTTCTCCTGGACCCGTGGGGCCCTTGAGGCCGCAGGCGGGGATGATTCTGTATCGGAATACAGTTGCAAGATCTGCAACACTGTTGCAGTGAATCATTTCAGTGGCTCACATCACAGTCAATACCCGTGGTGAAAAACTTTCGAATGGCCGAACTGCGGGCACTCGTAACGGTGCTTCAGACTGAGGAATCCAGCCGGAGAAATCAGTGGTTTAGCGTGACGGCGACCCGAAAAAACTTCTGTTCAAGCGCGTAGCGCCCTCGTGGCTGGCTGGATTCCGCGGCGGCGTCCCTGTTTTATGCAGGCGGAGGTGGGCACCGCCAGTGTGTAGCGAGACAAAGTGAAACAGTTGGCAATGCGCGGGCTGCTCCATATTGTTGGTGGCCAGCTCGGCGGGCAGTGGGGCGCCTAGAGGACGGCGCGAACCGACTTCTGGAAATGCACGATATGTTCTAGGGCCAGCTGGCGCGCTACTGGCGCATCCCCGTCCAGAATGGCCTGCAAGAGCGAGACATGCTCGGCGATATGCTCGTCCACGCTGGGCAGTCGATCCAGTGCCATGCACCAGATGCGCGTGGCCAAGTTATCCAAGCGGATTAGTGTCTCTTCTAAGTGGTGGTTGCCGGCGGCCTGGTAGATCAGCCGGTGCACTTCGAGGTCATTTTCCATCAGGGTGCGGCGCAGATTCTCTCCGGAGAGCTGGCTGACTGCTTCCAAGGTGGCTTCGATGCCGGCGCGGGCGGTTCCTCCGCGCAGGGTTGCGGCCTTAGCCGCTGCCAGTGGTTCAAGGACCTGGCGGATTTCGGTGATATCAGCTAATTCGGTGATATCCACGCGGGTGGCGAAGGTGCCGCGGCGCGGGTAGGACTGCACCAGATGGTCTACTTCAAGGCGCTTGAGTGCTTCGCGCAGGGGAGTGCGTCCCACTCCTAAGTCATCGACTAGTCCGGCTTCGTTGATCGGGTCGCCGGGGGCGATGTCCATCATGATCAGCCGGTCTCGCAGCACCTGGTAGGCGCGTTCGGCCATGGACTCGGTGCCTGCTGCAAGCTGCGTCGTGGTTGTCATCCCGCCTCCAATTTCCTTGCTCCATTCTGCACGATTGTTACGCGCTGAAGTAATTTCGGGTAACCCATTGACCGGGCTGTGATTTCCATCATACAGTGAGTTGCAGATTGATATATCAGTTGTCGACAATTCATACATTTAGGGATGGGTAATGGCACACGCTACGACTCTTGCTGCAGATTCACTGACTGCAGACCTCGCACACCTCGACCCGGAGGTGGCGCAGCGTATCGACGCTGAGCTGGCTCGCCAGCAGCGCGGTCTGGAAATGATCGCGTCGGAGAACCACACCGCGCAGGCAGTGATGCAGGCGCAGGGTTCGGTACTGACCAACAAGTACGCCGAAGGCTACCCGGGCCGCCGTTACTACGGCGGGTGCGAAGAGGTTGACGTGATTGAGACGTTGGCTATCGAGCGCATCAAGGAATTGTTCGGTGCGAAGTTCGCTAATGTGCAGCCTCACTCCGGTGCTCAGGCTAATGCGTCGGTGTACCACGCGTTGGTCCGCCCGGGCGATACCGTGCTGGGTTTGAACCTGGCTCATGGTGGTCACTTGACCCATGGCATGAAGCTGAACTTCTCGGGCCGCTTGTTCAACATCGTTCCTTACGGTGTGGACGAGGCCACTTATGAAGTGGACATGGACGAGGTGGAGCGTCTTGCTGTGGAGAACCAGCCGAAGATGATTGTTGCTGGCTGGTCGGCTTACCCACGCCAGTTGGACTTCAAGCGTTTCCGCGAGATTGCTGACAAGGTCGGCGCGTACTTGTTCGTGGATATGGCTCACTTCGCTGGCCTGGTGGCTGCGGGGTTGCATCCGTCGCCGGTGCCTCATGCGCATGTGGTGACGTCGACTACGCATAAGACTCTTGCTGGTCCTCGTGGCGGCATTATCCTCTCGAATGATGCTGAGATTGCGAAGAAGCTGAATTCTGCGGTGTTCCCTGGTCAGCAGGGTGGTCCGTTGGAGCATGTGATTGCTGGCAAGGCTGTGGCTTTCAAGATTGCTGCATCCCAGGAGTTCAAGGAGCGCCAGGCGCGTACTTTGGCTGGGGCGAAGATTCTTGCTGAGCGTTTGACCCGGGCTGATGTGTCGGCTCAGGGCATTAGCGTTCTGACTGGTGGCACTGATGTGCATTTGGTGTTGGTTGATCTGCGTGAGTCGGAGCTTGATGGGCAGCAGGCTGAGGATTTGTTGGCTCAGGTGGAGATTACGGTGAACCGTAATTCGGTGCCGTTTGATCCTCGTCCGCCGATGGTGACTTCGGGTTTGCGTATTGGTACTCCTGCGTTGGCTACTCGTGGTTTCTCTGAGGCTGCGTTTGCTGAGGTTGCGGAGATCATTGCGCAGACGTTGATCGCCGGCGCCCAAGGCAACACCGAAAAACTTCCCGAACTCAAACAGCGCGTACTGGACCTGGCCCAGGCCCATCCGCTCTACCCGAACCTGAAGAAGATTGGAGAATAGCCATGGCTGATCTGCTGCCTGAGCACCCAGAATTCCTCTGGGCAAACCCGGAACCGAAGAAATCCTATGACGCCATCATCGTTGGCGGCGGCGGCCACGGCCTGGCCACCGCATACTTCCTGGCCAAGAACCACGGCATCACTAACGTCGCCGTCTTGGAAAAGGGCTGGCTGGCCGGTGGAAATATGGCCCGCAACACCACCATCATCCGCTCGAACTACCTCTGGGATGAGTCGGCCGGCATCTACGAAAAGTCGCTGAAGCTGTGGGAACAGCTGCCCGAGGACCTGGAATACGACTTCCTGTTCTCCCAGCGCGGCGTGCTGAACCTGGCCCACACCCTGGGAGATGTGCGCGAATCCGTGCGCCGCGTCGAAGCGAACAAGCTCAACGGCGTGGACGCCGAATGGCTGGACCCATCCCAGGTCAAGGAAGCCTGCCCGATCATCAATACCTCCGACGACATCCGCTACCCGGTCATGGGCGCCACCTGGCAGCCACGCGCCGGCATCGCCAAGCACGACCACGTAGCCTGGGCCTTCGCCCGCAAGGCCAACGAAATGGGCGTGGACATCATCCAGAACTGCGAAGTCACCGGCTTCATCAAGGATGGCGAGAAGGTCACCGGCGTGAAGACCACCCGCGGCACCATCCATGCCGGGAAGGTTGCGCTGGCCGGCGCAGGCCACTCCTCGGTGCTGGCAGAAATGGCCGGCTTCGAACTGCCGATCCAGTCCCACCCGCTGCAGGCTCTGGTTTCGGAACTCTTCGAACCGGTGCACCCGACAGTGGTCATGTCCAACCACATCCACGTCTACGTCTCCCAGGCCCACAAGGGTGAGCTGGTCATGGGCGCGGGCATCGACAGCTACAACGGCTACGGCCAGCGCGGTGCCTTCCACGTCATCCAGGAGCAGATGGCCGCGGCCGTGGAACTGTTCCCGATCTTCGCCCGGGCGCACGTGTTGCGCACCTGGGGCGGCATCGTGGACACCACCATGGACGCCTCGCCGATCATCTCCAAGACCCCGATCCAGAACCTGTACGTGAACTGCGGCTGGGGCACCGGCGGATTCAAGGGCACCCCGGGCGCCGGCTTCACCCTGGCGCACACCATCGCCAACGACGAGCCGCATGAGCTGAACAAGCCGTTCAGCCTCGAACGCTTCGAAACCGGCCACCTGATCGACGAACACGGCGCTGCCGCCGTCGCACACTAGGAGCAACCACCATGATGCTGATTGATTGCCCGAACTGCGGGCCACGAAATGAAAATGAATTCAAGTACGGGGGGGAAGCCCACGTGGCCTACCCCGCAGATCCCCACGCGCTGAGCGACAAGCAATGGTCCCGCTACCTGTTCTACCGCCAGAACAAGAAGGGCATCTTCGCCGAACGCTGGGTCCACGCCGCAGGCTGCCGCAAGTGGTTCAACGCTCTGCGCGACACCGTCACCTATGAATTCAAGGCCATCTACCCAGCCGGCGCACCACGTCCGGAAATCCACAGCGCCGAAGGAGGCACCCGATGAGCAAGCCACAACGCCTGAGCGCCGAGCAGAGCTCCCGCGCTCGCATCAACCGCGAGGAAGCACTTTCCCTCACCGTTGACGGGGCCAAGCTTTCCGCCTTCCGCGGCGACACCGTAGCCAGCGCACTGCTGGCCAATGGGGTGCGCAGGGCCGGCAACTCCCTGTACCTGGACCGCCCGCGCGGCATCTTCGCCGCCGGAGTGGAAGAGCCCAACGCGCTGGTTACCGTCAGTGCCCGCCACGAGCAGGACATCGATGAGTCGATGCTGCCAGCGACCACCGTTCCGGTCACCGAAGACTTGAACGCCACCTTGCTTTCGGGCCTGGGCGTACTGGATCCGACCAAGGATCCGGCCTACTACGACCACGTCCACGTGCACACCGATGTGCTCGTGGTCGGCGCCGGCCCGGCAGGCCTGGCCGCGGCCCGCGAAGCCTCGCGTTCCGGAGCCCGGGTGATGCTGCTCGATGAGCGCGCAGAAGCCGGAGGCACCTTGCTGGATACCGCCGGCGAGCAGATCGATGGCATGGACAGCAGCGCGTGGATCGAGCAGGTCACCAGCGAGCTGGCTGAAGCCGAGGAGACCACCCACCTGCAGCGCACCACCGTGTTCGGCTCCTACGATGCGAACTACCTGATCGCCGCGCAGCGCCGCACCGTGCACCTGGATGGCCCATCCGGCCCCGGCGTCTCCCGCGAACGCATCTGGCACATCCGTGCCAAGCAGGTAGTCCTGGCCACCGGCGCCCACGAACGTCCGATCGTCTTCGAGAACAACGACCGCCCGGGCATCATGCTCGCCGGCGCGGTGCGCAGCTACCTGAACCGCTACGGCGTACGTGCCGGAGCGAGGATCGCGGTAGCCACCACCAACGACTCGGCCTACGAGCTGGTGCGTGAACTGGCCGCCACCGGCGGAGTTGTTGCGGTCATCGATGCCCGCTCAAGCATTTCGGCCGCCGCCGCACAGGCTGTGGCTGACGGGGTCCAGGTCATCTCGGGCTCCGTAGTGGTGGACACCGAAGCCGATGAAAACGGCGAACTGTCGGCCATCGTGGTCGCAGAGCTCGATGAAGCACGCGAGCTGGGGGAAACCCAGCGCTTCGAAGCAGACGTGCTGGCCGTGGCCGGCGGCTTCAACCCGGTAGTGCACCTGCACTCCCAGCGCCAGGGCAAGCTGGATTGGGACACCACCATCCACGCCTTCGTCCCAGCCGATGCCGTGGCCAACCAGCACCTGGCCGGTGCGATGACCGGACGCCTCGATACCGCCAGCGCCCTGTCCACCGGCGCAGCTACCGGCGCCGCGGCAGCTACTGCCGCCGGCTTCGCCACCGTGGCCCGCACCCCGCAGGCCTTGGAAACCGCACTGGGCGAAACCCGGCCGGTCTGGCTGGTGCCGTCGGTCAGCGGCGATGACGCAGTGAACTACAAGTTCCACTTCGTTGACCTGCAGCGCGACCAAACCGTAGCCGACGTATTGCGCGCCACCGGCGCCGGCATGAAGTCGGTGGAGCACATCAAGCGGTACACCTCGATCTCCACGGCCAATGACCAGGGCAAGACCTCGGGCGTGGCAGCGATCGGCGTGATCGCCGCGGTACTGGGCATCGAGAACCCGGCGGCAATCGGCACCACCACCTTCCGCGCACCATATACGCCGGTGGCCTTCGCAGCCCTGGCCGGACGCAACCGCGGGGACCAGCTGGACCCGGCACGCATCACCGCAATGCACTCCTGGCACCTGTCCCACGGCGCCGAATTCGAAGACGTCGGACAGTGGAAGCGCCCGTGGTACTACCCGCAGGCCGGGGAAACCATGGACCAGGCCGTCTACCGCGAATCCAAGGCCGTACGCGACTCGGTGGGCATGCTCGACGCCACCACGCTGGGCAAGATCGAGATCCGCGGCAAGGACGCGGCAGAGTTCCTGAACCGCATCTACACCAACGGCTACACCAAGCTCAAGGTGGGCATGGGACGCTACGGAGTGATGTGCAAGGCCGACGGCATGATCTTCGATGACGGCGTGACCCTGCGCCTGGCCGAAGACCGCTTCTTGCTGCACACCACCACCGGCGGCGCCGCCGACGTGCTGGACTGGCTGGAGGAATGGCTGCAGACCGAATGGCCTGACCTCGACGTCACCTGCACCTCGGTAACCGAGCAGCTGGCCACCGTAGCCGTGGTGGGACCGCGTTCGCGCGATGTCATCGCCAAGCTGGCCTCCACTGTGGACGTGTCCAACGAGGGCTTCAAATTCATGGCCTTCAGGGACGTGGTGCTGGACTCCGGAATCGAAGCGCGCATCAGCCGCATTTCCTTCTCCGGCGAACTCGCCTTCGAAATCGCGGTCCCTGCCTGGCACGGGCTGCGCGTCTGGGAAGATGTGTACGCCGCCGGCGAGGAATTCAACATCACCCCGTACGGCACCGAAACCATGCACGTGCTGCGTGCCGAAAAGGGCTTCATCATCGTCGGCCAAGACACCGACGGTACGGTGACCCCGCAGGATGCCGGCATGGAATGGGTTGTTTCCAAGCTCAAGGACTTCATCGGCAACCGCTCCTACTCCCGGGCCGATAACGCCCGCGAGGACCGCAAGCAGCTGGTCTCGGTACTGCCGGTGGACAAGTCCCTGCGATTGCCAGAAGGCGCCGCGCTGGTGGCCTCGGATGCTCTGGCAACCGAAGGCATTACCTCGATGGAAGGCTGGGTCACCAGCTCCTACGATTCGCCGAATCTGGGCCGCACCTTCGGCCTGGCGCTGATCAAGAACGGGCGCAACCGCATCGGTGAAGTGCTCAAGACCCCGGTCGGCGACCAGCTGGTCGACGTCGTAGTCTCCGAAACCGTCCTCTATGACCCGGAAGGAAGCCGTCGAGATGGCTAACAACACCTTGATTGAAACCCCGCTGCGCCATTCACCAGCAGAACACCTGGATACGGTCATGGACGCAGCCAGCGTAGCCGGACGTGTGGAACTGCGCGAAATCGCGTTCACCACCCAGATCTCGCTGCGTTGCGCACCGGGCACGCAGGCCCATGCGGCATTGGCCGCGGCCACCGGCGCAGGCTTGCCAGCGAAGGTGGGCGAAGTTGCCGGCGAGGCACAAGGCACCGCGGTGCTATGGCTGGCTCCGGATGAATTCCTGGCCACCAGCGCGGAGAACACCGAACTGGGTGGCGTGCTCAGCGCGGCGCTGGGCGATGCACCGGGACAGGTCGTTGACCTCTCGGCTAACCGCAGCGTGCTGGAACTGACCGGACCGGATGCGCCGCTGGTGCTGCGCAAGAGCTGCCCGGCGGATCTGCACCCGCGTGCCTTTGCAGTGAACCAGGCGATTGTCACCTCGGTGGCGAACATCCCGGTATTGCTGTGGCGTACCGGCGAGCAGGCCTGGCGGATCATGCCTCGCGCATCGTTCACCGAGCACACCGTGCATTGGCTGGTTGATGCCATGTCCGAGTTCGCCTCGGAAGCAATGATCTAGCCCAGCTTCGCTAGAGCACCTTGAGCACAGTTCCGGCCCCGCCCTGATCTTTGGGGCGGGGCCGGAACTGGCCAAGAATGCAAAGGCAGGCTAAGCAATATTCTGTCCAGTTCATGGTGGTAGGCCGTATGCTCCGGCACCGTGCTACATAGGCCGTCCACTCACAGAAAAGAAGGACTCATGAGCGAGCAAATCCGTCACGTCTTGACCCTGCAATGCCCCGAAGGAATGGGGATCGTGAATGCGGTCACCGGATTCCTGGTTAAGCATGAACGCACCATCGTGGAACTCAAGCAGTTCGACGACATGAGCGCCGGACGCTTGTTCCTGCGCGTGGAATTCTCTGGGGAGGCCGAAGAGAATCTGCTGGCTGAGCTGCGCGAGGAATTCACCGCCATCGCCGCCAAATTCGAGATGGACTGGCAGCTGCGCGAACGCGGGCAGAAGACCAGGGTACTGATCATGGTCTCCAAGTACGACCACTGCCTCAATGACCTGCTTTTTCGCTCGCGCACCGGCGAACTGCCCATCGAGATCGTTGCGGTGGCCTCGAATCACGAAGACAGCCGCGACCTGGTCCAGTGGCATGGCATCGAATACCACCACATCCCGATCAGCAAGGAAACCAAACCGCAGGCCGAAGCGAAGCTGCTGGAACTGATTTCCCAGACCGGCGCCGAATTGGTAGTCCTGGCCCGCTACATGCAAGTTCTCTCAGACCATCTGGCCACGGAGCTGACCGGCAAGACCATCAACATCCACCACTCGTTCCTGCCCTCCTTCAAGGGCGCCAAGCCGTACCACCAGGCTTGGGAGCGCGGCGTGAAGACCGTGGGCGCGACTGCCCACTACGTGAACTCCGAGCTGGATGAAGGGCCGATCATCGCCCAGCAGGTCGTGGAAGTGGACCACACCTTCGGGCCATCGGAGCTGATCGCCGCCGGACGCGACTCCGAATGCAGGGCGCTGTCCAACGCGGTGCGCTGGCACTGCGAAGGCCGAGTCTTCCTCTACGGAAACCGCACGGTCATCCTGCGCTAGGCATCATCATCCAAGGCCCGGTATTGCTGCTGGGCATCAACCGATTCCACCGCCGATAAGCCGCGCAGCTTCTCGGCAACCTCCTCGCTGCCCTCGCCAATCACCTGGCCGAGGGCGGCGAGCACCTGCTTAACCTGCAATCCGCGGGACTGCAGTTCGCTGACCACCGGTTCCAGCGGGTGCTGGGTGGAAATGGTGATGACATAGACGTGCACTTCGGCGCCGGACATGCCGCTACGCTTCCTGTGAGGCCGGGGCCTGGACCAGCCCGGCTCCGGCATCCATGGCCGGCAGGGAGACATCTCGGGAAGTTGCCACCAGCTTGTCCCACAGCTGCTGGGAGCGCAGGCCGGTGGATTCGGCCAGCAGCGCTGCCACGCCGGCCACATGCGGGGTGGCCATGGACGTTCCGCTGATGGTGTTGTACCGCTTGGCGACGGGCCACGAAGAGTAGATGCCAACGCCGGGGCCTGCAATATCCACCTCGCCGCCCTCGGTGTCCAACGCCTGGGCCGAGAAGTCCGCCACGGCCAGCTTCGAGTCCAAAGCCGCTACGGCCATGATGTACGGGCTGTTGGCCGGTGCGCCGACGAATCCCGGGTTCCCGGCAGAGCGCTGTGCATTATTTCCGGCGGCCGCCACGATCAAGGAGCCCAGCTCCAAGGCGCGGCGTCCGGCAGTGACATAGGGCGGGTGCACAGTTCTCACGTCAGCACCCAGCGACATGGAGATGACCTCGCACTTGTTTTCCAGTGCCCAGTTGATGCCGGCCAGGATCGTGGAGTCCGAACCTGAGCCATCGGCGCCCAGCACCTTTCCAGCGAAGATATTGGCTTCCGAGGCGACCCCGTAGCCCGGACCCTGCTGCGGTTCGCGCGGACCGCAGGCGCTGCCGATGCAGTGGGTTCCATGTCCATGGCCGTCAGTGGCGTCCTCGCCTGCGACAAAGGACTTGGCGGTCACCGTGCGGCCTGCGAAGTCCGGATGCGCACTGTCAAAACCGGTATCCAAGACGGCCACGTTGATGCCCTTGCCGGTGTAGCCCGAAAGCGAAGCGCCTACGGCCTGCAGGCCCCAGGTGAATTGGCCGGTGTCCGCATAGGAGTCCGTGGCGGCCGGGGCATCGGGCAGGATCCGGTAAACCAGCTCGGGTACCACCGAGGCTGGCAGCTTGTGCCCGGCGCAGCGCTGGCGGAAGTCCTCAAGCTGGTCAGCCGAGCTGGTGACCACAGCGATGCCCAGCATCGGGAAGTACTCGGTACTGGAATAGCCCTGTTCAGCCAGTAGCTGCGGAAGTTCTGATTCGCGCTGGGCTGCTGCGATGCCCGGGGCTCCGGATTCCTGCCGGTCGAAGACCAAGACGTAGCGGTTGGGAATTTCGGCGACGGCTGCGTGACGGGTCTGGTTGCTGTACATGACGGGGCTCCTTGCTGGTTCCGAGAGGCTTTCATGCCAAGGCCTACGAGGTACCTCGCACTGTACCCGGTGGCATGGACAAACTGCCATGCCTGGCAACAAGCATCTATGCAGCGCACAGCAACCACGGCGCACCGCCCGGCGATACCCGACTGGCAGAAAGAAGCCACTATTCTTCGCTGGCCCTTGAATCTTCGCGGCGAAAGAACAAGGGTGGAAGTCCTAGGGCATTTCTCTGAGTGAAGGAGCCTGGACCATGACGAAGAACATTGACGAAGTTGAACCTCCCGAAGCAGATAATGGGCAGCACGCAAATGCTGTGCTGGAAGCATCCCCGCATACCGCGCCGATCCCGGTGCACATGCACATTGCCGAGGACGACACCGACGAGCAGATCACCGCGAAGCTGCGCCGGCAGGGCGTGCGCCTAGGCAAGGGCGGGATCGCCCCTGCGGTCTTCTGGCCGGCGCTGCTGGTGATCCTGGCTGTGGCGGTCTTCGCGATCCTCGCGCCCAACGCGGCGGACACGACTTTCAACGCCGTGCAGAACTGGATCGTAGCCAACCTGGGCTGGTACTACATGCTGATCATCGGCGGCTTTGTGGCGCTGGTGATCGCCATCGGCTTCTCCAAGCTCGGGCGGATCACCTTGGGCAATGACGGAGAGAAACCCGAATTCGGCCTGTTCAGCTGGTTCGCGATGCTCTTCGCCGCCGGCATGGGCATTGGCCTGGTCTTCTACGGGGTCGGCGAACCTCTGATGTACGCCACCGTGGATCCGAAGCCGGGTTGGGAAGGCAGCGAATCGGAGCTGGCCGGACTGGCCATGGCGCAGACCTTCATCCACTGGGGCCTGCACCCGTGGGCCATCTACGCGGTGATCGGCTTGGCTTTGGCCTACGCGATCCACCGCCGCGGCCGCCCGGTGTCCATCCGCTGGGCGCTGGAACCGATCCTGGGAGATCGGGTCAAGGGCTGGCTGGGCGATGTGATCGACGTGCTGGCCATCTTCGGCACCGTCTTCGGCATCGCGACCTCGCTGGGCTTGGGCGTGCAGCAGATCAGCTCGGGACTGCAATCCATCGGGCTGGTGGAGTCGGTGGACAACACGCTGCTGGTCGTCCTCATTGTCGTGATCACTTTCCTGGCCACCATGAGCGTGGTCAGCGGCCTGGGCGCCGGGATCAAGTGGCTGTCGAATATCAACCTGTCCATGGCCGGGCTGCTGATGATCAGCGTGCTGCTGCTGGGCCCGACGCTGTTCCTGTTCCAGAATTTCGTGCAGTCCCTGGGCGTGTACCTGGCCAATTGGATGAACATGACCTTCGACGTCGGCGCCTTCCAGCAGGGTGAGGAATCGGCCACCTGGTTCTCCAGTTGGACGGTCTTCTACTGGGGCTGGTGGATCGCCTGGGCACCGTTCGTGGGCATCTTCATTGCCCGCATTTCGCGCGGGCGTACCGTGCGCCAGTTCGTCACCGGCGTGCTGCTGGTGCCGACCATAGTCGGTTTCCTCTGGTTCTCGGTCATGGGCGGGTCGGGGCTGTACCGCCAGTTCTTCGGCGCTGGGGACATGGTCCAGGACGGGGCGGTCTCCGCGGAGGGCTCGCTGTTCCAGGTGCTTGAAGCCTTGCCGCTGGGTTCGATCCTGTCGGTGGTGGCGATCTTGCTGGTGGCGATCTTCTTCATCACCTCCTCGGACTCCGGCTCGCTGGTGGTCGACATGCTCGCCTCCGGCGGGCACCCGAACCCGCCGACCTGGTCCAGGGTGCTGTGGGCGGTGCTCGAAGGCGTGCTGGCCGCTGCCTTGCTGGTGGCTGGCGGGCTGCAGACGCTGCAGGCCGGTTCGCTGGCCACGGCCTTGCCATTCAGCATCATCATGATCATGATGTCGGTGGCCACGATCAAGGGGTTGCGCCATGAAAGCCGGGCCTTGGAAGTCATCGAGCAGAAGCGCCGGCTGGCGCGGGTCACCGAGCACGTCTCCGATGAGCTGTGGGGCGCCTTGGACGAGCAGCCCGAACTGCGCCGCTACGTCGATGACCGTATCGACTACCGGGTCTCGCGCACGCGCGGGATCTTCGGCAAGCGCGTGGAATCAGAAGCAAAATCCCGGCACGTGAAGCCAAGTGACGACTAGGTCCGGGACCTGACCCCCGATGCCTTGCCAAGCAGGGCATCGGGGTGTGAGGATCAAGGTGACAAGCACTATCCACTGGCCGCGGTCCGTCACCGCGGCGGGAAGCAGAGGGGTTGTTCCATGGACCAGGAGTCGATAGTCATCGTTGGTGCCGGGCTTGCCGCCGCCAGTACGGTGGCAGCACTACGCGAGCGGGGACATGCCGGCCCGATCACTCTGATTGGCGAGGAATCGCACCTGCCCTATGAGCGTCCGCCCCTGTCCAAGGGCTTCTTGCAGGGCAATGACAAGCCAGAAGACTTCACCGTGCATGACGCGCAGTGGTACGCAGCACAGGAGGTCACCCTCCGGCTGGGAACCGCCGCAATCAGCGTGGAGACCGGCAAGCAGCAGGTGATGCTGGCCGATGGCACCGCCGTGGATTACGGGCAACTGGTGCTGGCCACCGGTTCGCGGGCCAGCGTGGGCGGGGACTCGCCAATGCCCGGTTATGACCTGCCCGGGGTGCATGTGCTGCGCACGCTGGAAGATGCCCAGTCGCTGCGCGAAAAACTGGTCGAGGGTGCCCAAGTGGCCGTGGTCGGCTCGGGCTGGATCGGCATGGAAGTGGCCGCCACAGCCCGCCAACGCGGAGCCCGGGTCACCGTCTATTCACCGTCCGAGGTGCCGTTGGCCAAGGTTTTCGGAGAACGCTTCGGGAACCACCTGCTGGAGCTGCACCAGTCCAATGGAGTGGATGTGCGCACCGCACGCGTGCAGGGCATCGAGCAGGTCGACGGGCACCTGCAAGTGCTTTCGGATGCCGGCTCATCGCGTGCCGATGTGGTGCTGCTGGCTATTGGTGCCAAACCCAATCTGCAACTGGCCGAGACTGCCGGGCTGGCAGTGGATCACGGGGTGGTGGTCGATGCGTCGCTGCGCAGCAGCAACTCCAAGATTCTGGCCATCGGGGATATCGCCCAGGCGTTCAATACCAAGCTGCGCGCCCAATTGCGCGTGGAGCACTGGGACAACGCGATCCGCCAGGGCAAGCTGGCGGCCGCGACGCTCACCGGTGCCGACGCATCCTATGACTGGTTGCCGTATTTCTTCACGGACCAATTCGATCTGGGAATGGAATATGTGGGGCATAATTCCCCAGATGACGTCTCGGTAGTCCGCGGCAGCATGGAAAGCGGAGAATTCTTGTTGTTCTGGCAAGATGGCGAGAAGATCACCGCGGCGGCAAACGTGAATATCTGGGACGTCAATGATCGCCTGCGTGAGCTGGTGGGCAAGACGGTGCCAGCCGCCTCGCTGGCGGATCCGGATATCGACCTCGGTGATTTATAGGATTTTACTAAGCAGCAAGTGACCCTCCAAGAAAGTAGGAATAGCTGATGAGCATCATGGTCATGGGCGTGGAGCCGGGGATGTCCCCGGCAGTATTGGCCGCGGCGGCTTCGCTGGCGCGCGGCCTGGATGCGAAATTGGTGTGCATCCATGCCGACTCCGGACGTTTCGTCACCGACAAGCTTGCCGAAGGAAACCTGCTGGCTTCGGCTGCTCCGCTCTCCGAGGAACTCGCCTGGGAACTCAACTCGGTGGTTACCGGTGTCGAGCTTGAAAGCTACACGGTGGCCGGCGACCCGGCCAAGGTGCTCGCTGCCGTTGCCGAACAGCTCGATGCGCAGATGATCGTCGTGGGCACCCGGCGTCCGGGGATCCGCAATAAGATGGCTCAGCTGGTCGAGGGATCAATCGCCGTGGCGCTGGCCCATAAGCAGCACCGCCCGGTCCTGGTGATTCCACAGCAACCTTCCGAAGAAAACGAACTGCCCTGGGACTAGGCGGCTGACTTCATCTCGAAGTACAAGTCCAGATGCAGTTTGCAGCCCGGATTGAACAGTGCCTGACAGTTCGGGCAGGAACTGGTTTCCAGATATTCTGCGGGGCTCAGCTGCGTGCTGCAGACTCCGCAGAGCACCGCCGGTTCATCGAACCTGTCTGCCGGCCACGGCTCTGTCTGGTGATCGGCGAGCTCGGCATGGCAAAGGTGGCAGGGGTAGAAGGTCGCGCAGCAATCGTGCTTCAGCGCGATCACATCGAAGAGCGAGTGGTAGTGGGCGCACCGAGTTTGCCCATCCATGCGCACGCCTCGCAATGCTGCAGGGTGCGCCGGGTTTCCCCATTTCTTCATATGGATCCTTTCAGATAACCGTGATCGGGTGTGCAAATATGCACGCCGAATGTGCACAATCCGTGTCCCACTATGCCTCGTTTTACCTATCTTTCGCGATGTGATCTAGGCCATACTCGCTGATGAAGCTGGTTCCAAAGGGGGTACTGGCGTGGGCGGAAGGAACGCACAGTGGCAAGCGAAACGTCATCGAAGGCCGAGCGCAAGGGATTGCGCCGGGTCGTAGCAGCCTCCATGGCTGGCACCGTCGTCGAATGGTATGAATTCTTCCTCTACGCGACCGCGGCAACCCTGGTCTTCAACAAGATCTTCTTCCCGGATACCGGCAACGATCTGGATAACATCATCAAGGCCTTCCTGACCTACGCGGTCGGTTTCATTGCGCGCCCCATCGGCGGCATCGTCTTCGGCCACTTCGGCGACAAGTACGGGCGCAAGCACCTGCTGCAGGTGGCGATCGTGCTGGTCGGCGCAACCACCTTCCTGATGGGCTGCCTGCCCACCTTCGACTCCATCGGCTATGCCGCACCGATCCTGCTGATCGTGCTGCGCTTCGCCCAGGGCTTCGCCGTGGGCGGGGAATGGGGAGGCGCGGTGCTGCTGGTGGCCGAGCACGCGCCGAACAAGGAACGCGGCTTCTGGTCCTCCTGGCCGCAGGCCGCAGTGCCGGTGGGCAACCTGCTGGCCACCGTGGTGCTGCTGGTGCTCTCGGCAACGCTGAGCGAAGCGGCCTTCCTGGCGTGGGGCTGGCGCATCGGCTTCTGGCTCTCGGTGGTGATCGTGGTCGTCGGCTACTACATCCGCACCCGCGTTTCCGATGCCCCGATCTTCAAGGAGGCCAAGGCTGAGCTGGAGCAGAACGCGGCTGCCGGCTACGGCGTGGGCGAAGTCTTCAAGCGCTACCCGCGCGGGGTGTTCACCGCCATGGGCCTGCGCTTCGGGGAGAACATCATGTACTACATGGTGGTGACCTTCTCCATCACCTACATGGCCACCCAGCTGGACATGGACACCTCCACGATCCTTGGCCTGATGCTCATTGCCCACGTGATCCACGCGATCCTGGTGCCGATCGTCGGCCGTTTCACCGACACCCTCGGCCGCCGCCCGGTCTACGCCACCGGCGTGGTGCTCATGGCCGTCTGGGGCGTGGCGGCCTTCCCGCTGTTCAATACCGCCAATGATGCGGTCATCCTGGCCACCATCGTGCTGGGCTTGGGTGTGCACGCGCTGATGTACGCCGGGCAGCCGGCCATCATGGCCGAGATGTTCCCGACCCGCATGCGCTACTCGGGCGTCTCGCTGGGCTACCAGGTCACCTCCATCGTGGCCGGGTCCATGGCCCCGATCATCGCCACCTTCCTGCTCAAAGTCTACGGATCCTGGGTTCCGGTGGCCGGCTACATCGTGTTCGCCGCCCTGGTCACCCTGGTGGCGGTGTTCTTCATGAAGGAAACCAAGGGGCTGGACCTCGGCGAGATCGACGAGGCGGACCGGCTGGCAGTGAACGGCGAAAATGCCGTCCGCGATGAACTGAAGATGCAGAAGTAAGCCGCAAGATCCAGCACGACGCCGAAGGCCAGCTCCACGCACGGGGCTGGTCTTGGGCGTGTTCAGTGGCCTGCGGGCGGGCCATCGGCTTGCGCCGCCGTTGCCGATCTGCGAGTCTGGCAGCCAAGAAGGGTGGGGTTTTGGTGGACGTCACTGTCCCCAGCATGATGCGATTGCGAGGTGCACGGGCAGATGGGAATCGAGTACCTGTTGGCGTTCCTGTTCGGTATTGGCTTCGTTGCCGCTTGCGCTTCATACGGGCGGCGCCGGAGCAGCAAGAAGAATAATGAAAAGTAGCCAAGTTTGCCGTTGGGGTTCGGCATGAAGCGGTGCAGGCTGCATATCTTCGGTGCCAGCGGCAGTGGCACCACGACCCTCGCGCGCGCCGTGGCCGATGCCTGGTCCGTGCCGCATGCCGATAGCGACGACTACTTCTGGGTTCCGACCGATCCTCCATACCGCGAGCAGCGTGCGCCGGCTGCCCGAACCATGCTCATGAACCAGGTCTTCGTTCCGCGCAAAGCCTGGGTACTGTCCGGATCAGTGCAGGGATGGGGAGAAGAAGTCCTGTCGCAGTGCGATGCCTTCGTTTTCCTGGCGCTGGATCCCCAAGTGCGCCTGCGCCGTCTTGCAGAACGCGAGAAGCAGCGCCTGAGCGGGCAATCCCTGGAACTCGGAGCCCTGGAACAATTCATGGCGTGGGCAGCTGGCTACGATGACCCGGACTTCAGTGGACGCAGCCGCGCCCGCCATGAGGCCTGGCTGGAGAACGAAGTCCGTCCGGTGCTCCGGCTGGACAGCGCCCGATCAGTGGCGCAGCTGCTGCAAGCCATCGTGGACTGGGAACCGGACGGGCCACGGTGAACGGCGCCTAGCCGGGGGACAAGTTGTACGCCGGGAATGGCGGGATGAACCAGTCGCCGGCGGTGGCTGCATCATTGAGCGCGCGCACCGTTTCCTGGACCGCGCGGCTGCGCAAGGCTTCTTGGCGTCCCACCAGCCAGTACTCGGACTGGTAGGTGAACTGGTCATGGAGCACCGGAACCATATTCGGGTAGTGCTCCGAGAGGAAAGTGGGGAGCAAGCCGATGCCTGCATGGTTCATGGTGGCCGCATATTGCACCGCGATGCTGGTGGAGGAAATCGCGCGGTGCATTGGCGGCAAGGCGCCGGTGGCCTCGTCGAGCTTGTCCACCGTCAGCGCGGTGTCGATGTAGTAGTTCAGGCTATGCCCGGCCAGATCGGCAACCTGTGCCGGGGTGCCGTGGGCTTCCAGGTACTCGGCCGTGGCGTAGAGCCGCAGCTCGTAATCCAGGAGTTTTGTGGAGGCCGCCTTGCGGACGCTGGGTTCGCCAATGACAATCTCCAAATCCATGCCGGTCCGCGTCTGCCGTGCACGGGTGGTTTCCGAAACGATCTCGAAGACCAGTTGCGGATGCTTTAGCTGGAGCTTTGCCAGGGCCGGAGCCGCCAGGTGGGCGCTGAAGGCGTCGGGAGCGGCGACGCGCACATGGCCGGCCAATGCACCGGTCTCCTTCTGGGAGCCGATGGCTTCCACGGCCTGCTCGATGGCTTCCGCGCTGGACATGGCCCGGCGCCCCAGGTCCGTCAGTTCCCAGCCGTTGGGAGAGCGCGTGAGCAGGTGGCCGCCCATGGCTTTTTGCAGTGCGTCGATGCGACGGGAAATCGTCGAGTGGTTCACCCCGAGAACATTCGCGGCGGCGGTGTAGCGGCCCAGGCGCGCAACGGTCAGCAGGGCAATGAGGGATTCGAGATGGCGGTAATCGATCTGACGGTCCATGGTCCACAGTCTGCCATGCCTCGTGTGCGCTAGCGCACACTAGGCCTGCGCAATTGGCGTGCCCAAGTGCATTGAGTCTGGCACGCCGCGCACCCTACGCTGGCCTGACAAGGACAATACTCAAGGACGAGGGGTGTGCAGATGAGCACGTACGCATGGATTGGCCTGGGCAACATGGGCGGACCGATGACCGCGAATCTGGTGGCCGCAGGGCACACCGTGCGCGGCTACGACCTGGACGAGCAGGCCTGCGCCGCCGCGGCCGACGGCGGAGTACAGATAGCCGGATCGATCGCCGAAGCCATGGACCAGGCCGACGCCGTGTTCACCATGCTGCCCAAGGGAGAGCACGTGCGCGCGGTCTATGAGGGTGACGCCGGCATTTGGGCCAACGCCAGCAAGGACATGCTGCTGCTGGATTCCTCCACGGTGGACATCGAGACTTCCCGCTACATCCACGCGGGCTCCGCGCAGCGCGGCCTGCACTTCGTCGATGCCCCAGTCTCCGGCGGCATCTCCGGAGCCGCGGCCGGAACCCTGGCCTTCATGCTCGGCGGGGCACCAGAACTGATGGAGCAGGCCACCGGATTCATCGCCCCGATGAGCGGGAAGACCATCGTTGCCGGGGGCCCCTCCATGGGCATTGCCGCCAAGATCTGCAACAACATGATGCTGTTCATCGACCTGATGGCCAGCGCCGAAGGCTCCCAGCTAGCCGAGGCCCTGGGCCTGGACCCGGAAGTCTTCTGGCAGATCGCCTCGGTCTCCTCGGGACGCTCCTGGGCGCAGCAGACCTGGTACCCGGTGCCGGGCATCATCGATACCGCCGCGGCGAACAACAACTTCGAGGCCACCTTCCGCACCGACTTGGCCCGCAAGGACATCGGGTTGGCCCTGGACGCGGGCGCAAGCACCGGGGTGCAGCTGCCGGCAGCCAGCTTGGCCCGCGAGCACTTCGACGAACTGATCGAGCAGGGGCTGGGCGACAAGGACTGCTCGCTGATCGTGAAGAACCTGCTGCCAGAAGGTGCCGTGCGCGGGTGGAACCCGGAGTCGGCCGAAGCCAACCAGCCAACCGCGGGCTGAGCATGCGCCAGATCCATGCCGCGGTGCTTGAGCGCCGGGAGAACCAGCGGCCCTATGCCAAGCACCGGCCGCTGGCGATGCGCCAGCTGCAGCTCGAAGAACCCGGGCCCGGCGAAGTGCTGGTGCGCATCACCGCGGCCGGACTGTGCCATTCGGACTTGTCGGTGATCGACGGGAACCGGCCGCGTCCGCTGCCGATGGTGCTGGGCCACGAGTCAGCAGGCATCGTCGAGCAGGTGGGTGATGGGGTGGATCTGGACATCGGCCAGCAGGTGATCTCGGTCTTCCTGCCGCGCTGCGAGAAATGCGAAGCCTGCGCCAAGGGCGGCAAGCTGCCGTGCAGCGCCGGCACCGCGTCCAACGGTGCAGGGACCCTGCTGACAGGCGCTCGCCGGTTGGCCCTCGATGGCCAGCCGGTCCATCACCACCTCGGCGTCTCGGCCTTTGCCGACTATGCGGTGATGGATGCGCGCAGCCTCATCCCGGTGGGCGCGGACGTTCCTGCTGAAGTGGCCGCGGTGCTGGGCTGCGCGGTGCTCACCGGCGGCGGTGCACTGCGCAATGCCGCCGGGGCAACCGGCGCCCAGGATGTTGCCATCGTCGGCCTGGGCGGGGTAGGCATGGCCGCCTTGCTGGTGGCCGCGGGGCAAAGGAGCACCGGCAGTATCCTGGCCGTTGACGCCAATGAGGACAAGCTGGTCACCGCGCTGGCCTTGGGCGCCGATGAAGCCTGCACGCCGCAGGCCCTGGGGCAGCGCACCGCCGAAATCGTGATCGAGGCCGCGGGGCATCCGCGTGCCTTCGAAACCGCCTTGCAGGCCACCGGCGTGGGCGGAACCCTGGTGACCGTGGGGCTTCCGGCTCCGGGCGCGATGAGCAGCATCGAGCCCCTGGGCCTGACCGCAGGTGCGCGCACGATCATCGGCAGCTACATGGGTTCTGCCCTGCCCAAGAAGGACATTCCCTACTACGAGCAGCTCTGGCGCTCCGGCAAGCTCCCTGTGGAGAAACTCGTGGAAACCAGGCCGCTGGCCGAGGTCAACGACGCCCTGGATGCACTAGCCGAGGGACGGTCGGTGCGCCAAGTTCTGCTGCCCTGAAATCAGGGCAGAAGGCCAGTAGGATTGGTGGGTGACTGATTCCACTGCGGGGCCCCGTGCCCTGGCAACGCTGACTGACATCCGGGTATTCGATTACCTTTGCCAAGCCCCGGCGACCCGTACCCAGATCGCTGCGGATCTGGGGATCTCCAAGCCCACCGCATCACAGGCGATCTCGCGCCTGCAGGAGAACGGCCTGGCCTCGTCCATCGAGCGGGACAACGAGCCCAAGCGCGGCCGCGTTCCCGAGCACTATGCGCTGGACAGCGGCTTCGGCCACCTGCTGGCACTGTGCCTGCAGGCAGAATTCCTGCAGGTCCGCGCCACCGACTTGGCCGGAAAGACGCTGGTGGACCGCTTCTACCCGCTGACGGCGCAAACCACCGCCGCGCAGGTAGAGCAAATGGGAGCCCGCGAGATCTCCCGCGTGGCCGCTGAGCTCGGCTCCCCATTGCTGGCCGGGGCCGTGAGCCAGTCAGCCCCGGTGCAGCGCGATGGCGGGCTGCGAGTCCTGGCCACCCCGATTTTCCCTTCCTCCGGGGCCAACCTTGCCGGCCAGTTCGCCGGCGGGGTTCCGGTGCTGCTGGATAACGACGTGAATTGGATGGCCCTGGCCGAAGCCGGGGAGCTGGCCGGTTCCTTGATGATGATCTACATCGGTTCCGGCCTGGGCGCAGGCCTGGTCATCGACGGTGCGCTGCACCGCGGCAAGCACGGCACCGCCGGCGAGCTGGAGACCCAGCTGGTAGGCACCGCGAACCTGCGCGATGCGCTCGGCGAGGCCGGGATGTTCCAGACCCGCGTGCTCTGGGAAAAACTGGCCGATGAACGGAACTGGCCAGCCTTCCTGTCCCCGTTCGGCCGTGTCCTGGCCAACCTGATCGGCTTCGTCGATCCGCAGCGAGTGGTGGCCATCGGCCCGGGGCTCACGCCTCAATTGTGCGCGGCGCTGGAAAGCGAACTGAACAGCTTGCTGCCCAAACCGGTTCATGTTCAGCTTTCCACCTTGGGAACGGAGGCCGCGGCACGCGGCGCTTTGGCCGGCGCCCGGGAGCTGGCCTTGGCCA
The DNA here is from genome assembly GCF_044769125.1 of Glutamicibacter sp. NPDC090743. Lineage (NCBI taxonomy): Bacteria > Bacillati > Actinomycetota > Actinomycetes > Micrococcales > Micrococcaceae > Glutamicibacter > Glutamicibacter sp. NPDC090743. The sequence continues at coordinate 236,825 of NZ_JBIVXE010000005.1, read as the reverse complement.
ACTTATGGGAAAACTACCGGGTACGTTGACCGAAGTGATCCAAGCTATATATTGTAAAGAGTCCTTAAAATTTTATTTTCTTCACCGGGGAGACCACTGATGGCACCATCTGACGCATCGGCATCCACGTCGCAGTTCGCTGCCATCGGCCTTGATCTGGGCGGCTCGTCGATCAAGTACGGATTGGTTGGAACCGACGGCAAGCTTGTTGAGAGCACCTTCAGCAAGGCAGCTACGCCTGAGGGCGCGCATCCGGATGCTGTCGCCCAGGTGATGGCGGGCATCGTTGCCGACCTGCAGGAGCTCACCGGCGACGAGCTGGCAGGAATCCCCGCTGGCGTCACCGTGCCTGGCATCGTCATCGACGGCGTCGTGCACTCGGCGGCCAATATCGACAAGGCCTGGATCGGCTTGGATGTCACCGCTACCTTCAGCGCGATCCTGGGCCGTGACGTCTTTGTTCTCAACGATGCGGATGCCGCCGGCGTGGCCGAGGTCTACGCGGGTGCCGGAGCCGAGCAGGGCAAGCCGGTCAAGGGCAGCACCTTGCTGCTGACCCTGGGCACGGGCATCGGCTCGGCCTTCTTCCGCGACGGCGTGCTGTTCCCGAATGTCGAATTCGGCCACCTCGAAATCGACGGATTCAATGCCGAGAGCAAGGCCGCCGCGCGAGTCATGCACGAGGAAAACCTCAGCTGGGAGCAGTACATCGCCCGCCTGCAACGCTACCTGTCCCACGTGGAATTCCTGTGCAGCCCGGATTTGATCATCATCGGCGGAGCGATCTCGGAAGACCACGAAAAGTTCCTGCCGCAGCTGGAACTGCGAGCCAGGATCGTGCCTGCCCAATTCAACAACGCCGCCGGGGTACTGGGCGCTGCGCATCGCGCGCTGAAACCCGGCAACTAGGAACCTATGCATACGATTGACCCGAAGGCCCAGATCAAGCTCGTCGCCGTTGACATGGACGGCACTTTCCTGGACGGCGAAGGCAAGATCCCCGAGGCCTCGTGGGCTGTGATCGACAAGCTCCAGGCCCGCGGCATCAAGTTCGTGCCGGCTTCCGGGCGCCAGTTCGCGACCCTGCGCGAGCAGTTCGCCCCCTTGGGGGAGATCGCGATCATTGCCGAGAACGGGACCGTCGTGATGCACGGCGAGAATGAGATCTACTCCAACATCATCGATCCGCCATCGGTAGCCGCCGTGATCCAGGCCGTGCGCGGGCAAGCCGCGCTGGACGCCGGATTGGTGCTGTGCGGACGCCGCACCGCCTATGTGGAGCGCGCCGATGAACGGTTCGCCAGCGCCGTGGCCCCGTACTACCGCGCCGTGCAGGTGGTTGACGACCTGGCCCAGGTCGAGGACGAGATCATCAAGATGGCCGTCAACGTCGGCACCGGCGCCGTGCAGGCAATGGCGGCAGCGCTGCAGGTGCCGCTGCAGGTGGTGATCTCCGGCAGCCACTGGGTGGATGCCATGAACCACGGCGTGCACAAGGGACTGGCCCTGGCAGCGTTGCAGGACAAGCTGGGAATCAGCGCGGATGAAACGGCAGTTTTCGGCGACTACCCCAATGACCTGGAAATGATCAAGGCCGCCACCTACTCCTTCGCCATGGCCAATGCGCATCCGGTGGTGGCAGAAGCCGCGAACTTCACCGCGCCTTCCAACCTCGAGCACGGTGTGCTGCAGGTGCTCGGCGCCTACCTCGATGGGCGTACCCGGCTCTGAAGCCACGGTCAAGATACCTCTTGGGGCGGATGCCGGCGGCGGCCGATTCCCGCTAGGCTCGGGGCATCGAGTGAACCCGCTGGGTGCTATTGGGCAAAAGGGGAACGAGCCATGGAATCGCCAACAGCCATCATGGGCGCAGTCCTGGTGCTTATCGCGTTGATCGGTTGCGGGGTTTTCGATCGCAAGCCCAAGGGCTAGCGTTCGGGCGGAACTGCACGGGCCGGGGTCCGGGTGGAGGTTTTTCGTTCACCTGGACCCCGGCTTTTCGCGTTGGCTAGTTGCCCAGGTAGTGGCGGATTCCCGCCAGGGCTGCCCGTACCCCCGAATCCAATGCGCCACGGTATTCGGGCAGGAAGAACGGGGAGTGGTTGCCAGCCGGTGCTGGATCCTGCGGGTCGGCACCGCCGAACATCCAGAACACGTTCGGCACGCCGATGGCATCGCCCAGGGAGCCGAAGTCCTCGGACCCCATGAGCGGCGGCACTAGGCGGACCTGCTCCTGCCCGAATTCCCCGCGCAGTGCGCCCACGACGTTGCCGGTCTGCTCCGGGTCGTTGTACAGCCGAGGGAAGGTGTAGAGCTGCTCGATCTTCGGCTGCGGAGCTCCCGAGGCCTGCGCCTCGGCATCGATGATGCGGGTGACCGCATCCAGCACCTTCTCGCGGACCGGTTCGGTGAGCGTGCGGATGTTCAGCGTGAGCACCGCAGTGTCCGGGATGATGTTTTCCTTCAGGCCCGCATGGAACGAGCCGCAGGTGACCACGGCGGAATCCAGCGGATGCACTTCGCGCGAGGTGATGGTCTGCAGCCGGGTGATGATATTGGCTCCCAGGACAATCGGGTCGATGGAATCCTGCGGCTGGGAACCATGGGCCTGCTTGCCGTAGAGGGTAACCTCCAGCGAGTTGGCCATCGCCATCGCCGATTCCGGGGTGATGTGGATGATTCCGGTGGGGAAGGGGAAGACATGCTGGCCGAGGACTGCTGATGGCCGCGGAGCCCGCTCCCACAGGCCATCGGCGAGCATGGCGGCGGCTCCGGCGCTGGTTTCCTCGCCGGGCTGGAAGATGAACACCACGGTGCCGGCCCACTGGCCGGTGCTGCGGGCCAGCACGCGGGCCGCGCCCAGGGCGCTGGCCACGTGGGTGTCATGGCCGCAGCCGTGCATCACCGGCACATCGGTGCCATCAGCCAGCAAGCCCCTGGCGGTGGAGGCGTAGTCCACCTTGGTGTCCTCGGCGATGGGCAATCCGTCGCTGTCGGCGCGGAAGGCCACCACTGGCCCCTCGCCGTTGCGCAGGATGCCCACCACACCGGTGCCGCCGCAGCGGAAGTGCTCGATGCCCAGGTCTTCGAGCCTGGACTCGATGAACGCTGCGGTGTTGTGCTCCTGCATGGACAGCTCCGGGGTGCGGTGCAGGTGCAGGTAGTCCTCGTGCAGGGTTTGGGTTTCGGTTTCGGTGAGCCCGAAGGTGTTCAGCATGGAATGATCCTCTAGCTTTCTGCGGTGTAGATTTTCTTGCGGTCGCGCAGGACCCAGGAGAAGACGATGGAGCTGATGACCACGATGGCGGTGGCGAACATGCCCACCGCTGGTGCCGCCGGAACGACCACGAAGTTCATGGCCAGGGCCAACGCCAAAGCGATGATGGTGGGGCGCAGCGACTTCATTGCCACGATGCTCTGGACCAGTACGGCACCCATCAGCGAAGGCAGGATGTACAGGCGGGCCACCTCGATGACTTCGAGGGGGATCAAGGAAACCAGCCAGGTGCCCAGCAGGCCGACGAACAGCAGCAAGCTGGTCAGGTGGACGGTTGCTGCACCGCAGATGGCCATGACCGCGGCCAGGTCGCCGCGCTTGGATCCGGGCTTGGCGCCAATGGTGGACTGGGCCACGATCGCCGCCGGAAGCAGCTTATTGGAGATGTTGCCGATCATGAACGCCTGGTACATGGCTGCCGAACCGAGGATGGGGAAGTAGGTCAGCGGTTCGACGATCCACAGCACGCCGAAGGTTGCACCCACGGCGAGGAAGGCGACCCAAATCATGGACGGGGTGATCTGCAGGCCGCTGAAGAAGGCGATGTAGATCGGGCCGATCAGCGAGAGCACCAGTCCGATGAGCATGGTGATCGAGCCGTAGCGCGACGTCTGCTTCTCGAATCGCGCCATTGATGCGTCGGCGCCGGTCAATTGGGGTGTCGTAGTCATGATTGGTCCTTAGGCGGTGTGCAGGAAGTAGGCCGCGACGATGGAAACGACGATGGAAATGCCCAAGGCCCATTCCTTGAGCCATTTGATGTTCAGCACCTTGGCCAGGTACAGGCACAAGCCCATGCAGGCTGCGGAGATTCCCACCAGAATTGCGTGGATGCTGGATTTCGGCAGTTCGGCAATGGTCAGTGCGGAGAACGCGCCGAGCAGGGCCGCGGTGGGGATCAGCGCCATGATTGCCGGGTTGCGCTTGGACATGGACGCGCCGCCCTTTTTCAGCAGCGGGGTCATGATCAGCGTGCAGATCATCCACATGGCGCCGGACAGGCTCATGGCCAAGAAGGCGACTCCGAAGACCTGCTGGGTGTAGCTGCCGCCACCGAGGGACGCACCCATGGTGCTGGCCGCGATACTCGCAGAACCGGTTTCAGCCGCGGCGGAGCCGATCAGGCCGATGCGTACCAGGACCGCGGGTGTGCCGAAAAGGGCCAGCAGTGCGATAGCTACCAGGACCACCGCCAGGGACGGGCCGATGGACGCGACCATGCCGGCACGGAAGGATTCCTTGACTTCGTTGAGCGGCATGTCCACATGCGGAGCTGCCTTCTTCGCCGCCCGCGAATACAAGATGCACTGCACGAAGATGACAGCGAAGACACCCAGCGCGCAAAGCCAGAGGACCGGCGAGTTGGCCAGAGCCCAGATGTCGGTTGATCCGGGATCACCTGCTGCCATGACGAGTTGCGGATTCATGAGTGCTCCTTGGGTTGGAAACAGTGGATGTGAGCTGGATCTCTATCGAGTACCAACGATCCGGGATTAGAATGTTTCTGGCAAGATATGAATTGATTAGCCATAAATCTGGCCAAATCCTCCAAAACACCCCAATTGCACGAGTGGAACTTGGGAATTTAGACGAAATAATCTGAACTTTTTCCATATGAATTGCAGTGGTACCGGCGCCATGCGGCGGTTGTGGCCTGAAAGCAGGAATCATGTCCGATTTAAGCATCCTCAGCGACCTGGAACGGCAAATCATCGTCGCCTTGCAGGTCGACGGCCGCGCGACTTGGCGCAAGATCGCCCGGGTGATTGGCGAACCGGAACGTACCGTTGCCCGCTACGGTTCAGCCCTGCTCGAGCAGGGGAAGGTGAAGATCGCGGCTATTGCCCATCGCGCCGGCGCCGTGATTGCCTCGGTGAGCTGCGCGCCCGGAACGATCCCGGTAGCCAGCCAAGCGCTGTCCGCGCGAACCGACACCAGCTTCACCTATATGGTCACCGGTGAAAGCGACGTCGTCAGCGAACTGCACTACGACGGCGGGTTGCAGGACATCCTGACGTTGCAGCTTCCGGCCACCCCGGGCCTGAGCAATATCCAGATCTACCCGATCCTGAAATACTTCAAGACCATTCGCGCATGGCGCGGCGGGGCACTGAGCAATGCGCAGGAAACGGCTTTGGCCCCCAGCACCGGAGGGGAACTGACCACGTGGAACCCCGTCGGAGAGCTGGGGGACAGCGATCACCTCATCATCGACGTGCTGCGCAAGGACGGCAGGGCAAGCATCGAAACTATCTCGCGCCAAGTGCGCCTGAGCGAAACCTCGGTCTCCCGCCGGCTGGATTGGTTGCTGCGCGGCGAGCACATCTCCATTCGTGCGCTGGTTGATCCCGCGCTGATGGGATTCAAGGTCGAAGCGCTGCTCTGGGTCCAGGTCTCCCCGGCCCATGTGGATGCGTTGGGGACCCTGCTCACCAGCCTGCCGCAGGTGAGGTATGTTGCCGCGGTGGCTGGCGATGCCCAATTGCTCGTGGACGTCACGGTGCCAACCCAGCGGGATCTCTACGAATTCATTGCCAAGACGAAATGGGGCGAAATGGTCCAGCTGCGCACCTCGATGGTGCTCGGTGCCCGCAAACGCGGCGGTCAGCTGGCCGGCGCCTGAACAGGCCGGCGGATAAGGTGTTCAGCAACAATTCACCGGTTTTTCGCTCCCGCAGCCGAAGGGGGCCAGCGGCGGTAAACGCAAGGTGAACACTTCCCCGAAAGGCGATAATAATGCGTAATATCGTCTCAACGGTTCGGAACCGCTTCGGAAGTGGCATAGTCTCACGATACCGGGCGGCATGGCTTCGCTCGCGCTGTTAACAACCAGTTAACGCTGCAGGGGTGAAAGGAATACCGGCAACCGTGAGCAAGAGGTTGACCTACGGGACGAACCAGGGAACGGCTACGCCTGAAAGCGCGTGGCGCAAACGCAAGGACGCGTGGGAGCACTTGGGCTATGTGCTCAGCGAGATCTCTTCTGAATACCAGGAGGAAGACCGCCGCACGGAGCACGAACTGGAGGCCGGCCGGTTGCTGGGGCTGCTGGCAGCCATAGAACCGTACTGGGCGAATCCCGGCATCGAATATTTCAACGAGGTTTCCCGGCTCATGTCCGGCGGGCAGTACGAAGATGCCATGAAGCTGGTCTACCAAGCGAACCAGACCTTCAGGACGCTGACCCAGTACATTGACCTTGAAGGCCATGACGAGGCGGAACAGGATCCATCCCAGCTGGGTAACGGTGCACCTGGCAACGCCAGGGTGCAGGCACCGATGGTGGAAATCCTGCTGGTGGATAATGGCCCGGTGGAGGAGATTGAGCTTTTCAAGGAAGAAATCGCCGAACAGCGCCAGCGCACCGATCCGTTCCACTACAACTTCGTGGTGGTGCCCAGCGTGGAAGATGCCTTGGCCGCGATCCTGATCAATCCCGGCATCCAGTCCGTCGTGCTCACCGCACGCTTTGATGTGCGCACGCGCCGCCGGCTTTCCTCGACGCTCAAGAATTTCATTGCCCGGCGGATGGAAGGCTATTTCCAATCCACTAGGCAGATCCAGGGCCTGCTGGATCTGGAAAACATCCTCGATCAACTGCGCCCCGAAGTCCCGGTGTACCTGATCGCCGGGGTCGCCCTGGAATCGATTGCCCACGAGATCACCGGGCGTTTCCGCCGGATCTTCTCGCGCAATGACCGGATGGATCTGCACCTGTCGATTGTCTCGGAAGTGCTCGAACGCTACCAGACCCCGTTCTTCAACGCGCTGCAGAAGTACGCCAAGCGGCCTGGCGGGGTCTTCCACGCCATGCCGATCTCCCGGGCAGGTTCGGTGCAGAACTCCCCATGGGCCAGGGACCTGGTGGACTTCTATGGCAAGAACCTGCTGCTGGCCGAAACCTCGGCCACCTCCGGCGGGCTCGATTCCCTCCTGGACCCGCAAAGTTCCATCAAGAAGGCCCACGAGCTGGCGGCCCGGGCTTTTGGCAGCCACCGCACCTACTTCGTCACCAATGGCACGTCGACCGCCAACAAGATCGTGCACCAGTCGATTCTCGCTCCGGGGGACATCGTGCTGGTGGACCGCAACTGCCACAAGTCCCACCACTACTCGCTGGTACTCGCCGGGGCGAACGTCAGCTACCTGGAGGCCTACCCGCTCAACGAGCATTCGATGTACGGGGCGGTGCCGCTGGAGGAGATCAAGGGACGGCTGCTGCAACTGCGCCGCGAGGGCCTGCTGCACAAGGTCAAGATGCTGACCTTGACCAACTGCACCTTCGACGGGATCATCTACGACCCGCGCCGGGTGATGGAAGAATGCCTGGCCATCAAGCCGGATTTGGTGTTCCTCTGGGACGAGGCCTGGTTCGCCTTCGCAGGATTCCACCCGGTGTACCGCCAGCGCACCGCCATGACCGTGGCGGCCGTGCTCGAAAAGCAGCTGCAGACCGCGGATTACCACCAGCGCTACGCCGCGCAGCGTGCGGCCCTTCCATCACCGGGCACCGTGGAGCACCCGGAGAATGACCAGGCCTGGCTGGACACCCGGTTGATTCCGGATCCGGAGCAGGTCCGCTTGCGGGTGTACTCCACCCAGTCCACGCATAAGACCCTGACCTCGTTGCGCCAGGGCTCGATGATCCACATCTACGACCAGGACTTCGCGGTGCGCAACCTCAACGCCTTCCGCGAGGCCTACATGACCCACACCTCCACCTCGCCGAACTACCAGATCCTCGCTTCGCTGGATATCGGCCGCCGCCAGGCCGAGCTGGAAGGCTACGCGCTGGTGCAGCGCCAGGTCGATTTGGCGCAGTCGATTTCGCGGGCCATGGCGCGCAACGAGCTGCTGGGCAAGTATTTCAAGATCCTGCACTCGACGGACCTAATCCCGCAGAAGTACCGCCGGTCCACCACGCAGAACCCGGTGCGCGACGGCCTGGCAGCCTGGGACGAAGCCTGGGCAGAAGACGAGTTCGTGGTGGACCCCTCACGCCTGACCTTAGACATCAGCCGCACGGGCGTGGACGGGGACACATTCAAGCACGAGTACCTGATGGATGGGCATTCGATCCAGGTCAACAAGACCAGCCGCACCTCGGTGCTGCTGATGACCAATATCGGCACCACCCGTTCGGCCGTGGCGCACCTGATCGAGGTGCTGGTGAAGATCGCGGAGGAACTGGACCGCAAACGCCGCCTGGATGGGAGAGTGCTGGCGCTGGGCAAGAAGCCTGCGGCCGAACAGATTCCGTTGCCGGACTTCAGTGCCTTCGCTCCTGAATTCGCAGGAGGCGGTGGAAGCGGGGACATGCGCTCGGCCTACTACCTGACCTACCAGGACCCGGCGACGCATTTCCTGTCCTCCGCGCAGATCCGCACCCAGCTGGTGAACGGAGAACGCGTGGTGTCGGCGGTATTCGTCACCCCGTACCCGCCGGGATTCCCGGTGCTGGTCCCCGGCCAGGTCATTACCCTGTGCATTCTGGATTACATGGACCGATTGGACACCCGCGAAATCCACGGTTACCACCAGGATCTGGGCTACCAGGTGTTCACCTGCGAAGCCCTGGAACAGATCGCGGCGCAGCAGCCCTGAACGGGTTGAGCGGCTTGCCTTGAACGCAGCTTGCGAACCCACCCGGCATCCCCGGGTGGGTTCCGGCTTCCGCGGCGAAGAACGCTGCACGCAAGAACAGTTGCCGTCACGACCCGAAAGGCCCTGATTCGCGCACCGAATGCGCAAATCAGGGCCTGAATCGTAAGCAGCCCTAAGGCTGTATTTTCCGTCCGGCCAGATGCGCCGAGATCGCCTCGAACGCACGAATGGTCGGGAACAGCTTGGAAGCATCCTGCGGCAGCGGCCAGCTGGAAAGCTTGACCGCGACCAGCTTGGTCGCCGGATCCATATAGATCATCTGGCCATGGATGCCCAGGGCCACCGCGGCCCCGGTGGCAGGGTTCGGGAACCAGATCTGGTTCCGGTAGTGCCCGCCGGGCATCATGTTGTCGCCCGGGGACTGGGCGAACGCCTGGACCAGCGCGGGATCGGTGGCGAAGGTGTCGGCGATCCATGCCTCGGAGAGAACCTGCTTGCCGGTCAGCGCACGCCCGCCATTGATATAGAGATGGCCGAAACGCGCCAAATCGCGCAGGCAGGCGTTGAATCCGCCGTCGAACATTCCGGTGCCGAATTGGTCAACGCCCATCACCAGATCCTGCTGGGCACCGAGCTTGGACCAGACATAATCCGAAAGCAGTTCCTGCAGCGGGGCGCCGCCGGCGGCTTCCAGCACCCAGCCCAGGGCGTCGGTCTCGCAGGAACGGTATTCGAAGACCCCGCCGTGCGGTCCCTTGGCCTGCAGGGTCAGCAAGAACTCGTACATCCCGATAGGCCCGATGCCGCCACGCGACGGGGCCCAGCCGATGGCCTCCTCCAGCTGGCGCACCTCGGCATTGGGATCCAGATACTCTTCGGAGAATTTGATCCCGGAGCGCATATCCAGCAGGTCGCGCACCCGGGCGCCGGCATAGCCGCTGCGTTCCAACACCGGCACGTAGGTGGCTACCGCCTGCTCGGCATCAAGCATTCCGGCGTCCACCAGCGCCCCGGCCAGGGAACCCACCAGGGTCTTGCTGACCGACATCAGCAGATGATCGGTCAGCGACGTCATGGTGTTGTAGTACTTCTCCCAGAGGATCCGTCCATTGTGCATGACCAGCACGGCGTCGGTATTGGTCGCGTGCATTACCCCGCGCACGGTCAGCGCCGGGTCGGTAATGCTCGCCTTGGCCACTTCTAGTTTGCCCAGCTTCTCCTCGGCCAGGTGCAGCCTGACGATCGGGCCATCGCCGCGCGAAACCTTCACGGTGGGATGGATCCTGGCGATGTTCTGGAATGAGCGCTTGATATTCTGCGGGTACTGCCAGGTGGCGATGTTCAGCGCCTTGCTGGGAGGACCTGCCAAGTTGGCCGCCATGTGCCCGGCGGCATCAGTCGCTTCAGTTGCCATGCTCTGATGGCGGAACGTCAATTCCCTTGTATTGGGATCGGATGCAGGAGATGAAGTGCTTGGCATCGATGCTGAGCTTGGTTTTCTTCTTGCCTTCGTACTGCAGCTTGGCCTTGGTGACCAGGACCCCAAGATCGGCTCCCTTCCATCGGTAATCCTCTACGCCGTAGATGCGCAGGAAGAATGCTTCCTTGTGGGTCTGCAGCTGGTGCCAGTCCAATGCGGAACGGGAAAATTGCAGCTTGCCGCGCGAGTCGAGGTAATAGTTTCCGGTGCGTGGGGCATGGGTGATGTACTGCAGGATGTCATCGGTTTCCTTGATGATCATGTGGCTCCAGACATCAGCCCCGCTCATCTCTTCCCAGCGAGCATTGATCTCGTCAACGTCCAGCTCGAATTCCACATCAAGGAATTCAAGCAGGTGGAAGAGGAACAGCGGCACGTCGGCATAGGCTCCGGCGGTGACGTTGGTGATGGCGCTGGCCCCGGAGATGCGCGGGTTCAGTTCGCCCAGGTACACCTCGTCGGTGTCGGTGTCCACCAGCACGTCCACCTCGAAGAAGCCGCGGTAGCCGGTGTCCTTCAGACCGTTGCCCACCTTGCGGACCAGATCGATGGCGCGCGAACGCTGCGAGTCGGTGACCACATCCGGGTGCATCTCATTGCCGCACCAGCCGCCCTTGTACGGAGTCAGTTCCTTGTAGCCGGCCAGTTCGGTCAGGATCGGCCCCACCACCGTGCCGCATTCGGTCAGCACTGCCTCAACGGCTACCGGCTGGTTGTTGATGCGCTTCATGATCTTGAGCTGTTCGCCGATGATGTTCTTGGCATGCGCCTTGAACTGCGCCTTCGAGTCGATGAAGAAGGTCGTCTTGCCCGAATCCCCGTAGGGGGTCTGGACCACCAGGTCCTTGCCCAGGCCGGCTTCCCCGGCCAGTTCCATGAGCTCGTCGTAGTTATCGGCGGTGCCCAGCACGTTGGGCACCGATGGTGCGCCGGCGGCATTGCCCAGCTTGGTGGTAACGATCTTCGAGTCCAGTTCGGTGCGCAAGGCGGCCGAGGGCAGGATCAGGTCGTAGCCCAGTTCCTCGCAGATTGATTCGGTTTCCTCGTCGAAGAAGACCATCGCGATCTTCGGCCGGGGACCGCCCGGGGTGCACTGGGAATCGATGTATTCGCGGACCTCGGAGTTCTCCAGCAGCCAGTTGTTGATCTCTTCGGCGCTCTGGAAATCGACATAGGGCTTCTCGGCGGGGGTGAAGACCCGCGGGTGGTGGCCGTCCCAGCCGTCGTAGTAGGTGATGTAGCTGAATTTGCGGACCCATCGGTCAAGGCCCAGCAGATTGACCGGGGTGGCGCCGAGGAAGAAGATCGGAGTGGTATTGGTGCGGAAGAAATGGCGAACTTCGCTCATGTTCTTCAGCTTGCGGTCCATGCGCAGGACCTTGGCCGGGAGATTCTCGGGTTCGGACTCGTTGTAGGCCGCGTCGACGGCGACGTTGGCGCTGAGCTGATCGGTAACAACGCGCGCCTTGTGGCGCAGCTTGTCCAGATCGCTGGGTTTGGGCATGCGGTGGCGAGAAGCCGGGGCGTGGGCTTCAAGAATGTTGGCCATGATGTGGAGATGTCCTTTGAAACTGTCCGAAGAAGGGCGGTTGCACGGCACAATGCGTGACAGTTTCATGCTCAGCGCTCATCGTAAGCACCGGCACACGTTCTGCTTAACGCGTGGTGAACATTGAGCCCGCCCCCGCCGATGCGGCCTGTGACTTGGGATGCAACGGCAGGTTCGCGCTCAAAGCTAGGTAAAGGTTACTCCTTATTGCGGTAACTGGCGGCTGCTAGCCAGACACCGTCGATGCGAAATCCAGCTGCTGGAATTCGAATCCGGCCTGCTGCAAGACTTCGCTGGTGACCTTGCGGCCGGTCAACGCGACCCGGGCATTGGATCCCATGACCGCGGCGCCGATCTTGGGCAGCACCGACCCGGTGGGCAGGCCAGGCAACCCCGCGATGGATCGCAAGGCGGCCATGACCTCGGCATTGCGCAGCGGCTTCGGGCTGGCGGCATGAACCAGACCGGCAGGGATGGAGGGCTCTTCGAAGCCGAGCAGGCAACGGATCAAGCGCAGCCAGTCTTCCAGCCCAATCCAGCTGAACCATTGCTTGCCGTCCCCCAGCGGACCGCCCATGCCGGTATTCACCAGCAGGTTCAGCGGGCCAAGCAGGGGAGCATCGGGGTGCATCACCAGCGAGGTGCGCAAGAGATAGCGCTGCTCGGCGTTGACCGCAGCTTCGGCGAAGGCCTGCTCCCATGCCGAAGCGACCCCGGTCATTTCCGGCAGGGCGCGCTGGTCGCTGGGCACGGGGCTGGACTCGGTCAGCTCTTCCTCGCCGGCGTCACCGAAGATGGCGGTGGTGCTGGCCTGGATCCAGGTGGCCAGCTGGGGCGCCGAGGCTGCGGCTTCGGCCAGGGTCTTAGTGGAGGCCACGCGCGAGTCGGTGAGCGCTGCGATGTTCTCCGGGGTGTTGCGCTTATCGACGCGCTCGCCGGCCAGATTGACCAGGTGCACCGGGTTCTTGCTGGACAGCGCACGGGCCCAGGGCCCCTGGTGCACGCCATCCCAGCTGTACTGCTCGGCAGGGAAATCATTTTCCGGGTTGCGGGTCAGCACCAATACGGAAATGCCGCGGCAGACCAGATCGGCGACGAGGTTGCGGCCAAGGAATCCGCGACCGCCGGAGATCACCACATGGGCATCGCGTTTGCGGTGCGCACCCGGGGCGATGATCCGGTACAGGCGGGCCGCCGCGATGGCGAAGTCCTTGCACAGGGCGTTGGCCACGGTGAATTTGAAAGCGGTGGTGCCCGGGCCGTTGAGCTCAGCGGTGAAGTGCAGCACGGATCCGTGCTCATGGGGCTCTACCTGCCAGCGCAAGACCATTTCACCGGCCGGCTGCGGCTGGGTGAACTCCACCATGAGGGTGTCCTGGTTGCGCCGGGTGATGGAGCCCGAAGGCGCGGTGCTGCGGTGCAACGGGCCGAAGAATTTGCCCGGCGGCAGCAGGTCCACCTTGGTGCCCACGCCGCGCTGGTCGTCATGCACGACGAAGCCGTCGAAGCTCTTCATCCACTGGCCGGTCTGCGACAGGTTGCCCACGATCGAGTAGACGGCCTGCGGGCCAGCGGCCAGGAACTGCGACTCGGTGCGCTGCCAGTGCGTGAATTTACTCGTGGTGCTCATCTTGGAATAGTTCCTTCCAGCTCGGTTTCTCGGGCATAGCTCTAGGCTACTGTGCCCGGTGCACTTCGGCAGGATAGACATCGAAGCCTGCCTGAACTGTTACACCAGAGTCCGGGAACGGGAAAAGCTCCCTTGGTCCATGCGGACCAAGGGAGCTTTGCATCGGTGCGTTGGCTAGGCGGTAACCTTCGCGCCGACTTCCTGTTCCATTTCGGTGAACTCGGCATCGATGGTCGGGTTCGGGCGGTAGGTTGCCCGGGAAACCAGCCATGCGACAACCAGTGCGGCGATGAAGCCCGGGACGATCTCGTACATGGCCGCGGACAGCGGCTTGACGTTGCCCCAGATGAACACCACGACGGCGCCAGTGACCATGCCGGCGAAACCGCCTACGGCGGTCAGCTTGCGCCAGTACAGGGCCAGCAGGACGACCGGGCCGAAGGCGGCGCCGAAGCCCGCCCACGCGAAGGAGACCAGCTTGAGAATGGACGAGCCAGGGTCCAGCGCCAGCAGGGCCGCGATTACGGCCACCAGCAGCACGCCGGAGCGGCCCAGCATGACCAGGGCCTTGGGCGAAGCCTTGCGGCCGGTGATGTTGTAGAGGTCCTCCACCAGTGCCGAGGAGCAGACGATCAGCTGCGAGGACATGGTGGACATGATGGCCGCCAGCACAGCGGCGAGCACCAGGCCGGCGATCAGCGGGTGGAAGAAGATCTGGCTCAGCAGCAGGAAGACAGTTTCGCTGCTGGCCTTGTCCAGTGGCTGATCGGCGAAGTACGCGACGCCGATCAAAGCGGTGGCGACGGCGCCCAGGGTGGTCAGGAACATCCAGCCGATGCCGATGCGCCGTGCGGTCTTCGCTTCGCCCGGGGTGCGCAGCGCCATGAAGCGCACGATGATGTGCGGCTGGCCGAAGTAGCCCAGGCCCCACGCTGCGGTGGAGAAGATGGCCACGGCGGCCAGGATCGCGCTGTTGTCGCTGAAGGAGGAGAACAGGTTGAACGCTTCGGGATTGACTTCGGTGACCTTCGAGGTGATGTCCCCGATGCTGCCGATCTGGATGACTGCCACAATTGGCACGGCAATCAGTGCGGCGAACATCAGCACGCCCTGGACCATATCGGTCAAGGATGCTCCGAGGAAGCCGCCGAACAGGGTGTAGAGCAAGGTGATTCCTGCCACGAAGAACATGCCCGCAAGGTACTGCCAGCCGAAGGAAGCCTCGAAGAACTTGCCTGCAGCCACCATTCCCGAGGATACGTAGAAGGTGAAGAACACCAGGATGATCACCGATGCGCCGATGCGCAGCAGGTGGCTGTTGTCCTTCAGGCGCTTTTCGAAGAAGCTCGGGATGGTGATGGCGTTCTGCGAGATCGCGGTGTAGGAACGCAGCCGCGGGGCGACGAACTTCCAGTTCAGCCACGCGCCGATGAGCAGACCGATGCCGATCCATGCTTCGTGCAAGCCACCGAGGTAGATGGCGCCGGGCAGGCCCATGAGCAGCCAGCCGGACATGTCGGATGCGCCTGCGGAAAGGGCTGCGACCCACGGCTTCAGGCCGCGGTCGGCCAGCATGTAATCGTCAATGTTGTTGGTGCGGCGATATGCAATATAGCCGATGCCAAGCATGGCGGCCATGTAAATTGCGATCGCAATCATCTGGAAAGTCTGGTCGGACATTTTTCCTCATTACCGTTTGTGCCTGGGGCTTTTCTCAGCCGCCATAGGCGCGGATTTCTGTGGTGCGAGTCACCACTATGGCACTAATTCTCCGGTTTGTCGCCGGGTGCCATTTGGTCTGTGATCATTCTGTTATCTAGTCGACCGTATCGAAGTCTGCAGGGGTAGCCAAAATCGCGGAGTTGCTTGCATCACTCATTCCGGGCTGCGCGTGCAGCGATTTGCGCACCGCGCGGATGGCCGGGGACTGGGTGGAGGAATGCCGCATGGCGGTGAAGATGGTGCGCTCCGGAGTGCCGGGAAGATCCACCGTGCGCAGGCTGCTGCGCTGGTCGCGCAGGACCAGCTCTGGGAGCATCGCCACGGCGTTGCCCGAAGCGACTAACTGCACGTGAGCCTGCAAATCAGCGGTTTCGTAGCGCAGGTCCGGCTCGAACCCTGCAAGCCGGCAAGCCTGCAGGGCCCAGTGCCGGCTGGCGGCACCCGCCGGTTCCACCACCCAGGGCAGGGAGTTGGCATGCTCCAAGGTGTGCACCCGGTCGAATTCTGCATTTCCGGCCGCGCCTCGTGCCGGCAAGGCCAGGCGGATCGGATCGTGAGTCAGAACACGCCGATCGAGGTTGTCGTAGTGCGGCGCGGAATGTCCCGAGTACTGCTCCGCGACCACCAAATCGAAACTTCGGCTGCTGGTTTCATTCAACGCGTCCGCCGGTTCCTGCTGGCTCATTTCCACCCGCAGATTGGGGTGCCTGGTGCGCAGTTCGCGCAGTACTGGCGGCATGAGCCGGAGCATGGCCGTCTGGAAAACCGCTAGCCGGACGGTTCCGGACACCGTGGACATGGCCGCGGACAGGTCCGCTTCGGCACGTTCCATGGAATCGAGCAGCTCTTCGGTGTGGGCCACCAGGATCTGGGCCTGCGGGGTGAGCTTGAGGGTGCGTCCGGTGCGCCGCAGCAGCTCCACTCCGGTTTCGGTTTCCAACTGGCTCAGCTGCTGCGATACCGAGGAGGGGGAGTAGCTCAGCGCGTCGGCCACCTCGGCAATGGTTCCGCGGATATGCAATTCGCGAAGCAAGCGCAATCTTCTCAGTTCAAGCACGGTTTTCCCGCCATTCAGTTAATAGGGACTCACGGAGTCCAAATACTTCGGCAAAACCGAACGAACATCTTCGGCTTTGTTCACTTTTGCTTAAGACAATATAGGTTCATACTCGATCTTGCACACAGCTTTTCTTGGCGGTTCTCTGGCAACAGCAGACCACCGGATTAGCCATAACGACATCAGCGTTCGGTGCCGAACCACAAGTACGAATTGCATCGAAGGGACCACCAGTGTCTTTCACCTCCACCCAGCACGTAGTGCCAGCCGCACTAGATGCCGACGGCAACCCGCTCACCTCGCCGGCCGAACTCGCTGACGACGTCATCAAGCTGGTGCGCCGCTGGCTCACCGAAGCTTCCGAATACCCTGTAGATGCTGCCGCTGCCCGTCTGGCCGGTGTGCTCAAGGACCCCAAGGGCCTGGACTTCACCGTAGGCTTCGTCGATGGCGTGATCCGCCCCGAAGACCTGAAGGTCGCAGCAGCCAACCTCAAGGCGCTGGCTCCCATGGTGCCAAGCTTCCTGCCCTGGTACATGCGCAAGGCCGTCGCAGTAGGCGGCGCCATGGCCCCAGTCGTGCCGCAGGTAGTAGTTCCCATCGCCCGCAAGGTCTTGCGCGAGATGGTAGGCCACCTGATCATTGACGCCTCGGATGCCAAGCTCGGCGGCGCGATCTCCAAGATCAAGCGCGAGGGCGTGGACCTGAACGTCAACCTGCTCGGCGAGGCGATCCTCGGCGAAGGCGAAGCGGCCCGCCGCCTGGATGGCACCACCAAGCTGCTGGAACGCGATGACGTGGACTACGTGTCGATCAAGGTCTCCTCCACCGTCGCCCCGCACAACCACTGGGCGTTCGATGAAGCCGTGGAGCACATCGTGGACAAGCTGCAGCCGCTGTACGAGCTGGCTGCCAACAGCCCGAAGAAGAAATTCATCAACCTGGACATGGAAGAGTACAAGGACCTGGAGCTGACCATCGCGGTCTTCACCAAGATCCTGTCCAAGCCCGAATTCAAGGACCTGCCCGCCGGCATCGTGCTGCAGGCCTACCTGCCAGATGCCCTGGGTGCAATGATCCAGCTCCAGGAATTCTCCGCGGCCCGCGTGGCCGAAGGCGGCGCACCCATAAAGGTCCGCGTGGTCAAGGGCGCCAACTTGCCAATGGAAACCATGGAAGCCGACATCCACGGCTGGCCGCTGGCCACCTGGCACACCAAGCAGGACTCCGACACCAGCTACAAGTCCGTGCTGGAATACGCGCTGCGTCCGGAACACGTGAAGAACATCCGCATCGGCATCGCCGGGCACAACCTCTTTGACGTTGCACTGGCTTGGCTGCTGGCCAAGTCGCGCAACGCCACCGACGGCATCGAATTCGAAATGCTGCTGGGCATGGCCACCGGCCAGGCCGAAGCGGTGCGCAAGGACGTCGGCTCGCTGCTGCTCTACACCCCGGTGGTGCACCCGCAGGAATTCGACGTGGCCATCGCCTACCTGATCCGCCGCCTCGAAGAGGGCGCCAGCCAGGAAAACTTCATGTCCGCAGTCTTCGAGCTGGCCAAGAACGAGGCCTTGTTCGAACGCGAGAAGAACCGCTTCCTCGCATCCCTGGAAGCCATGTCCAATGTGGTCCCTGCCCCGCATCGCGTGCAGAACCGCCAGGTCCAGGATCCGGCGCTGAGCACCCGCGTGGCCGGTTTCGCCGACGGCTCCACCGAATTCTTCAACACCCCGGATACTGACCCGGACCTGAACCAGAACCGTGCCTGGGGACGCGAGATCCTGGCCAAGATGCAGGCATCGCCGCTGGGCAAGGAACGGGTCAAGAACAACACCCTGAACAGCGCCGGCGAACTCGACGAGTCCATCGCCATGGGCGTGGATGCCGCCGCCGGCTGGCAGCAGCTGGGCTCGGCCCAGCGCGCGCAGATCCTGCACCGTGCCGGCCTGCTCTTCGAGGAGCGCCGCGCCACCTTGCTCGAGGTCCTGGGCTCCGAATGCGGCAAGACCATTGACCAGGGCGATGTGGAAATTTCCGAGGCCATCGACTTCGCGCACTACTACGCGGAACTGGGCCGCGAACTGGATACCGTGGATGGCGCGAAGTTCGTCCCGTCGAAGCTGACCGTGGTCACCCCGCCATGGAACTTCCCGATGGCGATCCCAGCCGGTTCCACCCTCTCGGCGCTGGCCGCCGGTTCCTCGGTGATCATCAAGCCTGCCAGCCAGGCCGCCCGCGTGGGCGCTGTCATGGTGCAATGCCTGTGGGATGCCGGCGTGCCCAAGGACGTGCTGCAGCTGGTCTTCGTGGGCGATCGCTCCCTGGGCCAGCAGCTGGTCTCCGATGAGCGCGTGGACCGCCTGATCCTCACCGGCGGCTACGAAACCGCGGAACTGTTCCGCTCCTTCCGCAAGGACCTGCCGCTGCTGGCCGAGACCTCCGGCAAGAATGCCATCATCGTCACCCCGAACGCCGACCTGGATCTGGCTGCGCGCGACGTCGTGCAGTCGGCCTTCGGCCACGCCGGCCAGAAATGCTCGGCAGCCTCGCTGGTGGTGCTGGTGGGCTCGGTGGCTGAATCCCGCCGCTTCAACAACCAGCTGATCGATGCGGTGAAGTCGCTGAAGGTCGGCTACCCGTGGAACCCCGAATCCCAGATGGGTCCATTGATCGGCGAGCCGGGCGAAAAGCTCAAGCGCGGCCTGACCACCCTGGGCGCCGGCGAGCGTTGGGCCATCGAGCCGAAACAGCTCGATGACTCGGGCAAGCTCTACTCGCCGGGCGTGCGCTACGATGTGGCCCGCGGCAGCGAATACCACAAGACCGAATACTTCGGCCCGATTCTCGGCGTGATGACCGCGCAAACCCTGGAAGAAGCCGTGGAGATCGTCAACGAGGTGGACTACGGCCTGACCTCGGGCCTGCATTCGCTGGATTCGGCAGAGATGGGCTACTGGCTGGAGAACATCCAGGCGGGCAACATCTACGCCAACCGCGGCATCACCGGTGCCATCGTGCAGCGCCAGCCATTTGGCGGCTGGAAGAAGTCGGCCATCGGCGCAGGCACCAAGGCCGGCGGTCCGAACTACCTGATCGGCATGGGCTCCTGGGTGGATGCCCCAGCCAAGCAGGGCGCAGCGCTCTCGGCATTCGACCAGCGCCTGCTGAACACCGCAGAACTGGATTCGGAGCAGGCACAGTGGCTGGGCTCGGCACTGGCCAGCGACAAGCTGTGGTGGAACAACGAGTTCAACCAGGCCAAGGACCGCTCGGGTCTGGTCGCCGAACGCAACATCTTCCGGTACCGCGCCGTTGACGTGACCGTGCGCTTCGAAGAAGCCACCAGCGGCCACGGCCTGGCCGAGGCGCTGCGCGTCATTGCCGCCGGTGTCACCGCAGGTTCCCGCGTGATCTTCTCCGCTGACGTGCAGCTGCCGTTGGGCGTGCGCAACCTGTTGGCCGAGAACTCGGTCACCGTGGTGCGCGAAGACGCTGCGGCATTCGCCGCCCGTGCTGCGAAGCTGGCTGCGAAGACCGGTCCGGAGTCCGCTGCCCGCATCCGCCTGATCGGCGGCTCGATGAAGGCTGTCGCCGAGGCAGCCAACGGCAAGCCGGATGTGGCCATCTACGCATCGCCGGTGACCGCTGCCGGACGGGTGGAGATGCTTCCGTTCCTGCATGAGCAGGCCGTATCCATCACCGCTCACCGCTTCGGCACCCCGAATCACCTCAGTGATTCGCTGATCTAGCAGGCAAGCGCATAAAGCAGTGGCCAGCATCCATTTATTTGGATGCTGGCCACTGCTTTATGCCGGATGCTCTTTACTTCTTGCGTACCTTGTACTTGGCGACCAGAAGATCCGCGGTGGCGGAGAGGATCGCCGGAAGAATGTAGCGCGCCAAGGTCACCAGGGTAAAGGCGAGTACGGATCCGCTGGCCGAACCAGCCACGGACAGGGCCGCAAATCCCAGGCACACCGCGGAGAGCAGGCCGACGATCCAGCCAGCGAGCTTGCGGGGACGCAGGACGAACCAGCCAACTAGCGAAAGCACCGGCAGGAGCAGGCCCCAGACGGTGAAGTAGCCGGTGTACATTCCTTGCAGATCCAGCGCGGAGACCAGGAACCAATCGCCATATTCCACGGTGTCCAGTACCGGCAGCTTCAGCAAGATGTCCAGGACCAGCGACAGCAGGACCAGCAGCATCGCGAAGACCTTGGTGTCCTTGCGCGCTTCGAGCAACCAGAAGCTGCCGATGGCCACGAGCCTGATCACCCACAAGGCGATCAGGGAGAGCAGGCTGCCGCCGGTGACATAGTCGGCGGTGGACAGCAGCGTGGATCCGGTGATGCCGGCGATCAGCACCAGCCAAACAATGATCAGGCGGGCCGGCAGATGCAACAGTGGTTTTTCTTCGCTCACTTAGCCAAGTCTAATGAAACTGGCTGTGCATCGACTTGGTTTCACCCTAATGGAGTACCGATTAGTAGGCCAATACAGGGCTAGGATGACTTGCATGGCGCGTTCATTCACTCTGATCCAGTTGCGGTATTTCATTGAAGTTGCGCGGTTCGAAAACATGCGTGCCGCAGCAGCGTCCTTGAATGTCTCGCAATCGACATTGTCTGCCGCGATCAACCATTTGGAACGCGATTTAGGCGTGCAGCTGTTCCTGCGGTTACCAAACCGTGCGTTGAACCTGTCCGAGGACGGGAAGCGACTTGTGGCAGGTGCCCGGAACCTTTTGGAAAATGCGGAGATCTTGCACTCGTCATTGAGCGGAGCGAGCCATGAACTTAGCGGAAGACTGCGCGTCGGAATTTTCGCGCCGTTGGCACCCTTCGTTGCACCGAGGTTGTTCGCAGCATTCAAATCCGCATTCCCCGGTATCGAATTGCAATTTATCGAAGGCGAGCAACAACAAGTTCTAGATGCCTTGCGCAAGGGCGAATGCGAAATAGCGCTCATGTATGACCTCGGCGTCGGAGCAGAATTCTCGATGGAGCAGGTAGACCGGTTAGGTGCGCACGTCATCGTGGCCCAAGAACATCCGCTGGCGCAAGGCAACGGAACTGTATCGCTAGAGGACCTCGTTGACGAGCCGCTAGTTCTGCTCGATCAAGAACATTCAAGAGAGTACTTTCTCAAGCTCTTCTCCTCGTTGGGACTCCAACCCAATGTGGCCCATTGGGTTTCAGGATACGAGACCGTCCGTTCCTACGTGGCCATGGGGTTGGGATATTCGGTTCTGAACCGGCGTTTGTCGCATGACCTGACCTACACCGGCAAAGCCGTAGTGCCCCTGCAAATCAGTGATCCGGTCATTCCCATTTCAATTGTGGTCGCCTATCCGAAGGAGATGCAGATGACGCGGAAAGCACGGGCGTTCGCAGACCTTGCGGGCGAGATCCTGAACGACGGGTAACTTCTGATCGTTTTTAGCGATCACGCCAATAAAACTTTTGCGTTGGACGACATGACGTGGATCACAGATGGTTGAGTACTAAGAGGCCGGACTGCTCGTCCGCTCCTTCCACAGCAGCTTCCTGAGAATTCGGCGGAGCTTAGCCCGAAAGAAGGCAGACTCGTGACCCTGAATAGCATTGATGCCGGCGCGGTGCCGTCGACGACGAAATCCGACATGAAACAGAAGCGTCGTGTGCTGGCCGGTGGCAGCATCGGACAGTTCATCGAATTCTACGACTTCACGCTCTACGGGTTATCGGCAGTCACGCTGTCCGCACTCTTCTTCCCATCAGACAGCCCGCTGGCAGGCCTGCTCGCGACGTTCGCGACGTTCGGTGTCGCCTTCTTCGTCCGGCCGCTTGGCGGAATGTTCTTCGGCGTGCTGGGAGACAAACTCGGTCGCCGTAAGGTCTTGTTCATCACCTTGATGACTATCGGACTGGCAACATTCGCTATCGGACTGTTGCCGACCTTCGCGCAAATTGGAGCTCTGGCTCCAGCACTTCTGGTGTTGTGCCGACTCGTCCAGGGATTCTCGGCCGGCGGCGAATCTGTCGGTGCACCTGCCTTCGTCTTCGAACATGCGCCAATTGATAGACGAGGCTTCTGGCTGAACATCACTCTGGCAGCTACAGCATTGCCGTCGGTGATAGGTGGAACCCTGATCCTGGTGCTGTCCACGACGATGGACTCCGAAGATTTTGCATCCTATGGCTGGCGTATACCATTCCTGCTCGCCCTCCCGCTCGCACTCTTCGGCCTTTGGATTCGCTCCAAGACCGAAGAGTCGGAAGCATTCCAGCAGGTGCTCAAGAAAAACGAGCACAAGGAGTACAGCCCTTTGCGCCAGACGTTCGCAGAGAACAAGCTCCGGATGCTTCAGGTCATCTTCGTCATGGCGCTGACAGCCATGGGGTTCTACTTCCTCTCCGGATACTTCGTTTCCTATGTCCAGGTAACCGGAAACCTGAGCCTGGAAATGTCGCTAGTGGCAAATGCCGTAGCCATGGCCAGCTACGCGATCCTGCTTCCTATTGGCGGACGGTTCAGCGACCGCTTCGGACGCAAGCCGATGCTCATCGCAGGTTCCGCAGCGCTGATGATACTCAGCATTCCATGCTTCATGCTGGTAACCAGCGGTTCACTCGCCTTGGCAATCATAGGGCAACTGCTCTTCGTGGTTCCCATGTGTATTTATGGCGGCGGTTGCTACACCTTCTTCGTGGAAATATTCACCACCAGAACTCGGTACACTTCCTCAGCCATCAGCTACAACGTTGCCTACGCAATCTTTGGCGGCACTGCTCCATTCGTCGGGACGTGGCTGGTCTCGGGCACCGGTATTGCGATGATCCCAGGCGTGTACATGGCCACAGCCGCACTTATCGTGCTGTGTCTGCTGGTCTTCACCCCAGTGCCGGAAACCCATCCGCTTTATGCCAAGTCTTCGCCAGCCACCGGCCAGTAAAAGCGCCGTACTCTAACTTCACAGAAAGGAATTCACCATGCACAACGAATTTCTCGTTGACTTCCACCACGTTGCCGAATTCGGCGCAACGGATAAAAACGGTGTCGACCGGCAAGCAGCCACACCCGAGGACAAACTCAGTCGAGATTGGTTCGCGCGATTCACCAGGAACCACGGCTGGGAACTTCGCGTCGACACTATCGGCAACATGTTTGCATTGATCGAACTTACGCCAGGGGCCCCCTACATACTGCTGGGATCGCATATGGATTCGCAACCACTGGGTGGACGCTTCGATGGTGCCTACGGTGTCCTCGCAGGCCTGCATGCTGCCAAAGCCATTGAGTCAAGGTTGAAAGCGGAATTACAGCAGCCGGCCTTCAACATAGGGGTAGCCAATTGGTTCAATGAAGAAGGCGGCCGGTTCGCCCCGTCCATCATGGGCTCTTCTGTGTTCGAGGGCTCCATGGACGAACAACAGATGCTGCAAACCCGGGATTTGGCGGGGATCAGCGTCGCAGAAGCCCTGGAATCTATTGGATACCTCGGCCACGATCAACGT
Source organism: Glutamicibacter sp. NPDC090743 (assembly GCF_044769125.1). NCBI lineage: Bacteria > Bacillati > Actinomycetota > Actinomycetes > Micrococcales > Micrococcaceae > Glutamicibacter > Glutamicibacter sp. NPDC090743. The sequence goes on along the minus strand of NZ_JBIVXE010000005.1, from coordinate 213,007 downwards.
CCTGAAGTGGCAGGCTACGCGGAGATCCACATCGAACAGGGACGCATCCTGGAACGAGAGTCGATCAACATCGGAGCTGTCGATTTTTCCTGGCACACGCAGAAGCTGGACGTCGAAGTGCTTGGGGAACAATCCCATACCGGTGCAACGGCCATGGCCGATCGTCATGACGCACTTGTCGCTGCGAGCAAGGTGATACTGAAAGTCCACGACGTCGTAGGACACTTTGCTGAGGGCAGCATCGTGTCGTCGGTCGGGCAAATGACGTTGGAACCGAATTCTCCGATTGTCGTAGCTCGTCGGGTGCACTTGGTTGCTGACCTTCGCGCCGAGATGAAAACGGACGTATTGCGAGCGCGACAAATTCTAATTGGGCAAATTGCGGAGATTGCCCGTGAACACGACATTCGGATCAACGTCAATGATTTCGACGTGCGCGAGATTCAGTACTATCCCGAGTCTGGCCTTGAATTAATCGAGAAAATAACCGCCAATCTGGGCAAGAGCGTTCGTCGTATACGCACGATGGCTGGGCATGACTCGGTAGCGATGAACCGAATGGTGCCGACGGTCATGCTCTTCATTCCCTCAATCGACGGCGTCAGCCATTGCGAACGAGAATTCTCTACTGACGAGGACATGATCCACGGGTTGGAAGTCCTCACTGAGATTGGCTGGGAAATGATCTTTGGCGCCCTAGATGAGAATGCAGCGTTGGCTGGCAACGAGAGCAAAGCAATCCATGGGATTTCCGCATGATGGATGATCTAGCCTTCCTCAGCGCAACAGAGCAGTTATCAGCTTTCCGCAGTGGAGAAATCTCTCCTGCAGAGGTCCTTGAAGCCCAGTTTGAATTGATCAATGCCGACAGGGACCGTGGGGTCGAAAGAATCAACGCGCTGACCGAGACGATGGAAACCGAAGCATATGCTGAAGCTGCCAGAAACACGGAGGCGTACGCCAAAGCCCGTCGCGCAAATGAAGTGCAGCAGTTGCCGGCATTGTTAGGCATCAGTGTCGTCGCGAAGGAAAAACACGGGCTAGCCGGGCACAGCCTTTCGATGGGACTGCTCTCGCAGAAACAGTCTGTTGCCGAGGTCGACCATCCGATCATCGAACGGCTCCGAACTGCCGGAGCCATTATCCACGGCCGAGCGACGAGTCCTGAGTTCAGCTGCGCCACTGTAACGCACTCTCCTATCTGGGGAGTTACCCGCAACCCTTGGAACCCCCAAATGTCACCGGGCGGATCCTCCGGGGGATCGGGTGCAGCGTTGGCAGCCGGATTTACCACGTTGGCTACCGCCTCGGACATTGCAGGATCAACTCGAATTCCGGCTGCCTTCACCGGAACCGTTGGGTACAAGGCCCCATACGGAAGGATCCCCGGGGCTGGGGAATTGGCCGCTGATCGTTACCGCGGCGATGGGCCGATGGGACGAACCGTCGCGGATGTTCTGCTTATGTCATCAATCATCAGCGGTACGCACCCGGCTGATTCGAACTCTTGGGGATCGACAAATCCCAGCCAAGAATTTGAAGAAGCGTCTCTCGCCGACTTGAAGATCGGGGTCTCCCTGGAGCTGGGCAATTACCCCGTAAGCCAAATGGTTGCCGCAGCGTTCGCCTCGACGATCCAGCGGCTGCGGGATCTGGGCGCGAATATTGTGGAAGTCGACCTGCCCTGGACAACAGACCAGGTCAGGGAAACAAGCTTCGCCCATTTCGGACAAATTCTTGCCCCGGCGATGACCCAGATCATCGGGAACTCTAAAAATCCGAGAGCTGCTTATACCGATCAATTCATTGCCGACGCGCTGGCTCAGGCGGAATCAGTGTCATTGGTCGATTCCCTTCGCTTGGACGCACTGTTCAATCAGCAATTGAACACGGCTATGTCAGGCGTGGATGTCTTGCTTTGCCCGACGAACGCAGTCGATTGGCTGCAGGCCGACGGAGACTACCTGGACGGGATCAGCGTGGCAGGACGGAAGCTTAAGCACTATTGGGAGGGCCATATGACCAGTCCTTTCAACATCGCCAATCATCGACCGGTGATGAATCTTCCGTGCGGTGTGGGTGAGGCCAACGTTCCGATTGGACTGCAGATTGTCGGTCAGCCATGGGATGAAAGGACCGTATTCCAGGCTGCGCTCGCTATGGAACGAGTCATCCAGTTTACCAGTGGTAATCCATACCCAGCACTGGCAGGAACACCGACCGGTTAACATCAGGGAATATGCGGGGACCAGTCCAGAATGGACTGGACCCCGCCTATTCTTGCAGGCTCAGACCTCGAGTTTCAGTGCCTTGCGCAAGGTCAGCGCCCCACCGGTGTGCATCACTGCCCTGCCGTAGATCTTCTCGGCAAACAGCAGCACGAGCCAGCAGGCAGCCAGGAGAATTGCCAGCGAAAGAATCGGCTCCCAGAAAGCTACCTCGCCGGAGAGCAGGCGGCTAGGCATCGCCGCCGAGGAGACGATAGGAATGTACGAAGCGACCACCAGGAAGCTGCCCTTGGCATACAACCCGATGAACAGCACCGCCATCAGGAGGCCCACCACGGGCCCGCTGGATTGCTGCAGATCCTCGGTACGGGTAGCCAAGGAGCCCAACGCTGCCCAGATCCCGGCCAGAAGCAGGAAACCGCCGAAGAAGAACACCACGAACCACCCGGCCACCTGGGTGACAACTCCGAGGAACGGGATCTGGATCGGGGAAATATAGGCAGCCAGCAAGCCAATGCTGAGGAAGGCCAGGAGCTGGATCATTGCGAGAACGACATTCCCGATGATTTTTCCTGCCAGCAGCTGGCGCAGCCGGATGGTGCTGGCCAGGATCTCGACCACGCGGTTCTGCTTCTCCTCGATGACCGAATTGGCGATGGGCATGCCGAAGAGGAATGCGGCCATGTAGAAGAGGAATGAGAAGACCAGCGCCATGGCACTGGCCATCGCGGCCCGTTCGGAATCGCCATGGAGCTGATCGAGAATGAGGTCCTCGTTATCGGGCAGGCCAGCTGATTCCAGTCCGGCCTCGGCCAGCAGCTGATCGGTCTTCACGGTTTTCATTGCTTCGCGGACCAGAGAACTGAGCTCTTGGTCGACCGCGTTGAAACCGGTCAGCGTGAATTCCTGCGCATCGGCCGAACCGGACAAGGTCGCGTTCAGCCGCTCAGCGGATAGCTGCTGCTCCGCCTGTTCAGGAGCGAGCCTGGAAATGCTCAATTCCACGTCTTCGGGGCGATCCTGGATCACCTGCTCCAGCACCCGGAAACTGGCATCGTCGGTGGCCGCCACGGCGAAATTCGACGTGCGATTGGCGAGGAAACCGGTAAGGGCGACCGATCCGATGATGAATAGCAAGGTCACGATGGTGCTGATGATGAAAGCTTTGTCGCGCAGCTTGGTTTCGACTTCGCGCAAGGCGACAATGAGCCATGGAGCCGTGGTGGTGTTCACTTGATGATCTCCCGGTAGATGTCGGCCAGCGAAGGGCGATGGACCGCGAACTCTGCGACGGGCCCGCGGCTCATGGCGGTGGCGAGCACGCGTTGGGCATCGGCTTCGGAATCGAAATTCACCAATGCGTCATGGCCTGAAATATCGATAACGGTGACCCCCGGTTCATTGCGCAGCCAGCCCGTGTCGGAGCCCAGGGACAACCGGTGCCGGGAGGCCTGCGTCGCACGGAGCCCGGCTGCCGATGAATTGGCCAGGATCCTGCCGCCCTGGATGATCACCAGATGGTCCACCAGCACATCGAGCAGATCCAGCTGATGCGAAGAGAAGAGCACCGGTACGCCACGCGCTGCGTAGTCGCGCAGGATGGAGCTCATTGCGTCCACCGCGATCGGGTCAAGTCCGCTGAAAGGTTCGTCGAGGATGAGCACGTCGGGTTCGTGCAGCAGTGCTGCGGTGACTTGAACGCGTTGCTGGTTGCCCAGGGACAGGGATTCGAGTTTCGACTTGGCGCGGTCAGCCAATCCGAAACGGGCCAGCAGTTCCATGGCCCGTTTGCGTGCTCCGGAGCGGGACAGGCCATGGAGCTGTCCGAGGTAGACCAGCTGGTCTATGACCGGCTGCTTGGGATACAGGCCGCGTTCCTCGGGCATGTAGCCGAAGTTGGGGCGGGTGGCTCCATTGAGCGGTTGGCCGTTGAGCGAAACAGAACCGGAATCGGCGCTGAGCAATCCCATGATGATGCGCATGGTGGTGGTCTTGCCGGCACCGTTGGCACCGACGAATCCGGTGAGCGCGCCGCCAGGTACGGTGAAGCTGATGTCATCGAGCACCAAATTCTGTGCAAATGACCGTGACACATGGTTTAGCTCAAGCATGTTTTCCTCTGCCAAGTATTGTTTCTACTCATCAGCTTAGGAAACTAAGCAGCATTTGCGCTCCGTCTGGAGAATGAAACTATTGGATGAGTCCGGCGCGGTGGGCGAATAGCACGCCCTGCACCCGGTCGCGCAGGTGCAGCTTCGCCAACAGGTTCGACAGGTGGGTTTTCACCGTGGCTTCCGACAAGGAGAGCACTGCGGCGATTTCCTGGTTGTTCTTGCCCTGGGCCAGTTCGCAGAGTACCTGGCGTTCGCGTTCGGTGAGTTTTTCCAGCTGCTGGGCCTCGGTAGTTGCCGCTGCCGAATCCGCGGCAGGGACCGCGCCGGTGCCACGCTGGATGAGCTTGAGCGTGACTTCGGGGGAGAGCAGCCCGTGGCCGGCGGCCACCTGGTGCACGGCGGCCACCAGCATTTCAGGCTCTGCATTCTTCAGCAGGAACCCGCTGGCCCCGGCATCCATGGCCTCGAAGAGGTAGTCGTCGCGGTTGAAGGTGGTCAGCACAATGACTTTGGTCTGGGTGGTGCTGGCGATCAGCTTCGTGGCTTCGATGCCGTCCATCTGCGGCATTTGGATATCCATCAGCGCCACCGTGGGGTTCAGCTCGCGAACCATTTCCAGGCCCGCTTGGCCGTTGCCTGCCGTGCCGATGACCTGGATCTGCGGATCGGTTTGCAAGATCAGTTTCAGCGACGAGAGGATCAGCGACTGGTCATCGCAGATCACCACGGTAATTTTGCTCATGTTGCCAGTCTAGTTGCCGCGTCGGAAACCACGCGCAACCGGGCCCGGGTACGCCAGCCGTGCGGAATGCGCGGGCCGATTTCCACTAGCCCGTGATGCAGCTTGGCGCGTTCGCGAATGCCACGCAGGCCGTAGCCGCCACCGGCGGAATCCGGCCGGGGACGGCCGCTGTCGGTGACCTCGACTTCTATCCATGCGCCATCGGCATCGGTTCCCGAACGCAGCGACAAGGTAGCTGTGCGGGCCGTGGAATGCGCACGGACATTGGCCAAGGCTTCGCCGCTGATGCGGTAGAGCGCGAGCGACAGGCCTGCCGGCAGAGCGGAAATGAAGCCGGGCTGGTGTTCATCGCGGGAGATCTGGATGCTCAGTCCCTGGCGTTCATTGGCTGCGATCAGCTCATCGAGCTGCGCCATGGAGGGTTCGGGGTTCCGTGCCCCCTCAGCGCTGTTCGGCGAATCCTCCGGTCCGCGATGTTCGCGCAATACGCCCAGCAGTGCCCGCGTTTCGCTGACTGCACTGCGTGCCGAGGACTCGATGCCGCGCATCAGTTCGATGGACTGCTGGGGATCGCGCTCATGCACCATGCGGGCGGCCGAAGCCTGGATTCCCACCGAGGCAATGTGGTGGGCAATGACATCGTGCAGCTCGCGGGCGATGCGCAGCCGTTCCTCGTTGACCGCACGGTCTGCCAGCTGCTGGGACTGGTCGGCAATGCGCTGGGCCTGGGTTTCCACTATTTGGCTGGCGTAGGCATTGGTCCAGCTGACCATGCCCAGGAAGATCGCGCCGCCGAAGTACAGCAGGTTCATCAGCAGGTTGTAGAAGATGAAGGCCGTTGACGTCGGCAGCACGCCTGCTGGATCCTCGACCATGGAAGTTCCGGTGGCCGTGAGCAAGTCGGAGGTGAAGAAGGTGACGATCACCCAGGTGGCCATGAACAGCAGCACCACGCTCATCGCTATCCACAGTCCCCGGCGGTTCTTCGACCACGTGACCGCGGTGTAGATGCCGATGAAATAGGCCAGCTGCGCGCAGAGCTCCATGCCGACTTGGTAGGTATTTTCGCTTCCGGCGCCCACGAAGGCAGCCGAACCGATGAGCATCATGGTGATGGGCCAGCGCCGGCGGAACATCAGCGGCACGATCAGGGACACAAGCACGAGATAGGCGAGAAGGGGATCGGGCGCGTTCTCTTGCTCGGTCAGGGAGAGCAGGAGTTCGTGCATGGCCAGCGCCAGCAGGAGGAAGCCCGAAGCGACGATAATGTCGCGGCGCAAGCTCTTCTTATCCGGAGACGGACGTTCCCAATCCATCGGAGGCAGCGTTGGGAGCCTCCGGTGTACTAGCTCGGGGAGTCGGTACATGGTGTTCCTTGATCATCTCGTTGGCCAGGCATTGGAAACGACTTTACCGGTCTGCGGTTTTCCGGGCATGAGCCTGGAGGCTTACCCCTGGCGTTGACCCGGGAGGAAATGCGCTAGGCAGAAAGGTTACTAGGCAGTAATGTGATGGTATGCACATGATTTTCCGAATCCTCATGGTTTACCTGAACAGCAAGAAGGCTTCCAAGCTGTCCATGTTCGACACCAGCTCAGTGGGCATGCGTGCCACGCTGACCGATATCGACTTTGCCGGCCACATCAACAACGGCATGTACTTCTCGATCTTCGATCTCGGACGCTTCGACTTGATGTTCCGTTCCGGTGTCTGGGACATCATGTCCAGGAATAAATGGGTTCCGGTCGTGCAGACCGAGACCATCACCTTCCGCAAGTCGGTGCGCCTGGGAACCAAGTTCTCCCAGGAAACCCGGCTGATCGGCATGGACGACAAGTGCATCTTCTTCGAGCAGCGCATCGTCGTGAAGGGCGAAATCTACGCTCGCGCCTATGTCGCCACCCGGATGACCTCGAAAAAGGGTGCGGTTTCCAACGAGGAAATCCTGGCTGCGGTCGGCTTGGAACTGCCAGCAGATATGGTGCTGCCCGAGTGGCTGCACCAGTGGCGCCAGGACGGAGCGCTGCCCAGCACCCGCAAGCCGGCCCCGCACAATTGGATCCGCTGAATCAATTCACTCGCGCAATTCCTGCTGGACCGGGCCGCCATGCCGTGCCGGGGGACTCAGCGTGCGGGGTTCGGCGAAGCCTTGGCCGCATCAATGAACATGGCGATCAGCTCGGGATCCTTGACTCCGCGCGATGATTCGACGCCCGAGGAGACATCGGCGCCGAAAGCGCTGGACGCAGCTAGGACATCAGCAACATTCTGCGGGGACAGTCCGCCGGCCACCAGCCAGCGCCGCCCAGCGGCCAGATCCTTCACTGCCGCATAATCCCAGCTTTCGCCGCTGCCGGGGACCGAGGCGTCAATGAGCAGCAGATCTTCGCCCCAATCGGCAAACTGCTCTTCCGGGTCATCGCGCCGCACCGCGCGGATGACCTTGAACCCGGCCTCATGGGCGGTGCTGACATCCGTTGCCGTGCGCTGCCCGTGCAGCTGCACCCAACTCACGCCGGCGTCCGCAGCACGCTGAAGCACCGTCTGGATCTCTTCGCCGCGGAATACCGCCACGGTGGCAATGCCTGCGGGAACCGCCTCCACCAATGCGGCGGCGCGCTGCGCGGAAATTTCCCGGGCACTGGGCGTGAGCACGAACCCGATGGCGTCAGCACCATGGGCCGCAGCGGTTTGCACGTCCTGGGCCGTGGACAAACCGCACACTTTGACGAAGGGCTTTGCTGCATTCACTTGGCGTTCTCCTTGGCCATATGGATTGGGGTGTAACCGCCAGGCGCGTTGGCGCGGATGGCCAGCAAGTCGCGGGCGTGATTCCACAGCCGCTTGTCCTCCCCGGTGACGGGCACCCAGGGCTTGACCGGAACAGCGGTGCCGGTTTCATCGCGGGTCACCATCACGGTCAGGCAGTAGGTCGTCAGCTGCATTTCCCGGATCTTCGGATCGCCAGAGCGCACATGCACCGCAATGTGCATCCCCTTGTTTCCGGTGTAGACCAGGCGGGCCTCGACCTCCACCAGGTGGCCGATCAGCAGCGGACGGTAGAAACGCACGCCGCCGGAGAACACCGCAACGGTTTCTTGCTGGCAGTAGCGGGCCGCGCACAGCTCAGCGGCATCGTCAATCCACTTCATCACGATGCCGCCGTGGACCTTGCCGCCCCAGTTCACATCGGTGGGCGCCGCCAAAAAGCGCAGCGTCACGCGTTCGGCGGTTCCTTCATCGGTGTATACCTGTTCATTCATGGACGCGACGATCTGCTCGCGGATCTCAATGCGCGCCAGCGCATTCTCGCGCATGGCGATTTCCCTGGCCGTCCCCGGGGTGAATGCCGGAACCGGGGTTGGCTTGCCATTCTCGCCGACGGCTACGAAGATCACCAGGCAGCTGCTGGACTTCACCGGACGCAATTCGCGCGGATCGCTGAAGGACACCTCGGTATGGATGTGCATGGAGCTGGTTCCGGTGTACACCACCGAAGCGGTCACTTCCACCAGATCTCCGGAGTGGATCGGGTCTTCGAAGTGGATATTGCCTACATAGGCGGTGACGCAATAGCTGGAGGACCATCCCACCGCCGCGGCGTAGGCGGCCTTGTCGACCCACTCCAGAACGGTGCCCGCAGGAACAATCCCGGTAACATCGACGTCGGTTGGTGCCGCGAGGAATCGCAAGGTGACAGAATGTGGACGTTGTTTCAGCTCCGGGGTGCTCATGCACTCCAGTTTCGCGCACAACGCGCATCACGGGCAATGTATGACGCTTCACGGCCCAGCCTTGCCGGCAAGCCCCACGGCGCGGAACTGCCGGTGGGCTCTGCCCTAGGATAGGAGGGTGCGTAGGGTCTTTGGAATATTTTCGGCTGCAACAGCCATCGTGGTGGCACTGAGCCTCAGTGCCGCGGCTGGAACCGCCGGCTTGGTGATCGTCGTGGGCCAAGGCCTGGATGAACTCATGGCCCATCGGCCGCTGGGCACCCAATGGTATGCCAGCGCCTTCGGCGAACTGCTGATCATGGCGGTTGCCACCTTCTTGATCCCGGTGGTGATCTCGCGCAATAGCCTCGACCTGATCGAGTACCACCGCATGAAGCTGCTCAAGCACTATCTGTCCATCGGCCCGCTGGCGGTGCGCGCCTCCGGCGACGGGGAGCTGCTGCATGCGGCGATGGACTCGGTGGAGCGGTCCGTGAAATACCGTTCCAGCTTCATCGGCCCGGCCATCTCCGCGGTAGCCACCCCGGTATTGATCCTGTGCTTCATCGCCTTTGCCATCGATCCGCTCAGCGCACTGGTGCTGCTGGTTCCCACCGCGCTGGTCCCGGTCATCGTCCTGGGCTTCCAGCGGCGCTTCGGCTCCTCGAACGGCGAGTACCGCCGAGCCCAGGGCATCCTTTCGGCGACCTTCCTGGACGCACTGCGCTCGCTGGGCATGCTCAGGCTCAACGGCGGCAGCCGGTGGATGGGATCGCGCATCGAGCAGGCCACCGAACGCGTACGCCAGCAAGTGATGAAGCTGCTGGCCCGCAACCAGTTGATCTTGCTGGTCATCGATTCCAGCTTCGCCGTGCTGCTGCTCGCCAGTGCCACCCTGCTGGCCTGGTGGCGCGCCAGCTCCGGGGCCATCACCCCGGGTTCTGCCCTGTCGCTGGTGATCCTGAGCTTCCTGATGCTCGCCCCGGTCAACTACGTCGGCAGCTTCTTCTACATCGGGATGACCGGCAAGGCTGCCGAGAAGAAACTGGCCGAAGTCGCCGACATCCCCATGCACCGTTCCATGGCCAATCCGCTGCACGTGGACCTGCGCCACCGCGATCTGATCCTGGAAGAAGTCAGCGCCAGCTACGACAGCGGGCACCACGCGCTGGACAAAATTTCCTGGCATTTCCCGGCCGGTTCGCGTACTGCCATCATCGGCCCCTCGGGCAGCGGCAAGACGACGCTGCTGCGCGTGCTCCAGGGCCAGCTCGAAGCTTCCTCCGGCACCATCCGCGATGCCCGGCAAGCCATGGGCCCGGCAACCTTGAAGGCCAATACCGCCGTAGTGGAACAGCACGCCACGCTCTTCGGCATGAGCCTGCGCGAGAACCTCCTGCTCGGTGCGCCCCAGGCTGCCGACGGCGAACTGCTCCTGGCGCTGCGCCAGGTCGGCATGGGAGCGTGGTTCGAGGCGCAACCCGGGGGATTGGCGCAACGCCTGGGCGAGGGCGGGGCACGGCTTTCTGGCGGCCAGGCCCAACGCCTGTCGCTGGCCCGCGCCCTGCTGGCGCAGCGTCCCGTGCTGCTGCTCGATGAGCCCACCAGCGCCTTGGACGTCAAGACCGAAGCGGACGTGCTCGGGACCCTGCGCTCCTTGGACCGCAGCACCACGGTCATCACCGTCACCCACCGGCTGGGGTTGCTGGCCGACTACGACTACGTGCTGGTCATGGACCACGGGCAGCTCATCCAGGCCGGACGCCGTGACGAGCTGCTGGCCGCCGACGGCTATCTCAAGGAAGCCATGGACGGATTCCGCCAACGCGCTGATGCGCTGCATGCCAGTGGCCGGAGCCAGCGGGGGGAGGGGAACTAATGCGCACGCAGAAAATCTCCACGATCAAAACCGTCGCCTGGCTGATTGGCAGCACCAAGGACCTGCTCCCGCCGCTGCTGCTGGCCTGCGTGCTGGCCTGCGCCACTCGCCTGGCTTCGCTGGGGATCTACGCTGTGGCCGGGTTCGGCCTGGCCAAAGCCCTGCACCTGGGCGGTGCGCAGCTGCCTCTGGACCTTGGCTGGGGACCGCTGATCGCCGTGGTCATCCTGCTGGGGCTGGCCAAGGGGGCGGTGCGCTACCTGGAGCAGTATGTAGGGCACCGGGTGGCCTTCCTGTCTCTGGCGCGGCTGCGCAACCGCATGTACCAGGCATTTGAACGCCAAGCGCCATTCGCCGCGGACAGCAAGAATTCCGGCGGCATGCTCGCCAAGGCCACCAGCGACATCGACAAGGTTGAAGTGTTCTTCGCCCACACCCTGCCCCCGGCGGTGGCGGCAGTGGCAGTCAGCGGCCTGGCAACCTGGGGAACCTGGGCGGTATTCGGCATGCAACCGGCCCTCGTGCTGCTCGCCGGCTACGTGCTGATCGGGCTGGCCATCCCGGCCCTTGGCGTCGGCGCCCTGCGCCGTACCGCGCGGGCCACCGCCAGTGCTCGCGGCACCCAGAACCAGCTACTGGCCGACGCGCTTGCCGGCATCGACGTGATTCACGGATTCAATGCCGGCAAACCCGTCATGGCGCGGATGCGCGAAAGCCTGCACGAAAGCCGGCAAGCGGCGCGCTCGGCCGGAACCGTGAGCGCGGTACGGGCCACGCTGACCCAGCTGGTGGTCTGGGGCAGCCTGCTCGCGCTCTTTGTCCTGCTGGGAACCGCCGGGCAGTTCGGCACGCTGATCGTGCTGTGCTGTGCTCTGGTCCCTTCCTATGAAGCGGTGCGCGCGGTAGACGGGTTCATCCTGGGCCTGCAGGATTCGCTGGCCAGCGCTCGCCGGCTGTACGCCACGGCGATAACCAGCCATCCGGTTTCCGAACCCGCCAACCCGGTTCCCCTTCCTGCTTCCGGCACCTTGCGCGTGGCGGATCTGTCGGTTGCCTTCGAGCGCCATCGGGTAGTTCGCGGCGTGGATTTCGAGCTGGAACCAGGCTCCCTGCTCGCATTGGTGGGCGAAAGCGGCTCCGGCAAATCGTCGGTCGCGGCAGCCCTGGTGCGCTCGGTGGAAGCTGCCGGCACCGCCAGCTTCGGCGATGTGCCGCTGGAGGCCGCCAGCTTGGCGCAGCTGCGCACCCGGATCATCCTGGTCTCACAAGAGGCGGTGATGATCCGTGGAACGCTGCGCGAGAACCTCTTGCTGGGTGCGGAAGGGATCAGCGACGCCGAGATGGAGCAGGTCCTCGACGAGCTGGGCATGGGCCCCTGGCTGCGCCAGCAGAAGGCCGGATTGCAGACCCGGTTGGGGGATCGCTTTGCCCGGCTTTCCGGTGGCCAGCGCCAACGCGTGGCCCTGGCCCGGGCGCTGCTGCGCAACCCCGCGGTATTGATCCTCGATGAATCCACTAGCGCCCTGGATGCACGCAGCGAACAGCTGGTCCTGGAAGCAGTGGAACGCCGCCGCGGTGAAGGGATGGCGGTGCTGATGATCAGCCACCGGCTATCGATCCTGGCCCGGGCGCAGAACGTGCTGGTGCTCCATGAAGGAGTGGTGCTGGAACGCGGTGCGGCGCCAGCGCTATTGGCCGATGGGCAATCCTTGTTCTCCCGCATGGCCGTGCGCGAAGCGGACCGGATTTTGCCAAGCTGATCCACGCCTCGCCCAATGGATGGAACTGACAAGGCAGCGGGGAGGTACTAGGCTCGCATCATGATGCGAATAGTGGTTCTCCTGTTCCTGGCTGTCCTATTCACTGGCTTCGTGGTGACCGCAATCCTGGCCGGCACCTCCGGGGAATGGGTGTGGTGGATCCTCGTCGTGCTCACCGGTTTGCTGGTGATTCTGGGCATCAGGGACCTGCTGCAAAAGAAGCATGCGATCCTGCGCAATTTCCCGATTGTCGGGCACGCCCGCTACCTCTTCGAATTCATCCGCCCCGAGATCCAGCAGTATTTCATTGAGCGCAATACCGATGGCCGTCCTTTCAACCGCGACACCCGCTCGCTGATCTACGCGCGGGCCAAGGGCGCCGATAGCCATAAGGCTTTCGGCACGGAGCTGAATGTCAATGAAGTCGGCCACGAATACCTGCTGCATTCGGCAGCTCCGGTAGCCCCCGTGGCATCGCAGCACCGCGTACGGGTGGGGTCCAGCCAGTGCTCGCAGCCCTATGAGATTTCGCTGATGAATATCTCCTCGATGAGCTTCGGCTCGCTTTCTGCCAACGCGGTGCTGGCGATGAACAAGGGCGCCGCGATGGGCGAATTCGTCCATGAAACCGGTGAGGGCGGGCTGACCAAGTACCACCTGGAATACGGGGCGGACTTGTTCTGGGAAATCGGTTCAGGCTACTTCGGCTGCCGTACCGAGCAGGGCCGCTTCAACCCCGAAACCTTCGCTGCCAAGGCGAACCATGAAAAAGTCAAGGGCATCACCATCAAGCTCTCCCAGGGCGCCAAGCCCGGGCTCGGTGGCGTGCTGCCGGCGGCCAAGGTCACCGCGGAAATCTCCGAGGCCCGCGATGTCCCGATGGGCGTGGACTGCATTTCACCGGCCAGCCACGCAGAATTCTCCACCCCGCGCGAATTGATGCACTTCGTAGCGAAGCTTCGCGACCTCTCCGGTGGCAAGCCAGTGGGCATCAAGTTCTGCGTTGGTTCCCGCACCGACGTCATGGCCCTGTGCAAGGGCATGCTGGAAACCGGCATCCTGGTGGACTTCATCACCATTGATGGCGCTGAAGGCGGCACCGGAGCTGCGCCGCTGGAATACGAGGACCATGTTGGCGCCCCGCTGACCGAAGGCTTGATGCTGGTGCACAACACCTTGGTGGGTGCCGGACTGCGCGACGAAATCCGCCTCGCCGCGGCAGGCAAGGTCGCCAACGGCTCCGACATCATCAAGCGGCTGATCCAGGGAGCGGATTTCACCTTCTCGGCGCGTTCCATGATGATGGCCACCGGCTGCATCCAGGCCCAGCAGTGCCACACCAACCACTGCCCCGTAGGCGTAGCCACGCAGAACAAGCGCCTGATGCGTGCCCTGGATGTGGAGGACAAGGGCCACCGCGTCTACAACTACCATCGCTTGACCGTCACCGAATGCGCGCAGATCATGGCATCGATGGGACTGACCAGCCCGGAGCAGCTGAACACCCGGATGCTGCGCCGCCGGGTGAACCTGCAGTCCACTCGCTCCTACGCCTCGCTGTTCCAGTGGTTGCGTCCCGGCGAGCTGCTCGAGGATATTCCAGGTTCCTGGATGGAAGACTGGAATGAAGCCGACGCGGACCACTTCGGCGAGCACGCACCGCTGGACTACGCGGCACCCAAGAGCGTGGATATCACCCCATCGGTGGTTCGCGAACCAGCCGATGCAGTGAACGCCCCGCGCATCGAGCCCAGGGATTCAGCCAAGGTGCGCCCGGTACATGCAGATGTCACCCGGCCAGAAGGCAAGCCGGGAGCTGACAGCTAGCCTTCCGAATCAGCAGCCAGAGACCGCAACGCCTCGTGGTCCACTTCCTCCAGCGAAGCCGGAATCCACGTGGGGTTGCGGTCTTTGTCGATGACCTGGGCACGGATGCCCTCGGCAAGATCGGCACGGTGCATCAGGTAGCGGGCCAGGCGCAGTTCGCGGTCCAAGGCCGAACGCAGGTCCTGCTCCTCACGCGCAGCCCGCACGTTGTAGAACGCGCTGGCTACGCTGGTCGGGGAATTCGCTGCCAGCATTTGCGCGGCACGCTGCGCCGAAGGATGGACCATCTGCTCCAAGCGTGCCAAGACTTCCTGCGGGGTGGCGGCACTGAAAGCATGATCGATCCAGCCGCGGTCCAGTTCCAAGGCGAAGGACTCGGGCGCACCGTGCATGACCTCGATAGCCGCCGCGATCTCTCCGGCATTCAGCCCCGCGAACTCATCGAGCTCATCGAGGATGTTCTGGGCGAAGTCCTCGGTGACAACGGCATCGGCAAAACCGAGAAGTACGGCATCGGCACCGGTGAAGGACTGCGCACTCATTGCAAAGAACTCGCCGAAGTGGCCCGGCGCGCTGGCCAGCAGGTGGCTGCCTCCCACATCCGGGGTGTAGCCGATCTTCGCTTCGGGCATTCCCATGGTGGCGTTCGCGGTCACCAGGCGCACCGGTGCGTGCGAGGCCAAGCCGATGCCCCCACCCATGGTGATGCCATGGGCCAAGGTGATCAGGGGCTTGGGATAGGTGGAGATCAGGTAATCCAGTTCGAATTCTCTCGCTAGCAGATCGACGAAGTCCTGATGGCGTCCGGTGGTGACTGCTGCGTGGAAATCGGCGATATCTCCGCCGGCACAGAAGGCGCGTTCGCCGCGGCCGGTGAGCAGCACCAGCGAAATCAACGGGTCCACGGCCCACGCACGCAGCACCCGGCCCAGCTCGGTGAGCATTTCCAGGGTCAATGCATTGAGCTTGCTGGCACGGTTCAGCTCGATGTGGCCGATTGGGCCATGCACGGCCGCGATGACTACGCGATCGCTGGAAGATGCAGGTGTCTGGTTCTCCACCGGGACATTCCTCTTTCTTGGGACGGATGCAGGCACCAGTGGCGCCGCGGCGCAACGAATCAGCGGGAGAGCACCTGGGCGAGCCGGTCCAATACCAGCGCGGCCTTCGGCTTCTTGGAATTCTCCGGTTTCAACGCGAAGATGGAGCGGGCCAGGCGAATCTCGGGGGCATCAACTATGCGGATGCCTTCCGGAGCGTTGGCCATGGCCAGATCGGGAACCAGGGCGGCGCCCAGTCCCGAGGAAACCAGGCTCAGCGACGCATTGAAGTCGTCGCAGTAGGCAGCCACCTGCGGGTGGATGTTGTAGGAAGAGAACAAGCGCGAAATCAAGGTGGCATCCGAGGTGCCCGGGTGGTGGAAGATCCATGGCCATTCGGCCAACTGGTCCACGGTCAGCTGGGCGTCTTCAGCGATGGGCCAGGACGCCGGGATCACTACCCGGAACTGGTCATCGCCCAACCAGGTGCGCTCCAGGGACGCTGGCCACGACAGTCCGCCGGGTCCCACCTGGAAGATCAGTGCGAGGTCGAGGTCGCCGCCGGTGCCAAGGCCTGCGACAGTTTGCTGGGGTTCGCCGATCCACAGGCGCAGGTTGATGCCCAAGGAGGACCAATCCGGTGCCTTAAGGATCTGCGGCAGCGCGTAGGTCGCCAGCGAGGGGAAGATGCCAAGCTTGATTTCCTCAAGGTCGGTAGCTTCGGTGGAGATGGTGGCGACGTCTGCCATGAGGGCGTCGAGGTCGGTGAGCACCCGTTTGGCGTGGCGCACCATGCGCAGGGCGCCTGGTGTCGGGGTGATGGAGCGTGCGCCGCGCAGGAACAGCGTGGTACCGGTGCTTCGCTCCAACGCTGTCATCTGCTGGGAGACAGCGCTGGCCGTGTAGCCCAAGCGGGTTGCAGCCGTGGCAAAGGAACGATGCGCCACCACTTCGAGCAATGTGCGCAGATGAACTGGATTAATCACTTCTAAAGTCTATGGCCTTTAGCCAAAGATTTGCTTAGCCCACGGCCTAGAGTTCGTCCTCAAGGTCATCAAGCTCTGTGCTTTCCTCGTCGTCGTCATCGTCTGCGGCGAATTCGTTGTCGAGCTGGTCTTCGGTTTCCAGGTCATCGTCGTAGAGGTAATTGCGCTGTGCCAGCGGGTCGAGGTTGCGCATGGTTTCCGGCATGTCGCTTGAGCCCTCATAAGCCTGGGAATCGCGTCCGTCATCCGGTTCGTAGATGTCGTTGCCGAACTCCGGCGCAAATTCTGTGGTGTCGAAATCCTTCGTCATTGCGTACTCCTTCGTCGAATACGAGGGATCCGCCGGAAGCCGGGGATTTACCTCGTGACTTCTCGTATCACCAGAGTAGGACGCTGCTTCGGGAAACGAAAGACTTGTTTTCTGCAGCTGACAGTGAATGACTTCTCAGTGGTCATGTTCGGCATAGTGCTCCAGCAGGGGAGCGGCACGGTAGGCCAGGTGCGTATGGAGCGCGAAGGTTGTTTCCGAACGGGTGACACCCTTGACGCGCAGGATCTGGCGCAGTGCTGATTGCAGCTGGTGGGTGTCGGTGGCGATGAGCCGCACCCAGAGATCGCCACGTCCGGAGGTCTCGTGGATTTCCAGCACGCTGGGGATCTGGCGCAGCGCAGTGACCACGGTATCCAGATCGCGGTGGTTCACTTCCAACGTCACGAAGGCCAGGACGTCGTAGCCGAGCTTGCTCAGATCGATGTCGCGGCCGCCGTCGCGGAGGATTTCGGCGCGCTGCAAACGGCGCAATCGCGACTGAGCTGTGTTGCGCGCAACACCGACCTCATCTGCGAGTTCAGAGATTTGGATGCGGGGATCCTTGATCAGTGCGAGCAGCACTTTCAGGTCTACATCGTCTAATCGCACTATATGCTCACTCCGGGTTATCTGCGGGGACAAAATTTTGAACAATCTGCTCAAATGCTAGCAAGAAATCTCTCTCGTTGCTTTCAGCAGGCGGATATTAGTGAGTGAACGCTCTGTTGTAGTAGACAAACGCAAGCAGAACGCTCAACTAACCGGTGGGGCAGCGAGTGGCCCCACCGGTAAAAACTCTTTCTGGGCATTCTTCGTGCCCAGCTGGTCTGGACTACTTTGATCCCGGGAGTGAATTTGTCGGTTATCAGCGAGCTGCGCATGCAGCCTATGAACCATCGCGTACTCTCCTGGAACCCCGGGCTGACCGCTCGACTGGTGATCACCGTGTCCGTCAGCTTCCTGCTGCTGGTCGGAGCCAACCTGGCCACCCCGCTGTATCCGGCACTCCAATCCGAATTGCACCTTGGCGCCATGGGAACCACCGTGGCCTTTGCCAGCTACGTCTGTTCGCTGATGCTCTTCCTATCCACCGTGGGGCATTGGTCGGATCATATCGGACGCCGTGCGGCGCTGGTGATCGCGGTCGTTGTTTCTTTCGCTGGAACCCTGGTCTTCGGATCGGCCGGCAACCTGCTGGAACTGTGCCTTGGCCGTGGTTTGCAGGGCGCCGGTGTCGCGCTGGCTACCGGTGCTAGCGCCGCGGCCCTGCGTGAACTTCTTCCTGCGCGGCCTGAGTGGGCTTCGCGCTTCACCCTCTTGGCCTCATCGGGCGGTGTCGCCTTCGGACCGGTCTTGGGCGGACTGCTGGCTCATCTGCCTGGCGGGCGCACTACCGTGTTCATGGTGCAGGCGTTCTTGCTGCTGCTGGTCCTGGTCCCATTGAGCACCCTGCAGGCCCGTCCGGCCATTGCGCTGGCTGAGCGCGGACAGCGAAGCAAGGCCCTGGCCCCACGCCGCTTGGGCGTCCCCAGCTCGGCCCGGGCACCGTTCTGGCTCGCTGCCCTCGTTGGCTTCTTGAGCTTCGCCATCTTCGGCTTCGTGCTGTCCTTGGCACCTGGCTACTTCGCCCAGGCCTTTGGCCTGGATTCGGTGCTGGTCATTGGCCTGATTGCCGGCCTGCCATTGGGCATATCCGCCCTGTCGCAGCTGGTCGTGCGCGGCGGCAAGGCCTTGCTGCCTATCGGTCTGGGATTGATGGCGGCCTCCACCGTAGTGCTGGCCGTGGCTGCCGAGCATCGCCAGCTGCCATGG
This sequence comes from Glutamicibacter sp. NPDC090743, assembly GCF_044769125.1. NCBI lineage: Bacteria > Bacillati > Actinomycetota > Actinomycetes > Micrococcales > Micrococcaceae > Glutamicibacter > Glutamicibacter sp. NPDC090743. Next base: position 194,596 of record NZ_JBIVXE010000005.1, on the reverse strand, counting down.
GCCATCGCGGCATTGGTTTTCGTGGGCCTGGGCCAGGGCATGGCCTTCCGCACTGCCTTCGCTCAAGCGGTGGACGCAGTCAACGACAAGCAGCATGCCCAAACCGTGTCCACCATATACCTGGTGACCTACCTGGGCAGTGCTGTTCCAGTCATCGCGCTGGGCTGGGCCGTCGGGGTCTTCGGGCAGCAGCAAAGCATCCTGGTCTTCTCCATCGGCTGCGCCGTGGTGGCGGCAGCGCTAGCCGTCTGGGCACTGGCAGGACTGCGCAAAGCACGCTAGAACCGGGCGTATTGTGGAGGCATGACTAGTCCACTTCCAGCGCCTGCTAGCCGCGGCGCACAGTGGGCCGTGGCTGCACGCATCTACATTCCTGCACTGTGGCTCGGCCTGATCATCGGCATTTCATTCATCGAGGCACCACTGAAATTCACCGCACCCGGAATCACCATTCCCCTGGGACTGGGCATTGGACGCCGCGTCTTCTTCGCAATGAACATGGTCGAGGTCATCTTCTTCATTGCCCTGGTGGCCGGGTCGGCCAAGCGCGCTGCCGGCAAGGCCTGGGGCTGGGGCGTAGGGCTGGTCGGCCTATTGCTGCTGATTAAAACCGCAGCGATCCGCCCGGGTCTGTCTGCGCGTACCGATGCGGTGCTTGCAGGAGTCTCCGATGGCGGATCGCTATGGCATTACGCCTATATTGGCGTGGAATTCTGCTTGACCCTCGCTCTGGTTGCGCTGCTGCTGATGGCAGCCAAGCGCTGGATCAGAATTACCGGTCGCTAGCCAGCTGGCAGGCCTCGGCGGTAATCATCACCGATTCGAGTCGAGCGTGCTCCTCGGTGGGGTAATGGATGGTGATCAGTTCATCTGCCTGAGCTGCCGAAGCGAAGTGGCGCAGGTATTCGGCAACCTGTTCTCCGGTGCCAACCGCGGTGTAGCGCATCATGTCCAGGATCTGCTGCGCCTGCGGAGTATCCATGAGCATATCGATCTCCGCTTCGGTGAATTCCTTCTTCGCGGAACGGCCGATGAAGCTTGCCACGCGATGGCGCTTGGCAACGTCCAGCAGTTCATGCGCTCGTTCAGCCGTTTCCGCAGCCAGCACGCCTACGCCGGCAATGACATACGGTTCAGCCAGTTGCTCTGAGGGGGTGAACTCCTCGCGGTAGATGCGGATCGCTTCATGCAGCGCAGCCGGTGCGAAATGCGAGGCGAAGGAATACGGCAGTCCCAGCTGGGCGGCGAGCTTGGCACCGAAGAGCGAGGAACCCAGGATGTACAGCGGAACGTTGGTTCCTGCTCCCGGGGTCGCCTGAACGGTAGGAACCCTGGATTCGCCGGCGAGATAGGACTGCAGCTCCAGCACATCGTGCGGGAAGGAATCGGCGGCCGACGGGTCGCGGCGCAAGGCACGCAGGGTGGTCATGTCGGTTCCCGGTGCACGGCCCAAGCCCAAATCGATGCGGTCGCCGTAGATTTCGGCCAGCGTGCCGAACTGCTCGGCGATCACCAGGGGGGAGTGGTTCGGCAGCATGATGCCGCCTGAGCCGAGGCGAATCTTCTCGGTGTGGTGGGCTATGTGGCTGATCAGCAACGAGGTCGCGCTGGAAGCAATGGTGGGCATATTGTGGTGTTCCGCGTACCAGACGCGTTCATACCCATGGCGTTCTGCAGTTTGCGCCAAGCGGACGGAGGACTTGAAAGAGTCGGAAATAGTTGTCCCGGGTTCAACCGGAGCAAGATCCAGAATAGATAGCTTCACACTGGGTACAACCGGTGGCGTACGGGAAGTATTCCAGTAATTTCCGCCTCAAACGCAAGGAACGGCTATCCGCAGTGCGGATAGCCGTTCCCTGGCTAAGTCTGGCGTTAGCGCCAAAGACCTTCTCTAGAGAGCGCGAATGTCTGCAGCCTGCAGACCCTTTGGACCCTCAACAACTTCGAACTCCACCTTCTGGCCCTCGTCCAGGGTGCGGAAACCCTGGGTCTGGATTGCAGAGAAGTGTGCAAAGACGTCTGGATCGCCGCTGTCTGGAGCGATGAAGCCGAAGCCCTTTTCAGCGTTGAACCACTTGACGATTCCGGTTGCCATTTTCTTATTTGGTCCTTTCAGACGTTTCTCGCCGGTTTAGTTGGCGAGCTTGGTTGTAATCTGCGCACCCTCCGAATTCCAGGATGGAAGACGGATAATGCGAAGCAGCCAAGTCATTCACTTCACGTCTAGAAGGGGGCTCGCGTCAACCGAGGTGGTACGACATTCACAAACTTCTAACGGGTACTTCGCGAATTACTTTGGAACTACATTGCCTAGCCTACGTGTTTGGTGACGACAAATGAATAACTTTGAACCAATTAATCAGAAATTTGGTTAAGCGGTGAGCCGAGTTCACCGAAATGCCGGTTTGATGACGCGGAATACGACCACGGCAGCGATCAGGGACAACGCCGCGGCGATGCCGGAAGTCAGCAGGACTCCGTGGTCGAAGGCCATGGCTGCGGAGCCCAGCAGCGCTTGCGCATCGGCGGCATTCAAATCGGCGGCGACCTGGTGCGCTCCGCCCAAAGTCTCGCCGGCAGTTTGCAGCTGGGCATCGGTCAGCGAGCCGGGCGCGAGCAACCGCGAGGTGTAGACCGTATTCAGGATGGTACCGAGCACTGCAATGCCCAGTACCGAGCCCACTTCGTAGGCGGTTTCCGAGATCGCCGATGCCGCGCCGGCCTTGGAAGCCGGGACTGCGGAGAGCACCATGTCATTGGACAAGGTCTCGGTCATGCCGATTCCCGTACCGAGGACAGCAAACGCGGTCATGAGCAGGAAGGAATTGGATCCCTCCCCGGCCAGGATCACCAGCAGGTAGGCGACCGCGGAGAGGATCAGGCCGATGGCCATGATGTTCGGCGTGCCGAAACGGCGCGAGAGCGCCACCGAGAGCAATCCGAAGCCCATGGTCAGCACCAGGCCCGGGGTCATCCACAGTCCCGCCACCAGCGGGGAGAACCCTGCAATGAGCTGCAGATGCTGGGAGACGAAGTAGATGAAGCCCACCAGCGAGAAGATGCCGATCAGGTTGACCATCAACGCGCCAGAGAACAGTGCGTTGCTGAACAAGCGGACATCGAGCATCGGCTGTTCGGCCTTGAGCTGCCGGCGTACGAAAGCCGCACCGCAGACAATGGCCAGGACGATGGCCGCGGCCGAGAAGTACCACGGGGCAGTTACCGCAGTCTTGATGGCGTAGACAAAAGGCAGGAGGGTGAAGACCACCAGCAGGATCGAGAACGGATCCACGCGGCCCGGGTTCGGGTCCTTGGATTCGGGAACAAGGATCATGCCGCCGATCAGCAGGGGCAGGAGCATTGGCACGGCCATCAGGAAGACCGAGCCCCACCAGAAGTGCTCGAGCAGCACGCCGCCGACAATGGGGCCAAGCACAGCGCCGCCGGAGAAGGCCGCCGCCCACACCGCAATGGCGGTCCGGCGTTCGGTATCATCCATGAAGATATTGCGGATCAAGGACAACGTGGCCGGCATGAGCATTGCGCCGAAGACGCCAAGTAGGGCACGGGCTGCCACCAGCTGGGTGGCATCCGTGGCGAAAGCGGCGAGGGCGGAAACCAGCGCGAAGCCGGTCGCACCGATCAGCAGCAGCTTGCGCCGGCCGATGCGGTCGCCCAGTGAACCCATGGGGACCAGCAGCCCGGCCAGGATCAGCGGGTAGATGTCGATAATCCACAGCAGCTGGTTCCCCGAGGGGGACAGGGCTCCGGTGATTGCCGGGACCGCGAAGGAGAGTACGGTGTTGTCGACGGAAATGAGCAGTACAGGGAACAGCAGGACCACCAGTGCCGCCCAACGGCGCGGCTTGCTGAGCACTGTAACGCGTTCGGAGATATTCGAGGTCATGACGTTCGCCCTTGGATAGGTAGTGGAATGCGCGGCGATTTGCCCGCAATTGTTAACTGTACCGTCTAGACGGTATAGTTACAATTGTTGGTAAAGTCAGATCGATCACGAACTACACCTTGGAACGGAGAACTATGGCTCGCCCACCTGCTGCCCGCGGCAAAGTGCTTGACGCCTATATCGCGCTCTTGTGCGAAGAGGGGGAGCGGGCAGCCACGCTGGATGCCACGGCCGCACGCGCCGGGGTCTCCAAGGGCGGCCTGCTCTACCACTTCGCCTCCAAGGATGCGCTGGCGGACGCGGTCATCGAGGCCGCGGAGGAACATGTTGCCCGTGATGTCGAGGGGATGCGCACCTCGGCGGAAGGGGCGTCCGTTTATTACGTGCGCACCAGCGCGGAAGTCGATACCGAATTGGATCGGCACCTGGTGGCCCTGCAACGCCTGGCCCAGGCCGGGGTCAAAGCCGCGACGGAAAAAATCGAGAGCACCAATGAGCGCTGGTACCGGTGCATTCTGGATGAAGTCGGCAGCAAGGACATCGCGCATCTGGTGATGCTCGCCGGCGAGGGGCTCTACGCGAACCTGGCCCTGCCCGGGACTTGGTACGAACGCAATTTTGATGGCGAGCTCAATCGCTTACTAGAGTTGGTCTCGAGAATAAAAAAGTTGGGAAACCTCAACGAATAGCGAGCAGGTAGAAATCAATGAAGAACAAGAGCGTTGCTTCTCCAATCAGAGGACGAGTTGGAGCGCTGCTTGGCATCCTGCTGCTGGCACTGTCCCTGCGCGCCGCAGTGGTGTCAGTTTCCCCGTTGCTCTCCCGCATTGAAGCGGATATCGCGTTCACCGAGTTCACCACCGGCCTGCTGGCGATGCTCGCGCCCATTGCTTTCGCAGTCTTCGGCCTGCTCACTCCGCGGTTGATCAAGGCTTTCGACCTGGAAAAAACCCTGATGATCTCGCTGGGCCTAGCTGTCATCGGCCAGGTCGCGCGGATCTTCATGCCCGAGGTCTATTCCTTCCTCGCCCTGTCCATCATCACCTTGGCTGGCTACGGCATGGGCAATGTGGTGCTGCCGCCGTTGGTCAAGAAGTACTTCCCGGACCGTATCGGCATGGTCACCAGCGGCTACGTCACGATGCTGGCCATCGGCACCTGGATGGCCCCTCAGTTCTCTGTTCCACTGGCCAATCTCAGCGACTGGAAGATCTCCATTGGTTCCTGGGCCGCCCTGTCGGGCATCGTGCTGGTGCCATGGCTGGTGCAGCTGGTTGCCGACCGCGGGACACAGCGCCCGGATAATCCCGTCCACGCCAGCGGGCATCCGCAGCCTATCGCCAAGATCAACCCCTGGAAGTCCAAAGTGGCTTGGGGTCTGGCAATTTTCCTGGCCGGGAACTCGGCGCAGACCTATGTCTACTTCACCTGGCTTCCGCCCTACCTGCAGAACCGCGGCCTCGACGAAATGGCAGCTGGCAACATGCTGGCGCTCTTCGCGATCCTCGGCCTGCCGGTCAGCCTGCTGGTTCCGCTCTGGGTGCCTCGGCTGAAGCACCCGATCATTGCAGTCCTGGTCTTCACCTCGTGCTGGATTGCCGGGCACCTTGGCATCTATCTGTCGCCAACGCAGAACACTGCGTTGTGGATCTGCCTGGCTGGCCTCGGGCAGGGCACCTTCGCCATTGCGCTGCTGATGATGAACCTGCGCTCGCGCACAACCTACGGTTCAGGCGTGCTCTCGGGCTTCGCCCAGGGCCTTGGCTATGCCGGTGCCGCGGTGGTTCCCATGCTCTTCGGCGTGGTGCAGAAAGCCACCGATTCATGGGGTGCGGCCTTTTCGATGCTCGGCGGCTGCGTCATCGTGATGCTGGTCGGCGCGATCATCATCAACCCGCCGCGCACCATCGAAGATGATTCGCCAGGCACCGAGGACCTGGGCAAGCTCGAGCGCATCGACTAGAAGTGGCGCTGCGGACCTTCGCTGGACGGTGGCGTGGGGCGGGAGCGATGCCAATGGCCCGCGGCCAACGGGACCGACCAGCCGAAGCGGATGGAAGCCACGCGGATGGCAAAAGCCAAGGCGGCAATGCCGGCGCCCACCGGAACGTTCATCAGCCCCAGATGCCAGGCCACGGCGGTGAGCGCGGCACCCACCATGGCGGCCAACGCGTAGATATCGCGCGGGTTGAACAAATCAGGGGTGACGTTGGAAATGACATCGCGCATCAAGCCGCCGCCTACGCTGGTGATGACACCAAGCAGGACCGCGGTGACCGGATTGAAGTCGTGTTCCAGGGCCTTGAGCGTACCGGTGACGCAGAACAGGCCCAGGCCTGCCGCGTCGAATAGCTGGACCAGGCGGTGCAGCTTCTGCACCGCGGGGGTAAACGCGTAGACGCACAGCGCCGCGAGCACCGGAGGCACAAAGTAGACCGGATGCGCGAAAGTCGCCGGGGACTGATTGAGAGTCAAATCCCGCACCACTCCGCCGCCCAGACCGCAGACCCCGCCGAGGAAGGCCGAACCGAGCAGATCGAAGCCACGGCGCGCGGCCATCAATGAACCCGCGACGGCGAAGAAGAAAATGCCAATGAGCTCGATCAGGATGTACATTCCGGGCCTTTTGCAGGTCAATCAGTGGGTCAAGGCTCAATTATTGCTCACCGGCGATCTCAGCCAAGAATCTTGGCGAGCTTGACCAAGGTGTTGTGGTTACGGGTCGTCACAATGCGTTGCTTTGCCTGTGCGGCCATGAGCTTCCCGATGGGATTCGCGGTGCTTTCGCCCTTGCGGACAATCCACGCTACGGCACGGCCCTGGACCAGATAGGCTCCTGGCCCAGCGAGTCCCTGGATAGCGGCGCCCACCGCTTGGGCATCCTCAGCCGATTCGCAGAGCGTGAAGTAGCCATGGTGTTCGCTGGCCGGATCAGGCAAGGGCAGCGGGAAGGGCTGGGACAGCTGCTGGATTTCCGCGACGGTGCAGACAAGCGTGGGAATCGGCCGCTGGTAGTGCCCGGCCAGAACCGCATTGCAGTGCTCCTGGACTTCCAACGGATCAGAACTGGATGCGCTGAGCACCGCATTGCCGCTGGCCAAAAGGGTTTTCACGTCGGTGAAACCAGCAGCGAGAAGCAGCTGGGCCAGGTCCTTCATCAGGACCTTGACCCCACCGACATTCACCCCGCGCAGGAATACGGCGTATCTAGTCATGGATCAATCCAAGCGCATCGGATTGATGCTTGTCGAGGGTCGTTATGAGTCATAAAGATCGCTAGGATCAAGAATATGCCTACGCACTTACCCTTTGGATCATGGCCATCATCGATTTCCGCGCATGACGTCGCTGCCGGAACCAAGCCGCTGGGCGGAGCCTGCTTCTTCTCGGACAAGCTCATTGTCCAGGAAGGCCGTCCTGCCGAAGGCGGGCGCATCACGCTGATGGAATACGGCACCGACGGCACTGCCGGTGCAGAGCTCATCCAGGCACCATTCAACGTGCGCTCCCGGGTCCACGAATACGGTGGCTCCAGCTGGATGCTCATCGAGGGCGGCACCTCGGCAATTGTTTTTGCGAACTTCGCTGACCAGCGGGTTTACCGGCAAACCGTAGGGGAGCACGATGCCGCGGCCCTGACCCCCGCCAGCGGAGTCGACGCAGACCCGCAGCTGCGCTTCGCCGAATTCACCCCTGGTCCAGAAGGCAGCATCCTGGCCATCATGGAAGACCTGCGGGCAGAACCGGTACGCCACATCGTGCAAGTTCCCCTGGACGGCAGCGCAGCCGAGGACCCGGGCAAGATCCGCATCCTCAGCGCCCCGGCGCGATTCGTTGCAGCGCCACGGCTGAACCCCGCGGGAACCCGGCTGTCCTGGATCAGCTGGGAACATCCGAATATGCCGTGGGACTCCACCGAGCTGCACCTGGCTGACTTCACCGAAGAAGGCGTACTGGAGGACACCGTCATTGCCGGTGGAGCAGAAGTCTCGGTCATGCAGCCGGAATGGCTCGATGATGACCAGTTGGCTTTCATCTCCGATGCCAGTGGCTGGTGGAACCCCTACCTCTACCAGGACAGCTCGGCACGCACCACCCGGCTGGTTGACCGTGCCGCAGAATTCGCCGGCCCGCTCTGGCAGGTGGGCACGCGATGGTACCTGGCAGAAAGCGCCCGCACCCTGCTGTGCTCCTACGGCACCGGCACCACCAAGCTGGCACGCTTGCACGCGGACACCGGGGGATTGGAAGACCTCACGCTGCCATTCACCGGCATCCGCCCGTTCGCGCTGCGTGACGGGTGGCTGCTCGCCGGCACGTCCTCGATGACCCAGGGCGAAGAAATTACCTTGATCAACCTCGACACCTTGGAACACCACCCGGTGACCCGTGCGATTGCGCAGCTGCCGGATCCAGCGGTGCTTCCGGAGGTTGAAGAGTTCGAGTGCAAGAACCTCGCCGGCCAGTCCGTCCACGCGTTGCTCTACCGGCCTTCCCAGGAAGGCTACGCAGGGATGGAGGGCGAACTGCCGCCCTTCGTCACCTTCGTGCACGGAGGCCCGACCAGCCAGGCTTCCCCGACGCTCAGTGCCACGGTTGCCTATTACACCTCGCGCGGGATCGGGGTAGTCGATGTGAACTACGGCGGCTCCACAGGCTATGGCCGCGAATACCGCAACCGCCTGCGCGGCTCCTGGGGCGTAGTCGATGTTGCCGATACCGTCGCGGTGGTCAACGCGCTGGTAGCGCAGGGCATTGCCGACCCCGCACGCATCGGCATCGAAGGCGGCAGCGCCGGCGGGTGGACCGTGCTGTGCGCGCTGACCTTCTCCAATGCCTTCACCGCGGGCATCAGCCGCTACGGTGTTTCGGATCTGGTGGGCCTGGTGCAGGACACCCACGACTTCGAATCGCAGTACATGTTCACGTTGGTCGGACCGTACCCGGAAGCTGCCGATCTGTACGAGAAGCGCGCGCCAATCAATCACGTGGCGAAGATTTCCTGCCCCGTATTGCTGTTGCAGGGGGATGAAGACAAGGTGGTGCCGCCGGCGCAGTCCCAGATCGTGGCGGACGCGCTGGCCGAACGCGGCATTGCCCATGCCTACATTCTCTTCGAAGGAGAACAGCACGGGTTCAGGAAGTCGGAGAACATCATCAAGGCGTTGGAAAGCTCATTGGCCTTCTACGCGCAGATCTTCGAATTCCAGTCGGACGTTCCGGCGATCGTGCTGTCCTAGGACAGATCAGGACCTGGATCCGGGGCCTGCCAGGAATCCCGCAAGCGATCCATTTCGCGGCGGTCCTTCTTGGTGGGCCGGCCGGCGCCGCGTTCGCGGATCGGTACCTGGGGAATGACCAGGCGTTCGCGCGGCGGGGTGTGGTCGATGTAGCATTTTGCGGCAACTGGCGCGCCGACGCGCTTGGAGATCAGCCCGCTGACTTCCAGCTCGCGGTCGAAACCGTCTTTGCGCACACGGATGCGATCACCGGAGACAACGGTTTGCGAAGCCTTCACCGGATCGCCGTTCAAGCGAACATGTCCGGCACGGCAAGCAGTGGTCGCGGACGAACGGGTCTTGTAGATGCGTACTGACCACAGCCACGCATCGAGACGTACTTTGCCGCTTCTTGGAATTTCGACCATGGGAAAATTCTAAATCAGCAGATGGCTAGTGCCGTTGAAGCTGCTAAACCGTAGCCTCGTCGCAAATCCCGATCAGGCGCTGCTGCAGCGCTTCGGGTGCTTGGTCTCCTGAATTGGCGAGCTCCTGGAGCACATCGACCAAGTCTTGCGGCAGGCCACCGCCCTGGACCGACTTCACAATGGACGAGAGGACACGAAGTTCGCTAGCGTCAATGGTGCCGTCCTGTACCGGTGCGCAGGCCTGGCGCACGATTTCCTTGGACGCTGCATCGGTCAGCTGGTTAGCCGCGTCGGCCGCGGTGTCTTCAACAAATGCGCATCCGGTGCTCAATAGAGCCATACACGAAATCGCAACGAGCGCTGTTGCTTTTCGAACTTTCTCAATCCCCATAACAATAAATCATAGCCATGGAGATTGAGTTTCTGCTGAATGCCAACCGAGTCGATCATCTGAAGATCGGATGGCATGATGCACAATGGATCGGTGACTAGCGAGCAGAAGAACACCGCAAATGACAGCGCAACGGGGCAGCAAATCATTGCCCAACTGGCCCGGGAACTCTCCGAGGAATCCGCGGTAGCCCCCTGGCAGGTCAAGGCAGCGATCGAGCTCCTGGACTCCGGATCCACCGTTCCCTTTATTGCCCGTTATCGCAAAGAGGTTACCGGCATGCTCAGCGACAGCCAGCTGCGCCTGCTCGAAGAACGGTTGCGCTACCTGCGTGAATTGGAAGACCGCCGCGCAGCTGTACTGGAAGCCATCGCCGAAGCCGGCAAGCTGACCGACCAGCTTGCCGAGGCGATTCGCGCCGCCAGCACCAAGGCGGAACTCGAAGACCTGTACCTGCCATTCAAATCCAAGCGCCGCACCAAGGCCCAGATTGCCCGCGAGGCTGGCCTGGAAGCCTTGGCCGATCTGCTGCTCGCGGACCCAATGACGGATCCGGTGCAGGCGGCTGCCGGCTACCTGAACCCGGATGCAGGATTTGCCACCGACGCAGATGCGCTTTCCGGCGCGCGTTCCATCGTGACCGAGCGCGTATCCCAGGATGTCGTTCTCGCCGGTGAACTGCGAGAACGCCTGTGGAACACCGGCAAGATCGGTGCCAGCGTCGCCTCGGGCGCCACCGCAGAGGGCCAGGGAAAGTACTCCGATTATCTGGACTATGTGGCACCACTTGATCGCTTGCCATCGCACCGGGTCCTGGCACTGTTGCGCGGTGAACGCGAAGGCGTGCTGAATCTGCAGCTCGCTGAAGCTGATCCACGCGACGAACAGGCCTTGGACGAAGCGCGCAGCGCCTACGAGAACGCTATCGCCTCCTCCCTGGGGCTGAACGTTCCCACCGGTGCGCCTGCTGCCAAATGGATTGCGCAGACCGTGCGTTTGGCGTGGAAAGCCCGCCTGCTGACCCGCTTTGAATCAGACCTGCGCTCACGCCTGTTCGAAGCCGCTGAAGATGAATCGGTGAAGATTTTCGCGGCGAACCTGCGCGATGTGCTGCTGGCGGCGCCGGCCGGCAACAAGGCCGTGCTGGGCTTGGACCCGGGCCTGCGCACCGGTGTGAAGGTTGCAGTGGTGGACCTGACCGGCCAATCGGTGGAAACGGCAACGATCTATCCCCATGCGCCAGCCAATAAATGGAATGAATCCATCGCGGTACTGGCCAAGCTAGCCCAGAAGCACGGCACCACGCTGATTGCGGTAGGCAACGGCACAGCGGGGCGCGAAACAGACCGTCTGGCTGCCGAGGTCATCAAGGTGCTTGGCGGCGAGGGCGTCAGCAAGGTCATCGTCTCGGAAGCCGGCGCTTCGGTCTACTCGGCCTCCGAATTGGCCAGCCAGGAATTGCCGGATATGGATGTGTCGCTGCGCGGCGCGGTATCGATCGCCCGCCGCTTGCAGGACCCGCTGGCCGAGCTGGTGAAGATCGATCCGAAGTCCATCGGCGTGGGCCAATACCAGCACGATGTCACTGCCTCGAAGCTGGACCGCGCACTGGATGCGGTGGTCGAGGACTGCGTGAATGCCGTCGGCGTCGACGTGAATACCGCATCCCCTGCCTTGCTGGCCCGTGTAGCCGGCGTGGGACCGCTGCTGAGCCGCAACATCGTGGATCACCGTAACGCCAACGGCCCTTTCGCCACCCGCAAGGATCTGCTGAAGGTACCGCGTCTGGGAGCCAAGGCCTTTGAACAGTGCGCAGGCTTCTTGCGCATTACCGGCGGCAAGGAGAAACTCGATGCTTCCTCGGTGCACCCCGAAGCTTATGTTCTGGCCAAGACCCTGCAGAGCAGCGCCGAGGCGCAGGGCCGCCGGCTTGAAGAGCTGAACCCGCAGGACTTCGCCACGGACCAATTTGGCGAGCCAACCATTCGTGACGTGATTGCCGAGTTGCGCCGTCCTGCCCGCGACCCCCGTGGCGAATTCGTGACGGCCACGCTCAAGGAAGGCGTCGAGACCATCAAGGACGTCAAGCCGGGGATGATCATGGAAGGCACCGTCTCCAACGTTGCCGCCTTCGGTGCGTTCGTGGACCTGGGCGTCCACCAAGACGGCCTGATCCACGTCTCGGCCATGAGCAGCAAGTTCATTTCGGATCCTCGCGAAGTGGTCAGTTCCGGCCAGATTGTCAAGGTCAAGGTGCTGGAAGTGGATACCGTGCGCAAGCGCATTTCGCTGACTCTGCGACTGGATGACGAACTGCCTGCTGCTGGCGCGGAGGCCAGGAACTCCGGACCAGGCGAACGCAAGGGACCGGGAGCTGGCCGTTCGGCGCGCTCGGGCCAGAACCGCACTGGCCAGAACCGCACTGGGCAGAACCGCAAGGCCCAGCCCGCGCAGGGTAAACCGGCTGCACCGGGCAACACCGCGATGGCCGAGGCGCTGCGCAGAGCAGGACTGGGCAAGTAGGTTAGCATCGTATCGGCATGCCTAAGTTAGGTTAGTATCGGCTACATTAACTCGATCCCAACTTGGGATGATTCCCTAATTCAGGTTTGACTAAGTGAGTCCGAACTTCGGTGACAAGGTGGCAAAACAGGTTTAGTCTGATGACATGGAACTTACAGGAAAACTGGCAGAAGCCTTCAGCACCCAGGTAACTCTCGAACTAACCGCAGCAACGGTTTACCGTCAGCTGGCAGTTGAAATGGACGTATTGAGCCTTCCCGGCATTGCTGGCTGGTTCCGCGCCCAGGCCGGCGAGGAAATCGTGCACGCGGAAAAGTTCATGACCCACATGACCGACCGCTCGGCCCACCCGAAGATTGGCGAGCAGCCTGCCCCGACTGTGAATGTGAACAGCGTTGCAGATGCCTTCGCAGTTTCCTTGGCCCACGAGCAGAAGGTCTCCGGAGCGATTCGCGAGCTGTACCGTTTGGCGCAGACCGAGGGCGACATCGACTCCCTGCCGCTGCTGCACTGGTTCATCGATGAGCAGGTTGAAGAGGAAGCCACCGTTGGCGAAATCCTGGATCGCGTCAGGATGATCGGCAACGATGGAAGCGGCCTGCTGCGACTGGATGCAGAGCTCGGCTCGCGTTCTTCCGCATCCTAAGAGGCGGCGAAGCACGCATCTTCTAAAAATGGAATAAACTTAGGGAAGCAACCGGTGGTTGCTTCCCTAAGTTTTTTCATTTGAGGTGGTTGTGAACCAGGTGGGCTATCCACATCAGTCGGCTCGGACGTCGTCCATTGCCAATACCCACCGGACGACTGCCTCGCTCAAGCTGCGCAAGGGCGCCGGCCGCCACTACGTAGTGCAGAGCCATTTGGAGCAAGGCACAGAGCTGGTATTGATTGAGGTCAACGGCTCGTGGGCGCATGTTCTTGTGCATCGTATCTACGGTTGGCTGCCGAATATCTATCTCGAAGCGATTCCTGCGGTCTTTGACGAGCCGGCAGTTGCCGAAGACGATGATGAGCTGGCCGAGCCAGTTCTTTCACGCTATTCGTTGATCGAAGCCACTCATGTTACGACGGCAACGCTGAATCTGCGCAAGGGCAGCGGCACCGGGTATCCGGTGCTCAAGGTCATTGACCAGGGGTCCAAGGTCCGTTCGATGCTCCAGCAGGGATTGTGGTCCCAGGTGCAGTGCGGCAAATTGCTGGGCTGGGTTCCCAGCATGTACCTGCAGGAGATTCCCTCCCGTCCAGCCAAGGGCGGGCTGATCGCCGTCCCCAACCAGCGGGCACTGACCACCATCGGATTGAACGCGAGACGCGGTCCTGGCGACCATTACTCGCTAGTGCGGATTCTTCCGGCCGACACGGCCGTGGTCATCGTTGCGCGCCAGGGTGCGTGGCGGCAGATTGACCGTGACGGCGAAGAAATGTGGATCCCTGCCAGCCAGCTTCGTACGGTGTACTGACCAGATTCGATTCTGTTTCAGGCGATCTGCAGATCTGCAGATGAAACCAATCCGGATTCTGTAGCCACTACTGCCAGCTGCACACGATTGGTGACGCCCAGTTCCTCCATGATGCGCGCCAAGTGGAGCTTCACCGAGCCCTCGGAAATATGCGCGATACGGGCGATCTGCGAATTGGTGAGCCCGGCCGCTACCAGGCGCACCAGGCTGCGATCGCGTTCGCTGAGCTTGCGCACGACGGATTGCTGGCCTGAGCGGCGCACGATTTTCGCGGTCGATTCCCAACCGTCCGACGGCTGGGCAAAAAGTTGGTAGCCTGCAGCGAGCATGCGCAATGCGCTGGGCAGTTCCGAGCTGATGGAGCTTTTCGAGATCAGTCCCGAGCTGCCAGCATCGTAGGCCTTGGAGATATCGTCCCGCTGGTATCGGGCAGCCAACACCACGATCTTGGTATTCGGTGCACTCTCGGAGATGTCCCGAATCGAGCAATACAGATCCGTCCCATTCAGCGACGATTCCAGGATGACGAGGTCCGGCTCCAACTCGGTTGCAGCTTGAACGGCCTCGGACATGCAATCCGAAACATGCTCGATCACCATGTCGCTGGCCTCGGCTAAGACTCCAGCAATCCCGGCCCGTGAGAAATGGTCACTATCAGCCAGATGAATGCGGATGTGCGACATACAAGAATCCTCCATCACTACGAACTGGTGTTGTCCTGGCCAATCCTTCTCAATGCATCCTGAGTTGGGGATAGCTAGCAGGTGATTCACAGTCTATGGCCAACTAGTCAAATCCCTTGGCTTGACAGATAGCATTGCGGGGTTGTTGTCATACTGTTACATCACTGTTTGGGTAAATTTTCAGGTCAACTGTTGTAAGTGCGTTATTTTCTCTAATGGCAAGAAGTTAAATTACTGCTCAGTATTACCTGCTGGCCATCGATTCTGACCGCGTGGCTAAGAAATTTGACCTGAGTATGCAAAGAAATGGCTGAAAGAAACCTGTGAGCCGGGGTTCGTCCAGCATAGGGTCAAATAGGAGCTCTTTGGGGTTTCCTAGATCACAACCAACTTTTGGAGGATAGTGGTGCAAGCAAATAATTTGCCACCAGCTAAGGGCGCTAAGCTCAAGGCAGCCCGTCCGGTGCTAGCTGGCGCAGTCGTCGCGAGCCTGTTCGTGGCCCCGACCGTGACCGCAGCATATGCAGCTCCTGAAGATCATTCAGAAGCTTTCGGACAGGTCATCAATGTAGACGGACTAGGGCTAGAGGTAGCTGACGCCGGCTACTCCTTCTCGGCCAACCCGAGCTCCACAGACGCTCAATCGAACCGGTTGAATGTAGCTGCGCTTAACGGTGCGCTGGATCTAACGCTGCCGACCATCAACCTTCCAGTTATCAGCGAAGATGAATCTGGCCTTCTCGAATTGGGCCAGATCGGCGCGCTCTCGTCGTTCGCAATCGCTGACACTCCAACCCATGCCAAGGCTTCGGCGGGCGTACTGGATGGAGACGGTGCATTGGCATTGGACACGGCGCCCGGCGATCTTGCAACCATCGACCTGACCAAGTTGTTCGGCCAGCTGAATGTGGACGGCGTGACCAACGAAGTCTTGGACGTTGCTGAACTGCAGCTGGGTGCACTAGGTTCAACCACCGAACGACTCGATGGCGCGGATCCAACGCACGAATACCAGATTGCTTCGGCAACCGTAGACCTACACAGCCCACTGTTGACTGAGCTCAATGGAACCCTAACTTCTACCACGACCGCACTCGGTACCGCGTTGGATGGCCTGGTTGGCGAAGGCGGAACTGTAGCCGAACTCGTTGCTGCTCTCAATGGCATCAACCTCAATGTCCTTGTGGCTGAGGTCGGTCTGTCCAACTCCAAGCTGACCATCGACGGACTGGATGACGTCGTAGGAATCGCGAATGGTGTACTGTCCGAGGAATTGGTATCCGAATCGGGTCTAGTATCCGTCAACCTCGGCGCAGGAACCGTCAATATTGACCTTTCGAAGTTACTGAAAGGCGGCTTGAACGACCAGCCAGCCAACACCAAGTTGCTGGATGACGCTATCGCCCAGCAGATCAGCACCGAGCTGACAGGCTTGCTTGACGAGGTCGTCACGAACCTGACCACGGCCGTGAATGAAGCACTTGCAGCCGCAACGTTCACCTTGACCGCAGATGTTAATGCTGAAGTTCTCTTCGTTGACGTTGTTGATGGCGGCATTAACATAAGCGGTTCGCTTGCCGACCTGCTGAATGGCAAGAGCGAAGCCTTCACCGTAGACAACAACCTGTCACTCCTCTCCGGCACTCTAGACTTGACTGCAGTTCTCGATGCTGTTGTCGATTCGGTCTTCGCTATTCTGGATTCGACTCTGACGGAAGTAACCGCTGTGGTCGATGGTCTTCCTGAAGCCTTGAATGGTGCGGTTGCCAACGTGGTTGCTCCACTGATTGACGGAGCGATCGAGCCACTGCTTGAAGGTGTTCTGGAAATCACCATCAACGAGCAAGGCACGATCGCAAGCGCCGACGTTACCAACCTTGTAGCAGCACCTGCAGCCGCCCAGATGGTGGCTCCGGCACCAGCGGGAGAGCTTAACTACGTAACTGCCCTGGCAATCGACGTCTTGCCTGATGCTACAGCGCTTGCAGTTGGCGTTGACCTAGGCACCTCAGCAGTTCGTGCAGCTGAAGCGCCGGCAGTGGCCGTTGTTGATATCCTGACTCCGATCGACGGTGATGTACTTCCTGTTGGCCCAGTTGAGGTGACGGGTACCGGTGAGGCTGGCACCGAGGTAACTGTTTCGATTCCGGGCCAGAATGATCAGGTGACCACTGTTGACGGAGACGGAAACTGGACTGTCACGTTCCCTAACGTGCCAGCCGGTGACCACACAGCTACTGCAACGGACGAGAACGAATCAACCGATTCCGTAAGCTTCGTGGTAGTTGAGAACAGTGATGAGAATACTGCGGATAACACTGACGCGAACACCGATGCCAACACGGATGCGAATACTGACGCGAACACCGATGCAAACACCGATGTGAACACTGCGGATAACGCTGATGCGAACACCGATGCCAACACCGATGTGAACACCGATGTGAACACTGCGGATAACGCTGATGCGAACACCGATGCCAACACGGATGCGAATACTGACGCGAACACCGATGTGAACACTGCGGAG